>DASYTJ010000078.1:0-111312 GCA_036002325.1 Thermoanaerobaculia bacterium | reverse complement strand
GGGGGTGAGGTTTCGAAGGGCAGAGCGCTCAATCTACCCTCGCCCTGGCAATCTCCACGTTCTGACGTTTCACTCCTTTCCCATGTCGCAACAGGAGAACCTTCATGAGACCTCACATCCTCCGCGGCATCCTCGGCGCTCTTCTGGTGTTCGCTCCCGCCCTCGCCCTGGCGCAGAAGGAGATCGTCGTCTGGCACGGCTACCGCGGCGGCGAGAAGGCTGCCTTCGAAAAGGTGGTCGAGAACTTCAACAAGGCCAACGCCGGCAAGATCAAGGTCGCGACGCTCGCCGTGCCCTACGACGCTTTCGCCGACAAGATCACCGCGGCGGTGCCCCGCGGCAAGGGACCGGACGTCTTCATCTTCGCCCAGGACCGCCTGGGCGGCTGGATCGTGGCGGGCAATACGGTCGAGAACCTGGACTTCTTCCTCGACGACAAGATCAAGGGTCGATATCTCAAGGCCACGATGGACGCCATGACCTATCAGGGCAACACCTACGGACTGCCGCTCAATTTCAAGGTCATCACCCTCATCTACAACAAGAAGCTGCTCGCCACGCCGCCCAAGACCACGGCCGAGCTGGAGACCCAGGCCAAGAAGCTGACCAACGCCGCCGCCGGCAAGTTCGGCCTCGTCTACTGGTACTCCGACTTCTACTACCACGCCGCGCTGATGAACGGCTTCGGGGGCGGCGTCTTCGGCCCGAACCGCAAGCCGACCCTGAGCTCGCCGCAGAACGTCAAGTCGCTGGAGCTGCTGCTGAAGTGGATCAACCAGGGCTTCATGCCGGCCGAGCCGTCGACGGCGCTCATCACCTCGCTGTTCAACGGCGGCAAGGCGGCCATGGTCTTCTCCGGTCCCTGGTTCCTGGGCGAAGTGTCGAAGGATATCGACTACGCGCTGGCTCCCCTTCCCGCGATCAGCGAGAACGGCGGCAAGCCGATGCGGCCGTGGATCACCGTCGAAGGGGTCTACGTGGCGGCGCCGTCGAAGAACAAGGAAGAGGCCTTCGCGTTCGCCAAGTATCTGACCGACGTACCCGCCGGTAAGGTCCTGGCGGTCGAGGGGCGGCAGACGCCGGCCAACAAGGGGGTGTACGCCGATCCGCAGGTGGCCGGCGATCCGATCCTCAAGGCCTTCCGCCAGCAGGTGGACGTTGCCGTGCCGATGCCGAACCTGCCGGAGATGTCGATGATGTGGTCGCCCGCCACCACGGCGATGAACACCATCGTCCAGAAGACGGCGACGCCGAAGCAGGCGCTGGATCAGGCGCAGAAAGAGCTGATCGAGCGCATCGCCAACCTGCTGAAGAAGTGACGTCATGGCCCGGACGCCTTCGCACCGCCGCCGGTTCCTGATCGGCCTCGCCCTCGCCGCCCTGCTCGGCGTGGGGCTCGGGGCCGCGCTCCTCGCCGGGTCTCTCTCGGCCGAGCGCCGGGAGCGGGCGGAGCGCAAGGCGGTAGTGACCCTCTCCGCGCTCGCCGCGGTCGCCGACCGGGCCAGCGGCGGCGCCGCGGAGGAGGCGGCGCCGGCGGAGGAGAGCGGGTTCGGCCTCGGCGACGAGCTCGCGGCGCTCGATCAGGGCCAGGCTGAAGCACCGCAGGAGGATGAAGGCGTCAAGGTCCGCAACGCCGTGGCCCGCTTCGCCCGCGAGCATCCGGAGGTGGCGGCGATCCGTGTCGTCAAGTTCGACGGCCGCAAGCTGGAGGCCTCGACGGCGCCGGAAGACTCCCGGGACAAGGCCGCGCCGCGGAGCCTCGTCCTGGCGGAGAAACCCCTCTACGACCTCGGCCAGAAGCTGCGGGCCGCCGTGGAAGGGAACGGCGAAGGGGCCGAGGGCGCGGCGCGGGCGCCGGAGATCGCCATCGAGCGCCGGCCGCAAGGCGTCCTTCTGCTGGCGGCTCCCCTGGAGCGCAGCGGCGAGGTGATCGGCATGGTGCAGATGGAGACCCGGGCCGAGCACGAGCCGGCCGCGTTCGCCTGGGTGCCCTTCCTGGCCGCCTGGATCGCGCCGGTCGTCGCCCTATTGCTGCTTTCGCTGGTGCTGGGCGAGCGCCGGTGGCTGCTCGCCGCGGCAGCCGCTGCGGTGCTGGTGATCGATCTCTGGGCGTACGGCAGATACGCCCTGGGCATCGTGAAGGTCGAGCGCCGCGCTTCGTCGTCGGCCGTCGCCGAGCGCATCGCGGAGGAGTCGAAGAAAGCGGAGTCCCTTCTTGCCGATCTGGCCATCCCCGCCGCCAAGCCGCTCGAGCCCACCCTCTGGGATGCCGACGAGTTCCGCCAGGCTCGCGGGCTCGTCACCGCCACCGGCGTCGTGGACGAGGGACGTCTGGGCGAGCTCGCCGGAGCCGACGCCGGCCGCCTGACCCGCTCGGTCGCCACTCTCGCCGCGCTGTCGCTCGCCGTGCTCGCCTTCGTGGGGCTCGGCTGGGCCGCTCGCACCGGTACCGCGCTGGTCGAGCATCGCGTCGCCTACGCCTACACGATGCCGGCTCTCATCGGCATGCTGTTTCTCGTCTTCTTCCCCTTCTTCTACGGCATCGCCCTGTCGTTCACCAACGCCAACATCTACAACACCGACAAGTCGATCGCCGAGACCTGGGTCGGCCTCGCCAACTACGGCGACATCCTGAGCGATTTCAGGGTGACGAAGGAGACGGCGGAGGGGAGCGTCTGGAACTATCAGAACTTCTACTACACGCTGGTGTTCACCGTCATCTGGACGGTTGCGAACGTGGCCATCGGCGTGACGCTGGGGCTGACCCTCGCGCTGATCCTCAACCTGCGGGGATTCGCGCTGCGCCCCGTCTACCGCGTCCTGTTGATCCTGCCGTGGGCGGTGCCCAACTACATCACGTCGCTGATCTTCAAGGGCATGTTCCACCGCCAGTTCGGCGTCGTCAATCAGATTATCCAGCTCTTCGGCGGCCCGGCGGTGCCCTGGTTCGAGCGGCCGTTCACCTCGTTCCTGGCGGTGCTGACGACCAACGGCTGGCTCTCCTTTCCATTCATGATGGTGATCTCGCTGGGCGCCCTGCAATCGATTCCGGCCGACCTCTATGAGGCGGCGCGGGTGGACGGCGCGACGCGCTGGCAGCAGTTCCGCTCGATCACGCTGCCCTCGCTGCGGCCGGCGCTGGTGCCGGCGGTCATCCTGTCGGTCATCTGGACGTTCAACATGTTCAACGTGATCTATCTGGTTTCCGCCGGCCAGCCGGGAGGCGCCACCGAGATCCTGATCACCCAGTCGTACAAGCTGGCGTTCGAGCAGTACCGCTACGGCTACGCGGCCGCCTACTCGGCCATCATCTTCCTCATCCTGCTGGCCTACGGCACCTGGCAGAACCGGGTGACGCGGGCGACGGAGGCCATCGGATGAGCCGGTCCCGCCGCAGCGACGAGCCGGCCCACTGGCCGCTCCATCTGTTCGTGATCTTCATGGTGGCGGTCACCCTCTATCCCATCTTCTGGGTGCTGACCATCGCCTTCTCCGGCGGCCAGAGCCTGGCGATCGCCGACGTGCCCGCGGACGCCACGGCGTGGGACCGCGTGCGCGCCGTCATCCCCTGGCCGGAGCACGTCTCGATGGAGAACTTCCGCTCGCTGTTCGCGGACCAGCCGTTCGCGCGCTGGCTGTTGAACAGCGTCATCGTGGCGGGCTCCACCACGCTCCTGGGGGTCTTTCTCGCCTGCACCGCGGCCTACGCCTTCTCGCGCTTCCGGTTCCCCGGCCGCCGCGCCGGCCTGATGGCGTTCCTCGTTTCGCAGATGTTCCCCGGCACCCTGATGCTGATCCCGCTCTACATCATCATCGCCCAGTGGCTCAACCTGGGATCGACCTTCACCGGGCTGGTGCTGATCTATACGGTGACCGCCATCCCGTTCTGCGTCTGGATGATGAAGGGTTATTTCGACACCATCCCCAAGGAGCTGGAGGAGTCGGCGCTGATCGACGGCGCGTCGCAGGCGACGATCTTCTTCCGCATCGTGCTGCCGCTGGCGAAACCCGCGGTGGCGGTGACGGCGCTCTTCTCGTTCATGACCGGTTGGAACGAGTTCATCCAGGCGGCCACGTTCATGAACCGCGAGGACATGTACACCGGCCCGGTGGGCCTGCGTTTCTTCGTCGGCGGCTTCTCGCAGCAGTGGGGGTACTTCGCGGCCGGCTCGATCGTCGCCGCGATTCCGGTCATGGTATTGTTCATGTTCTTGCAAAAATATCTTGTTTCCGGTCTGACGGCCGGCGCAGTCAAGGGCTGAGCCCTAGCAAAGGAGGTTTTCATGTCCAAGAGTTTCTGGCAGACGGGAGTCACGATGGCCGCGGCCGGCCTGCTGCTGGCGGGCGCGGCGCTCGCCCAGAGCGGCGTGTCCTTCAAGGACCCCGCCAACGACGACAACGGACCGGGCAGCTACACCTATCCCACCGACCAGGTGTACAAGCGCGGCTCGTTCGACATGACGGCGTTCGACGTCAAGGTCAGCGGCGGCAAGGTGGACCTCGGCGTCACCTTCAACACGCCGCTCGACGATCCGTGGCGGATGGGTGGCGGCTTCTCGGTGCAGATGGTCTTCATCTTCATCGACAACAAGGAAGGGGGGTTCAAGGAAGGCCCTCCGGGCACCAACGTCACCTTCGCGGACGGCAACGAGTGGGACCGCATGGTGATCCTCTCGCCGCAGCCGCCGGGCCGCGTCAAGACCGAGTCGGAGAAGATGCCGGCCGCGCAGCAGGCGGCGGTGGTCATCCCGACGCGCGTCAAGGGCGCCGGCCGGACGATCTCGGCCACGGTGGACCTCGATCAGCTCGGCGGCGGTGATCCGTCGCAGTGGGGCTATCAGGTGATCATCCAGTCCAACGAGGGCTTCCCCGAAGGCAAGGACCTGCTCACCCGCAAGGTCAACGAGTACGAGGGGCAGCACCGCTTCGGCGGCGGCACCGACACCGACTGCGATCCGCACGTGATGGACATCCTGGCGGGCAGCGGCACCGGCGCGGCGGACGAGGTCGAGGCGCAGCATCAGATGCTCAAGTACGAGTGCAACCCGGACGGCACCCCGAAGCAGCTCGCCGTCCTCAAAATGGTCAAGAAGTAGATCCGCTCCTGACCAGGGAGGAGAGCTGATATGAGATTTTCCAGAGGGTTCGCGTTCGCGCTGCTGGCGGCGGCGGCGCTCATGTCCGTGCCGGCGTTCGCCGTCGACGGCCAGACGATGATCATCACCGGCGAGGATTACACGAAGTGGCTGTGGGGAACCCAGCACACCGACGGCAGCGTCTACAACTTCACCACCGTTCCGGGCGAGGGTTACGGCGACAACGGCCAGGGCACCGAGATCAACCTGCTGATCGCCTCCCGCCCCTCCAAGTACATCGAGGTCACCGGCCGCATCCAGTCGCGGTTCAACCAGAACCAGTGGACGAACTTCGGCGGCTTCGGCGGCCGCAATCCGGCGCTGGAGAACCCGCCGCAGGGCGACTGCATCGGCGGCGACTGCGGCGAGTTCGATCCGCGCTCCAACGAGTACATCAAGATGCGCGGACTGACGGCGCGCTTCACCCCCGGCTACAAGTGGGTGGACGCCGTCACCATCGGCTCGAGCGACCTCGGCATGTTCGATCCGTTCACCATCGGCAAGATCCGCTACATCGACCGCGACAACGCCAAGGCCGTGCTCTTCCAGGGGCCGCTCTTCGGCCGCCGGCTGAGCTATGACCTGATCCGCGTCTCGCTGCCGCGGCTGTGGGCGGGCCCCAACTTCAACACCGGCAACTACACCGGCCAGGACGGCGCCTACGGCCTGCAGCTCAAGTTCGCCCCCAGCTCGCTCTTCGACGGCGCGGTGGTCTACGAGCGCACGCGGGATCTCGAAATCGACGGCCACGACCGCGATTTCGATGACGGCCGCGACGTGGCGAGCCGGTTCAAGAACGACGTCGCCGGCTTGAAGTTCGGCATCCATCCGAACCCGGTCATCGACTTCCGCGCCGCGATCTACTCTTCCGAGGCCGAGTCCGATCCCCGGTTCGGTGCGCCTTCCGGCTTCTTCAGCATCTCCGGCTTCTCGCCGGTGCCCGCCGGCGACTTGGACGACGAGACCTACAAGGCCGATGTGGACATCAACCTGGCCAACGGCCTCACCTTCAACCTGGAGTACTTCGACATCGGCGCCCAGTACGTCTCCATGCTGGCCGCCCGCCGCGAGGCCGACGTGCTGCTGACCGAAGGCCACGACTCGACCTGGGTCTTCCCCGGTCCGGACAACTCGGCGTTCGGCGTGTTCGCCGGCAATCCCACGCGCATCGGCTACGGCGGCTGGCAGGGCACCGCCCAGCAGGTGGCGACGATCAACGTCGACAACGAGTTCACCGACTTCGAGGAGCCGATGGCCGAGACGTCGATCGGCTGGAAGGGCATCACCATCGTGCCGAAGTGGACGCTCGGCAGTTGGGACCTGTCGGGCGAGTACAGCAAGATCGACTACAACACCAACTGGCAGGCCTGGGGCGATGACACCCGGGCGATCGACAACTCGATCTACCCGAACCACGAGTCCGACGCCGGCATCGGCTCGTACCGCAACGCCTACGCGCCGTTCCAGGACAAGGAGACGGACATCGTCGTCCTGCGCGCCAAGACCCTGGTCAACGTGGGCAGCGGCGTCGAGGTGTTCGGCAAGGTCAAGCTCATCGACGAGACCGACAAGCGGATGACCGAGGCGCGCTTCCTGCCGTTCAAGCCCGGCGACTGCCCCGGCGGCGGTGCGGCGTGCGCCAACAACACCAACAACTACTTCAACGGCTTCTCCACCGCCGCTATCTATGGCAATCCGCCGGTGATCACCGTTAACGGCGTCACCGGCTATCAGTGGAAGCCGTTCGACAGCCTCTCCGACGACGACCGCGACCTCGACTACAAGATGTTCCAGCTCGGCGCCGGCTATCAGTTCACGGGCAACCTGTACAGCTCGCTGACCTACGAGAAGTATGACGTCGACCTGCAGGACGGCAACACGGCGTTCCAGGCCTACCAGCTCCACAACATGGCTTCCGGCCAGCACGACAAGAACAAGCTGATGCTCTACGCGCGCTATACCCTGGGCGGCGCCGAGTTCGGCTTCAACTACGAGTACAACTGGGGCTCGTTCGAGCCCGACTTCGGCGGCGGCTTCGTGCCGCAGCTCGCCGACGCGCAGATCGCCGCCGACTTCGGCGTGCCCGTCGGCTCGCCGGGCTTCCGCGGCCGTTTCGGCGGCTGGAACAGCCTGCTCGACCGCGACTTCAAACAGCAGCGCCTGAAGGCGTTCATGAAGGTGCGGTTCTAGGCGATCGAACCGTTTCGACCGCAGGGGGCGCAGCATGCTGCGCCCCCTACGCCCGGCGATGAATCGCCGGGCTGGCAACAACGCCCCCTGGAGGGGACTTCAAGCCGGGTTCACCCCGGCGTCGTTCGTAGCCCGGACATTGATGTCCGGGCGGAGAGGCGGACCAAACGTTATGAAACTCAGCCGTTCCTTCGTCGTCTTCGTTCTCGCCGTCTTTGCCGCCGCTACCGCCCATGCCGCCTCCAAGGAGATCTTCACCCTCACCGATCCGCGCGGCGACGATCATGGCGACGGCAGCCTGCTCTATCCGCTCGGCGACGACCTCAAGCCGGGAGAGCTCGACCTGCTCTCCTTGACGGCCCGCGACGAGGGCAACGGCACCTGGTTCGAAGCCACCTTCGCCAAGCCCGTCCGCACCCCCGGCCGAGAGGCCATCGATGACCTCGGCACGCAGCTCGACGTGGTCGCCCGCTACGGTTTCTACAACCTGAACCTGGACATCTACATCGACACCGATCGCGCGCCGGGCTCCGGAGGCGTCACCATGCTGCCGGGCCGCCACGCTGAGATCGATCCCGCGACGGCCTGGGAGAAGGCCGTCATTCTCACGCCGCGGCCCAACGAGGCCAAGGCCGAGCTGCAGCGGCTGCTCATCAAGACCCTCAACGAGGACGCCAAGCGCGAGGAGAGCGATCTTCAGGACGCGGAGATCGAGGCGCTCAAGAAACAGATTCCGGTGGATATCGAGTCCCGCATCTTCTTTCCCACTCAGATTCGCGTGCGCGGGCAGAAGATCAGCTTCTTCGTACCGGCCCTCTTCCTCGGCGGTCCCGCCAAGCCCACCTGGGCCTATACGGTGGCCACGTCAGGCGCCGACCTGCTCGTCTCCTTCGACGTCAACAAGGTCCTCGGCAAGCAGTCAGGGATGAAGTCGCTGATGATTCTTCCCATCTCGCCCGGCCGCTGGCAGGACCGCTTCGGCGGCGGCCGCGAGAACGCCGCCAATCAGCCGCCGCTCGTCGATCTCATCGTGCCGAAAGACAAGAAGCAGGAGACAATTCTTTCGGACTTCGAGAGCCGGGGGAGGCGGAATGTGGTGATTCCGGGAGTGGTGCCGGCGGAGCAGTAGGTTACTTCAACCGCCACACACCGCTCGCTCCTGCGGGCAGACGCAGCGTCCATCCTTCAGAGCTTTTCACCGGCGCGGGGACGGAGCCGAAGAGCGGCTGGAGGGACTTCGCCTTCAGCGTATACGGCCCGGCCTCCATTTCCGCGGCGCTGACGTTGTGGATCACCAGCAACCGTTCCTTCCCTGCCGCGCGCAGGTACGCCAGGACGGGCGTGCCGCGGTCGCCGGGGCTGAGCAGCGTGAGCGTTCCCTTCTGCAAGGCAGGCGAGGCGTGCCGAAGGCGGATCAGCCGGCGGTAATGGGAGAGGAGTGAATCGGTGTCGCCCGTCTCCGCCGCCACGTTCGCCGTCTCCTTGCCCGGCGCGAAGTCGAACCAGGGCTTCCCGGTGGTGAAGCCGCCGCCGGACGTGGCGTCCCAGGGCATGGGAGTGCGCTTGTGCTCGTCGTTGCCTCCCGGACCGTTCCGCAGGCCGATCTCCTCGCCGTAATAAAGGAAGGGCGCTCCGGGCAGGGTGAGGAGGATCGCGGCGGCGCTTCTTAGCTTCGCGGGATCATTGCCGAGCAGGGTCGCGACGCGCGTCATGTCGTGATTGGTGAGGAAGGGCGCGTCGATGATTCCAGCGGGATAGAGCTCCGCCATTTCCACCAGCTTTGCCGCGATGCCGGCCGCTTCGCCGTCGTGGACGGCGCCGACGATCGCTTCCGACAGCGGGAAGTTGAAGCTCATCGGCAACTCGTCGCCGCCTTGGACCTTCGCCGTCGAGCCGAAGTAGGCGGCGATCTTGTCGGTGGTCGTCCAGTTCTCCCCGACCAGCACGGAGCGGGGCCTGACCCGCCGCACGCGATCCGAGAGCTCCTTGAGGAAGGCGTGCGTTTCGGGCTGATCGTTCTGCATCTCGCCGGGGCCGTTGGCAAAGAGGTGGCGCGTGGCGTCGAGACGGAAGCCGTCCACCCCCCGCGCCAGCCAGAAGGCGGCCAGACGCTCGATCTCCTCCCGCACGGCCGGCGTGCTGAAGTTCAGATCCGGCATGCCGCCCCAGAAAATGCCGTAGTAGAAGGCGCCGTTCTTCTCGTGCCAGGTGTGATTGCTGCCGCCCCAGGGCTGCGTCCAGCCCGGATCGTCGGCGCGCCACACGTACCAGCCGCGATGGGCCGAGGTCGGCGAGGACGCGGAGTCGACGAACCACGGGTGCTGCGAGCTGGAGTGATTCATCACCAGGTCGAGGATGACGCGGATGCCTCGCCGGTGCGCCTCCGCCAAGAAGCGGTCGAAGTCCTCGCCGGTGCCGTAGTCGGGCTCGATCTTCTCGTAATCGACCGTGTCGTAGCCGTGATAGCTCGGCGAGTCGAAGACGGGCATCAGCCACAGGGCGTCGACGCCGAGGTCGCTATCCGTGGCGGGATTGCCGTCGTTTAGATAATCGAGCCTGGCCGTGAGACCTTGCAGGTCGCCGATGCCGTCGCCGTTCGAGTCGGCGAAGCTGCGCACGAAGACCTCGTAGAACACGGCCCCGCGAGCCCAATCGTTCTTCCACTGCGGCGGTGCGGCGGCAGGTTTCGCGGCTGCAGATCCGGCGGGCGCAGCCATCAGCAGCGACAGAAGGAGCAGGAAGGTCTTCATGGAGATGTATTCTAGATTGAACCATGTCGGCGAGATTCGAGGCCGCGCGCCGCGCGGCATTGATCAACGATCTGCTGGCCGTGCTGGCAGGGCGACCCACGGATCTGCTCCCCTTCGAGACGGTGCGGCGGGAGCTGAAGCTGCGTCACCTCGTGGATCGCGGGTTCCGGCAGGTGCCGCTCGACGCCATCGTCGGCACTCTCGGCCGGCCGGGCGAGTTCAACCGCGCCTTCCTGCCGCGGGAAGAGGCCCTGCAGGAACGCTGGGACCGCCTGAAGAGGCTGGCCGAGGGTCCTCATGGCTTTCCCCCCGTCGAGCTCTATCAGGTGGATCAGGCGTACTTTGTGGTGGATGGTCACCATCGTGTCTCGGTCGCGCGGGCTTTCGAGGCTCCGACGATCGAGGCCCACGTCACCGAGTTTCTCACTCCCGTGCCGCTCGAACCCGGGATCTCGGTAGAGGATGTCCTGCTGCGCAGCGGCCTCGCCGACTTTCTGGAGGCGACCGGTCTCGAAGCCGAGACGCCCGACGATTTTCGCGTCACCGTCCCGGACGGCTACGAGCGTTTGATCGAGCACATCCGCGTCCACGGCTACTACATGGGGATCGAGGAGCGGCGAGACATTCCCTGGCACGAGGAGGTCGCCTCCTGGCGTGACAAGGTTTATCGTCCCATGGTCGAGGTCATCCGCCGGAGCGACATCCTGGAGGAGTTCCCCGGCCGGACGGAGACCGATCTCTATCTCTTCGTGATGGATCACCTGCATTACCTGCGGCAGCTCTATCACAACCCCACCGTGCCGCCGCAGGTGGCGGTCGAAGACTTCGAACAGACGGCGAAGCCGCCGGGACGGCTGCGGGCCTGGTGGGAAGAGCTGGCGCGCCGCTGGCGGACGCGGACCGCCAAGCCTGTGGAAGGGAAATCATGAATAACGGAAAAGTCGCCGTCGTCACCGGCGCCTCGCGCGGCCTGGGACTGGTCTTCGCGCGGGTTCTCGCCGAGGAAGGCTACGCCGTCGCTGTGGGCGGGCGCGACCGCGAGGCGATCGAGCGGCTGGCCGCCGGTCTGCCGGGGTCCTTGGCGCACCCGCTCGACGTGGGTGATTCCGCGAGCGTCGCCGCCTTCCGCGACGCCGTCCTGACCCGCTTCGGCCGTCTCGACGTGCTGGTCAACAATGCCGGGATCGGCGTCTTCAAACGGCTGGAGGAGTTTTCGCCCGGTGAGGTCGAAGCGATCTTCCGGGTGAACGTTCAAGGGGTGTGGGCGGTCACCACGGCGTTCCTGCCCCAGCTCAAGGCGGCGAAAGGCTGGGTGATGATGATCTCCTCGGACGTGTCGACCCGCACTTTCCCGACGGGCGGACCCTATGCCGCTTCGAAGTTCGCGCTGCGAGCGCTGGCCCGCACGCTCCAGCAGGAGAACCCGGAGCTGCGGGTCCTGGAGCTCCGCCCCGGCGCCGTGGACACCTCTTTCGCCGGCTCGACCCCGGGCGCCCCCGGCAAGGAGTGGTTTCTCCAGCCCGAGACCATCGCCGAAGCAGTCCGGTACGCGCTGCGCCTGCCGCCTCAAGCGCGCCTCGAGGAGGTCGTTCTCCGCAGCAGCTCGCAGACGCCGGAGTTCTAGGATTCCTCCCGACGGGCCAGGATCTCCTTTGCCAGCTCGACGATCGACAGCGGCGCCGACCCTTCCGCGTTGTTGTTGATGGTACAGAGGAAAGGACGTTCCGCCGTGAGGGCTTCGCGTGCCAGATCGGCGACCGCTTGCCGGTTCGTGGGATCGGGAGCCGCCATGCGATTGAAGGGCTCGTAGCGGCGGCCTGCCTCCTCGTAAGTCATACCGGGGCCGAGGAGCCAGCGGATGATGGTCATGGGGCCGCGGTCCGATCTCACCAGACGAGCCTGCGCGCGGATGTCGGGCATGCGCGGATGGACGTTGTGGCAATGGCACGCTCCCACGGAAGCCAGGGCGTCTCCGTAATCCGCCGTCAGCAGCTCGCGGTTGCGGACCTCGACGGCGTAGACCGGCCCTCGCGGCAGGGCGGCGAGGAAGGCCTGGAGCCGTTTGGCGAAGCGCGGCGGCGTTCCCAGGTCCTGCGGAGCGAACTGGAAGAGGAGAGCTCCGGCGTCGGCTCCCATACCTTCCATGAATGGCGCCACGACCTGGTCCGCGCAGTAGGAGGGATCCAGGAAGAGCGGATTCTCCTCTCCCCGCAGGGTGCCGTAGCGCGGGTGGTCCGGAACGCGCGACAGGGTGCAGCCTTCGTGGGCTTTTACCAGGAAGCGGAAATCCTCCGGCACCACGTCGCGGTACGCGGCCAGCTCGACGGCCTCGACCGGCGCGTAATGTGTGCGATCGACCCCGACGGCGCGCAGGAGCGGATGCCGGGCATAGGCCGCGAGCCCTTCATGAGCCAGCCGCGACGGCGAGTACGACCGGTCGTAGACCAGCCCCGCCCAGCCGGGAAAGGACCACGTCGAGCCGCCGAGACGGATCTCCTTCGGCAGCTCCCGTCCGAGCGCCTCGACCTCCTCCGGCTGCCGCGCCGCGCCGACGCCGGTCTGTTTCGTCTCGGCCGGCGGTCCGAGGTCGAAAAGGGCGAGCTGATCCTGCTGCTTGCGGCTGGCCATGCCGGCAGTTTAGTGCGGAACGATGGACGCCTGCAGGAACTCCACCGTCGGCGGCAGCCCCTCGTCGAGGCTCCGCGGGTGCCAGTCAAGCTCGGTACGGGCGCGGGAGTCGTCGAAGGCCCAGTGGCGCTCGAGGCTGTTGAGCTGCTCGCTGGAGAACGGCGGACGCCGGCCGCGCAGCCGGTAGAGCGGAGCGGAGAGGACGAGCCCCGTCCGCGCCAGGCCCAGGGGCAGGTTGAAACGCGGCGCCTTGACGCGGCCCAGCGCGCAGACGCGATCCACCAGGCCGCGCAGCGTCGCCACGTCTCCCGTCAGCAGGTAGCCGCGGCCCGGCGGAGCCCGCTCGATCACCTTGAGCATCCCTTCGACGACGTCGTCGAGATAGATCCAGGCCATCCTGCGGTCGGCGCCGACCAGAACGGGGAAGCGTCCCTTGAGGAAGCCGCGGAGGAGCGCGTTGGCTCCTTCCTTCTTGCCCGGCGGACCATAGACGAGGCTCGGGAAGACGGTGTTGACCCGCAGCCCCCGCTTGGCCCACTCCTGGATCGCCAGCTCGCCGGAGTGCTTGGTGGCGCTGTAGAGCGTGGGAAAGGGCGTCTGGAGCGGACCCTCCTCGCCGACGGCCGAGCCGTCCGGCGGGCTGCCGCCGAAGTAGGCCATCGAGGAGACGGAGAGGAAGCGCCCCACGCCCAGCTTGTAGGCCAGGGAGGCGACGTTTTCGCTCCCCTGGAGGTTGGCCTGGCGCATCCGCTCCGGCGGTCCGTTGAAGTCGAGGTCGGCGGCGGCGTGGATCACCCAGTCGGCGCCGGACATCCCCTCCCGCATCGAGGCGCGGTCCGCGATGTCGCCGACGAAGGTGGCGATACCGAGCCGCTGCAGGGGCTCCGCGTTGCTGGTGGGCCGCACCAGGGCCCGCACCTCGTGCCCCGATTCGGCGAGCCGGCGTGCCAGAGCCTTACCGATGTACCCGGTGCCGCCGGTCAGGAAGACCCGCATGAGCCGGGATTCTAGCGGAGAACCTTCACCCTACCGGCGGGTACTCACGGCCAGGAGCCCTGGAGAGATGTCCTACCCCCTCGGACGCTCCAGGTACGCCCGCGAGGAGGAGCGGCACCCTCCAAGGAGTTGGAGAAATGGGAATCCCCCATACGTCGCTCCTGTTGTACAGGGTGGGACGGGGTTCGGGAGTTGGACCCGTCCCGGAGTACAACACTCCGACAATCTCCTTCAGCTCCCTCTCCTCCCCCCGCGTCGGCTCCCTCCCCGATGCGGGGCTTTTTATTTTTTCTTCCCCCGCAGAAGCTGCCGCAGCACGTAGTGCAGGATGCCGCCGTGACGGTAGTACTGCACCTCCTGGGGCGTATCCAGCCGCACCCGTGCCTTGAACTCCTTCACCGCACCGTCTTCGCCCCTGGCCCGGACCGCCACCTCACGCCCATCCCTGAAGCCGCGGTCCACCCCTTCGGCCAGGCCGACGACGTCGATAACCTCCTGGCCGGTCAGCCCGAGGCTCGCGACGGTGTCGCCGCCCTTGAACTCCAGCGGCGCGATCCCCATGCCGACCAGATTGCTGCGGTGGATGCGCTCGAAGCTCTCGGCGATGACGGCGCGCACGCCCTGGAGGAGCGGGCCCTTGGCGGCCCAGTCGCGCGAGGAGCCGGTGCCGTACTCCTTGCCGGCGAGGACGACTGTGGGCACCCCTTCGGCCTTGTACTTCATGGCCGCGTCATAGATCGACAGCGGCTCGCCGTCCGGCAGATGGACGGTGAACCCCCCTTCAATCTCCGGCACCATGCGGTTGCGGATGCGGATGTTGGCGAAGGTGCCCCGCATCATCACCTCATGGTTGCCGCGGCGGGCGCCGTAGGAGTTGAAGTCCTTGGGCGCGACGCCGTGGTCGATGAGGTATTTGCCCGCCGGGCTCGCCACTTTGATGGAGCCGGCCGGCGAGATGTGGTCGGTGGTGATGCTGTCGCCGAATACCGCCAGCACCCGCGCCCCGCTGACGTCCTGGACCGGCGCCGGCGCGGCCGGCATGTCGGAGAAATAGGGCGGCTGGCGGACGTAGGTCGACTCCAGATCCCAGGCGTAGGTGTCTCCCTCCGGCACGTCGAGGCTGTTCCAGCGCTCGTCGCCGGTGAAGACGTCGCGGTACTGCTCCCGGAACATCTCGGAGTGGAGGGCCCGCAGGATGGTCTCTTCCACCTCCTTCCGGCTCGGCCAGAGGTCGCGCAGGAAGACCGGCTCGCCGTCCTTGCCGGTGCCGACGGGCTCGTTCTGCCAGTCGATGTCGATCCGTCCGGCGAGAGCGTAGGCGACGACCAGGGGCGGCGAGGCCAGGTAATTGGCGCGCACGTCGGAGTTGATGCGCCCCTCGAAGTTGCGGTTGCCCGAGAGCACGGCGACGGCGACCAGATCCCGCTCCTCGATAGTCTTGGAGATCGCGGGCGGCAGCGGACCGCTGTTGCCGATGCAGGTGGTGCAGCCGTAGCCCACGAGGTTGAACCCGAGCTGGTCGAGATAGGGGGTGAGGCCCGCCTCGCGGTAGTACTCGGTCACCACCTTGGAGCCCGGAGCGAGGCTGGTCTTGACCCACGGCTTGGTGGTGAGCCCTCTCTCCACCGCCCTCTTGGCGAGCAGGCCGGCCGCCACCATGACCGAGGGATTGGAGGTGTTGGTGCAGCTCGTGATGGCGGCGATCACCACTGAGCCGTGCTGCAGCTCCGCCGCGGCGGGGTCTTCCGCCGCCACCGCCACCTCGGGCTCGGCCACCGCGAGGCCGGCCGCGGTGCCGCCCGCCGACTGCAGGCCGTAAGGCGCCGGCCGCGCCTTGCCCGTCCGTCCCAGGGCGGTCATCGCCGAGAGCTCCTTGAGGAAGGCCGGCTTCACTTCCGAGAGCCGCACGCGGTCCTGCGGCCGCCGCGGTCCGGCGAGGCTGGGCTCGACCGTCCCGAGGTCGAGCTCCAGGGTGTCGGAGTAGACCGGCTCGGGGCTGTCAGCCGAGTGGAAGAGCCCCTGTTCCTTCATGTAGGTCTCCACCAGCGCCACCTGCTCCGAGGAGCGGCCGGTGAAGGCAAGGTAGTCGAGCGAGATCTGGTCGACGGGGAAGATGCCGCAGGTCGCGCCATACTCGGGCGCCATGTTGCCGATGGTCGCCCGATCGGCCAGCGGCAGCGTCGCCAGGCCTGGGCCGTAGAACTCGACGAACTTGCCGACGACTCCCTTCCTGCGCAGCATCTCGGTGACCGTGAGCACGAGATCGGTGGCCGTCGAGCCCTCGGGGAGCTCGCCGGCGAGGCGGAAGCCCACGACCTGGGGGATGAGCATCGACACCGGCTGGCCGAGCATCGCCGCCTCGGCCTCGATGCCCCCCACGCCCCAGCCGAGGACGCCGAGGCCGTTGACCATCGTGGTATGGGAGTCGGTGCCGACCAGGGTATCGGGGTAGGCGTAACGCTCGCCGCCGGCCTCCCCTTCCATCACCACCCGCGCCAGATACTCGAGGTTGACCTGGTGGACGATGCCGGTGTCCGGAGGCACGACGCGGAAGCTGCTGAACGCCGTCTGGCCCCAGCGCAGGAAGGCATAGCGCTCGCGGTTGCGCTCGAACTCCTTCTCGGCGTTGATCAGGAACGCCGCGGCGGAGCCGTACTCGTCTACCTGCACCGAATGGTCGATCACCAGCTCGACGGGCTGCAGCGGATTGATCCGCCTGGGATCCCCTCCCATGGCCACCATGGCGTCGCGCATGGCGGCGAGATCCACCACCGCGGGGACGCCCGTGAAGTCCTGCAGCAGGACCCGGGCGGGCATGAAGGCGATCTCGCGCGCCGGGGCCGCCCGGGGATCCCATCGCGCCAGCGTTTCGATCTCGTCCGCGGTGACGACGGAGCCGTCTTCGCGGCGCAGCAGGTTCTCGAGCAGGATGCGCAGGGAATAGGGCAGGCGGGAAACGCTCCAGCCCCGCTTCTCCAGTACGTCCAGCCGGGCCAGGCGGAGCTCGCGGCCGCCCACCCGCAGGGTCGCGCGGCTTCCGAAGCTATCTTTCATGGGATCTCGATCTCCCTTGGATCGGGTTCAAGGCAGCGGCGCGAGCGCGCCGCAGATGGAGCGGCGATCCGCCGCTGCCGCAACGATAACAGCTCGGCCGGTTTTCTCCCAGAGGCCGGCTACCCGGGGTAAGATGAGACCATGTCGGTGGCCGGTTCCGATCTCACCACTCCGGTGCTGCTGATGGCCATGCCGCAGGTGCTGGATCCCTTCTTTCACCACAGCGTCGTGCTCCTCCTCCATCATGAGGACGAGGGGAGCTTCGGCTTCATCGTCAACCGGCCGACCGGGATCAAGGTGAGCGAGATCCTCCAGGGGATGGACGTCGACTGGCAGGGGCGCGAGGAGGCCGTAGCCTACTTCGGCGGGCCGGTGCAGCCGCAGCTCGGCACCGTGCTGTTCGCCCCCGTGCTGGTGGACAGCAGCCCGGACGACACCGCGACGGAAGTGGTTCCCGGAGTGGCGCTGACGCAGCACGTCGGCGACCTCTCCCGTCTGGCGGAAGCGCCGCCGGACCACTTTCGCCTGCTTCTCGGCTATGCCGGCTGGGGACAAGGTCAACTCATGGAGGAGATCCTCCGCAACGATTGGCTGACGGCGCCGGTCTCGGGCGATCTCATCTTCGCCCCCGATCCGGAGCAGGTCTGGGACGCCGCCTTGCGGTCCGTGGGGATCGATCCGGTCGCGCTGCCGTCCTGGATCCCCAGCGGAGCTCCCGAGGAGTCGACGAACTGAGCCCATCGTCCGCCTGGCCGCGATGAAGACCGAGCACCACCGATCCGCGGGCGGTCTGGTGGTCGAAGGCGATCGCATCCTCCTGATCTCGACCCAGGCCGGCCGGCGCTGGCAGCTTCCCAAAGGGCACATCGAACCGGGCGAGAGCGCCGAGCAGGCGGCGGTGCGGGAGGTGCAGGAGGAGACGGGCGTCAGCGGCCGAGTGGTGGCCTCCCTGCCGGGGGTCGAATACTGGTTCGTGGAGCGCGGCAGGCGCAGGGTGCACAAAGAAGTGGAATACTTTCTGCTGGTCTACGTCGGCGGCGACGCCGCCGATTTCGACGCCGGCGAGGTCTCGGGAGCAGAATGGCTCTCCTGGGACGAAGGGATCGCCAGGCTCAGCTTCGAGAACGAGCGCCGGGTGGTCCAGTTCGCCCGCCAGATCGCGGCGTCCGGCCGCCAGGCGGTCGGATAGCGCGATAAGATCCGGCTGTGGCCACGTCACCTCACCCCAACCCTCTCCTGAAGGAGAGGGAGCTAGGGGGTGAGGTCGAGCGTGGCCGGACAGAACGGTAAGGGGAATTTCCCATGCTGCGAGCGCTGCTGCAGATCGTGCTGAACGGCGTGGCCGTGCTGATCGCGGCCTACTTCGTGCCCGGCATTCAATACAACGGCAGCCTGCTCTACCTGCTGCTGGTAGGACTGGTGTTCGGGCTCATCAATTTGATCGTCAAGCCCATCGTCAGCTTCTTCTCGTTCCCGCTGATCGTCGTCACCCTCGGGCTCTTCTACCTGGTGATCAACGGCTTGATGCTCTATCTCGCCGCCGCTGTCTTGGAAGGCCTGGAGGTGCAGGGCTGCGCGGCGGCGATCTGGGGCGGCCTGGTGATCGCCATCTTCAACTGGCTGGTGCGGGCCTTCACCAGGGATTGAGCCGTGAGCCCCCGCAAGGCCAGCGGAGCGGTGCCGCCGGCGGCCGGCCGTACCGGCATCACGCCGGCGCAGGCGCGGCGCGAGTCCGGCAAAGCCCGGCGGGAGCGCGCCGCCGCCATTCTGGAGCGGCTCGCGCGCCATTACCCCGCCGTGCGCCTCGCCCTCGACTTCGAAACCCCGCTCCAGCTCCTCGTGGCGACGGTTCTCGCCGCCCAGTGCACCGACAAGAAGGTGAACGAGGTGACGCCCGCTCTCTTCCGCCGCTACCCGACAGCCCGCGCGTTCGCCGAGGCGGACCTCGCCGAGCTGGAGGAGATGGTGCGCAGCACCGGTTTCTACCGCAACAAGGCGCGGGCGCTGAAGAACCTCGGCCAGGCGCTCGTCACCGTTCACGGCGGCGAGGTGCCGGCAAGCATGGACGCACTCCGCGAGCTGCCGGGCGTCGGCCGCAAGACGGCCAACGTCGTGCTCGGCAATGCCTTCGGCCTTACCGAGGGTGTCGCGGTGGACACCCACACGCACCGCCTCTCGCGCCGGCTCGGCCTGACGCAGGAGGACGATCCCGAGGGGATCGAGCGCGATCTGATGGCCGTCATCCCGCGCGAGAGCTGGACGCGCTTCGCGCTCCTGTTGCAAGAGCACGGGCGGGCGATCTGCAAGGCGCGCCGCCCAGAGTGCGCGATCTGCCCGGTGGCGGAGCTCTGTCCGTCGGCGGAGCTGTAGCGTGAGGGGATCGCGATGAGCACCGGCAAGACCGCCGTCGTCACCGGCGCCAGCTCCGGCATCGGCGCCGCCGCGGCCCGCGCTCTGGCCGGAGCCGGATTCCGCGTCTTCGCGGGCGCGCGGCGGCTCGACCGGTTGCGGGAGGTCACGGACCCATTCGGCGCCACCGCCCTGCCGCTCGACGTGACCGACGAAGCCAGCGTGGCCGCCTTTGGAGCCGGCCTTCCCGCCGCGGTCCACCTGCTGGTCAACAACGCCGGCGGGGCGCACGGCCTCGACCGCATCGAGAACGCCCGCGATGAAGACTGGCGGTGGATGTGGGAGGTCAACGTCCTGGGATCGATGCGGCTCACCCGGGCGCTGCTGCCCGCTCTCAAGGCTTCGGGGGACGGCCACATCATCAACGTGGGCTCGATCGCCGGGTTCGAGACCTACGCCGGAGGGGCCGGGTACACGGGCGCCAAGCATGCGGAGCGGGCCTTCACCCGCACGTTGCGGCTCGAGCTGCTCGGCGAGCCCGTGCGCGTCACCGAGATCGCTCCCGGCCTCGTCGAGACGGAGTTCTCCCTGGTTCGCTTCGCCGGCGACGCCGAGCGGGCCGCCGCGGTTTACCGCGGGCTCCAGCCCCTGACGGCCGAGGACGTCGCCGACTGCATCCTCTGGGCGGCCACCCGCCCGTCCCACGTCAACGTCGACGAGATCGTCGTCCGCCCGCGCGACCAGGCGACCGCCACCCTGGTCAACCGCCGCACCACGCCTTGAAGCTCCGGCTGCTGCTCCTGCTCGCCGCCTTGCCGCTGCTCGCCGGTTGCGCCCGCAAGAACCTGTCGACGCCGGAGCTGTACACCGCTCATTGCGCCCGATGCCACGGCCGCGACGGCCGGGGCGATCGTCGCCACCTCGATCGTTACCCTTATCTGGATCTCCTCGCCTCTCCGATGGTCCGCCAGGGCGACCGCGCGGCCGTCCGCATTCGCATCGTCGACGGCGACGGCCCGATGCCGGGGTTCGCCCGCCGGCTGACGCCGTCGCAGATCGAGAGGCTCGTCGATTTCACGTTCCAGCTCGGCCATTCTCCCGAAAAGGAGCACCCCTGACCATGGACCCGCAACGCCTGAAGGACGCCTACCTGAAGCTGCAGAGTCTCGACGAACGGATGACCCACAAGGTCCGCCCTCGGGTGGGCGGCGCGCTCGTCCGGCCCTCCCCGGAGCAGCTCGAGCAGTCCCTGCGCGAGCTTTCCACCTACACCGTGGAGCTCAAGGAGATCGTCCAGGAGCTGTTCCTGGCGATCGCCGGCAAGCCGGGGGGGACTGCCTCCTGAGAGGTCCTGGGTCCTGGAGCGGGCATGCCTGTTCCAAAATCCAAGGGCAACTGACCAAGCCATTCTGACTTGACCAGTCACATTCCTCGGCCTATAATTTCCTCCATGCGATCCATGGGAGTCGCCGAGCTGAAGGCGTTGCTCTCCGAGACTCTGGCGCGGGTGAAAAACGGCGAGGAAATCCTCGTCACCGAGCATGGCTCGCCCATCGCCCGGCTCGTGCCCCTGAAGGCCGCCTCGCCGGCCGAGGCCACGCAGCAGCTCGCGCGGTCCGGGCTGGTGCGGCTGCCGGAAAAACGCCTCGACGAGAGGTTCTGGAAGATGCCGCGGGCGAGGTTCCGGCAGCCGGGCGACCCCGACGAGGACGAGACGGAGGCGCCGCGTCTCCTGGAGGCGTTCTGAGGTTCTGGGCCAGCTCCGCCCTCCTCGCCCTGATGGTGCGCGATCCCGTTTCGGCCAGGGTCGAGCCCCTGCTGGAGCAGGATCCCGAGATCGCCTGCTGGTGGGGGGCGCCGCTCGAATGCGTCGGCGCCCTGGCCCACGCCCGGCGGCGGGATCGCCTCTCCGCCGCCGACTTCCAGAAGGCCCGGGCCGTCCTCGATCACCTGCGGGAGACGGCCGTCGAGGTCCAGCCTACCGCGGCAGTGCGGGATCGCGCGCTCCGCATCCTTCCCGTTCATGCCCTGCGCGCCGGCGCCGCCTTCGAGCTCGCCGCCGCTTTCATCTGGTGCCGGGAACGCACCCACGAGGTGGAATTCGTCGCCCTCGACGAGCCGCTGCGCCTCGCCGCCGCCCTCGAAGGCTTCCGGGTGCTCCCCTACGCCGACGAGGTCCACGAACCGCAGGAGGAGGAGTCAGACAGGTAGAGCGAGAACCGGGAGGATCGTCCGCACCGTCCACCCCGCCGTTCCGCCGGTCGTTTCGCCTTCGGCATGCTCTCGGAGACCTATGGCGACTGGCCGACTCCCATCCCCGCCAAGTCTTTGGCCAAGTCTGGATCGGGGAAGATCTCCTGGCAGCGATCCCCGGTCCGGCGGGCGGCCACCGGATCTCCCCGGTAGGCTTGGACCATCGCCAAGTTCTCGCAGGCGGCGATGAGAGCAGGCATCCGTTCCAGGGTACGAGCGAGATGCGCTTCCGCCTCGGCCAGCCGGCCCTCGCGCATGACCTCGCTGCCCAAGGCCGGATCGCGCCAGGCTGTCGGGAGTCGCTTGGAGCTGGAGAGGAAGAGGCGCCTCCGTCTGGGCGAGCAGCGGCGCAGAGGCCTGTTCATCGACAACTCTCGGCGGCAACAAAATGAGGTATTTTGACGCCGGAGAAAACGCGTGAAACCTGCTCCCCACGTCGCCATCGTCGGCGCCGGCGCCTTCGGCGGCTGGACCGCCCTACACCTCCTGCGCCGCGGCGCCCGCGTGACGCTGCTCGACGCCTGGGGGCCTGGCAACTCCCGCGCCAGCTCGGGCGGGGAAACCCGGATCATCCGCGGCGTCTACGGAGACGACCGTGTCTACGTCGAATGGGTGGCCCGGGCCTTCGAGCTGTGGCGGGAGGCCGAGGCGCGCTGGGGACGGCGCTTCTTCCGGCGCACAGGAGCGCTGTGGATGTGCGGCGCCGACGACTCCTACGTGCGGGACTCGCTGCCCCATCTCAAGGCCGCGGGTCTGCCGATCGCCGAAGTTTCTCCTCGAGAGGCCGCGGAGCTCTATCCCCAGATCGATTTCGGCGGCGTCGAGTCCGTCTTCTTCGAGCTCGAGGCGGGCTATCTCCTCGCTCGGCAGGCTTGCCAGGCGGTGGCCGAGGCGGTCGTCGCCGAAGGCGGCGAGGTCCGGCTGCTGGCCGCCGCTCCGGGGCCCTTCCGCGACGGGAGGATCGAACGGCTGGAGCTCTCTGACGGCTCGCTCCTTCAAGCGGACATCTACCTGTTCGCCTGCGGTCCCTGGCTGGGCGATCTCTTTCCAGAGGTGATCGGCGAGCGGTTTCTCCAGGTGACGCGGCAGGAGGTCTTCTTCTTCGGTGTTCCGCCGGGCGATCCGCGCTTCTCCGAGGCCGGGTGCCCCATCTGGCTCGATCTCGGCGAGAGGATCTTTTACGGCATCCCGGGCAACGAGCACCGCGGCTTCAAGGTGGCGGACGACAGCCGCGGCGAGCCGTTCGATCCCACGGACGGCGACCGTCTCCCCACGCCCGCCGCTTTGGCGGAGGCCCGCGCGCTCCTCGCCCGGCGCTTCCCGGCCCTCGTCGGCGCCCCTGTCGTCGAGACGCGCGTCTGCCAGTACGAGAACAGCCCCGACGGCCATTTCCTTTTCGACCGCCACCCGCACGCGGAGAACGTCTGGCTGCTCGGCGGCGGCTCCGGCCACGGTTTCAAGCTCGGCCCCGCCCTCGGCGAGTACGCGGCGGAGATCCTCCTCGCCGACGCGGCGTCTCTCGATCTGTTCACCCTCGACCGCCCCGCCCACGCGTCCGGGGGAGCGATGAAGACCCAGTTCGACGGCTGAGCGGAGGCCGGCGCGCCTTCTCCCCCGCGTGACTCCAAGGCTGTGCCCCTGTAGCACAACTGCTGTGCCCCTATAGCACAACGATTGTGCCCCTATATCCCGATCGTTGTGCCCCTGTATCTCAAGCGCTGTGCCCCTCGGTCACAATCATTGTGCCCCTGTAGCTTGACGTCTGTGCCCCTGTATCTCTACGCTTGAGCCCCAGGAGCACAATGACTGAGACCCTGGGGCACAACGGTTGCGCCCCAGGGGCACAGCGCTTGGGGCACAGGGGCTCTGCAATTGGGCCCCTGTAGCTCAGTGATCGTGTCCCGGAGGGCGGATCCTCCGCGGGCTCGAGAAAGGAAGGAACGCGATGGCTTTGAAGAAGAGGTCGCTGGCCGAGAAGAGGCTCCGCTGGTTCACGGTCATCCGGAACTTCCAGAACTTCAGCGGCGAGATCCCTCACCTGCAGAAGGACGTCGATGAGCTCAAGATGCTGGACGCCGAGGTCCTGGCCCTCGCGGCCGAGCAGGCGCACTACCGGGCGCGAACGCAGGTGATCACCAAGCGCATCCGCGTGCTCAGCAAGCAGGCGGACAACGTCCGCGGCCGGATCGGCTCGGCCCTGCGCGCCCACTTCGGATTCGGCAGCGCAGTGCTGATCCAGCTCGGTTTCAAGCCTCTCCCCAGCAAGGACAGGCTGGCCCGTGAGCTGGACACCCTGGAATCCCCTTCACCCGTGGAAACCGCTGCGCCGGAAGAAGCGAGTGGAGAGACGGGAGAAGGCTCATGACGAGGCCCTCGGGGCCGTTCGGTCTCGTCCTTCTCCTGCCGCTGCTCGCCGTCGCCCAGCCGTCCGCGGCGCCGCAGCCGTCCGCCGCTTCCACGACGCCGTGATCGGCAGCGGCTCGATGCCGATGACGGTGCTGGAGAAGCACGTCGACTGGTGGATCGGGGAGGAGAGGAGGCGGTAGGTCAGCCTTCATGGCCGGTGGTCTGCCGTAGCCGGGCAAGCATTTCCGGATCGGCTGGACGGCGCTGTAGGGGCGGAACGTAGAGCGTCGAATTGACGGCGAGCGGGGCGTCCGGCAGCTCGGCGATCGGAAGCCAATCGATCCTCGGCTCGAAGATCGGTAGCTGCGAGGCAAGGTAGAGCGCTGTCCGGTGAGATTGAGGGTAGTGCTCGCCGAGCACTTGAGCCAGGACACGAAAGCCCGCGCGGTTCGGCGTGTTCGTGTCCCGGAAGCGGGCGATCCCGATGGCCCCAACCTGAAGCAGGACCAAGCCCGCCGTGGGATCGAATCGACGTGGCCGTATGAGGAAGTCGGTCGCCTCGTACAGGACTCGCCCCTGCACCCCCGGGTCCACTCCGAGATCCGCGAAGAGGCAGTCTTCGAAAGAGATTGCCGGCAGCATACGGGCGGGATACCCCTCCTGGCGTGCGCGGCGCAAGCTCTGCAATCCGGGCGGCACGAAGATGGCCGGGTGGCCATAGAAGGCCGCACAGACGTTCAGGCCGCCGCGGACCGCCGCCAGAATGCGTTCGACCATCCGCTCGCAGGCCTCCGCACCCGGCTCGTTCACGCGGTAACAGTCGTGAAGCGATTCCGCGGCGGGGCTCACGCTCTTGATCCAGGAGCTCGTTGCCGGATCGCTCAGCAGATAGAAGAGCCGGTCGGCCTGCTTCAGACAGGATAGGGTTTCCGGCGTGACCTGGCCGGCCACGTTGTATCCGGTGCCGACCACGGTGAGCCTTCCCTGCGCCAAGATCTTCCTCGTCAGAGGGATAGACCGAGTTGTCGCGCCATGGCGATGTCGAGCGGAGCCTTGGCGATCGGGGGCACCCAGAGGGTCGAATGAGTGGTGACCCGACAGCCGGGAATCCCGGCGATCGTGGTGCGCTGGATGAGCGGATCGCAGATCGGGTAGTGAGTGGCCTCGTAAATCACGGCCGGATGCTCCGCAGGATAGTGCCGGCGCAACGTCTCGACCAGAATCGCGAGACCCTCCGCGTTCCACAGATCCCGGAGGTGGTAGGTGTTGACGCCGAGCGCACCGATCTGCCACAGGACGAGGGCGCTGTGGGGGTCGAAGATGCGGGCGCGGATCAGAAAATCCGTGCCTTCGAAGCTCTGGCAGCCGTCGGCGGCGGGGTCGACCTCGAGATCGGCGAAGAGACAGTCTTCCGCCGAGACGCCTGGGAACATGCACGCCGTGAACCCCTCCGCACGCGCCCGCCGGATGGCCTCGTGAGAGGAATACACGAAGACGCCGGGATGGCCGTAAAAGGCCGCGCACACCTCCTGTCCCTGCCGCACCGCCGCGAGGAGACGCTCCACGATCTCGTCGTAGGCTGCTTGCCTGGGGCGCCCCTCCCAGAAAACGTCATGAAGGGACTCGGCCAAGGGGTGCTGGCTTTCCAACCAGATCCGAGTCGCCGGTTCCGCCACCAGGAAGAAGAGCCGGTCGGCCGCTCGCATCGAGGCGAGAGCTTCAGGCGTCACCTGACCGGCGATCAGAAAACCGGTGCCGACGACGACGAGGGAGCCCTGGTTCACTCCGGGGTGGCCCCGCGCGGTTCAATTCTCGTCGATCAACGCGAAGCAGCCCGCCGGTGCGTCGCCGCCGAGATAGTCACGGATCTCGTCAGGGTTGCCGCCCGATACGAGATCGATCTCTTCGTCGGAAAGCCCAGCCTCCGCCATGAATTCGCGCGGGCTTTCCTTGAAAGGGCGGCGTAGCTCCGGATCGACCGACAGTTTCACGAGCAGCTCCGCGAGTGCACTCGGCTGGGACATGGCGCTTGCCTCCATCAGGCTAATGATGTCGGTGTCGAGAAAGATCCGCATCACGAGTACTTCTTGGTGAGGTACTCGGCGTAGGCTTCCTTCTCATCCTGATCAGCGATCTCGGTTCCCCCAAGGAGGCCCGCCAACTCGGCGACGCCCCCCCTGGGCTCTACTTTCTCATCGTCCTGCGTGAGTCCAAGAAAGTAGCTCTCCACCATCCGCGAGAGACTCTCGCCTCGATCCTCGGCGTAGGCTTTGGCCTTCTTGATGACTTCGCTGTCCAGCTTTAGCGTGAGCTTGGCGTCCATAAGCATCCTGTACGTACAAGTCTGGCGATTTTGTACGGCCTTGTCGAGGCTTGGATCATTTACGGAACATTACGGGCACGTCGCAAACGCATTCGTATCCTGAACCGGACGGAACGGCGTCCGCTGGGGATTGTCATAGAACTTGATCGCTCCGGTTCGCATGTCGGTCACCGTGAGGCGGACCTTGACGTTGGTCAGGCCGCCGGCGAAGAACCAGTAGCGCTGGTTGAGGCCGCAGGCGTTGAGGACTTTGGCGATCACCTCGACATTGGAGCTGTCGAAGAACCAGAAGTAGCCGGTGTCAGAGGTCAGAGCGACGGCGTGCCCCGGCCCGGTGGTGCCGTTTGCGGTCCATTGCGCCTCGATCTGAAAGCGGCCGTTGTTGAGGCACAGGCGGGTGCCCGCCGGCACGCAGGAGCCCGTGGCGGACGGCCGCCAGCCGAGCTGGATGACCTCGAAGTCGCTCGCCCTCAGGCTGGCGAAGGCGGGGTTCAGCACGTCGTTGTTCCAGCGCGGGTCATAGGTGCCGGTGATGTACATGTCGGTGCCGTTGTCCGCCACGATGAGGCCGTAGGTCTTCATGGCCTGGAAGATCCTGCGCACCTCCGGCGGATAGCCCGAGAGGTCCTTGCTCGCCTTGAGGCGCAGGCGCGCGCCCATGGGAAGAGCGCCTACGGAGTCGCCGGCCGAGTGCGAAGCCGGGAAGACGTAGCCGTCGGTCTCCTCGACGGTGAAGCGGAAGGCGTGGCGGATCGGCTCGGCACTGAAGACCTCGTCGTAGCGCACCAGCCCCGGCAGGATGGCGAGGCCCGCGGCGTCGGCGCTCGTCCACCCCTCGGGCCGCCGAAGATTGGAGCCGAGCGGGAAGATGGCGCCGGAGCCGGCCTCCCAGCGGTTCTGCGCCGCGTTCCAGTGCGCGTGATACAGCTCGAAGAGGATGCGATGGTCGCGGTCGACGATCAGCATGTGCCGGTCGCCGCCCGGATCGGCATTGCCGGGATAGCCGCCCTCGATCCACCGCGGCTGGGTCTTGGCCTCCTCGGGGATCGGATAGCCCGGCGGACGTCCCGGAGCCCCGGCGTCGCTCTCGTCGCCGTACTCGACGAAGGTTACCGGCACCAGAGGCTGGCTGCCGGGGACCACGATGTAGATCTGTCCATACACCTCGGGATAAGGATCGGCGTCGCCGCCGAAGTCGGGATGGAGGCCGACGTTGCCGCCGATGAAGTTGATGAAGGCGGTGCTGTGGGGGTCTACCGGTGCCGAACTGAGATCCGCGTTCCACCAGTTGTCCGCTGGGAAGAGCGGCAGCGGTCCGGGCAAGGTCCCTCCGGGCTGGGCCGGCTGGGCGAGGGCGGATAAGCCGGAAAACAAGAAGAGGAGGTAGATCCCTGTTTTTCTCATCGCCGCATTGAGTCTACAGGAGGGCCTTCCCTTCAGAGGCCCTCCCTTCGAAACCTCACCCCCTGGCCCCCTCTCCACAAAGTGGAGAGGGGGAACACGCGTTGTGAATCGTTCCCCCTCTCCAGCTCCGCTGGAGAGGGGGCCAGGGGGTGAGGTTTCGAAGGGCAGACCGCTCCGCCAGGCACAGCTCCCCGAATCCTCGCCCCGTCACATCCCCGTCACCGCCGTGCTAGGATCGCCGACACGAAATGGAGACATTCCTCCGCGCCCGCGGTGGGCGGCGGAAACTGGAGGGAGGCGTCGTATGGTTCGGAGACTTCAACCATTCCTCTGGCTTTTGGTTCTGGTGCTCGCGACGGCGGGGGGCGCTTTCGCGCAGGTGACCGGATCGATCTCCGGCGTGGTGCGCGGCGCCGACGGCGCGGCGCTCCCCGGCGTCACGGTGACGGTGAGCGGGCCGATGCTGCCCGCCGGCCGCACAGCGGTGACGGACGAGCAGGGCGCGTACAACATCCTGCGCCTGCCGCCCGGCGATTACGAGGTGTCGGCCGAGCTGACGGGGATGGGCAGCGTCAAGCGGCCGGCGGTCGTCGCGCTGGACAGGGACACGCAGGTCGAGCTGGAGATCAAGCCCTCGGTGGCGGAAGAAATCACCGTCACGGCGGCGCTGCCGACGATCGACGTCAAGTCGAGCGACGTGCAGGCCAACTTCACCAACGATCAGATCGAGAACCTGCCGGTGGCGCGCACCTTCAAAGGTCTCTTCCAGCTCGCGCCGGGCGTTTCGGAAAACGGCCGGTTGACGCCGAACGCCGGCGCGGCGCGGATGGACAACACCTACCTGATCGACGGCATCAACGTGACCAACCCTCACTACGGCGACATCCTGCCCAACGTCACGGAGCTCGACATCGCCGAGGTGAGCATCAAGCGGGGGGGCATTTCCGCCGAGTACGGACGCTCGGCCGGCATGGTGGTCAACGCCATCACCAAGTCGGGGACGAACGAGTTCCGCGGTCAGGTGCGGACCGAGTACCAGCCGTCGGACTTCTCCTCCGACAGCAAGATCGCGAGCTTCCAGAACACCCGTGAGCACAGTCTGCTGGCCGGCGCGCTCGGCGGCCCGATCCTCCGCGACAAGTTCTGGTTCTATGGCTCGGTGAGCATGCCCACGGACAACCTGGTCGACCGCACCAACAACCTGGGAAACGTGCCGGACCGCGAGGAGGAGACCGACGAGTACTTCGGCAAGGTTACGGCCAACCCGCTGTCGAACCACTTCCTGGCGGCTTCCGTCCGCTCACGGGACACCACTGTCCATAACTCCGGCATCGGCATCAACACCCACCCGTCGGTGGCCACCACCGATTCGACCGACTACCTGCTGGCCACCCTCGACTGGACTTGGAACCTCACGGCGAACAGCCTGGCCGAGCTCAAGCTGAACCACAACAAGGAAGAGAATTCGGGCGTCCCGGTCACCCAGTTGGGCTACCGACCGGCCTTCAACGCCGCCCGGCCGGACCTGGTAGGCCAGTTCGCCACTACATCGGACCGCATCATCGGCGGCGCCACCGCCGCGGGACAGACCGTGGGCGGCGCCAGCCTGTTCAATTTCCAGGACTTCAAGCGCGATGAGGCGCGGCTCATCTTCCAGCAGTTCGCCAGCCTGGGCGGCACCCGCCACGACCTTCGTGCCGGGGTTACCTACGACAAGAACGAGGAGCGGCTCGAGCGGGTGGGGAACGGTTGGGGCTCGATCACCTGGAGCGCCACCAATCAGCGGTTCACCGCCACCTACAACTCGATCCAGCCGCCGCACATCGGCCGCGCCGAGACCTCCGGCGTCTTCGCCCAGGACCAGATCGCCTTCGGCGAACGGATGACTCTCACCGCCGGCCTGCTGGTCAACAAGGACGACTACTTCGGCGAGGCGCTGGGAGCCACGCCGGGAACCAAGGTGAAGAAGAAGATCCTGACCTTCGACTGGGATCAGCAGATCCAGCCCCGGCTCGGCTTCTCCTATGTGCTCAATCCGCAGCGGGGCGACAAGCTTTACGCCGCCGCCGGCCGCTACTACAACACCGAGAACAAGTCGCTCACCCGCGCCGGCTCGCCGACCCGTATCTTCACCACCCGGGCCACGTTCGACGCCGCCGGCAATCTCATCTCCGAGGTGCCGGCCGCCAACACCCAGACCAAGACGATCGACAAGGACATCGATCCGATGTACACGGACGAGTACCTCGCCGGTTACGCGCTGCCGTTGGGCGTCGCCTGGTCGGCGGAGGTCTGGGGGATGCACCGCGAGGTCAAGGACATCTTCGAGGACATCAGCGCCGACGGCCTCGGCAACGGGCCTTTCCATGTCAGCCAGCTTCCGGGCGCCTTCCGGAAGTACACCGCCGCCACGCTGCAGGTGACTCGCCGCCCGGTCGACGACCGTTTCAAGCATCTGTGGGTCAACGCCAGCTATACCTGGAGCCGCCTGAAGGGCAACTGGGACATCGACTACGCCGACTCGCTGTTCTACAACTCCTCGATCCTCCAGGACGGCCCGGGCGTGCTGATTACGGACAACCGCGAAGGCCTGCTGCTCGGCGACCGCACGCACCTGGTCAAGCTGTTCGCCACCATCGAGCCCATCGACCGGCTGCACACCGGCACCTACATCCGTTATCAGAGCGGCGGCGCCTGGGAAGCGCGGGCGCAACCTTCCGCCAACGTCACCAGCAGCTATTACTATTATCTGGAGCCGGCGGGCTCGCGGCGCATGGAGGACTGGTTGAACGTCGATCTGCTCACCTCCTACGAGCTCCGCTTCGGCGGCGTCGGCGTGGAGGTCGAGGCGCGGCTCAACAACGTCTTCAACGAGCAGGTGGCGCTGCAGGTGGACAACCGGTACATCCTCAACAAGCCGCTCGTTCCGGGCCGGCCCGATCTCAGCCCGTCCATCGACCAGCCGTCCAACAATCCGAACTTCGGCAAGCCGACTCAGCTCTCGGATCCGCGGGCCTACGTACTGTCGGCGATCCTGCGGTTCTAGCGAAGACCTCGAAGGGCTCCCTGTAGGGGCGCAGCACGCTGCGCCCCTACGACGGTGCCGGCTGCGGTAAGGTTCGGGCGTGGAGATTCGCGACTTCGCCCGCACCGTTCTCCTTTCGGAAGACCTCGACGTCAAGCTCGCGCCGCCCGCGGGCGAGCTGACGGACGAAGTTCCGGGGCCGCCGTTTCGCGCCGCCGCGCCGGGCCGGCCGCCTCACCTGCGGTTCTCGCCGGTGGGCGTGCCCTCCATCGAGGGGTTTCACGATCCCGCCCAGCGACGGCGCATCCTGCACGCCCTCGCCAACCACGAGCTGCAGGCCGCCGAGCTGTTCGCCTGGGCGCTCCTCGCCTTTCCGGACTCTCCCCGAGAGTTCCGCCAAGGATTGCTCCGCATCCTGGACGACGAGCAGCGGCACACGCGCATGTACATCGCCCGCGCGGCGGAGGCGGGTGCGCGCTTCGGCGACTTCCCCGTGAACGGCTACTTCTGGGGAAAGGTCGGGGCCATCACCTCGCCGCTCCGCTTCCTCTGCGCCATGTCTCTCACCTTCGAGAACGCCAACCTCGACCACACCTTGGAGTACGCCGAGGCGGCGCGGCGGGCGGGCGATCTCAAGACGGCTGCCGTCATCGACCGGGTTCACCGCGACGAGATCGAGCACGTCCGCTTCGGCTGGACCTGGCTGCAGGTCTTCAAGGGGCAGGACGAGTCCGCCTGGAACGCTTACTGCGCGAACCTCGCCTGGCCGCTCCGCCCTGATAAGGCGCGGGGACGGACGTTCCATCGCGGCGGACGCGAGGCGGCAGGGTTGGACGCCGAGTTCATCCGCCGGCTCGAGCAGGGCGAGCCGTGAGGCGCATCGTCGCCAACCTGCTCTGCGAGGACGAGCTCGCCCGCGCCTTCGGTCCGCCGTTGCGGGTAAGGGCTTCGCCGTCCCGCGCCGCACTCGCGACAGCCTCCAGGCTCGCCCCGCGGCTGCGCGTCTTCGCCCGCGAAGGCGACCACCTGTGGACGCCCGAGTCCGGACCGCTCCGCGAGCTTTCCGCGGCCGACGAGGTCCTCGCCTGGTGCGAGACGCCCGACGCGTGGGCGCATCGCGGCGGCCCGCGCCCTCCTGTCGCGTTCTCCTTGGACGCTCCCCTCTACGAGCTGCTCTGGAACCTGCCCACGCCCGAGCCTTCCGCCGTCGCGGCTGTCCATCACCGGTCGTTCCATCTCCAGGTCGCAGAGGAGATCGGCTGCGCGCTTCCCGGCGCCCGGATGGTGGCGTCGCCGGCGGAGCTGGAGCGCGCGCTTCGCGGCTTTACCCGGAGCTGGGTGGTGAAGGCGCCCTTCTCCGCCGCGGGCCGCGACCGGTACATCGCGAGGACCGGGCAGGCGCTTTCCGACGCGAAGGCACGCCGGACCGTCGAGCGCCTCTTCGAGCATCACGGCGCGCTGCTCTTCGAGCCATGGATGGAACGGACCGCCGACTTCGGCGTCTCGGCGCTCCTCACCCCCTCCGAGCTGAGGATCGTGGGGCTTCACGGCCAGAAGGTGGAGCGCAAGGGTCAGTTCGCCGGTATCGATCTGCGGCCCGAGCTGCCCACGGAAGATCGGGAACGGCTGCTGGAGACCGTCCATGCGGTCGCGGCGGCGCTCCGGCGCTCCGGCTACGTGGGGCCGTTCGGCATCGACGCCTGGAGCTACCGCGGCTGGGACGGGGAGAGCGTCCTGAATCCGCTGGGGGAGATCAATGCGCGGATGACTTTCGGGCTGGTGGAATGGGCGCTGGCGGAACGCGGTAGTGGACGAGGACGCGACGGCCCTCCGTCTCGTCGAGAAAGCTGAAGCCGACGTTGCCGCGTTCGTCGACGGCGAAGGCGAGGCTGCCGCCGTAGCGGTCCTCGATAAATCGCTCCTGATAAACGGTGCGGCGTTTGGCGAGGTCGAAGGCGACGAAAGAGACGCCGCCGGGACCGCGGAAAGAGAAGCGGTGGCCCAGCAGAAGGTAGCGGCCGCCGGCGGCGAGCGCCAGGGTCTCGACGCGCCAGTGGCCGCCGAGTAGCGTAGTGGAAACGGGCAGGAGGAGGTCGCGCTGGCCGCTCCTGGGATCGAGGAGGTACACGCCGCCCGAGCGCTCCAGCAAGGTCACCTCGGCGTCGAAGGTGACGAAGGCTCGGCGGTCCGGGAGGTAGATCGTGGCCTGAGAGAGGTCGTGGTCGGGAACGGGCCGTGCCTCGCGGTCCACCGGATGGGTGGGCGGTGCGTGCAGGACCTTCCCCGTGGCCGGCGCGAGGACGGTGAGGTTGTTGAAGACGAGCCCTTCGCGGGTGGCGCCGACGACGATTTCGTCGAACGTGAATTTGCCGGAGCGGAAACCCAGGGACCGGCGCCAGATGGTCCGGCCGCCGGCGTCGATCCCCAGCAGGAACGCGCTCGGGGTGGTGGAGCCGCCGGAAGGGGCGCACTGGACTTCGTCCACGCGCGGAGCGAGCAGGTGTGTGACGCGACGCGAGAGAGCGCCGCCCCGGGGGCAGACCTCCTCGCCGGACCTGGCCGCCGGCGAGCCGTTCCAGCCGAGCCGGCCGCTGGCATCGAAGTACGGGCGGTCGATGCGAGGGCCACCGCTCCTTTCCGCCGGCAGGCGTTGCTCGCGGATCTTCACGATGGCCTGCGAAGCCTGGCCATGGCCCGGCAGCGCGGAGAGCGCGAGGGCCACGACGAGGCTCAAGGCCAGCCGGTTCATCCTCTCGATCAGCATGGTGGTTTTCTAAAAGCTGTCGCCGTTACGACCTCCCCCCCCGGGCCCCTCTCCTTTGGGAGAGGGGTTGGGGTGAGGTCGCGCGGGGCGACGACGGTTCGATTCTACGGCCTATGGGGTCGATGTCGAGTCGTACGCCTGTCCGCTGTCGGCGGCGGAGGAATCGTTCTGGTCGTGCGGCACGCTCACCCGGACCGAGCCGCTGCAACTGCCGCCGCGGCCGTCGCTGGCTCGGAACTGAATCGAGTAGACCCGCCCGTCACCGGTGCCGCTCCGCTCGGCGCGCACGCGAGCGGTCGCCGTGCCCACGCCGTCGCCGTCGGGCGCGGTATCGCCGCTGCCGGTGCCGAGGACCGGCTCGTCCTGGGTGATGCCGTCCACGGTGAGGGTGACCGGATCGCCGTCCGGATCGGTAACGCCGGCGATCTCGATTGCGGCCATGTCATGGTTCGGCGACCAGACGAGCGACGGGCTGGCCGCGGCGCTGGTGCACACCGGCGGCTGGTTGGCGGAGCCCGCCAGCACGCCGACGGTGGCGCTGTTGCGGACGCGGGTGTCCGCCACCGATTCGGCGAAGAAAGTGACGGAGCTCTGCTGTCCCTCCAGCGCTCCCGCCGGCACGTTGACGCTGAAGCTGGCCGAGGCCGTGGCACCCGCGGCCACCGTGATCGTGCCCGGACCGGAGACGAACCAGGGCAGGGTCGAAGTGGTCCGCAGGCGGAAGGTGGTGTCCGCCGTGCCGGCGTTGCGCACGCTCACCTGCACGGTGGCCGCCGAGCCGGGCGCCACGATGGACTGCTCGGGCGTCGCGTCCACGGCCACCGTCTGCGGCGTGGCCGGCACGGAGACCTGACGCACGAACTCGGCGCCGCCCGGCGTCAAGCCCGTGGTCTCGAGGATGAAGGTGGTGGCCGGCACGTGCAGATCCGTGCGGAATCGCCGGAAGCCGTCCAGGGGCACCGGGCTCAAGGCCGCCAGGAAGACGCCGTCGGGCTGGACGACGGAAGCGTTGAGCGCGGTGGGCCCGTCGGTGAAGCGTAGATCGGCGAAGACGTCGTCGCCGACTACCGGCTGGCCGTCCAGCGGTACGTAGTCGATCTCCGGCCGCTGGAAGCCGGGGGTGCGGTTGAGCAGCCGGACGCTGTTGAGACGGAACGGCGTCGAGCCGAAGACGCGCAGCACGAAGCTGCCGGCGCCGGAGAGCTGCGCCTCCCAGCGTCCGGTGGCCGGGGCGGTGATGGTGTAGCTGCGCACCGAGCTGAGCGAGCGGAAGGAGACGCCGGGATCGCTCGTGCCCACCGTGGAGCCGTCCGGCCGCTTCAAAGTGAAGGTCGGAAGGATGCCCGAGCGGGAGGCGGTGACCATGAAGGTGACCCTGTCCCGCAGCGTGTCGTCGATGGGGATCTGCAGGCTGAACGGCACGCCCGCGGTGAGATTGACCTTGCGGCCGAGGAGGATCGCCGTGTCGGGCTTGCTGAGATCGAGCAGCGTGGGAACCACGTCGTCCACCTCGAGGCGGCTGACGTTGAACAGGACGCCGCCCGTGATCTCCGTCAGCGCCCGCAGGTAGGTGCGGGCGGAGATCGAAGTGAGCGGATCCACGGCGTCGGTGGCCGGCTCGAGGGCCGCTGCCGCGAAGCCCTCAACCGGCTCGTTCTCCGACGAAGCCGCGACCTCGTCGGGTCCGGCCGCCGCCGCCGTGAACTCCTCGGCGGCGCAGTCGCCGGTGAGGATGGCGTCGATGCTCACGCCCTTCAGCGCCGACTGGACGGCCACCGCGGGACCCGAGCCGGAGTCGCCGGCCGAGGCGTCGGTGGCGAGCAGGATGCGGCCGCCGCGGAGCTGCATGTCGGTGCCGATGAGCGGGAAATGGCTGAGGGCGGCGAGCAGGCCCGCGTTCATCGCCTCGGGGCAGTCGCCGCCGCCGGAGGCGAAGAGGCCGTTGATCTGCGCCCGCAGGGCTGCCAGATCGCAGGTGACGCCCCGGTCGCTGGGCGAGTCCTTGAAGGTCACCAGACCGAGGGTCGGCGCCTCGTCGCCGGCGATGATCTGATCGAGGAAGGCGTTGGCAGCCGCCTTCACGCCGGCGATGTCGTTGCCCATGCTGCCGGTGTCGTCGATGACGAAAAAGGTCGTCCGCTGCTTCTTCTTGAACATCTTGAGGAGCTGCGTCGCCTTGGGCTCGCCGAAGCGGGCGCGGACGTCCTGCTCCACCAGCGACAGATAGTTGAGCGTCTCGACGCCCGCCCGGTTCAAGGCGTTGGCGTGCTTGCCGTTCTGGCCGTTGGGCGCCTCGGGCTCGTCCTTGTTGAGATCGTAATGGCAGCACATGTTGGCGGGCTTGCCGAGGCACTGCAGCCGGGTGGTGCCGCCGATGGCGTTGAAATAGCCGGAAACCAGCCCGCCAGGCGCGAAGTTCGGCAGCGAGCAGGCGGCCGTGCCGTTGCTCAGGTTGAGGATGTCGCCGAGGGCAATGCCGTTGTCGAGCGAGTTGGTGTGCGAGTGAAGGTCCTGCACCGTGTGCAAAGCCTCGCCGAAGGTGTCGAGGGCACGCCGGCGCTCGCAGGCGTTGAGCGCGTCGCCGATCTGCGTCCGCTTCTGGCGCAGGCGGGCGGACGAGGCGGCGAGCTGGTTGTTGTCGCCGTGCGCGGCGTCGGATAGCAGCTCGGCGATGTCGGTGTAGTAGTTGGAATCGCCGACCTCGTCGGCAGAGTCGACGTCGAATCCGGCGCCCTGGAGCCTGGATTCGGTTTCCTGCTCATGGTACTTCTGCTTGAAGGCGAAGGCTTCAGGATGCAGAGCGATAGCCAACAGCAGGAAGAGCTGTGCGATGGCCACGCGACGGCGATACGGCGACTTCTTCAGGCTCATGACGTTCCCGTCCTATCGTAGGGGAAGATTGATGTTGGGATACCCCGCCCGGGCACACCCGAAGCGGAGCTATAGAAGGCTCTATATAAGGGTAGGGTGCCTGAAGCGGCCGGGACGTGACAGCGCCCGGCGCTTCCGCGCCGGGCTTGGGAGGTGAGGACCTGCTACACGGCGCCTGCGGCCGCCGGCGCCGTTGCAGGCGTCGCCGCGGCCGGCGGAGCCGGCGGCTGCGGCGCGTTGTCGGCCAGCCACTTCTCGAAGTCGGCCTCGCTCTCGACGTTCAAATAGCCCTGCATACGATAGTGGGTGAGGCCGCAGAGCTGGGCGCAGGCGATCTCCCAGCAGGTCTTCTTGAGGGCGCACGCCGGCAGCGCCGCCTCGGGAGGGTTGACCCGCGTGGGGGTGAAGTAGACCGGAATTACCTGGCCCGGGATCGCGTCCTGCTTGACCCGCATGACCGGCAGATAGAAGCTGTGAATCACATCCTTGCTGCTCAGGTAGATGAGCGCCGGCCGGCCGGCAGGCAGGTGGAGCTGATTGATCGTCGTGACGTCGTCCTTGCCGGCCGGATCGTTCGGATCGAGCCCCAGGGGATTGCTGCCGGCGGTGACCAGCTTCGAGTCGGTGCGGCCGAAGAGGCCGTCCTTGCCGGGGTAGTGGATGTTCCACGCGAACTGCTCCGCCACCACCCGCACCTGCACCGCTTGCGACTTGTCCGGTACGGCGTTGACCCGGCGGGCCCAGATCGGCACGGCGAAGGCGACCAGCAGGATCACTTCCACCAGCACCACGCCCGCCTCGCCATAGGTCGAGAAGTGCCCCTTGGCGCCGCCATAGCGTGCTACCGGGTGGGCCTTGCGGCGGAAGCGGATGAGGCAATAGAGGAAGAAGAGGCCCCAACCCACGAACAGCACCAGCATGAACCAGTGGACGATCGCCGTCAGCTTGTCGAGCTCCAGGCCGTGGGCCGAGGCGTCGGGCGGCAATCCCATCGGAAGGCCGAGGATTCTCTCCATCAGTGTTTCTCTCCGTGAATGAGGCGCAACCGCTGCCGCGCCGTTGCCTTCTGAGAAAGTTTTCTGGAGCGCCGCCGGAAGTCCAGGAACACCTTGCCGATGCCGACGTAGACCACTCCGACGAAGCCGATCAGCGTCAGGATGGCGTTGTTCATGCCGTGGGTCATCGGCGAGTTGGGCTCTCCGTAACAGGTGGCGCAGGCCGTGGCCATCTGCGGCAGCGCCAGCCATGCCGCCGCGGCGGCAGCCGCCAGGAAGGGCCGCAGGCTCGCTCGCTCATTGCCGGTTCTCATCGTCGTCAGTCCTCCTCGTCGCGGGGGAGCTTCCTGCGGACGCGCCGGCCGTAGACCAGCAGGACGAACCCCAGCACGAAGAAGAACGCTCCCAGGGCGAGATCCCCGGTGCTCCTCGTCGCCAGATAGCTCTGCACGCCCCAAACTCCGACCCACACCGCCAGCAACACCGAGACGGCGATGAAGAACAGGTGGAACGACCGCAGCGACAGGCTCATCGAAGATTCCGCTGGTCCCACTGGGTGAGGCTCGGAATGAACATCAGCGCGATGAAGAAGGCCACCGTCAGGATCAGCACCCAGTAGATCACCTTCCGCTCGTGAGCGAGGTGCATAAAGAATGCCGCCACCAGCGAGCCCTTGAAGCTGGCGATGACCAGGGCTACCAGGATCGCCAGGGCGATCGGCAGGTGGAAGTAGCTGACCGCGACGGTCAGAATCGTGCCGATCATCAGGGCGATGAAGACCCCGATGTAGGTGCGGGTCTGCTTCCGGATCGCTTCAACGTCGCTTGCGCTCATCGTCGTCTCTCTCCTCCGGCTAGAGCAGGTAGAGGGTCGGGAACAGGAAGATCCAGACCAGGTCCACGAAGTGCCAGTAGAGGCCCGCCACCTCGATGCGGTTGGCGAACCGCTCGGGCTGCGTCCGCCAGAGCTTGGCGCCGGGGCCCCAGAAGTAGCCGTTGACGATCATGCCGCCGAGCACGTGCAGGCCATGCAACCCGGTGAGGGTGAAGTAGATGCCGAGGAAGGTGTTGGTGTGCGGAAGGTAGCCGTGATGAAACTTGGTGGTGTACTCGATGGCCTTGACGATCATGAAGCCGAAGCCGGCGAGGATCGTCAGCCCCATGTACAGGCGGTACTTCTTGAAATCGTTCAGCTTGAGCGAGGCCCACGACATCACCATCGTCACCGAGGAGCCGATGAGGATGATCGTGTTGAGGGTCGCCCACGGCACGCTCAGGAACTCGCGCCCATAGTGCCAGGTGCCGGGCGCCGCGCCGGTGCGCAGCAGCACGTAGGAGGAGAACAGGGCGCCGAAGAGCATCACCTCGGAGGCGAGGAAGAGCCAGATGCCGAGCTTGGCGTTGGGGACCCCGGTGTCGGGGCGGGCCTCTACGGTGTACGGAATGTCCATCGCTCAGGCCTCCTGGTGCTGGGGCGTGAAGTCCTGCGCCGCCCCCGGCAGGCTGTAGTCATAGGGTCCGCGGACGACGGTGGGGATCTCGACGAAGTTGCCATGGGCGACCGGCGGCGACGGCGCGGCGGCCCACTCCAGAGTAGTGGCGTGCCACGGATTGGCGTCGACCTTCTTCCCCTTCCAGATGCTCCAGAAGAAATTGAGGATGAAGGGGATCTGGGAGAGGGCCAGACACCAGGCCGAGATCGACATGAAGACGTTCCAGTGCAGCACGCCCTGGGCGTGGGAGTACGACGCGCCGCCGTCGTAGAGCCGGCGCTGCACGCCCGCCATGCCCTGGATGAGCATGGGGAAGAAGACGCCGTTGATGAACAGGAACGACGGCCAGAAGTGGAGATGGCCCAGCAGGCTGCTCATCTTGCGGCCGGTGATCTTGGGGAACCAGTAATAGATGCCGGCGAACATGGCGAAGATCGTCCCCGGCGCCACCACGTAGTGGAAGTGTCCGATGACGTAGTAGGTGTCGTGCAGGTGGATGTCCGAGGGCGCGAGGCCGAGGGGCAGGCCTGTCAGACCGCCGATGGCGAACATCGGCAGGAAGGCGATGGCGAAGAGCATCGGCACGGTGTAGCGGATCGACGCCCCCCAGAGCGAGATGATGAGCGCCGTCAGCACGACCACCGAGGGGATCGAGATGATCATCGTCGTCGTCTGGAAGAACGTGCTCATCACCGTCCCCATGCCGGTCATGAACATGTGGTGGGCCCAGACGATGAAGGACATGAAGCCGAGGAAGGTGACGGCGTAGACCAGAGAGCGGTAGCCCCAGAGGGGCTTGCGCGTGTTGTTGGCGATCACCTCGGCGACGATGCCGAAGGCCGGCAGGATGAGGACGTAGACCTCGGGGTGGGCGAGAAACCAGAACAAGTGCTGCCAGAGCAGCGGGCTGCCGCCGCCGGCCACCTGGAGCTGCTGGCCCGAGACGACCAAACCGCTGGGCAGGAAGAAGCTGGTGCCGGCCAGGCGGTCCATCATCTGCAGGACCGCCGCCGCCTGCAGCGCCGGGAAGGCGAGCAACAGCAGGAAAGCGGTGACGAACTGCGCCCAGACGAAGAAGGGCAGCCGCATCCAGGTCAGACCCGGCGCCCGCAGTTGGACGATGGTGGTGATGAAGTTCATCGAGCCCAGCACCGAGGAAATGATCAGCGCCAGCATGCCGAACAGCCACAGCGTCTGGCCGGTCGGGGCGATGTCGGAGAGCGGCGGGTAGGAGGTCCAGCCGGACTGCGCGGCGCCTCCGGGCGCGAAGAAGCTGGCGAGCATGATGACGCCGCCCACGAAGTAGAACCAGTAGCTGGCCATGTTGAGCTTCGGGAACGCCATGTCAGGCGCGCCGATCTGCAGCGGCACCACGTAGTTGCCGAAGGCGCCCACGGCCAGCGGCACGATGCCCAGGAACACCATGATGGTGCCGTGCATCGCCCCGAGCTGGTTGTAGAACTCGGGGACGATGATGCCCCCGCTCGCCTTCAGGAGCTTGCCGATCAGCGGGATCGGCTGGTTCGGGTAGGCGATCGACCAGCGCATCATCATCATCAGCGTGAAGCCGAAGAGGAGGAAGGTGAGCGCCGTGAACCCGTACTGGATCCCGATGACCTTGTGATCCTGGGAAAAGACGTACTTGCGCCAGAACCCCAGTTCTTCGTGGTGGGCCTCGGCATGCCCGTGGGCGGCCCGTTCGTCGATTAGTGCCATCTACGATCTCCCTTCAACCGGAATGGCAAGACCGGACCCCGGCGGCCGCGCAAGGCGCTGCCGCCTCCCGTGTTTCTTGCCCCGCATTGGCGACTTCTGGTACTGCATGCGAACGGCTTTTCTGAAAGACGCCCGAGTCTACGACAGCGGCGCGGCGAGCCGCAAGGGAGGCTCGGGAAAGGCGGCCCAGCTCGCCACGGCGGGCCGTTTCACCGTCTTTCACGATGGCTGGGTCCTGCCGTCCATCCGGGCGAAATGCTGCTTGAGGAGTTCCTCAGGCCCCTGGAATTGACGCAGGTTGAGGCCGCCCGGCAGCTCGGCATGTCCGTCAATCGGCTCAACGAGCTGGTGCTTGGCAAGCGGGGAATCACGGCGGATACGGCCCTTCGCCTGCCCCGACGGTTCCAGACGACGCCCCAATTCTGGATGCACCTGCAGGCTGACTGGGATCTGCACGAAGCGCTGCGAAAGGGCTCCGCTGCCTGACAAGCTAGTCACTGATTGCGTGGAGATCCCGCGTCAGTCCCTTCATCGACTCCGCGTCGAAGGCGTCGTAGTAGCCGCGAATCCGGCCTTCGCCGTCCACCAGCACGAAGCGGGTGCTGTGGAGGATCGGCTCGGCGGTCTCGCCGCCGCTCGCCTGAGGTGTGGCGTCGACTCCCAGCTTGAAGCCGTCCTGAGAGAGGCGGTAGATCTGCCGGCCGTCGCCGGTCAGGAACAGCCAGCGCGCCGGGGCCTTGTACGAGGCGGCGTAACGCTCGAGGACCTCCGGCGTGTCGTGCTCCGGATCGACGGAGATGGAGACGAAGCGCACGCCGGTCCCTGCCGGCAGATCCTCGACCAGGCGGGCCATGCGCGAGGTCATCATGGGACAGGAGGCGGGGCAGCGGGTGAAGATGAAATCGGCGATCCACGGCGAGCCTTCGAGGTCCGCGCGGTGGATCGTCCGGCCGTCCCGATTGGTGAGGGTGAGCTCGGGAACCGTGCCGAGCACGGGCGGCGGCTCGGGGCGATGCCGAAGCTGCCAGGCAGCGGCGGCGAAGATCACGATCAGAGCGGCGACGAGCAAGCCCCAGAGCACGCCGCGGCGGGCGGAGGACGCCACTGCCGGTTAGGCGACCACCCGGTCCAGCAGCATGATCAGCAGCAGGGCGGGGAAGTACAGGAGCGAGGCCAGCATCAGCCGGCGCGCTCCGGGGTTCGAGCGGGCCTCCGCGAAGGCGAAGGCAAACCCCAGGTAGGTGAGGCCGAAGGCGAAAGCGCCGAAGAAGTAGACGGCGCCCATCAGGCCCAGCAGCGAGGGGAGCAGCGAGATCGGCACCAGCGCCGCGCCGTAGAGGACGGCCTGGCGGCCCGTGCGGACCCCCTCAGGATCGAGCACCGGGAGCATCGGGAAGCCGCCGCGGGCATAGTCCTCACGGCAGAGCCAGGCGATGGCCAGGAAATGCGGGAGCTGCCAGAAGAAGAGAATGCCGAAGAGCACCCAGGCGGCGGCGTCCAGCTCGTTGCGCACCGCGCTCCAGCCCATCATCGGCGGGATGGCGCCCGGCACCGCGCCGATGACCGTGGCGAGCGAGCTGATCCGCTTGAGCGGCGTATAGACGAAGACGTAGCCGGCGAGGGCCACGGCGCCGAGGAGCGAGGTCAGCAGGTTGACTGCCAGAGCGAGCTCGACGAGACCGAGGACCGCCAGCAGGACGCCGAACGAGAGCGCGGTATCGGGGTCCATCCTGCCGGCCGGCAGAGGACGGCCCGCAGTGCGGTGCATGAGAGCGTCCGTGTCCCGCTCGAGAACGTGGTTCAGCGCCGAGGCGCCGGCCGAGATGAGCCCGGTGCCGAGGAGCGTGTGGACCAGCAGCGTAAAGTTCCAGCCGTCCTGCGCCGCCAGCACATATCCCAATCCGGCGGTGAGCACGACCATGAGGGTGATGCCCGGCTTGGTCATCTCCCATAGATCGGCCAGGCGCACGGAGACCGGCAGGGAAGGCTCGCTGGGGACTGGAATTCCGTTCATGGGTCGCTGCGAGGCGCCGGAGCGCGACGGGGAAGTCTAGCGCGAACGGGTGGGGGTTTGCACGGGCCAGGCATTGGACAACTCCTCACGAGGCTGCCTTAGCTGAGACTGATCGCACCACCTCCACTACTGCCCGTCTTCCATCCAGCCTCAGCCGGTCCCCCGTCGATACCGCCCGCCAGATCCCGGCGCAGTTCACGATAGCAGGGCGGCGAGCTTCCCTCAGGAGGATCGAGGCGTGGCTCAGTTCGCCGCCGATCTCCGCGACCACGCCCCCGACCCGCGGGAAGACCACGGCCCAGGAGGGCTCCAGGGCAGGGACGACGAGGATTGCGTCCGGACCGAGATCGCCGGGCCGTCCGAGGAGAGAGACGAGGTCGTCCGCCTTGACGGCGCGCCCTTCGACGACGGCGGGGCCGAGCGCGATCCCGGGGAAGACGCGGCGGCCCGACGCTTCGGCCTGGATCTGTTCGGACCGGACGACGGCGCGCTCGATCTCCTCGCGGGAGTCGGTCAGCGGCAGATCGAGGCAGGAGGCGCGTTGGACCCGCTCGCGTCCGGCGGCCACGGCCTGACGGAACGACCCACCCTCCAGGTCTTCGCCGCGCAGCCAGAAAACGTCCTCCGGCGCGTCCAGCTCGCCAGCGGCGACGAGACGGCGGCCCTCTTCCAGGATCGCAACCCGCAGGCGCTGCCAGCGGCGCATCAGGTCGTCACGGAACCGCTCGCGGATCTCGTCGATGCGGTAGAACGGCCGCGTCAGCCAGGAGGGTTTTCTCTGTTCGGGCGACGGGGGAGTCGCGGCAATCCCAGAGCTGGCGAGGTCTCGCAGCAGCACGTCGCGCAACTCGGCGAAGCGCGGGTGGACGGGATCGCTCTCCAGCGGTCCGCGATGGCCATAGCGGGCGAGCCAGTCGTCGAGCGCGGCCTCGCGGGCTGACGGATCGGCAAACGATGCCAGACGGCCGTACTCCTCCATCATCTCCCGCGTGACCACGCGCGCGGCGCCGCGGATGCCCAGGAATCGGCGCACCTGGGAGACCCCGGTAAGAACCCCGCCGATGGCGAAGTTGGTGCGCACCGCCAGCGCTAAGCCCTCGACGGTGATCCGGTGGAGATCCGCGAGTCCCGAGGCGGCGGCGATGCGCCGGTCGAGCTCGCTCAGCTCGCGGCCGGCCCGCGCGATCGTCGCCAGGCTCTGGAGCTGGAGGCGCACGAGGCGTGGAGACTTGCGGACGAACCGGCCGAAGAGAAGGCGTCCGTCGGCCGGTCCTCCTCCTTCGCCGCCGACCCCCTGAGTGACGAACGTCCGCGGCAGGCCCCAGTTGTCCATCAACCGGAAGAAGAAGGAGAAGCTCATCCAGGCCCGCTCGGCCAGACCGATCGCGTATGACTCTTCCCACGCCGCCACTTCCGGGTCGGCCGCCGCGAAGAAGGAGAGGACGGGGCGGCCCGCGGCGGCGAGCGCCGAGGCGATCCACGGGCTCGGCGGATCGCCCAGGATCTCTCTGTGGTTCGCCAGCGACAGCGTCTCGTTGCGCGCGACCGGAAAGAGAGCCGGCCGCACCTGGAGGAGGATCCAGCCGCGCCCGTCGCGGGCGAGCTCGAGGTCGATCCGCGGCATCTTTTTATGGAACGGCCGGTGGACCGACGTGAGCCACTCCGACCATGGATCCTGCCGTTGCAGGTGACCGCGCGAGACCTCGCCGCGGGCGCGGCCGGAGGTCAGCTCCTCGTTGCCGCCGGCCGCGAGGGTCCGCTCCCAGTAGAAGCCGTCGAAGAATGCGACGCCCGCCTCCTCCGCCTCGACGAGCGGCTGGACGAAGATCGCGCCCTGCGGCTTGCCGCGGCCGTCCTGTGGCAAGGCGGCGACAACCCGCGCCAGGGACTCGCCGAAGGCATTTGGATCGCGAACGGCCAGAGAGAGGAGCTGGCCGGCATTGGAGGTGATCCTCGTGTCCTCCGTCGGCGAGCCGGAACGGATGATCAGTGGCCGGTCGAGCAGAAACGGCGGCGTTACGGTGTCCAGCTTCGCGGCTTCGGCGGCGGGCATCCACCACGTCTCGGGGACGCGCAGGCCGGCCGCCGCCGCCCGGCGGAGGTTGTCGAGCTTGGGAACCGTCCGGTCTTGAAATCGCTCCAGTGGCCGCCAGCGCACCGGCCGCGCCATTCGGTTCACCGCCTCCGGCAGGCTGTCTGCCGCCGCCGGTAAGGAGCTCACCGGGTCCGGTGAGCTATCTACCAGCTCCGGTGGATCGTCTGCCGGCGGCGGCGTAGCGCCTATTGCGGCTTTCGAGAGCGCTTTCGACCACCGCTCAGGCTCGTCGATCATGGGGTAGTGCCCCCAATCGGAGAAGACCCGAAGCGGCCAGCGGTCCGCGGTGCCGAGCGCCTGCTGCGTCCAATCCAGCTCGCGGAGGGTGACGACGCGGTCCCGGCCGCCCCACCAGACGTGGATCCGCTCCAGCGCCGCCGGCCGCGCCGCGAATTCCCGCTCCAGCGCGCGCAACAGGGCAGGGTTGAGCCACGCGAAGAAGTCGGGCGCCGCGGAACACCGCGCATAGCCGTCAAAGAAGGCTGCAACCGTCGCGGGGGCCGGTTGCCGGACGAAATACTTGCGGACGAACCGCCGCTGGAAGGGCGCCGCGGCGAAGATCCGCAGCAAGGCCGCCTGCGCCGGACGGAGGCGCATCAGCTTCGGCATCCAGCGCCGTTCCAAGCCCCAGAGGATGGGTCCTTGCAGGATGAGCGGGGTCTCCACGAGCTCCCCTCTCGCCCGCAGGCAGAGCGCCAGGAGGCCGCCGATCCCCATGGCGTAGACCAGGGCAGGAGCCGAGCCTTGCAGATGAGCGGAAACCCCGTCCAGGAACTCGTCGAGGCTCGCCGCCCGGGGTCGGCCCTCGAAGCCGGGATAGGTAACTTCGTCGAGCTCGATTTCCGCGAGAAATGGACGGGCCGCAGCCAAACGCGCGGCGCAATGGCCGTTACCGCCGAGGAAGCAGACGCGAGGGGAGGCCATGACGCGGTGCTAACATATCGTTTCATGAGCCAGGGGACGGTAGCCAAGTCGCCCTCCGCGCCCGGCTGTGAGGGGCTGACTCTCGATCTCGATGCGCTCTGGGCCGAGATCGACAAGCTCAAGTGAGTGAACCAGTCCCGCTGAATTCTCGCTTCACAAAGCTCGTGGCGCTCGCCTGGACGAACGTGGCGCTCCACGCCGCGGGACTCGCCATGGCCTGGATCGGCCTGCGTCCGGGCAGCGTGATGATTCCCTTGACCGAGCGCATGACGTATCTGTTGAACCGGCCGCCGGCTTGGGCTTGGGGCTGGGGGATCTGGATGCTCTGCGCGCTGGTCCTGGTGGCGTTCATGGCCGCGCTGCGGCGCCGGCTGCCTGGAGATCCCTTCTTCGCCCAGCTCGCGCTCGTCTTCACCGTAGCCGGTATGGCCGTCGATCTGGTCTGCGACATGATCCAGATCCGGGCCTTGCCTGAGGCCGCTCAGGCCGGACCGGCCGTTTTTCTCGCCTTCGAGGGGCTCGCCTTCACCGGCGGCTTAACGGTCGCCAACGGCCTCTATACGATCGGCCTCCTGCTCATGAATCTCCGCCTCCGCAATCTCGTCGGCGCTTCGGCGCAATGGGCCGGCTGGGTCAGCGTCGTCTGGGGCCTCACCCTCGCCATCGCGGGATTCTTCCCCTCGCCGGTTCTGCTGCAAACGGCGACCGGTTTGACGATCGGCTCCTATTGCCTATGGACGGTGCTGGTCGCCCGCGACCTCCGATGATCGCGGTCTTCGGCGGCTACGGCGTCTTCGGCGCCCACGTGGCGCGGAGCCTTGCGGCGATGGGACTTCGCGTCAGGATCGCGGGAAGGGACGAGGACCGGGCGAAACGCTTCGCAGCCGCGCTCGGAGCGGGTCACGAGGGCATCGCGGCGGATGGGAACGATCCGGACGCCTGCGCCCAGGCTCTCGCGGGAGTCAACGTCGCCGTCAACTGCGCCGGTCCCTTCTCTACGATGAGCATGGCGCTCCCTGAGGCCTGTCTGGCCGCCGGGGTCCACTACGTCGATATCGCGGACGACCGCGCCTGGATCCTGCGCGTGCGGGCTCGCGACGGCGAGCTCCGCGAGCGCAATCTCGCTGCCGCGATCGGCTGCTCCAGCCTGCCGGGGATCTCGGGCGCCCTGGCTGTTCTGATCGCCGCAAGGCTTCCGGCGGTCGAGCGGGCGCGAGTCACGCTGTTCATCGGCAACCGCAACCCGAAAGGAGAAGCCGCCGTCCGCGCCTCGGTGACGCAGCTCGGACGCTCCTTTCGGGCACCCCAGGGAACGCTGCGAGGCCTTCACGGCCGCGAGGTCGTGACTCTGCCGCCGCCGTTCGGCCGGCGCGCGGTCTACGACTGGGAAAGCCCCGAGCTCGACCTCTTCCCCGCGATGTTCGGAGCCCGCGCGGTGCGGGTCCTGGTCGGCTTCGAGGCGAGGCTCGCGACCCTTACCCTCGCGAGCCTGGCACGGCTGGGTCCGCGCCTCGGCAGGCTTCTTCTCTCCGCCATCGCACCTCTGGCCCGGCACCTTTCCGGCTTCGGCCACTCCGGCGGATTCGTGAAGGTGGAGCTCTTCGCGCCGGACGGTACCTGCGCCGACGCCGCCCTCGGCGGAGCGAGCGACGGCCAGAGGATGGCGGCGCTTCCTGCCGCCTTCGTGGCGCAGGGACTGGCGGCTGGAAGCGTCACTGCACGCGGCGTGATGACCGCCTACGAGGCGCTCGGGGCGCGTCCCCTCGTCGAGCGGCTAGTCGCAGCCGGCTACGAGCTGTTCCCTGGCGACCTGGCCAGGACCTGACGCGCCTGCCAAACGTGGCGGCGCTGGTGCGCCTCGATCACCAGGAAACCGGTGCCGACGCTGAAGCGGATCATGGGGAGAAACGGGTTGACGAAGCGCGTTCCGTTGAGGTCCAGCGGCGCGGCTTGCACGAGTAGATCACGCACCTGCGCCTGGACGCGCGACCACTCCTCGCCGACTTCGGCGAGTTTCTTCCGAGCGGCCGGCACGATCTTGCGCGGCGCCGGCAGCCGCCGGCGCGGCGGCGGCTCCATGGTGCGGATGAACCACCGCGCGAAGGCGCCGGGCCGGATGGGGGCGCGACGCGTGGCTCTCTTCTCTCGGGCCGCTTCCACGGCGCCGCGCATCGACTCGGCATAGAGCCGGTTCGCCACGTTGAGATGATCGAGGCACTGGGCCACGCTCCAGGAGCGCTCGTCCGGCCGCCAGTTGAACCGCTCCTCGCCGGTTGCCGCGATGAGGGCCTGAGCCTCGCGATCGCTCGCCTCCAGTCCGCGCAGGATCGCGGCGAGGTCGTCGGGTAGCGTCGCCGCAGGGATCATGCTTCTATCGTATCAACGGCTACAAGGACAGCATGGACAAACAAGGACACCAAGGCTCCCAATGCGGCGGGTCCCGCGATATATCATCCCTTTCCAAGGAGACTCCCCCATGGCCGAATCGCTCGCCGCCCCCGCGCCTTCCACCCCCACCGCGGACAAGCTCCGGAACCGCGTGCGCAATCCCTGGCTGATGCGGGGCTTCATGCTTTCCAAGCTGCCGCTGGCCCTGATCGCCGGCGTGCGCGTCCGGGAGCTGGACTCCGAATGTTGCGTGGTCACGGTGCCCTACGGCTGGCGGACCACCAATCCCTTCCGTTCGACCTACTTCGCCGCCCTGAGCATGGCGGCCGAGATGTCCACCGGCGCGCTGTCCATGGTGGCCGTCGAGTCCGCCCCGGCGCCGGTGGCGATGCTGATCGTCAACCTCCAAGCGAGCTTCGAGAAGAAGGCCACGGCCCTCACCACCTTCACCTGCGAGGACGGCGCGAAGGCGATCGCCACGATCGCGGAGACGGTCCGCACCGGCGAGCCGGCCACGGCGGTCCTGGAGAGCGTCGGCCGGGCGCCGGACGGCGTCGAGGTGGCCCGCTTCGCCTTCACCTGGTCGTTCAAGCGGCGCTCCAGGGGCTAGGCGCGTGCGGATCGCCCTCGCGCAGCTCGCCGCGTCGCCGGACCGCGAGGCCAATCTCGTTCGCGCGCTGGATGCGATGACGGCCGCCCGCGAGAAGGGAGCGGATCTGATCGCTTTTCCCGAGGTGATCCTCGACCGCTTCTTCCCGCAGCACCCCGGAGACGAGAAGGCGCTGGCCCTGGCCGAGCCGATCCCCGGACCGACGACGGACCGGATCGCCGCGAGGGCAAGGGAGCTCGGCCTGGTGACCGTCTTCAACCTCTACGAGCGGGACGAGCAGGGACGCCGCTTCGACAGCTCGCCCGTCCTCGACGCGGACGGACGTCTCCTCGGCATCACCCGCATGATTCACATCACGGACTATGAAGGCTTCCACGAGCGGGACTACTACCACCCCGGCGACAAGGGAGTGCCGGTCTACGCAACGCGCGCCGGCATGGTCGGAGTGGCGATCTGCTACGACCGCCACTATCCGGAGGTGATGCGCGCGCTCGGCGTGGAGGGAGCCGAGCTGGTGGTGATTCCCCAAGCCGGCACGGTGGGAGAGTGGCCGGAAGGGCTCTACGAGGCCGAGGTGCGCACCGCGGCTTTCCAGAACGGCTACTTCGCCGCCCTCGCGAACCGGGTGGGCGAGGAGGGGAAGCTTCACTTCTCGGGCGAGTCGTTCGCGGTCGATCCCGAAGGGCGCGTGATCGCGCGCGGCAAGAGTCTTGAAGAGGATCTGATCATCGCCGATCTCGACCTTGCTCTGTGCGCGAGCTCCACGGCGCGGCGCCTTTTCTGGCGGGACCGGCGGCCGGAGCTGTACAGGGACTGGCTGGGGTAGGCTGGCGGCGGTTAAAGAATTCCCCTCGGCGGGCTCCCTGGTGTCGATTTCGCGCGCCTCGTTCGACGTGATAGTAGAACCAGGGCTGACTGCCGGCCGCGGCCGGCGGCCCGGCTCCGGATCTGCAACCAGAGGCCCAATGCCTGAAGTCTCCGCGCCGGTCGCGCCGGCACCAGCCCTCGAGCCATCCATCCCGCCGTCTCCGCCGGAGAGGGGCCGGTACGATCGTTCCATCGTCGAAGGTCCGCTGCGCCGCGTCGTGTGGAAGATCGCCTGGCCCACCATGCTGACGAACGCCATCGGCGGTCTGCAAGGCATGGTCGATCATGCGCTGGTGGGAAACCTCGTCGGCTTCAAGGCCAACGCGGCGATCGGCGTCAGTTGGCAGATCTTCATCGTCGTCATCGTCTTCATCTCGTCGCTGTTCACGGGGATGAGCGTGCTCGTCGCGCGGTTCGCGGGGGCCGGCGAGGCGGAAACGGTCGACCGCACCGTGTACCAGGCGTTCCTGACCGCCATCGGCATTTCGCTTGGCATCATGGCGCCGGTCGGCTACGTTCTCTCGCCGTGGCTGCTCGACCTGGTGAACGCCGCGCCCGCGGTGCAGGCGGAAGCGCTGCCGTTCCTGCGCATCATGTTCGTATTTAGCAGCGGCATGCTGGTGTTCTTCATGCTGAGCGGCGCCCTGCGCTCCGCCGGAGACGCGCGCACGCCGATGATCCTCGGCATCACGATGACGGTGCTGAACCTCGTGCTGAACGTTGCGCTGATCCGTGGGCTGGGTCCGATCCCCGCTTTCGGCACCGCGGGCTCGGCGATGGGAACGGTGATCGCCTCCAGTGTGGTCGCCATGTACGCTCTGGTGAAGCTGTGGACCGGCGGGTGGGTCGTCGCCTTTCCGCGCGGACGGGGGTTCGGCCCGGATTGGGCGATCATCAAGTCGCTCTTCCGCTTCGGGTTGCCGACCGGTATCCAGGGAATCGCCATGAACATCGGCGGTGTGCTGCTCCTCTCGTTCATCGGTTCGCTGGCGCAGAGCGCGGCGGCACAGGCGGCGTTCGCCGTCTCGTATACCCAGCTTTTCTCGCTCATCACGTGGACGTCGATGGGGCTGATGGGCGCCGCGGCCGCGACCGCCGGCCAGAACCTCGGTGCGGGTCAACCGGACCGGGCCGACAAAGCCGTTCATCTAGCGGCCCGCTTCGGCCTGGCCGGCGCCGCGTTTGTCGGCGTCTTCTTCTTTTTCTTTCCCCGGCAGTTGCTGGCGGTGTTCGGGATGAATGAGCCCGTCGTGGTCGAAATCGGCGTGCAGCTCCTGCGTGTCCTCAGCATCTCGGGATTGCTCATCGCCGTCGCTCTCACCTACACCGGAGGGCTGCAGGGAACCGGGGACACGAAGAGCCCGCTCTACATCTCGATCGTTTCGCAGATCGTCGTCCCGCTCGGCATGTGCTTCGTGATCCAGCAGACGGGCAGGCTGGACCCGATCGACATATGGCTGGCGATCCTCGCCGGTCACGCGACCCGTTGCGCGCTGAGCGTGCTGCGTTTCAACCAGGGACGTTGGCGGGCAATCCGAGTGGAGCTCTCATGAACGACTTTGTCCAACCTCTCAAGGCAACGCGCCGCGAGTTACGGCGGCGCCGCTCCGCCCGTCGTACCCTCCGGCGCCTTCACCTCCTCGCCGCGATCCTTGGTCGGCACCGGCGTCTTGCCGCCCTTGCCGCGCTCGATGGTGTATAGGAAATCGGCGCTCGTCCCCACCCCCTGCTCGGCCTGAAGCGTCCAGGCGCGGCCGAGCAGGTAGCGGATCTTGAAGGTGCTGATCGGTTCGAAGAGTCCCAGGCCGTAGGAGACGTAGAGGCGCGGCGAGAGGTACTTGCCGACCACGAGCGACGCCTCCCGCAGGCCGCCCGTGCTTTCGAGGCGTGCCTCCTCCAGGCCGAAGCGGGAGGCGAGCTTCTTGGCCACCAGGTTGCCCCCCTTGAGCCCCAGCGAGTTGGCGGCGTTGGCGAGGATGTCGCCCTCCTGCGGCGAGGCCTGACCGAGAGGATGGCCGAGAAGGAGATAGGCGAGCGCCTCGCTCTCCCCCATCGGCGGATCCGAGTAGATCGTCGCCTGCGGCGACTTGAGCGTGCCGCGGATGTTCATCCCCGCCACGGTGCCGTCATCGGCCTTGCGGTAGGCGCGCAGGTCGAGCCCTGGATTGTCGAGCGGGCCGCCGGCGAAGATGACGCGGCCGCGATCCAGCGTGAGGTCCTGCCCGTAGGCCTTGTAGACGCCGTCCTTGACCTCCAGCTCGCCGATACCCACGGTGGCTTTGCCGGGCTGCTCGATCACCAGCAGGCTCCCGGTCGGCCGGCCGGTGAAGCCGAAGGCCTTGACGTTGACCTTGTCGCCCAGGATCACCCGCACGCGCGCATGCAGCTCCATCGCCTGGCGCGGCGTCTGCGCTCCCTCCGCGGACGGCGGCACGATGAGCACGTCCTGCGAGACGGGGATGGCGGCGCGCTTCCGCTTCTCCATGTTGATCTCCGTCTCGGGGACTTCCACGTCGCCGGTGACGTCGACGCGCGGGTACTCCGCGGCGACGACCAGACGGGGAGAGACGATCACCCGCGCCTCCTTGGTGTCCGAGGCGACGAAGCGCCGCCCTTCGACCGTGATGCGGGACGGCCGCTTGTCCAGCGGTACGTCGCCGGCGATCGTCACGGTGCCGCCGCCGGAGCGGGCCGATCCCTGGAGCTGCAGGATGCCCTGGGCGTCGCTCTTCGCGGTGAGATCGATCTGCCGCACCTCGAGGCCGAGCCTCGGCACGTCTACCTGCGCGCCCCGCAGCTCGGCGGAGCCGATGGCGCGCGGCGCGGCCACGGTGCCTGCCAGTGTGAGATCGGAGTCCAGAACGCCCTTCGGATTCTTGAGGTCGGGCACGAAGGCCTCGACCAGGCGGAGATCGGTGAAGCTGGCGACGATGCGCCCGCCCAAGGTCTGCTGCTGGAGGGGAGCGCCGAAGGTGTTGTATTGAGGAAGGCGCAAAGCCGCCTCGACCTTACCCGTCTCCGGAAACGTAAGGGAGAGGTGTCCGGCAAGGCCGTCCCTACCCGCCGTCACCGTCACCGTGCCCTGGTCGTAGCGCACCGTCGCGGTCTCGCCGCTCTCTGTGGGATAGCGCACCTCGCCGGGTCCGGGACGGAGGTCCGCGTTCGCCGTGACGAAGCCGCGCGCCGTCCCCTGGGCCTGGAAGGAGCCGTTCACGCCGCCGGTGAGCTCCAGATCGGGAGGCAGGAACGGCTTGAACAGCGCGAACGGCAGATCGGCGAGAGTCCCTGACGCGTTCCAGGGACCGGTTTGGGTCCACTGACCTTGAGCGCAGAGGCGAGCGCCGCCCGAGATCCAGCAGAAGTCCCGCAAAGAGGCGCCGGTGGTTCCTGCGGTCAGTGCCGCAGGACCGGCGAGCGACCAGGCTCCCGTCTGCTCGTTGTTCAGGTCGAGCCGGCGGATCTCGCCGCTCCAGGCTGTGGGGCCCTGAAGACCGCCGGCCAGGGCGAGATCGAACGAGCCCTGCTCGGCCCGTACGGCCAGAGCAACTTCGTGGGCCCGCCGCGTTCCCCGGCCGTCGAGGGTCACCGTGTCGAACCGGCGCTCGCCGGCGCCGACGTTCGTAGCGTCGAGATCGATGAGCACCGGCCCGTTGCTGCCTAGATCGACGTCCGCCGCGAGCGTCAGCGTCTGGACGGTATAGGTACGGAAGACGAACGAATCGCCGCTCGCCTGCGTACGGATGCGCGGCGCCTTCCAGGGGCCGGCGAGGTTGCCCTGGGCGATCACGGAGCCGCCGGCGGCCGGCAGGGCTTCGCCGAGATTGGGCGCCTCGAGCCGCCAGTCGAGGTTGGCGGCGTCCTCGGTGAAAGCTCCTGCCGCGCTGACCCGCGCCGAGCCCGAGCGGAGGTCGAGCCGCGGCAGGCGGTAACGGTTCCCCGCGAGCTCCAGACGCATCCGTCCGGCGACCGGGTTGCCCCGCAGATTGCCGCCGAGGTCGGTAAGATCCACCCGTCCGTAGGGACCGCCGCCGCGCAGCACGCCGTCGCTCACCGCCGCGAAGGCGAGGCTTCCCGGCCAGTCCGGATAGAGCGCGCCGGGATTGATCCCTGCGCCGCTCAGCTTCACGCGCCAGGAGACGGCGGGTTTCCAGGCGATCGTGCCGGCGGCGGCCACGCGCCCGCGCAGCACGTCGCCGCGAAGCGAGCGTACGCTCATCCTCTCCTTATTGCCGCGACCGGCGAGCACCCAGCGGCCAGGCGGAATGCTCGGTCCCGCCAAGTGAGCGTCCAGATCGAGGCGATAGTCCGTGAGGGTCCCCTTGATCTTCGCCTCCCCCGAGCGGCTCACCACCACGGGCGCGCCTCCCTGAAGGGGCCAGGAAAGGCGGTGCCAGTCCGCGATGAGGTCGAGCTCGAAGTCCTCGGACCCGGTCCCCACCGTACCCTTGGCCGAGAGATCGGCGCCGTCCTCGGTCTTGAGGTTCAAGTACTCGAAGAAGAAATCCTCACCCCTGCGGGCCAGCCGGTAATCCGCCTGGCCGGAGCCGTAGCCCTCGTAGCTGCCGGAGACCTGGCCTTCGGAGACGAAGTTGTCCAGCCTGCCTTGGATCTTGACGTTTCCCCGTGTGATCCGCGCCACCGGCCACTCCGGGTTGATCTCCTGCGCCTCGAAGTTCCGCACCTGAGCCGCAAGGTCCATTTTCAGCTCGCGCATGGGCGCGAGGACGCTGCCGGTTACGTGGGCGTCAAAGGGTTGGGCGAGCCGCGCGTCCACTCCGAGCTTCTCGAGAGTGCCGGTGAAGGCGCCGGAGATCACGAACGGCGGATACTGGCGATCGTCGTACGTGGCCTGGGCGCGGAGGTTCACCGGGTAGGCGCCGACCGGATTCAGGTCACCCTGAGCCCGCAACCGGAAGATGGGCCCATCCACTCGCAGGCTGCGCACGTGGACGACGTCCCGCAGGCGCTCGCTGCGGCCGTCGAGGGCGATGACGTCCAGGCGGAACGGCGCCTGGCCGGCGCGGACGATCTCGACGTCGCGGATCAGCGCGTCGCGGATGATGAGGTTCACCGGCAAGTGGATGTCCACCAGCCGGCCGTCCTTCGTCTCGTCCTCCTTGGCCGCCGGCAGGACGACGCGGATGCCCTCCGCGTGCAGCCGCTCCACGTCGAGCTGGCGACGGCGAAGCTTGCGAGGATGCCAGGCGAGCTGCACGTGCTGAATCCGCACGTCCATGGCGTCCGTCCGGTAGCGAACGTCGCGCAGCTCCAGAGGACCGATGAGCGGTCCGCGCTGCGAGCCCACCGTCAGCTCGCCGGGAAGCATCGCTCCGAGGCGGGCGAGGAGGACCCGCGTTCCGCGCTCGGATGAGACTCCGTACCAGCCCAACCCTAAAAACAGCGCGAGCAGAGCGCAGAGGATGAGGAGGATCCCCAGGGCCCACCGCAGAAGGCGGCGCCGCTTCCGTGGCTGCCTTTCTTGCATTTCTCCCTCTTCTCCCTTGGGGAGAAGAGGGCTGGGGTGATGAGGGGCGTCGCTCATAAATCGGGCCCGATATTCAAATGAATCCGCACCGGCCGGCCGTCTTCGGACAGCGCCCAGGCGACGTCGGCGCGGATGGGACCGATCGGGGAGCGCCAGCGGACGCCGACTCCGGCGCCGCGCCCGAGCAGGCCGCCGAACGATTGCGACGCGTTGCCGGCATCGTAAAAAACGGCGGCTCCCAGCTTTTGCCCCCACATCTCCCGGAACCACAGCTCGTACTCGAGGCTCGCCACCATCAGGCTCTCGCCACCGATGATGTTGCCCGCTTCGTCCTCGCGCCCGAGGGAGCGGTAGGCGAAACCGCGCACGCTGCGGTCGCCGCCGGCGAAGAAGCGGAAGGTGGGAGGCAGCTCGCGGAACTCGTCGGTCGCGGTGTAGCCCACCTCGGCCCGGCCGATGATCCGGCTGCGCTCGCCGACCGTGCGGATGGCCTTGCCTTCCAGATGAGCCTGCAGGAACGAAGAGTCGGAGAGCAGGCTCCCTTCGGCGCCTTGAATTGCAAGGCGGGCGCGATAGCCGTTGGTGGTGAAGATCCGGTCGTCGGCCTCGACCCGCTCCCAGCTCGCGCCCGGCACCAGGAGATTCGAGATCCCGTTGTCCAGGCCCACCTCGAAGTCCTCGCGCTGGTAGTTCAGCGAAAAGGACTCGCGCCACTTCCCTCGCGAGCGGGTGAGCTGGCTGCCGATGAGGCCGGTCTCGCTGAGGCTCGCGTCCGTATGTTCCCGCTGGTAGGCGGTGTTGAAGGACAGAACGTCGGTGCGCGGATAGGCGCCGGGAATCAGGTAGCTCAGCCGCAGGCTCCGCTCGAGCTGCGAGCCCTTGACCTCTGCTTCGCCACGATGGCCCCGCCGGTTGAGCCGCCGCAGCTCCCAGGCACCGCTCGCCCGCGCGCCGGTGTCGGTGCCGTAGCCGAGACCGCCGGAGAAACGCATCGTCTTGCTCGGCACCAGGTCGACGTCGATCGGCACTTCCAACCCATTCCTCTGATCCTGGCGTGTGACGACCTCGACGCGGCTCCAGTAAGGGCTGTCGGATAGAGCGTTCTGCAGCTCCAGGACCTTGTTAACGTCGAGCGGCTCGCCACGCTTGAAGGCGACGTAGCCGGTCAGCAGGTCGGGATTGAGCACGTCCTGGTTGAAGCGCACCTCGCCGAAGCGATAGCGCGGGCCGGTGTCGTAGTGGAGGATCACGTCGGCCTGGTAACGCTGCAGATCCACTCGCACCTGATTGGCCTGGAAAGCGGCGTCGAGGTAGCCCTCCTCGGCCGCGAGGTTCTCCAGCGAGTGCTTGCCCGACTCGTAGTCGGGGTGATAGAGCACGTCCCCCTTTTTCACGGGAAAGCTCGCCACGAGGTCGCGAAACCGCGGGTCGTCGCTCCCGGCGCCGAGGACGCGCAGGTTCACGCTGGCGACCTTGAGCGGCGGACCGGCGTCCACGTCGTAATGGGCGAGCCACTGATCCTTCTCCTGCCGCAGCTCGGAGCGGACCACGGGCCGGTAGTAGCCGAAGGGTTGCAGCGCCTCCTCGATCTCCGCGGTTGCATCGGCGTGCAGCCGGCGGATGCGCTCCTCCGACAGCTCGTCCTTGTCGAGCTTCTCCAGGCTCAGCACGGAGCGGATGTTGCGTTCCAGATCCCGCCGCACGCCCTCGACCTCCACCTTCAAACGGAGGGCATGGAGCGGCGCCGGCAGGCAAGCGAGGCAGAGCCCGAGAGCGATCCAGCGATGGCAGGCCTTTGTCATGATTCGCATCTCACCGGGGTACTTCGACCGGCATCTTGACGGTGACCGTCCGCACTGCTCCAGGCTCCGGAGCCACGCGTCCCTCCCGATAACGGCGCGAGTGGATCCGGGTGAACTCAGCGCCAAAGAGGAAGATGAGCGAGGAGTAGTAGACCCAAACCAGGATCAGCACGAGCGATCCGGCCGCACCGTACGTCGAAGCGACGGCGGCCTGCTGCAGGTAGAAACCTATCGCGTACTTGCCGAGCAGGAACAGGATCGCCGTCAAGGCCGATCCCCAGGCCACGTCGCGCCAGGCGATCTGGACGTCCGGCAGGATGCGGTAGACCATGGCGATGAGCACGGTCATCAGCAGCCAGGAGAGCACCACGTCCGCGCCGCCCACCAGCGTGGAAAGGCCGATCTGCAGCCGTGCTTCGAGGATGCGTTGCAGGAAGGCGATGGCGGCGCTGGCGGCGAGCGAAGCGAGGAGAAGCCCGCCGACGCCGAGGACGAGCAGAAAGCAGACCAACCGCTTCCAGAGCAGCCGTTTCAGGAAGAAGCCCGGTTTGGGAACGACCTCCCAGACCGTGTTGAGGGTGTCCTGGAGCTGCATCAACGCCCCGGTGGCGCTGAGCAGCAGCGCCGCTACGCCGATAGCCGCGGTGATGCGCCCGGCCTTCGGCCTGGCGCTCGCGGCCACGATCTCCTGCACCACCGCCGCGCCTTCGGGTCCGACGAAGCGGCTGAGCTCGCGCGCCACCTGTCCCCGCGCCGCGTCGGCCCCGAATACCCAACCGGACACCGCGATGGCCAGGATCAGCACCGGTGCCAGGGAGAAAAGAGAGAGATAGGCCAGAGCCGCGCTGTGCGTCGTGGCCGCGTGCTTGCTCCAGTTGGCGATCGTCTCGCGGAGAACATGCCAGAGGTTCTGCGGTTTCGGCGACATCGGGGCCGCCGCCTCAAATGGGAGGCGGACGCTCCGGAACGAGGTGCAAAAGGCTTGCCCGGCCGACCCCAACGGCCTCAAGGTCCATGGCGTCGCCTACACCAAGGAGCAGGTGTCGGCGCAGGGATGGACGCTCGTGTTCTGAGGGTCAGCGCTCGGACGGCTCGCTGGCGCCGTAGATCAGCGTCTGGGGATAGGACGCGAACCATCCAGACCCATAGGTGAGGCGTCCGGGCAGACGAGCGAGGCTCTTGCCGTCCGCCGTAGTCAGAGCCTCCTCGCCGAGGCGCCAGGGGCGGCCTTCCTGGTCGACGAGGAAGAGCGCGCCGAAGATCGCGCGTTCGTTGGGGCCGAAGACGCGATCCCCACGCTCGTAAGCGCGAACGGTGCGGTTCTTCGCATCCGCTCCCGGTTCCCAGACGACGAGCACGGGGTGTCCCGCCAGCTCGTCGTTCACCACTCCATCCCGTACCAGCCGATCGACCGGATAGGCCTTCGCCGTGCCGTCGAGCACCAGGCCGTAGATCCAGGAGGTTTCCGGCAGGGCCGGGCTGCGGCGGGAGACCGGCAGCGGCGTATCGCTCTCCGGCAGGCCGCCGGCCGGATAGTCGGGCCGGGCTCCGGTTTCGAGGGAGAGCACCCGTGTCTGAGGATGAAGGCGGAGCCAACTCCCCCAGGTGGTCAGCACCACCGGCAAGGCCTGAAGCTCGACGCCGGAGCCGGCCAGCGGACCATCGACGGCCTTGCCGGTGAGCTGCTGCCACAGCGTGCCGGTCTGGCTGTCTCTGAGGAGCTGATCCCCTTCTTGAAAGCGGCCGGAGGCGGCGAGCGTCAGCGTTCCGCGCGGCGTGCTCGTTCGATAGACAACGGCGGAGCCGCAGGCACGGCACCAGGCCAAGGCGACGGGCACGCGTCCCACGGTGTCATTGGCAACGGCATGCCAGTCGAGGATGCGCAACGGATACGCCCGCTCGTCGCCGGCGATCTCGATCCCCAGGACCGGCTCGCCCGACGTCAGATACGTCGCCTTCTTCCCCTGGATCACGGGCTCGTGATCGAGAGGCGGGAGGGCCGCCGTGGGAGATCTCGCAGGAGCCCTGGAGGCTTCGGGGCCCAGACAGCTCGCAAGCGAAAGAAGGAGGAGGACGGGACCGAGCGCGCGCATGCGGCCTATCCTATAAGGCGGCTTCAATCCTCCAGCAGCCCCTTCTCGCGCATCCAGGTCTTGTTGAGCTTCGAGAGGTAGCGCTCGCCGGAATCGGGGAAGAGGGTCACCACCAGTCCCTCCGCGCCCAGCGACTGCGCCACCTGCCGGGCGCCCGCCGCCGCGGCGCCGCCGGACGAGCCGGTGAAGATGGACTCCTTCTTCGCCAGCTCCATGGTCGCCCTGTAGGCCGTCTTGTCGTCGATGGTGACGATCTCGTCGATGGTGTCCCACCAGACGGTCGAGGGCATGAAATCCTCGCCGATGCCGTCGATCAGGTATTGGTGGATCTGCTCCGCGGGCGGCAGTTGCCGGTGCTCGAAGTAATAGGCGTAGACGCTGCCCACCGTATCCACGCCGACGACGCGGACGGCGGGGTTCTGCTCCTTCAGGAACTTGGCGACGCCGCTGATGGTGCCGCCAGTGCCGACGCCGCACACCCAGTGGGTGATCTTGCCGTCCGTCTGGCGCCAGATCTCCGGACCGGTCGAGCGGTAGTGCGCCTCGGGATTCGCCTGGTTGTAATACTGATAAGGAAGATAGGCGCCCTGCTCGTCGCGGATGCGCTCCGCCGTCTTGTAATAGGAGCGCGGATCGTCCGCCTCGACGTTGGTCGGACAGGTGATGACGGTCGCGCCCATGGCCTCCAGCAGCGCGATCTTCTCCTTGGGGATCTTGTCCGCCGAGGTGCAAATCAGCTTGTAGCCACGGAGGTTGGCCGCCATGGCGAGGCCGACGCCGGTGTTGCCGGAGGTGGGCTCGACGATGGTGCCGCCCGGCTTCAGGAGACCCGCCTTCTCGCCCGCCTCGATCATGGCGATGCCGATGCGGTCCTTGACGCTCCCACCGGGATTGAACGACTCGACCTTGGCCGCCAGGACCGATGGCCCGGAATGGAACCGGCCGAGCTTGACCAGGGGAGTGTTCCCCAGTGTTTCCAGAACGTTCTCGTAGATCTCCATCGACTCTCCAGTTCAGGCCTGCGGAAAGGCGGCGGGATGGTAGCACAGGGAGGCAGGCGGCTCCTCAGACGATCTGCCCTTCGGGCAGCCGGCGCGGTTTTCCTACCCCTCCCAATCCCAGAAATAATCCTTGTTCGTCAGCGTCGGCTCTTCTTCCTGCACCGACTCTTCCGTGAGGCGGGCCTCGGCTTCCTCCGGGGTCAGCTCGCCGCGGATGACGGCGAGCTGCTCTTCGAGATCCTGCGTCTCTCGCTCCCAATACTCCCCGGTACCGAAGTGCGGCCAGGCCGCCGGGAAGGCGGGATCGTGCCAGCGGCGGGCAAGCCAGGCGGCGTAGTGGACGATCCGCAGGCCCCGTAGCGGCTCGACGAGCACGAGGGTCGAGCGATCGAATTCCCGGAATTGGCTGTAGCCCTCCAGGAACCTCTCGCGCAGCGCCAGCGTGAACGTGTCCCGGCCCGGCAGCGCCAGCCAGAGATCCTGGACGGCCGGCCCCACCACCATGTCGTCGAAATCGAGCACGCGCAGCAGACCGTCGCGGAAAAGGAGGTTGCCCAGGTGAAGATCGCCGTGAAGGCGGTGGACGGGCACTCCCTGCATCCGGCGATCGGCGAAGGTGGCGATGCCCAAAGCCGCGTCGGCGTAGCGGTCGCGAAGGTGGCGCGGCAGCACCTCGTGCGCTTCCAGCCAGTCGAGGTCCTCGCGGATGTAGGTGTCCGCGGACAACAGCAGCCGGTGCTGGGCTTCCCGCTGTACGCCGACGTTGTGCATCCGGCCCACCAGCATGCCGAGGCGCCGGGCAGAGGCCTCGTCGAGCTCGTCGGGAGCCCGGCCGCCGCGGCGGTCCGAGAGGCAGTAGAAGATGCCCTCGACGCGCCGCAGGGTACCGCCCCCCGGGAACGGCCGCATGGTGCACACTTCGATCTCCTCGGCGGCGAGGTCCTCCAGGAACTGGTGCTCCTCGAGGATCTGCGCCTCGCTCCACCGTCCCGGCCGATAGAACTTGGCCACCACGCGCGAGCGGTCCGCCAGCTCCACCTCGTAGACCCGGTTCTCGAAGGAGTTCAGGGGGTAACAGACGGGATTGCACTGGAGACCGCCAGACTCGACCGCCGCCAGCACCTTCTCGGGCGTGAGGGCGAGGAACAGATCGGTGGGAGCGGCGGAGGCCATGGAGGCCAATGTAGCAGAAAGAGGACTGGCGCCGGCTTCGCGGAAGAAAGGTGAGAAAATAGCGTCGAACGTCCAGGAGGTTGCCCGTGCCCGACGAAACCGCCGCGAGCCCGGAGTTCGCAGAGCTCGCCCAGTTCGAGATCGACGGCCGGTCCGTCCGGCTGCTGGACTACGACTTCTGCGTGCGCAACGAGGTCGTCGTCCTCGGCTACGTCGATGCCAATGGAAGGGAGCCGGCCGTGGTCGGCATGCTCAATCCGGCGCGCCGATCCCAGGTGGTTCAAGTCGAGGCCGCGCTGCGGCGGAAGGTGCGGCCCGTGCGTCTCAACTCCTGGGAGATCCGCCAGGCCCTCGACGAAGGCTACGGCGCCGCCGCGGAACGCGACCGCTCGGAGCTCCTCCTCGGTCCGGTGCGCGACTTCTCCTTCGAGCGCGATGAGGACGTCCCCCGGCTGCTCGACGAGATTCTCGGCCGCGCCGTCCAGCTCGGAGCGAGCGACGTCCACATCGAGACCTATGAAGAGGATGTGGACGTGCGTTTCCGCATCGACGGCGTCCTGCGCCAGATCGCGACGCCGCTCTCCATCGCCAACATCCAGGCCGCCGTCACGCGCCTGAAGGTGATCTCCGGTCTCGACATCGCCGAGCATCGGCGCGCCCAGGACGGCCGCGTGCGGGCCATCTACAAAGCCGACGGCGAGCCGCAGGGACGCGGCATCGATTTCCGCCTCTCCGTCGTTCCCGGCCCCTTCGGCGAAGACGCCGTCCTGCGCATCCTCGACAGCGCGGCGCCCCTGCCGCTCGAAAAGCTCGGCCTGGGCGAGGCGGCCCTCTCCCATTTCGAGCAGTTGATCGCCAACCCCGAAGGCATGATCCTGGTGACGGGCCCCACGGGCAGCGGCAAGACGACCACTCTCTACGCCGCCATCCACCGCATCAATTCACCCACGAACAAGATCCTCACCGTGGAAGATCCCATCGAGTACAGCTTCCCGAAGACCAACCAGAAGCAAGTCTCCTCGACGATGGGATTCGCGGACTACGCCCGCGCCTTCATGCGCCAGAACCCGGACGTGATCCTGATCGGCGAGATCCGCGACGAGGAAACAGCCGGCGCCGCCATCCGCGCCGCGCAGACCGGTCACCTCGTCCTCTCGACGCTCCACACCAACGACGCGGTCAGCACCGTCTCGCGGCTGCGCACACTGGGGATCGATCCCGGACTGATCTCGGCCTGCCTCCTCGGCTCGGTCTCCCAGCGGCTGGTGCGCCGGCTCTGTCCGCAATGTCGAGTGGAAGCTCCGCCCGACGAGCGCGAGACCCGGCGGCTCGGACTTACTTCGACGGACGGTCCGTTCTTCCTGCCGCGGCCGAATCCCGGCTGTGAGATCTGCGCCGGCGCCGGTTACAAGGGCCGGCTCGGCATTTACGAGCTGTTCGTCCTCGACGGCGAGCTGTCCGACCTCATTACCGACGGCACGTCCGTCCACCGCATCCGCGCCGTGGCGCTCGAAAAGGGAATGCAGTCGCTCCTCGGCAACGCCCTCGAGAAAGCCCGCGCCGGCGTCACCTCCCTGGAGGAGATTCTGCGCACCGTGCCGTACCGAATTCTGAGCGGAGGCTGATCCCCATGCGCGTCGTCGACCAGAAGGTGATGAACCGCCTCTTCGAAGTGACCGACGAGATCCCGCTCGATCGCGAAGCGATTCAAGTGCCGCTGGTCATGGAAGGTGAAGGAAAGGTCGTACGGCTGAAGAGCGGCAAGATCGAGATCACCTTGCCGGATATGGACGACCTCGGCCCGTTCCTGGCGGCGCTGCCGGAGCGGTTACGCGCGCTCCAATGATGAACCCTCACTCCGTCAGCGGCACCCGCCAGGCGCCGCGGCCGTGGGTGAACGCGTAGAGCCAGGTCTTGCCGCCGGCCTGGAGCGTCTGCAGGGCCTCCGTCACCACGTTCGCGAAGCCGGTGTTCTCGACCGTCCAGCTCTTGCCGCCGTCGACAGAGACGAAGATTCCCAGATCCGTGCCGATGTAGAGCCGGCGCCGCCGCGTGGGATCGACGGCGATGGCGTGCACGGGCAGGTCCGGCAGAGCGCCCGCGCCGCTGCCGTCGAGCGGCGTCCAGGTGGCGCCGCCGTCGACGGTCTTCCAGACGTGCACGCCGCCGAACGTGGAGTAGACGGCATAGGCCACGCCGGGCTCCTGAGGATCGAAGGCGAGACCGGACACCCACCCTGAGCGCGGCTTGGCGCCGGGCCACACGGTGTGCTCGTTCGAAGTCGTGGCCGCCGCCGTGTGATGGATGGTGCCCTTCGTGGTGCCGACCAGCAGCCGGTCGGAATCCGCGGGATGGATTGTCATCGTGCTGGCCACGCCGCGGTCGGTCTGCCATTCGGCCCACACCTCGCTCGCCTGCTGCCACTGGGCCGCCGAGTCCTCGGTCCGCCAGACCGTATAGCCGGCCATCCACAGGCGGTCCGGGTGCTGCGGATCGATGAGGAACGGAGTCACGAAGCTGAAGAAGCCGCCGAGCCCGTCCTGCGCCGGCGCGAAAGTGACGCCGCCGTCGACGGATTTTTGCAGCGCACGCGTGGGCCGCTCGGCATACAGCACCTTGGGATTCCGTGGATCGACGGCCACGTAGCCGCCGTCTCCGTCCAGCACCACGCGCCAGCCGTTACGGCCCGCGGCGCCGCGCCCGAGCACCGTGCCGTTGTCCTGCGTTCCACCCAGAAAAGCGCTGCCGTCGGGAAATGGTACCCCGTGATAGAACTGCGTCACCGCGTAATCGTTGTTCAACGCCTGCCAGGCCATCTGACTGCGGCCCGCATCACAAGCGGCACCCTGGCCCCGAGCGGTAGTGGCCAGGGCGTTCATGGTGCGAAAGATGCCGCCGTCGTTCGCCGCGAAGAGCACGCGGTTGGTGGTGCCGTTATAACCTGGATGAAAGACCAGGACGTGCTGGTCGGCGTGCACGTAGGAGCTCGATCCGTTGGCCCACCAATACGAGGCGAGCCCCCACCTCCGGCCGCCGTCGTCGGAGCGAAAGAGATCGATGCCGCCGGCCCAGACCCGCTCGGGATCGACCGGATCCACGGCCAGCGTATTGTCATACCAGCCCTGGCCCTCGATCTTGGCGTGCCGCGCGTCCGTGCACAACCGCAGCGACGGATAACTCAGCAATAGGGTATTGAGCATCTCGGAATCGCTGTTGCGGACGCGGGCCTCCCAGGTACCCTCGGCTCCGCCGGCGGTCGAGCGGAATACCGCGTGCAGCGAATGAAAGTAAAGGTTATCGGGTCCGTTGTCGCCGCGGGTGGAGTAGCTCGCCGCGAGGGCATAGATCACGTTTTGATTCGAGGGGGCGAGCGCGAGGGTCGTGCGGCCCATCTGCGGCTCGGTGAGCACCTTCTGCCATCGCGAGCGCGGAGCGTTGGCCCGCGGATTTCGCCACACGGCGGAGCTCGGCTCGAGAGTGCCGCACGCGGCGAAGAGCATATCCGCGGAGAGATCGGTCCGCAGGGCGAGATCCAGACAGCCGTATTGCGTCCCCGGGTCGAGGACGCGGACCCAGCTCGCGCCGCGATCGAGCGAGCGGAAGACCCCTTTCCAGGTCGCCGCATAGATCCGCCGCGGATCGGCCTTGCTCACCGCGACGTCGTTGACGTACCAGAACTCCTCGCCGGCGGTGGCGGGGAGCCGCTGCCAGGTGATGCCGCCGTCGGCGGTGCGGAAGATCCCGGCGCCGCGCACGGCGCGGTTCGGAAACGTGCCTTCGCCGGTGCCGGCATAGAGCGTATCCGGGCTTGCCGGGTCCATGGCCAACGTGTTGACGGCGAGATTGGGCATCAGGTCCGACAGGGGAAACCAGCGGCGCCCGCCATCGGTGGTTTTCCAGACGCCGCCCGCCACTCCTGCGGCGTAGAGAACGCGCGGGTTCTTGGGATGGATCAGGAGAGCCCGTGTGCGACCGCCGATGTTGCCGGGGCCCAGCGAGCTCCAGGCGCCGAACGAACGTTTTTCGGCGAGCTGCATGTGCCGCATCCGCTCGCGCGCCGCGAGATAACGCTCGACCGGGATGTCCACATCGCCGGGCGGCAGGCGCTTTTCGAGGTAATACCGCTGCGCTTCGTCCGGCCGGTCGCCGGGCCGTGCGGCGCGCGAGCGCGCGTCGTGGCTACCGCGCGCGAGCCGATCCGCGCGATCTCCGTCTCCGGTCCTGCAGGCCGCGAGCAATATACAGATGAGGATCGCGGCGACACCCGCACAGCGTTGTTTCATCTTAGACAGCCGGAGAGATGCTACCACGGGCTCCGGAGAAAAACTCCGCGAGCGCCGGCCCGACGAGCTCCGGGGCCTCTTCCATCAGAAAGTGACCGCAATCGAGCGGCCGGCCCTGAACGTCGGCCGCCCATCGCCGCCAGACGGCGAGCGGATCGAAGTATTTTCCTGTCGTGCCCTTGGCGCTCCACAGCACGAGCAGCGGGCAGCGGATTCTCCGCCCCGCATCGCGGTCCGCCCGGTCATGCTCCAGATCGACGCTCGCGCCGGCGCGGTAGTCCTCGCACATGGCATGCAGAACGAGGGTTGACGAAAGGCCTGCGCGTACTCGGCGCGAGCTTCCTTTGTTAACGCTCCCGGAGTGCCCGCCCAACTGTCCAGAATGTGATCGAGATAAAACTCCGGCGCCTGGCCGATGAGGGTTTCGGGAAATGGGGCAGCCTGCGCGAGCAGGAACCAGTTGGCGGTAGCCATCGCCAGCTCGTGGGACGTCCCCTCCGCCATGTCCAGTGTTGGGACGACATCGAGAATCGCCAGGTGACTGATCCGTTCAGGATGATCGAGCGCCATTCGGTAGGCCAAGCGGCCGCCGCGGTCGTGGCCGGCGACGGCGAAGCGGTCGAATCCCCGTGCCTGCATGAGCTCGACGAGGGCTCGGCCGATCTCCCGCTTGCTGTAGCGTTCATGCCCTTCGTCCGGTCCCTCCGACTCGCCATAACCGGGGAGGTCCGGAACGATGACGGTGAATTGTTGCGCGAGGAGTGGCGCCACGCGATGCCAGTGCATCGGGCTTCAGCACAGCAATGGGACGAGGAGGAAGCTGCGCAACGTTGGCCACGAGCGGAATGTAGGTATCGTCCGGGAAGTAGATGCCATCTTCGCCATAGCATTTTTCCTGCGACCAGAATTCGGTGATCACGCCCATTTCACTCTCCCTATGCATCGATAAAGGCTCTGCCGAATCACCGAACCGTTGCCGCGGAATGGTGCCGTGGGTTCGGCAGCCGATGCGGGATTGTATCGCTTCGACGGGTCGGCAAGCTACCGCGATATCTCGTCGTATTGCGACAGCGTTTCCGGCTCCGTGGACGACGCCAGGGCGTGACCCTCCGCCGGTTTCGGCGCCGCGTACGACGTTTCGCCGTCCGTTTCCGACGATTCATCGACCGCGGGGAAAGTCGCTTTCCCTCGGGTCCGCGTTTCGTGGATCGCAGGGAAAGCCGCTTTCCCTCCGGTCTGCGTTTCGTCGTCCGCAGGGAAAATGATTTTCCCTGTGGTCTATGAATCGCGGAACCGAGGGAAAACGACTTTCCCTGCAGTCTCTGAACCGCGGTCCGGAGGGAAAGTGACTTTCCCTCTGGTCTATGAAACGCGGACCCGGGGGAAAACGACTTTCCCTGCGGTCTACGAAACGCGGACCCGAGGGAAAGCGACTTTCCCCGCGATCTCTGAGCCGTCGTCCGGAGGGAAAATGATTTTCCCTGCGGTCTCTGAACCGTCGTCTCGAGGGAAAATGACTTTCCCTCCGGTCCGCGACACGTCGACCACGGATGGCGAAACGCCGTCCCAAGGCGATGATCCGTCTCCCGCGGCGGCCCGAAGTCCTGGGACTGTAGAGCTTTGCGCGCTAACGATGCTTCACAGAGAGAGCCCGGGATCGCCCTCGAGGACGCGCTGCTCGAGGCGCGGGCGGTCGCCGGTGCGCCACATGGGCGCGCGATGGACGACGCGATAGCGGAGCGGACCGCCGTCGGCGCCCTCGCTGCGTTCCAGCGGCCGCGGGACGCACACGAACTCGCATTCGACGGCGTCCGCGGTCAGGCTCACCGTCGCGTAGCCGTGGCCGCCCATGTCGAGGAACGAGAGGTGCGGCGCAAGGTTGGGGTTGGACGCGGCCCGCGCGAGCTTCGCGTCGCCGGTGCGCTGATACTCCAGGCAGGACCGTACGCCGTGATGCATCAGCAGGTTGATCATCGGCTGCTTCTTGCCGCCGACCTCGGTCATGTAGAGGGCCCGCAGCGGATGGTCCTTCGGGAAGCGATGCTCGTAGGCCTCGACGATGCCGGCCGCGGACACCGATCCGGTGATGAACGCCACTCCGACCGGCTCGAAGGCCGCCGGCGGTAGCGCCTTGGCGGCGAGGCCCGCCCAGAAGCTGTGGCGGTCGCCCGAGACGGTCACGAAGCCGGTGAGGCCCGCGTCGCGCACGGCGTCATAGATCTCGCGGCGTTCGCTGTAGGCCGAGCCCCAGTCTCCGCCGCCGAAACAGGCGTAGCCGGCGCCCGGCCAGGGCTTGCCGAGCCCTTCCGGCAGGTTCTGCGGGTCGGCCCGCCAGTCGAGGGTGCCGAGGGAGTTGCCCCACACTTTCCAGGTCGCCTGCGAGGCGCGCAGCTTCCCCAGGAACCACTCTTTCTGCTTCGCGCCGAGCATCGTGTGGGGAGCTTCGGTCTTGCGGAAGTTCGGCACCTGCACCTCGCCGAAACGGATCGTCTCCGGCGACTTGCCTCCCGCGTAGGTCCGTCCGGCGTCCAGGATCTCCAGAACCTCCTCGGGAATCAGCTCCGGGAAGTCGTCGCTGGCGAGCTTCGGCGCGTCCCCACGGCCGCCCGGGTACTCCGCGGTGTAGGAGTGCTGATCGGTGATGAGGAGCTCCAGGTATTTCCCCCAGCGCAGGCTGCGATAGGCGATGAGGCTGTCGATGGCCGCCAGATTGTTCGGTTCCTGGCCGAGCCTCTCATCGTCGAAGCGCTCGATGGGCACGTCCTTCACCTGCGGCGCTTCGAAGCGCTCGAGCGAGGTCCCGCCGGCCTGTTTCACCCGCGCCGGCTGATACTCGAACCACGCCTGGTTGGCCTCCACCTTGCGGGTCTGGGCCGGTCGCACCTTGCCCTCGAACTGCTGGAACGACTGCCACCCCTGCCAGGAGAACTCGTGGTTGTCCCACATCGGGACAAACGGGAAGCGCGCCCGCGCGTCCTGAATGTCGGAGTCCTGCAGGTAGGCGCGATAGAGGGCGCGATAGTCGGCGAGGCTCGCCGCCACGCGGAAGGTGGCGGTGACCTTCTCGCCGTCGGGGAAACGCACGGTGTCGCGCAGCCGCCGGTCATAGCGATGGCCGTTGGGGGAATCCTCGGGATACTGGACGACTTCATAGATGAAGTCGCCGAGGTGCAGGACGAAGGCGAGCTGATCCTCGGGTTTGGCGCGTTCGTCCTCATAGATCATGCGTCGGTAGGCGTTCTGCGCCCCTTCGCAGACGTTTTGGCAACTGACGAAGGCGAAGCGCACGAGCCGCGGATCGCTGTCGGCCGGCGCCGTGCGCGTCCGACCGATGCGGCTGCCGTGGCCGTTCTCGTCCGTAAAGCGATACCAGTACGTGCGGGCCGGCTTCAGCCCACCCACCAGCACCCGGCAGGTGTGATCGGCGGCGGCGAGGGCCCGGGTGGGCGCCGTGGCGATGACGCGTTTGAAAGCCGCGTCCTCAGCCACCTCCACGGTCAGCAGGACCGCCGTCGCGGAGCCCGCCGAGGAGGCGCGCGTCCAGAGCAGCACGCTGTCCGGAGCGGGATCGCCGGAGGCGACGCCCTGGGCGAAGAGGTCCCGCCGCTCCACCCACTTCACCCGGGAAGGCCCGGGCCATGCGTCGCCCCACGCGAGCGTCGCTCCCATCGCGGCAGCGGCGGTGATGAACTCCCGGCGCGTCATTCCCATCGTCGTCTCCTCCTGCGCGCAATCGTCCCGTTCGGGAATGGTCGGAGCAAGAGCCATTTCCGCTAAAGTGGATGGGGCCAATTGCGGACGGGCAATACGGACCGATCCATGAAGACCTACTCCAGCGCGCTCCCCAATGCGGGCATCCTCCTGGATGAGTCCTCCGGCGTGCCGCTGCACGCGCAGCTCTACGAGCAGCTCCGCGGCGCGATGCTCTCGGGACGGCTGGCGCCCGGCACCCGACTGCCCTCGACGCGCGAGATGGCCCGCGAGCTGGGGGTCGCCCGTAACACCGTGCTCAACGCGTTCGATCAGCTCGGCGCGGAGGGATATCTGGAGGGACGGGTGGGCGACGGCACCTACGTATCGGCGCAGGTGCCCGACGACCTCTTTCATGTCGATCGGGAGGACCGGCCCCGCGGCCGGCCGGGCGAGGGAGCGCCGCTCTCGGCGCGGGGCAGGAAGATCGAGGCCGCTTCCGTCAGCCCCGCGAATTACTGCGGCCAGCCGCGGCCCTTCCGCACCAGCACGCCGGCGCTGGACGTGTTTCCCTACCAGCTCTGGTCGCGGCTGCTGACGCGCCGCTGGCGGCGCTCGGGTCGCGAGCTGCTGACCTACGGGGATCCGGCCGGCTACCGGCCGTTGCGCGAGGCGATCGCCCGTTATCTGGGCGCGGCGCGAGGGGTCCGCTGCCATTCCGACTCCATCGTGCTCACCAACGGCTCGATGCACGCCCTGGAGATGATCGCGCGGGTGCTGCTGGACGCCGGCGACCCGGCCTGGATCGAGGATCCGGGATTTCTGGGCGCGCGGGCCGCCCTGACGACGGCCGGAGCCAGGCTCATTCCCGTGCCGGTCGACTGCGAGGGCATGGACGTGGACGCGGGGATCGAGCAATGCCACCACGCGCGCTTCGCCTACGTGACGCCTTCCCATCAGTATCCGCTCGGCCCCACGCTCTCCCTGCGCCGGCGTCTGGCCCTGCTGCAGTGGGCGCGGCGCACGGGAGCCTGGATCCTGGAAGACGATTACGACAGCGAGTACCGCTACACGGGCAAGCCGCTGCCGTCGCTCCAGGGGATGGATACCGACGAGCGCGTCATCTATATAGGGACGTTCAGCAAGGTGCTCTTTCCCGCGATCCGCGTCGGCTACATCGTGTCGCCTCCGGGGCTCTATCCGGCGTTGGTCGCCGCCCGTTCGCTCGGCGGCCATGCCACCGCGCCCCTGGATCACGCGGCGCTCGCGGACTTCATCAGCAGCGGTCACTTCGCCCGGCATCTCCGGCGCATGCGCGTGATCTACGCCGCGCGGCAGCGCTCGCTGCTGAACGCCGCGCAGAGCGAGCTGAAAGGGCTCCTCGACGTCGAGCCCGGCGAGGCCGGAATGCACCTCATGGGCTGGCTGCCCGAATCCCTCGACGACCACGCCGCCGCGATCGCCGCCGCGAGCCACGGCGTGGAGGTGACGCCGCTCTCCGCCTACTGCCTGCGGCCGCCGCAACGGGGAGCCCTGCGGCTGGGCTACACCGGATATGCGCCGAAGCAGCTCTGGGAAGGAGCGCGGCGGTTAGCGTCGGCGTTACGGGGTCAGGGTTTCAAAAGAGTGGACAGAACACAGGCAAATCCATTTCCTTCAGACTAAGCGCGAATCGACGGTCCATGGTGACTACGGTGGCCCCCGACCGCCGCGCCAGGATGGCGTACATCAAGTCGTAAGCACTGTCCTGGCGTTTCGCTGCGGTCAGCAATACCTCTTGGACGAGGGCGCGACCGGCTGTCGTGCTGTCGATAAGTCCTAACGCTTCCTCGAGACGCAAGGAGGCTGTTTCCGCCGAAAGATCTCCATGGCGGACGTACTTGAGGAGGGAGTTTGCCACTTCGGAGGCGAAGAGGTCCGGCGTGGTGACGATCCACGCGTCCTGGAGGAAGCTTGCGAGGATACGGGCATGGCTCTGCTGCAGGACCAGATGAACCGCGGCGGACGCATCCAGCACTGCCCGTGCTCTCACCGATCCCGATCCTCGCGAATCAGGTCAGCCGGATCGGCAAAGAGCCGGGGAGGCGTTTCCGTGTCGAGCTGCTTCTGAATCCTGTCCAGGATCTGCCGTCGCTGCTCCCTTGCGGTCAGCTCCGGGATCCGACGCAGCTCAACAATGGCCTGCTGGGCGAGACTCCTGTGTTCGGCCTCGGCACGAAAGGACAGAGCTTCATAGACGTCTTCGGGCAAATCGCGAATCTGTAAAGACGGCATCCTCACCTCCTGCGGATCATCATAATGCATGCAGTTTGATGAGGCAATCGAACGACGCACCCCTAACGCCGCGCGAACTTGAGGTGCGTGACGTTCGGCGCCGCGATCGTCCGCACGAGCTCGAGCCCGTGCAGGTCGTCACCCACGCCTTCGAACAGCCGCTCGCCGCCGCCGAGGAGCATCGGCACGAGACTGATCTCCATCTCGTCGACGGAGCCAGCCTTGAGGTACTGCTGGGCGATCTTGGCCCCGCCGGCGAGGGCGATGTCCTTGCCGCCGGCGGCCTCTCGCGCCTGCTCGAGGGCCGCCTCGATGCCCTCGGTGACGAAGATGAAAGTCGTTCCGCCTTCCAGCGCCAGCGGATCGCGCGGGTGGTGCGTGACCACGAACACCGGATGATGGAACGGCGGTTTGGCTCCCCACCATCCTTTCCAGGGATTCACGGCATCCCAGGGGCCCGGGTGGCCGCCGAACATGTTGCGTCCCATGATGGTCGCTCCGATGTTGACGAGCGCCTCCTCCATGACCTGGGAGCTCTCGTTGACGTCGCCGCCTTCGAGACCGTGCGCCGACCGCCAGGCGGCGAGCGCCACGACCCACTCGTGCAGTTGCTCGCCGCCTACGCCGAGCGGATCCTTCACGCTCTGGTTGGGACCGGCAATGAAACCGTCGAAAGACATCGAGATCCTGAAGCGTAGTTTGGACACGTTCCACCTCCCCTGCGAAGCTTACGAATCCCGGCCCTGCGGTACAATAGGTGGGTCGGCGTCCTGTCATATCCAGCATCCCCAACTTCCAGGAACGCGCCGTGCCAAGGAGTCGAAATGGCTGAGCAATACATCTATGTCATGAAGGACCTGCGGAAGGTGTATCCGCCGAACCGCGAGGTGCTGCGAGAGATCTGGCTGTCCTTTTTCCCCGGCGCCAAGATCGGGGTGCTGGGGCTGAACGGCGCCGGCAAGAGCACGCTGCTGAAGATCATGGCCGGCGAGATCAAGGAGTTCGGCGGCGAGGCGTGGGCGGCCAAGGGCGCCAAGATCGGTTATCTGTCGCAGGAGCCGCGGCTGGATCCGTCGAAGAGCGTCCTCGGCAACGTCGAGGAGGGAGTGGCGGAGACGCGGGCGCTGCTGGAGAAGTTCGACGAGATCAACGCCCGCTTCGGCGAGCCGATGTCGGACGAGGCGATGGACAAGCTGATGGCCGAGCAGGCCCGCGTGCAGGACGCCATCGAGGCGGCCAACGCCTGGGAGATCGACCGCACGCTGGAGATCGCCATGGACGCCCTGCGGCTGCCGCCGGCGGACGCCGACGTGAACACCCTGTCGGGCGGCGAGCGGCGCCGGGTGGCGCTCTGCCGGCTGTTGCTGCAGCGGCCGGATCTGCTGCTGCTCGACGAGCCGACGAACCACCTCGACGCCGAGTCGGTGGCCTGGCTGGAGCACCATCTCCAGGAGTACCCAGGCACCGTGGTCGCCGTCACGCACGACCGCTACTTCCTCGACAACGTCGCCGGCTGGATCCTGGAGCTCGACCGCGGCCACGGCATTCCGTGGAAGGGCAACTACTCCTCGTGGCTGGAGCAGAAGAAGACGCGGCTGGAGCAGGAGGAGAAGAGCGAGTCGGCGCGGCGGCGGACGCTGGAGCGCGAGCTGGAGTGGGTGCGCATGTCGCCGCGGGCGCGGCAGGCCAAGGGCAAGGCGCGCTTGAGCGCGTATGAGAAGCTGCTTGCCGAGGACCGCGAGTACGAGAAGCGGGCGGACCCGAACGAGATCCACATTCCCGCAGGCCCGCGGCTGGGCGACGTGGTGGTGGAAGCGAAGGGCCTGCGCAAGGGCTACGGCGACAACCTGCTGATCGAGGACCTCAACTTCGCCCTGCCGCCGGGCGGCATCGTCGGCGTCATCGGTCCCAACGGCGCCGGCAAGACGACGCTGTTCCGCATGATCGTCGGCCAGGAGAAGCCGGACCAGGGGACGATCCGCATCGGCGACACGGTCAAGATCGCCTACGTGGACCAGAGCCGCGAGAGCCTCGACGGCGAGAAGCTGGCGTGGGAAGCGATCTCGGACGGCCGCGACGTGGTCGTGCTCGGCAATCGCGAGGTGCCGGCCCGCTCGTACGCCGCGGCGTTCAACTTCAAGGGCCCGGACCAGCAGAAGCGGGTGAAAGACCTCTCCGGCGGCGAGAGGAACCGCTTGCATCTCGCCCGCACCCTCAAGGCCGGCGGCAACCTGCTGCTGCTCGACGAGCCCACCAACGATCTCGACGTGGATACGCTGCGGGCCTTGGAGGAAGCGCTCCTCGCCTTCGCCGGCTGCGCCGTGATCATCAGCCACGATCGCTGGTTCCTCGACCGCATCGCCACGCACATCCTCGCCTTCGAGGGCGAATCCCAGGTCGTCTGGTTCGAGGGCAACTATGAGGCCTACGAGGCGGACCGCAAGCGCCGCCTGGGCGCCGAGGCCGACCAGCCGCACCGGATCCGCTACAAGAAGCTGACCGCGGCGTAGGCCCTCACCCCCGGCCCTCCTCTCCCGCCCCCTCCCTTCCCACCTCACCGGGAGAGAGGGCCGGGGAGGTGAGGGCGTGGCACCGGCGTTGCATCTCTTGCCTAGCGTGTAGAAGCGGTGACGGGCGAAGGCATTGACAGGCGCGCCGCAGGACCTCGATATCCCGGGAGCTCGCCACCGATGTTGCGGGTCTGGGGGCAAGCAAGGCTTTCCCCGGTACACCGCAAAAGTTACAAAAGTTTCGAGCGGAGACCGCCCCGGCGGGGCGGACTCCAAAAAGCAACTGCATCCAGGAGAGGAGCTCAACTATGAAACGGCAGATCCTGACGATTGCGGCGGTGCTGGTCCTAGCGTTTGCCGGTGCCGTGTTCGCGCAGAGCCCGCAGAACACGACGGCCCCCGGCCCGACGCAGCAAATGGAGCCGGGTCAGACGAATAACAACCTGCCGAACCCCGGCAACCCGCAGACCCAGGTGGGGAACCAGAACCAGCCGGTTCAGGAGGGCGGCACGGCCGAGGGCACGGCGACGGAGAGCCTGACCCAGGAGCAGGCGCCGGCTCCCAGCACGACCACCACCACGGAGACGACCACCGCGGCGCCTGAGCAGACCACGACCACGACGGAAACCACCACCGAGACGTCGGGGACGACCGGCACGTACTCGGGCGACACCGGCACGGCGGCTGACACCGAGACGCTGCCGAGCACCGCGAGCGACCTGCCGTCGGTGGCCTTGATCGGCCTGCTGGCGCTCGGCGCGGCTTTCGCCGTGCGCGTCTTCTCGAAGCGGAATGCCTGAGACCGACTTCAACCAACCCTGTGAATGACCTGATCACCTGGCGCCCCCGCGCCAGGTGATTCTGTTTTTGGAGCCATGAGAAGTATCGTTCTACCGATGAAGAAGTCTTCGTTGCGTTGGCTCGAGCGCGCGTTGCTGGTGGTCGCGCTCCTTTGCCTGGGCGCCTGGGCCTACGCTTGGCTCGACGCGCGCTACGCTCAATATCGTGAAGGGAAGCTGCTGGACGAGGCGGCGGACGTTCGCCCGCCTGCTTCCGTCGCCTCCGAGACGGACGCTTTGGAGACGTTCCGCGATGCACGCGGGCGATCCGGACCCGCGCCGGAGGGAACCCTCGTGGGGCGCATCGAGATCCCCCGTCTCGGCGTTTCCGCCATCGTCCTGGAAGGGATCGGCAAGAAGACGCTGCGGCGAGGTGTCGGCCACATTCCGGAGACCCCGCTGCCCGAGACCGGCGGCAACGTGGGGTTGGCCGCGCATCGGGACAGTTTTTTCCGCGAGCTGAAAGACATTCGTAAGAATGACATCATCACGCTCAAGACTTTGGAAGGCACGTACGAATATCGCGTGGAATGGACCCGAATCGTCCAGCCCGAGGACGTCGAGGTCCTGGCCGGCACCGGCGCGCCGGCGCTCACGCTGGTGACCTGCTACCCGTTCTACTACGTGGGCTCGGCGCCCGAGCGGTTCATCGTGCGGGCGGTGCGGACCGAGGAGCAGGCGGCGTCGGGTCCGTGATCGTCGAGGGAGGCACGGTTCTGGGATAGATTAGGTTCCGATGAATCCCTTGCGGCGGGCTGGCCGGCTCCTCGTCGTGCTCGCCCTTCTGCCAACGGCCGCGGCGTCCGCCGGGCCGCGATTGCTCGCTCCACAGGCGGGTGCGGAGCTTCGTGCGGGCTCGCTCGCCGCCGTCGCATGGGAGGACCCGCCGGCGGGCGCCGAGGAGTGGGAGGCTTTTCTCTCCCTCGACGGCGGCCGCACCTATCCGCTGCGAATCACGCCTCACCTCGATCTCGGGCTGCGCCGCTTCACTTTCCAGGTGCCGCCCCTGCCCACCCATGAGGCCCGCCTGCTGCTGCGCTTCGGCGACGAGCGCCGGGAGGTGGAGTTCGAGGCCGCGCAGCGGTTCGCCATCACCCCCGGCGTCGCCTCGTGGCCGGCGGGCATGGGAATCGCCCTGTCGCGGGGTGAACGGCCGCGGCCCCTGGATTCGGGCGTCGTGGTCTGGACCGAAGGCGGCCGCGACGGCGGCGGCCTGCGTGAGGTGGCGGCGGAGCAGGAGGAGACCTCGTTCCGCACAGTGGAGACGGCCCGCCTGCCGTGGATTCCTCTCGTCTGGCCGCCGCGGCACCGCGCCGGCCTGACCGCGCCCTCCGTGCCTTCGCGAACCGCCTGGACCCCGCTGTCCGCCTGGCTGGAGACGGAGCTTCGCTCGTCGCCGCTCGCCCGCCCGTCCGCTCGCCTGCTGACCGGCCGCCTCAACGAATAGACCGAGACCTCGTCCGGTGCCGAAGCCCGCCATGCGTGGCGGAATACGGAAACCACGCGGCGCCTCGCGAGGCGCCGCACGGAATCGAGGGTCTCTCATGAACGCAAGAACCGGCGGCCGTCGTCGGCCGCTCGTCGTGCTGCTGCTCCTTTTTCTCGTTCCCGCGTGGGCCCATTCCTTCGAGGGCCGCCTGCTGCTTCAGGACGGCGCTCCGGCGGCGGCTTACCAGATTTCGGTCGTCGGTCAATCGCTCTCGGTGACCGCCGGTCCGGACGGCCGGTTTCGCATCCATCCCACGCCCTCTCTTCCTTTTCGGCTCGTCGCCGTCAGCCCCGGCGGTGAGGTCTTCCCCGCCATCGAGGTGACCTCGCTGCCGGAAGCGGCGGAGATCGATCTGACTCTTACCGCGGGATTCCGGGACAGCATCACCGTTGCCGCCGGGATCGCGCCCAACATCGAAGCCCCTCCGGCCTCCGCCACCGTCGTCCTCGGTCAGGAGGACCTGGAGCAGCGCCGGCCGCCCCGGCTCGCCGACGCGTTGCAGGGAGTCGCGGGGGCCTCCCGCACCGACGAGACGTCGACCGCCGTGCCGGTGATCCGCGGCCTGGCCGGGGGCCGGACCCTGATCCTGCTCGACGGCGGCCGGGTCACCGCCGAACGGCGAGCGGGGCCGTCGGCCAGCTATCTCGATCCGTTCACGCTCGGCTCGATCGAGGTCGCCCGCGGACCGGGCTCCGTCGCCTATGGCTCGGATGCGCTCGGCGGCGTCATCCATGCCCGCTCCCGCTATCCCGAGCCGGGATCACCCGGGCTGTCCTTTCAACTCAACAAGGAGGCCGGCGCGGGGGACGAGGAAGCGGCCGGCCTCGAGGTGGCGCATGACGTGCCGGGAGGCGCTCTGCTCGGCCAGCTCACCTGGCGGCGCGCCGGCGACCAAGAAGCCGGAGGAGGCGAGTTGATCCCGAACTCCGCCTACGAGGACCGCGGCGGGGCGCTGCGTTATACGAGCTACACCCGGCTGGGACGGTTGCGGGCTTCGTTCTCCGCCGCCGACGCCTTGGACGTCGGCAAGCCTTCCTCGGACGTCGACACCGTGCGCACTTCCTATCCCAAGGAGTCTTCGCGGCGTTTCAATCTCAGCCTCGACTCCGGTCCGCTCGCAGGCTGGGAGACCGTCGAGGTCGGTCTCTTCCTCGGCCGCTACCGGCTGATCACCGACCGCGACCGCGCGGCCACGGCGACGGCGCTGCGCGTGATCGAGAGCTCCGACGTGGACGCCGACGACGGCTCGCTGAGGTTCGCGGCGTCGCGTGCGGCGCTGGGAGGGCGGCTGCTCGCGGGTGCCGAGGTCGTTTCCCGCTTCGGCCTGGAGGCGCTGACCTTCCGCGACACCCGGGGGTCGCAGGGAGAGCGAGTCTCTCTCGAGAGGACGGTCTCCATTGACGACGCGCGCCAGGTGGACGAGGCCGTGTTCTTCACCTTCGATCGGCCGCTGGCGGCGCGATGGCTGGTCTCGACCGGCCTGCGCGGAGACCGGGTGGAGACCCGCAACAGCGGCGGTTTCTTCGGCGACCGCGCGACGGATCACAGCGCGCTCTCAGGGTACGCGGCACTGACCGCGGGTCCCTTCGCGGACGTCACGGCCCAGCTCCAGGTGGCGCGCGGCTTCCGCGATCCCCTGCTTTCGGACCGCTATTTCCGCGGTCCCAGCGGCCGCGGCTTCATCACCGGCAATCCCGATCTCGATCCCGAAACCAGCCGGCAGATCGACGCTTCGGTGCGTTGGGCCCGCGGCGGCCGATCGGTGGCGCTCTACGGTTATCTCTACCGGATCGAAGACCTGATCGAGCGCTTCCGGCCCCAGCGCGACTTCTTCTTCCGCAACCGTGGCGAGGCGGAAATCAAAGGCCTGGAGCTCGAAACGCAGACGCCGCTGCCGGCAGGATTCAACCTGGAGGTGGCCGCGGCGGTGGCGCGCGGCGAGGCGAGGGACGACGGAGCGCCGCTCGACCTGATCGCCGCTCCGAACGGCTCGGCCACGCTGCGCTGGGGCGGCGAGCGCGGATTCTCTTATCTCCGCGGGAGCGTGTTCCTGCGTGACGAACGGCCCGGACCCACCGAGGTCGAAAGGCCCGGCCATAGCGTCTGGGACCTGGGAGCCGGCTGGCGGATCACCGACGAGCTGGAGATGCGGGTGCTGGGCCGCAATCTGACGGACCGCCGCTACCGCGACTCCGCGGACGAGGTCGCCTCGCTGGCTCGCGGGCGAAGCTTCTCGGTGGGACTGGTGGGGAGATACTAGGAGACGCCAAGCGGTTTCTTTTTTCCCTCCTCGCCCTCTGGGAGAGGAGGGGTAGGGGTGGTGAGGGCCGCCAGCGGCAGCCGCACCTCGAACTCGCTCCCTTTTCCGGATCCGGAGCTGCGGGCCTCGACGCGACCGCCGTGCATCTCGACCAGCCGGCGGACCAGGGTCAGGCCGATGCCGAGTCCGGCTCCCGAGCGGTCCAGGGTCTGCTCGCCCTGCGCGAAGAGGTCGAAGATGCGGGGCAGCAGGTGGGGCGCGATGCCGATGCCGTCGTCCCGCACCAATACGACGGCTTCGCCGGCGCCGTCGCGATCGACCGAGATTTCGATCGTTCCGCCCTTACCGGTGAACTTCACGGCGTTGCGCAGCAGGTTGGAGAGCACCTGCTCCAGCCGGGTGGCGTCGCCGTCCAGGGGTAGCGGCTCGGAGGTCAGCTCCTCCCGCAGCACTTGATGCTTGGTCTCCGCCAGCGGGCGCGCCGTCTCCAGCGCGTGCTGCACCACCTCGCCGAAATCGATCCGCTCGCGCCGCAGCTCGACCTTGCCGCGGGTGACCCGCGACACGTCCAGCAGATCCTCGACCATACGTACCAGGTGGCGGATCTGGCGGCGGATGATCGCCACCGCCCGCTGTTGGTGGGGTTCGGCGGGTTCCGACTGCTCCAGGAGGTACGAGGCGTTGGCGATCGCCCCCAGAGGATTGCGCAGCTCGTGGGCCAGCATGGCCAGGAAGTCGTTTTTCCGGCGGTCCATCTCGGTGAGCGTCTCGGCCCGGGCCCGCAGCTCGTCCGCCAGGCGCTCGCTCTCTCGGGTCCGCTCGGCGAGACGGTCGCGCATGTCGCGGAAGGCGATGGCGAGGCGCTCGACCTCGGTCACGCCGCTGCCGGTGGCGACGGGTGCGGCCAGATTGCCCGTGGTCAGCTCGCTCACGGCATCCGCCAGACGCCCGAGGGGACGGGTGATGAGGCGGGCCGCCACGACACCGCCTACGACCGCCAGGGGAACCACCAGCACCAGCAGTCCGAACGCGAAGTCGCGTCCGCGGCGCACACCCGCCAGGGCCGCCGAGCGCGGCTGCTCCACCGCCACGACCCAGCCGAGCCCCGGAACCATGGCAAAGCCCGCGACGCTCCCCGGGCGCGCGACCCGCCGGCTGAGGCGGAACTGGCGGTCCCAGCCGACCGGCAGGGCAGAGACCTCGTCGTGCCGGTGGATCTGGCTGCGGAAGGCGATCAGACTGCCGTTGCCGTCCCCCAGCGCCACGCTGGAGCCCGGCCGGGCGATCCGCCGCGCCAGCGTCTCGGAATCGAAAGCGGCCACCAGCACGCCCACGACCTCGTTGCCGCCGTCGAGGATCGGCGCGCCGATCAACAGCAGGAAGCGAGCGCCGGCCTTCGCCGTGGTGAGCTCGATGCGGGATTGCGAGCGGATCCCCGCTGCCAGCCGGCGCAGGATCTGCGGAGGAATCTGCATGGCACCGGCGCCCGCGATCGTCCGGCCGTCGATTGCGAGCGAGCGGAAGGCGGTCACGTCCGGATACGATCGGAGCGAGCCGGCGAGCAGCGGGCGATGGCTCTCGAAGGTCAGCGGCGCCCGTCCCGCCAGGGCGGCCACGGCGAACGTGCGGGCGCCGTTCATCTCGACGTAATCCGCCACGTTGCGGGCGATGGCCCGCGCCTCGATCCGTTGCGTCGCGAGCACCTGTTCCTCGGCGAGCCGCTCTTCCTGCGCCGTCACCACCGCGGTCGCCAGGATCAGCGCCAGAGACGTGGCGGTCGCCAGAGCCAGCGAGAGCCTCGTGCGCAGCGGGGTGGCAGGCGGGTTGGCCGGCAGGAAGCCGGCGAGCGCCGTGATCAGACCGAGCCCGGCATAGACGAGGACCGCGGCCCAGAAGCGGGAACCCGCGAAGCCCGCGGCGAGCGCCAGCAGGGTGGAGCCGGCGAGCGCATGGACGGCGAGGCTGGACCGGCGCCGCGGCAGGGCCGCCACCGCGAGCAGCGCCACGCCCGAGAGGAGCGCCGACGCGCCCCAGATTTCGCGGTACGGCTCCAGAATTCCCGGCGTTGAGAAGCGGTGCGGGGCCACCAGAACGAGCGCGCCGAGGGTGGCGCAGAACAGCCCCATCAACCAGCGCAGGCTCGCGGCGCTCGCCGGCGGTGACGGAGTCATCCGCTCGCGCTCCCGGCCATGAGTGTGGCGGAGCACACGCGGCGAGGTCGGACTGCGATTACAATGCACCGAACGCCCGCTGGAGGAAAACGCACCCGCCCTGGAGGAAACTTTGCCAATGCTTATGAGATCCCGACGTATCTTGCCGATTCTTGCTTTGGGCCTCGCCGTCTCCGCCGCCGCCGAGCCGCCGGCTCCCGGCGGGGCGCCGATGCTCGGCTTCAGCGACGCCGGCACCGCCGAGCAACGGGCGCTCGAGGCGCGCTTCGACTCGTACCTGAACGCCTCGAACCTGCGCGAGTGGATGAAGCGGCTCTCCGCCCGGCCCCACCACGTCGGCTCGCCCTACGGCAAAGATAACGCGGAATTCATGGCCGGGCTCTTCCGCTCCTGGGGCTTCCAGACCCGCATCGAGGAGTTCAAGGTGCTCTTCCCCACGCCCAAGGTGCGCCTGCTGGAGCTGGAGGCTCCCACGCGATATCAGGCGACGCTCGCCGAGCCGGCGATTCCCGAGGACTCGACCTCCGGCCAGACCGCCGAGCAGCTCCCCGTCTACAACGCCTACTCCATCGACGGCGACGTGACCGGCGAGCTGGTCTACGTGAACTTCGGCGTGCCCAAGGACTACGAGGAGCTCGAGCGGCGCGGCATCGACGTCAAGGGCAAGATCGTCATCGCCCGCTACTACGGCTCCTGGCGCGGCATCAAGCCGAAAGTCGCCGCCGAGCACGGCGCCGTCGGCTGCATCATCTTCTCCGATCCGCACGAGGATGGCTACTTCCAGGGCGACGTCTATCCGAAAGGCGGCTGGCGCTCGGACCGCAGCGCCCAGCGCGGCTCGGTGGCCGACATGCCCGTCTATTCCGGCGATCCGCTCACTCCCGGCGTCGGCGCCACCGAGGACGCCAAGCGGCTGGACGTCAAGAGCGCTCCGACGCTGACCAAGATCCCCGTGCTGCCGATCTCCTACGGCGATGCCCTGCCGCTGCTCAAAGCCATGGGCGGCGCCATGGCGCCGGAGGAGTGGCGCGGCTCGCTGCCGATCCCCTACCACCTCGGCCCCGGACCGGCGCGCGTCCATCTCAAGCTGGAGTTCGACTGGAAGCTCGTTCCTGCCCGCGACGTCATCGCCGTCCTTCCCGGCGCCGAGCGGCCGGATGAGTGGATCGTCCGCGGCAACCACCACGACGGCTGGGTCAACGGCGCCACCGATCCGATCAGCGGCATGGTGGGCCTGCTGGAGGAGGCGCGGGCCGTCGGCGAGCTCGCCAAGACCGGCTGGAAACCGAAGCGCACCATCGTCTACGCCGCCTGGGACGGCGAGGAGCCGGGCCTGCTCGGTTCGACCGAGTGGGCCGAGACCCACGCCGCGGAGCTGCGCGACAAAGCTGCCGTCTACATCAACTCCGACAGCAACTCCCGCGGCTTTTTCTCCGCCGGCGGCTCGCACACGCTGGAGACCTTCGTCAATCAGATCGCCCCCGACGTCACGGACCCGGAGAAAGGCATCAGCGTCGGCGAGCGCGCCATGGCGGCGGCGACCCTCTTCGGCCCGCCCGAGGCGGTCGAGGAGATCCGCTCTCGCAAAGCCTTCCCGCTGTTCCCCCTCGGTTCCGGTTCGGACTACACGCCGTTCCTGCAGCACCTCGGCGTCGCGGCGCTCAACATGGACTACGGCGGCGAGGAGGAGTACGGCCAGTACCACTCGATCTACGACTCCTTCGACCACTACGTGCGCTTCGGGGATCCGAAGTTCGAATATGGAGTGACGCTGGCGAAGACCAACGGCCGGGCCGTGCTCCGGCTCGCCAACGCCGAGGTCCTCCCCTTCGAGTTCGAACGCTCCGCCGCTGCCATCTCCCGCTATGCCGACGAGGTCATGAAGCTGGCGGACAACCTGCGCAAGGAAGCCGAGGAGCGCAACCGGCGGCTGGACGACAAGGTCTTCACCGCGGTGGACGATCCCACCCAGACCTGGGTGGCGCCGAAGCGGCTCGACGCCGTTCCGTATCTCAACTTCGCGCCGCTCCAGAACGCCGTCGCGACGCTCAAGAAGAGCTCCGCCGCTTATGCGAAGGCGTACGCTGCCGCGACGGCCGGCGGCAAGATGCCGGCGCCGGACGCGCAGCGGCGCCTCGACGAGATCCTGATGAAGTCCGAGCGCGCGCTCACCCGCAAGGAAGGTCTGCCGCGCCGCTCCTGGTATGTCCACCAGATCTACGCGCCAGGCTTCTACACCGGCTATGGCGTCAAGACGCTCCCCGCCGTCCGTGAGGCCCTCGAGCAGCGGCAGTGGCAGGAAGCGACCGAGCAGATCCCCGTCGTCGCCTCCATCATCGAGGGGTTCGCGAAGGAGATCGATCGCGCGACGGCGGTGGTGGGCGGAACGACGGCGGCGGCGAAGTAGAGCGAGGCGTCCGAGACCTCACCCCCGGCCCCCTCTCCAGCAAGCTGGAGAGGGGGAACGCGCGCGCGTTCAGGTTTTTTCCCGCGCCTTCGCCGCCGCTCCCTTCCCACCCACCTCCGCGTCGAACACCCCGGTCAGCACCCGCCCCGCGCTCTTCACCTGCACCCAGATGCGGTAACGGCCGGGCTGGGGAAACGCGTAGGGGAAGGAAACCACGCTGGGCGTCCCGTGTCCCATGTGCGCGCTATGGTCCACGCCGGCCATGGCCGTCGCGCCTTCGGCCCCGCCCTCCTTCTTCGCGAAGGCCTGCTGCGCGGCCATGTTGATGCTGCCCATCGGATGAAGATGGACGAAGACCTCACCGTCGCCGCGGGTGATGACGGCGTGGCTCATCATGCCCATATATGGCTCGAGGGAAGCGGGCCGCCCGTCGGCGGTGCGGACCTCGAAGCGCAGAGTGGTCTCGCGGTCCGCCAGCAGAGGCTCCGGGTGCCAGAGCATCGTCGAGCCGTCTTCGAGGATGGCGACCTTCGGCCCGGCGGCCGTCGCGCCGGGGAGCGGTCCGCTGGTGCGCCAGGAGTCGTCCGGATCGGACGCGAGACCTTTCGCGAAGACGCCAGCGGGCCCGGCAGGAATCGTCACCGTATCCACCATCGTCTGCGGGAACCCGCTCTCGTGCACTACGTCGGCATAGACGCGATAGGAACCGGGGGGCAAAGGCGGCAGCGCGGCGCGGAAGGTGTCCTGCCCCTCCGGCACGGGATGGATATGGGCGAACGCATCGAGGCCGGGCTGGCGTAGCAGGAAGAGGTGCATCAGCTTGCCGTGGTCCGGCATGAGCGGAGTCCAGTCTTTGCTGCGCACGTCGGCGATCCTCATCTCCAGCACCGGCCTGCCGGCTTCGACGCGCGCCGAGGTTTGTACCTTGAACGGTCTGAAAATCCCTCTCTGCGCGCGGCCGTCGACGCTGTCCCACCAGCTCTTGCCGCCCATCAAGACGACGGCGAAGAAAACGGCGGCGAGCACGGAGCCGACGCGTGCTCCGGTTCGGCGCCTCGGCGCCGGTTCCTCTCCCGGCGCGAGAACGCTCTCCCGCATGGCGGCGCCCACCAGCGTGACGGCGCCGGCGAAAAGGAAAAGGCCCAGCGCGGTCAGCACGACACCCATTCCCTTCTTCATCCGCAGAACCTTGGCCGGCACCGCGGCGACCGGCACGAGAGCGGTGCCTTCGCCGGCCGGACCCTTCACGTGGACGCGCACGCTGTAGGAGGAGGACTCCATCAGCCAGAGCTGCGCGCTCCACACTTCCGGCGCTCCCGGCACCGGCGTGGCCACGTCCGCCGGCGGCGCGCCTTTCGGTCCGGCCTTCCATTGGATGGGCTGCACGGTGACTGCATCGGCGCGGCCGGTCCGCAGACGCACGGTGATCTCCGCCAACCCCGGCACCACCACCGGCGGCCGCACGATGACGCGCACGGGATAAGGGCCGGCGTCGCCGTCGTAGAAGACGTTCGGGCTGCCGACGTGCGCCGAGGCCAGGGAGGCGACGGCGAAAGCGAGGACGAGGGCCAGGAAGAGCACTCGCCGTCTCATCTCTTCACCTTTGCCATCCACTGCCCCCACCAGAGGCCGATCCGCGTCGAGCCGACGGCGAGGAGCAGGGCGGCCCCCAGCGCCTTCAGCGTCATCGGGTCTTCCTCCCGGTCCCAGAATTGGTATCGCCAGGGGCCCGGATTGGAGGAGTAGTCCCATTGCCGGTCGCCGGCGAAGAAGGCGTTGCGCGACGCCGGCGAGAGCTGGAACTTCGAGAAGTACCAGTGGACAACGAGGAGCAGGGCGAAGAACGCAGCGCCGATCAGGAGGGCGTCGAGCCAGCCGGCGCGCTTGCCCGGCCGGCGCTGCAGCAGCCAGTCCAGGGCCGCCGCGGGGACGATCAGCAGCAGCGGGAACAACGGCGGCACCATGTGATCCAGCGGGGTGTTGATCGGTCCGAGCATGGGCCGCGCCGGAAAGAGCGGCAGGATCCACACCATGGCGCAGGCGATCAGCATGTAGAAGGCGCACGTCAGGGTGGCCGCCCAGCGCAGGCGCGACGAGCGCGCCACCGCTACCAGCAGAACGGGGAAAGCGCCGCAGGCGACCTCGTAAAAGAGACCGCCGTGCTGGTGGTTGGGATAGCTGTACTCCGTCAGCAGCGTCGCCACCATCAACAGCACGATTCCGGCGGCGTAGACGTGGGCGAGGCCCAGCGTCCGTTCCTCGCCGGCGGGAGCGCGGTTCTGAAGCGCCAGGGCCAGCAGCATGCCGCCGAGCTGGATGGCGATCATTCCAGCGGCGAGCACGCTGTGCGGCGGCGAGAGGATCTCGACGTCCAAGCCGTAGGCGTTGTGCCACCAGTCGTCGAACGGCGCCGAGGTGAGCATGGCGAGGGCGCCCCAGATCGTCACCCAGGCCCCGAACGGCGCGCGGAAGCCCCAGAAGCGGACCGCCGCGGCCCGCTCCGCCTCCGTGCCGGCGAAAGTGGTCTTGAGGGCAAGCCACGCGCACGAGAGCCCTGCCAGAACACCGCCGAAATGGATCGCCAGGTGAGCCGGAGTCCAGAACGTGTCCCGGCCGATCGTCATGTGCCACGAGATGTCCCACAGCAAACCGATCACAATACTGGTCGAGCCCGCCAGCATCGCCGAGAGATACCAGGGCAGGGCCGCGGCGCGCTCCACTCGCGAGCGGGCAACGGCGGTCTGGGCAACGGATTCCATGTTCGATCCTCCCCCGCGGATAGACGCCCGAATATTACGCTCGTTTTCCTTGCTGCTGCGCACCTTTATATACGGGAGGGCCGGCCGAAGTGTTTCTCCGAATTCCCAGCCAACTTGGTCGAAGACCACAACCAAAGGAGGCAGTATGAAGCGGAGCTCTCTGATCTTGGGATTGGCAGCGATGGCAATGATGACCGCCGGCTGCGCGATTACCGACTATGACGGCGTGGCCAGCCACCAGACCGCGTCGGAAGCCAAGCTCTGGGGCTCGGAGATCGCCTTCATCACCGGCGATCCCGCCCTCGACGGCACTTACGCCTACACGGTGAAGTACGACAACCGGAACGGGCGGGATCCCAGGATGAAGATCCTTTCCTACCGCAACCCGATCCCCAGCTCCTTCAGCCGGGACGGCGTGGTCGACCGCGACGGCGACGACGTCCAGGGCCGCAAGGGCGTTCTCGGCGGCACCTTCGCGATCCAGTACGTGGCCGTGGATCCGGCGCCGGACTGCCAGTTCTTCGCCAACATCACCCAGGACCATTCGGGCGTCCCCGGCGGACCGCCCATCGCCTTCTGCACCACCGTCAACGAAGAGGTCGACAAGGACCTTGAGTTGCAAGCCGACTTCTCCAGCCTGGGCGATCTTCTGTCGCAGCTCTGGTCGGGAGCCGTCACCGGCAGCTTCACCATGGAGCTCACGGGTCTCTCGATCAACGGGACCGACGTCCCTCTGGGCCAGACGTTCTCCATCGGCGCCAAGTCGAACGGCGTGCACCCCACGCAGTGGAAGGTCGATTTGACCAGGCCGGGCGGCGCGGCCCTCATCCAGACTCTCCTCAACAACACGGCCGACGGCGTACCGACGAGGGTCGGCCTCACCTTCTCGGGCGGCATGCAGGTGGATCTGCCGAGCCAGATCAGGATCGTCTTCAGTCACGCCGCCTTGTCCAATCTGCTCTAATCCCTTCTGTTCTTCTTCCGGGGAGGGCGATCCGGCCGGCCTCTCCCCCGGATGCGGGAGCCGATCTCTGAAGCGTCTCTCCCGTCTCTCGCTGCTTCTGGTCCTCGCCGCCTCCTGCGCGCCGAGGCTCGAGCCCTTTCCCTCCGCTCGAACGCCGGTGCGCCGGCTTGCACCGCCGACCTCTGCGGACGAGAAGATCGCCCCGCCTCTGCGGCATACCCTCGCCGCGGCTCCTGCCGAGGAGGTTCTGCGAGTGATGGCGGACTTGAACGTCCAGGTGGACCTGCCGCGATTGGGACGTGCCCTCGCCTGGCGCCGCAGAGCCGACCGTCGCGCCAGTGTGGTCGCGGCCCTGAAGGACGTGGCGCGGCGGAGCCAGGCGGCGCTCGCGCCGTTTCTCGACGAGGCGCGGCGGCAGGGTCTGGTCCACACCTGGCGGGGATTCGCGGCCGTCAACCGTCTGCTCGTGGAGGCCACGCCAGCCGGCATCGCGGCTCTCGCTCGCCGCCCGGAGGTGGTGGCGATCGTCGGCGAGACCGAGATCTCCGGACCGGCCCTGGCCGCCACGCCGGAGCCGGAGCCGCCGGCGCGGACCTCCTGGGGAATCGAATCCGTGGGAGCGCCCGAGCTCTGGCATCGCGGGCTGGACGGCACCGGCGTGGTGGTGGGAATCATCGACTCGGGCGCCAGCGCCACGCACGAGCAACTCGCCGGGAGCTTCCGCGGCGGGGCGCGCTCCTGGCTTGATCCGCGTGGCCGCAGCGCCGCGCCGCAGGACAACTGGCTCGGCCACGGCACGGGCGTGCTCTCCTGCGCGGTGGGCCGCAACACCGGCGGCGTCACCCTCGGCGTGGCTCCCGGCGCGCAATGGATCGCCTGCGCCGGGCTGCCCGAGGGGCGCTACAACAACGTGCTGGCGACGGTCTGCGCCGACTGGATGCTCACGCAAGCGCAGCCGGACGTGCTGGTGATCGCCTGGGTCCTTCCCACCGCCGGCTGCGACCGCTCGCTGCAGCCGCTGGTCGATGCCTGGCGGGCGGCGGAGATCCTCCCGGTCTTCGCCGCCGGCAATCACGGACCTGCCGCGGGAACGGACCGCTCGCCGGCCAACTACTTCGGGCTCTATCCGGGCGGTCGTGCCGCTCTCTCCGTGGGCGGTCTCGCTCGCGGCGGCGGGCCGTACGCCGCCAACAGCCGGGGGCCTTCCAGTTGTGGCGCTCCGGCCTTTCCAGTCCTCGTCGCGCCGGCCGAGGACCTGCCCGCCGCCTTCCCTCTCGCGCCGTCGACCTACGTCCAGGCGCGGGGCACCTCGCACGCCGCCGGCTTCGTCGCCGGCGCCGCGGCTCTCCTGCTCCAGCGCCATCCCGAAGCCTCGGTCTCCGAGCTGGAGGACGCGCTCGCCGGCGGCGCCACCGATCTCGGCGGGCCCGGCCCGGACGGCACCTTCGGCTACGGCCGTCTCGATATTCCCGCGGCGCTCGCTCGCCTCGATCTCATCCGCACGCGCCGGAGGCCCTAGAATGTCGCGCGATGATGACCCCGCGCCCGTTTCGCGCTCCGACCCGCATCCTGATGTTTCCAGGGTGTCTCGCACAGGTCGCCAACGTCGTGGCCGGCTACGATCCCCTGCGCGTGTTGATGGTGACCGATCCCGGTATCGAGGAGACCGGCTGGCCCGAGCGGGTGTGGAAGCTCCTCGGAGAACACCGGATCGACGCCATCACCTTTGCCAAGGTCGAGCCCAACCCGCGGACCTCGACGGTCGACCGGCTGGTGGCGTGGGGCCGCGAGGAGAAGGCGGAGCTGGTGCTCGGCATCGGCGGCGGCAGCGTGCTCGACGCCGCGAAAGCCGCCGCCATGCTGATGACGAACGGCGGCTCGGCCGCGGACTATGAAGGAAGGAACCGCTACCGCAACCGCCCCCTGCCGTTCATCGCCGTTCCCACCACCTGCGGCACCGGTTCGGAGGTGACCTGGGTTTCCGTGCTCACGGTCGCGGAGCGGCAGGCCAAGATCAGCGTCAAAGGGGAGACCATGTTTCCCGACTGGGCCCTGGTCGACTGCGAGCTTCTCCGAACGCTTCCCTCCCGCGTGGTCGCCTGGACGGGGATAGACGCGTTGACGCACGCCGTCGAGGCCTTCACCTGCCGCCTGGCCAACCCCATATCCGACGTCCTGGCCGCGAGCGCCGTTTCGCTCCTCTTCCACTACCTGCGCCGTGCCGCCGCCGACATCGCGGGCGACGCCGAGGCGCGCGAGGCGGTGATGCGGGCCTCCACCCTGGCAGGACTGGCGTTCGGCAACGCCGACGTGGCCGCCGTCCACTGCCTCTCCGAATCCTTGGGCGGACGCTACGACCTTCCTCACGGGCTCGCCAACGCCGTCCTCCTCGCCTCGGTTACCCGTTACAACCTCCCCGCCTGCGCCGACAAGCTCGCCGCCCTCGAATCCGCGCTCCCCGCCGGCAGCGGCAACGGAGCCGAAGGCGTGCTGCAGGCGATCGAAGCGCTCGTGCGCGACCTCGGCATCCCGCCGTTCCGCGACCTCGGCGTCCCTGAGGAGGATTACCCCTGGATCGCCGAACAGGCCGTCCTCAACGGCTCGAACCCGTCCAACCCGCGGGAGATGGGGGTGGCGGAGTATTTGGAGGTGCTGGGCTCGATGTGAGCGGCTCTTGCCGAATCGACGGGCAATCAGGCTCGTTCATGGTGCCCCTACAGCACCGCCCCCGACTCCTCACCCAGCATCGCCTGGCGGACCAGCGGGACCGGCGGGCCGCCGTAGGAGAGGAAACGGTCGTGGAACTCCCGCCAGGCCGCCCGGCCGCCGCGAGAGGCGGTCCAGTCCGCGCGCAGCTTGCGGACCATCAGCTTGCCCAGCGTGTAGTTGAGATACTCCGGGTCGAAGGTGCCGCGGGCCGCCTGCTGCCGGGCGTTGGCCGGATCCTGATAGGCCAGCTCGCGAAACATCCGCTCGGCGTCCTCCACCGTCAGGCTGCCGGTATGGAGGCCGATGGCCACGACGTAGCGCACGTTGCGCAGCAGCGCGTTCTGGAGCTGGCCGATGTGCAGGTACGGATCGCCGTCGCCGAAGCCGGACTCCCACATCAGCTCCTCCGCGTAGTGGGCCCACCCTTCGGCGAAGCCGTAGCCTACGAACAAACGCGCGATGTCCGACTCCGCGCGGTTGGAGTGGAGGAACTGGAGGAAGTGGCCGGGCCAGACCTCGTGGATGGTGACGAAAAGGAGGTCCGCCTCGCCGGGGATGTACTGCGCCTGCTCCTCCGCCGTCCATGAGGGGTCCGGAGGGGCGATGTAGTAGATGGACGGCAGGTGCCGGTCATAGGGACCGGGAATGTCGATGAACGCCGAGTTCCACCGCTGATAGGGCGGTGCCTCCTCGACCCGCGCCTCCTCGGAGCCGGGGATCGTCACCAGCTTCTTTTCCTCGAGAAACCGCCGCAGCCCCGCGAGCTGCCGGCGTGCCGCTTCGACGGGCCCGGCGGCGGGCTTCCGTGAATCCACCTGGGCGAGGCACGCCTCCACGGTGAGCCCCGGAGCGTAGGCGGCGCAGGCCTCGCGCAGGGCGGCGAGATTCCTCTCCAGATCCCGCCGGCCGGCCTCTTCCAGCTTCTCGAGGGCGACGTCCACCCGCTCGGTTTCCCACAGCATTCGCGAGAAGCGGTCCGCGCCGAGGCGGAAATCCTCAGCGGCCGTCGAGGCGAGCGAAATCTGGTCGTGGAACCAGCTGCCGAGCTCGCGCATCGCCTTCGCCGCGGTGGCGTTGGCCGCGCGGAATTGCGCCTGGAGACCGGGATCGTCCACCGCCGCGAACACGGCCGGCACATCGGACTCGAAGTAGCCGGCGAGGCCGCTGAACGACTTCTCCCCCAGCTCGGCGTGGGCGCGCGGCATCGGTGTCCGCAGATTGGCCCGCACCTGCTCGGCGGCGCGCGGCACGGCGCGGGCATAGTCGACGTAGGCCCGCATCCGCTGCGCGAGGGGCGCGTACTCGCGGGTGAGGTAGAGGTTGGGATCGAGCGGCCCGGCGTAGAACAGCGGATTGCGCCGGTGCCACTCCGCCGCCTCCAGCCAGAAGAGGTCGGAGTCGATCGCCACCGTCAGCACCTCGCGCTCGAAGGCCCGGCGCTCGTCGAGCGTCGCGGGATCGAACTCCGCCACCCGCGACCGCTCCGAACGCAGGCGGACGATTTCGCCCTCGATCCCTTCCGCGCTCCAGTCCGGCAGCCGGCCGTCATACTCGTGGTGGCCGGCGCCGGCCGCGAAGGTCGGGTGCGCCTCGAACTGGCCGTCAAGGAACGAGCGCACGAGCCGGTCCCACGAACCCCCGACGGCCGCCACGTCGACGCACTGGAGATCCTTGGCCTCCGGATCCATGCAACCGAGTCTATCTCTTCCTTGTCTAAGGCGACACGGACTCGCGGGCCTGGGATAACATCCCTCCGCAACCGCGCCTTCGGGGAGGCAATGTCCATGGCCGAGCAGAGTTACGGTACCCACCGCAAGTTCGTTCCGGCGTTCCACTTCGTCACCTTCGGCATCTTGACAATCAACCTGATCTGGTCGCTGTTCCGGCTCTTCCGCGGTCTGCCGGACGTGCCGTTCTTCGACCGCCTGCTCGGCGCGGTGGCGGCGCTCGCCCTGGTGCTGCTGTCCTGGTACGCGCGCACCTTCCCGCTGCGGGCGCAGGACCGCATCATCCGGCTCGAAGAGATCCTGCGCCTGGAGCGGCTGCTGCCGGCGGAGCTCAAGCCCCGCATCGGTGAGCTGAGGACGGGCCAGCTCATCGGCCTCCGTTTCGCCAGCGACGAAGAGCTGCCCGAGCTGACCCGGATGGTCCTCGACAAAGGCATCCGCGACCGCGAAGAGATCAAGAAGCTGGTGCGGAGCTGGCGGCCGGATTACCTCAGGATGTAGAGAGAGATCCTCGACCTTGCACGAAGCCCTGAACCCCGCCCGGGGATGTCGAGAACCCGCTGCGTGCTCCGACTTACCCATGAAGCGCCAATGAGGGCGCGACCATCGAGAGGAGCAATGACATGAAATACATGCTGATGATGCATGCCCCGCGGGGGACCGGAGACTGGCAGGTGTTCAACTGGGCCCCCGAGGATCTCAAGGCGCACATCGAGTTCATGATGCGTTTCAACAAGGAGCTCAGCGACTCTGGAGAGCTGGTCGGCGCTGAAGGGCTGGCGGGGCCGGATCAGGCGAGGATCGTTCGAGCCGGGAAAGGCGGCGCGCCCGAGGTGACCGATGGCCCGTTCGCCGAGGCCAAGGAGTTCCTCGCCGGCTACTGGATCGTCGACGTCGAGAGTCCGCAGCGGGCCTACGAGATCGCCGCGCGGGCATCGGCCGCGCCGGGCAAAGGCGGCGCCCCGTTGAACATGGCGATAGAGGTGCGCGAGGTGATGAGCGCACCGCCCGTCGAAGTGTGACGGCATCGAGCCTCACTGCCGAGAACCAGGTGGAGTCGCTCCGCAGATAGGCTCGCCGGTTCCGTCCCCCAGGGGGGCCGTCGCTGCAGCCAGGGGGACGGGCTCCGTCCCCCTGGGTCATCGTCTTCGCAGACAGGGAAACCCGTACCGTCCCCTAGGGGGACAGGCGCTGCGACACAGGGGGACCGCTACCGTCCCCCAGCGGCGCCGACGCTGCAGAGGGGGATTCAGGCGCTGACACCCTGGGGGGCGGCCACTACAGCCAGAGGGACGCGAGCTGTCCCCCTGGGGGACAAGCGCTGCGCACCAGGGGGACCGGGGCTGTCCCCCTCGGGGACGGAGACCGCAGAGAGGGTTTTTGGCACGGTCCCCCTGGGGGGACGGGCCGCGCACCCAGGGGGGCGGCGCTGCAAGGGGTCTCATAAGACGCGAGCGAGCGCGGCACGGTGCACCGATATCCCACGGCACGTCGGGCCACGACCGGCAGGAAGCGCAACTCCAATTGACGAGCATCGGGATCGATGGGTAGTATCCAAGCCACGTAAAAATGAATAGGTTATCGAGCCGCAGGGGCGGGGGGTTCTTCTCGCATGGCGGTTGGGGGTCAGGTGACCATGATTCTCTTGGCCAAGTTTCTGGCGATCACGGCTGCGTTTTCCATCTTGTCCCTTGGGTTCGGGCTTGTGGTTGCTCGCATCCTTCGCCTCGAATTGCTCGAGGTCACGCTGTTTTCGCTACCGGTCGTCAATGGCAGCCGTTCGAGAAAGTGGCGAATCGGGCTGGTCCCGGGGGTTACCCTTCTTGCATTCTGTGTCGCTATCGTGTTGACCGAGAGGCCTTGTCTCGCCGGAGACTTCTGCGTCGTCGTCTGCGACGATGCCGCGCAACGAAGCGGCCTGCGCGCCTGTCCCTCGCCAACGTTCAGGACTTCCGCTGAGATTGTCAGCGACTTTCAACTCATCGCCCGAGGGGATGCCCCCGCCTGGCCGTTCGGAGCCTTCAGCAACGGTTTCTTCGCGTTCTGTTCCGGCGAGGAGCGCCGCTCTCTGTTCGCGGCTGTGGTCGAAGCACTCCCCATGGCAAGCCCGACTCGCCGTCCCCAACTGGTCAGCTTCGCGTGCAGGGTCGGGCCCAACTCTACCCTGGAGCTGCTCGATAAGGCTTTGGGCCGCAAGGAGCTGACGCCGCTGCAGCAGAAGACCTGGCGTGCGGCTCGCGAAAAGCTCACCCCATGTCGGCGGAGAGGTTCAAGCTAGGCGCCGAGAGGCGGCCATGACGGTACTGATCCGCGCCATCGTCTACGCGGCGCTCTTCATTGGCTTCGTTCTCGTCTTTCTCCCCGCGCAGGTGTTGTCTGCGGCGGGCGTGACGCCGCCGGCGTGGTTCGGCCCGGCTCAACTCGCGGGAATGGTCGTTGCCGCCTTTGGCGCCGCGGTCGCCATCTGGTGCATCCTCACCTTCGCTCTGGTCGGACGGGGTACTCCCGCGCCGTTCGATCCGCCGTGGCGGTTGGTAGCGCGTGGGCCCTACCGATACGTGCGCAATCCCATGTATCTCGGAGCCGGTCTCGCTCTAGCGGGCGCCGCGTTGTTCTACCAAAGCGGCGCCTTGTGGGCCTACGCGGGCGGGTTTCTCGTGCTCATGCACCTTTTCGTCGTGTTGTACGAGGAGCCGACCTTACGGCGGACCTTCGGCGACGACTACGCGGCGTACTGCCGGCGGGTGCACAGGTGGTGGCCGGGACGGTGAGCGCTCGTGCTTCTTACCGCGTGGCCGGCGCCGGTCGCACGTACTGTTGCAGTTGCGCGCGGGTCCGCCCGGCGGCTTCGGTCTTGCCGAGAGCCTGTTGGGCCCGGAGCAGGCCCTGGAGCGACAGGGTGCGGCCGGGGGCGCGAGCGAGCGCCGACTGGTACGCTTGCTCCGCCTCGGCGTTGCGGCCCAAGGCGATGAGCTCGTCGCCGAGAAGCTCGGAGGACGGCTTCTGGATGGCGGGCGGACCGAACTCCATGGGCAACGCGCTCTCCCGCTCCGCCACGTTCCGCAACGCGGCGAACCCCTCGTCCGCCTTTCCCTCCCTGATCTGCTCCAGCGCGTCGATCTGCTGGACCACGACCTCCGCGTAGGAGCGATCGACCGTGACGTTCTGTTTCTCTTTCGCGATCTCCGCCAGAAGCTCCCGCTGCCGCTCACGCAACCGCGCGGCGGCGGCGCGCAGCGCGGGCCGGTCACCGCTCGCTGCTGCCAGCGTCTCCCCGTAAGCCAGGATGAACCTCGCATCGAGGAAACGCCCTTCCGGCAAGGCCAGGGGATCCGTCTCCCACCGCCCCGTCTCGATCCCCTGGAAGAGACGCATCTCGGCAAAGGAGCTGACCAGAGAGTCGTCCCCCTCGGGGCTGCCCGCGACTTCGCGCACGGCCATCTGCCGGCAGGCGTCGAGCTGCCGCCTGGCGTCGCCGAGGCGCCGCTCCTGCAGGTAGCCGTAGTGCAGCCAGCTCGCGTAATGGCCGCAGGCCCGCGGCGGTTTGCGCTGATCGGCACGGTGCTGATCGACCACGCGCAAGGCCTGCTCGTTGGCGGCGATGACGTCGTCCCATTGGCCGACCGCCACGAAAATGTGAGAGGTCATATGCAGCGCATGGCCGGCGTTCGGCGCCACGCTGCCGTAGAGCCGCGCCGCCCGCAGGCCGAGCGGTGCGTGGATCGGGTCGTCGTACGAATGGATCAGGTAGTGCAGTACTCCGGGGTGGTGCGAGTGGGTGGGGAAGACTTCCTCGAGCAGAGCCGCAGACCGCATGTAGATGGCGAAGTCGCGCCCGTGGTGCGCGGTGCCGAGGAGCGACAGAGAATAGAAGGCGGTGGCATCGACGTCGTCCGGATAGCGCTGGTGGAGCGCGGCCATGGCGTCGGCGTAGTGGAAGTCGCGCTCCTCCTTGGTGCCGTCCCCATAGAGCACCTCCAGAGCGCGCAAGTAGTCGCGCTCGCGCTCGGTCTTCGCCTTGGCCAGCCGCGCCTCGGGAGTGGCGCCGAGCCGGCCCAGAACGGCGCGCGCCGCGGCAAGATCCTGCAGCATCCACACCGGATGGTTGTAGGTCATCGCCTCGCCCCAGAAGGCCATGGCGAAATCCGGATCGATCGTCTGCGCCTTGCGGAACTGCTCCGCCGCGCTGAGGTACTCGAAATTGTGCAGCAGCGCGAGCCCACGGAGGAAGGGCCCCTGGGCCGCCGGGGAGCCGGAGTTGGCGAACAACACCTCGCCCACCTCGCTCTGCTCCGAGGCGGAAACGTTGAAGGCCAGGAAGAGTACGAAGAGACACAGCCAGGCGAGCCGACGCATGCATCACCTCCCGGGTCAGACAGGGTCCCCGTTTCTCGATGATACCGATAAAAGCGCTCCGCGTCGCTCGCGTCGGACCAGCGCTTGAACATCGCGGGGGCGTCGTCGCCCCCGTATTCGTAGCCTTGTCGAGCTCAGCTCACTTCGCCGCCCGCTGCGCTCCCGTCTCGCGCAGCGCGATCTGCTTCGAGACCTTGCCCCCCTTCAGGCTGTCGAAGCTCACGGTGATGTCGCCGTCGCCCTGGACGAGGAAGAAGAGCGTGCGGGTGGAGAGGCCGTCGACGCCGGGCACCATCAGGCGCTCGGGGCGATGGTCTTGGATCTCGATCTTGTCGAGGTAGGCGTCGCTGACGAGGCCGCTCGAGAGCACCTTGGCGCCGGCGACGGTGGCGACGTCCTGGCGGTGAAGCTTGCCGTTGACCGCCACGGCCGTCATGGTGGGGATGGCGCGCTCGTTGAGCACCGGCACTTCCACCTTCCATAGATCGTTCCCCACCTTCTTCACCATGGCGTCGCCGATCGAGAGCTTCGGCAGGTGATAGGCGTGGAAGAGCACGAAGGCGTTGTTGCGGTGAGTCTCGTCCTCCAGCGCCCAGCCTTCGGGCACGCGGCCGACGTCGCGCTTGAAGCCGCCGACTTCGATCGGCCCGTATTGCGGATGGTTGTAGGGGCGCCACTCCACCCATTGCCGGCCGAGGGCGAGCAGGTCGTTGAACTTCATCAGCTCTTCGTCGGAGACCTCGCCGTTCTTGTCGAAGTCGGCCGGCGGGTTGTACATCTCGTTGGTGAAGGCCATGGCGCCCATCAGGTTGTAAAAGTGATCGGTGGTGGCGCCGTGGACGGTGTAGAGGTCTTTCCACGAGATGAAATAGCGATAGCCCGGCAGGAGCTTCTCGCCTTCCTTGCCGATCAGGTCATAGGCCTTGAGATCCTGCGGCGGATAGGGCGGATCCGCCTTGGCGCCGGGGCCGCGCAGGATCATCTGGCCGTTGTTGTGGTAGCTCTGCACGGCCGCCACGTTGGGATGCCGGAGCGCCCACAGGGCGATGGCGCGGGTTTCGGGGATCGAGAGCGGGTAGGCGCCGGCGCCGGCCTGCACGTACTCGGGCTCCCAGGAGAAGCCCCAGGTGCGGTTGGGATCCACGTAGCCCACGGTGTCCTCGTTGACCCTGCCGTCGCCGTCGTTGTCGTAGCCTTCCTTGCCGAGCTGGAGCCAGTCGCCGAGCTCGCCGGGCTCGACCTGCACGAGCAGGCGCGGGTCTTTCGGATCGATCTTGTGGGTGCCCTGGCCCAGCGGCACCTTCTTGCGCATGGTGGTGACGTAGCCGTCGCCGTCCACATCGTCGAAGCCGTCCTCGTCGAACTTGCCGTCGCGGTCGTCGTCAACGGGGACCATGACCGTGCGCGGAAAATCGGCGTCGGAAGGTCCCTTGAACCAGAGGGCGCGGCCGTCGGGATTGACGGAGGGGAGGATGTAGAAAACCGAGCGGTCGAGCATCTCGGTGACGCGCGGCAGCCTGCCGTAATTCTTGAGGAGATAGTCCACGGTGTACAGCGCGGCTTCCGCGCCCTGCACCTCGTTGGCGTGGGTGTTGCCGTCGATGTACATGGCCGGCTTGGCGAGCTCGGGGCCGGTCGCCGGGTTGCTGATGGCGATCATCCAGAGCTCCCGGCCCTGGGAGCTCTTGCCGATGCTCTCGAGACGGGTCCACCGCGGATAGGCGGCGGCGTAGCCCTTGAGGAGATCGACGACCTCCTCGTAGGTGTGCAGGCGGTTGAAGGCCGCGGCCGGCGGATTCCCTTGCGGCTGGATCGGATCCGCGAGGGCAGGCGAAACGGCCGCGAGGAGCGCCAGGGCTGCGAAAACGAGTTCAGGAATGCGCGGTCTCATGGCGTTCAAGCTCCCTTGCCGGCGTTGGCGGTCTTCTGGTCGCGGCCGGCGTTGTCCGTGGTCACGTCGACCACGATCTTGGCGCCGGGGTTGGCCCGCACGAGCCACTCGCCCGTGAGGGTGCCGGTGGTGCCTTCGAGCCGGTCGGCGACGGCCGACGGATAGCCGGTCACCAGCTCGACATCCTTGCCGGTCTGGAGAGTGAGCCGCACAGGCAGGTGAGCGCGAGCGCGGGCGGCCTGAGCGGTGTGAGTGGCGAGGTAGGCACGGTTGCCGGCCACCGCCTTGACGCGGTAGACGCCGCCGCCGAGGCTGGCCACGTCGAGCGACAGGATCTCGACCTTCGGCAGCTTGGCCGCCAGATCGAGCACCGTCTCGGTATGCGCCGCGAGGGCCGGCTTGAGGACGGCCATCGGCGGATTCATCTCGACGAATGGATCGAGGCCGCCCACCTCGGCCTTGGCGCCGTCCGGCAGGGTGACGGCGGTCCACGCCGCGAAAGACCCCGGAGCGTTGGCTTCGGCCCAGGCCAGCACCTCGCGCTCGCGGGCGCCGGCCTCGCCGGGTTTGCCGCCACCGGCGGGAGCGCCGCCACCGCCGCCGCCCATCTGCTTGATGCGGTCCACCATCCCCTTGGGATCGATCTGGCCCCCCTTCATGAAGCTCATCACCGTCTTGGCGTTGAACTGGGCCGGGACCTTGTTCTCCTTGAGGAAGGCGTCGATTTTCTCCTCTCCCAGCGCGAGGAACTGCTCGCTGGTCATGCCGGCGACCTTGTCCAGGGTCAAGGCCTCCTCGCCGCTCTTGGCGTCGGCCTTCTTCTCCGCCTTGGGGACGCCCCAGACGTCCAGCTCGAGAGCCATGGCGCCGTACTGGTAATAGAGCCACGGCGTGAAGCCGCCCTTGGCGTACTGCGCGCCGGGACGGTCGGCGGAGAGGCCGGCCTTCTTCAGGCGCTCCTTGTAGGCCTCCGCGAACTTGTCGAGGTAGGCCTGATCGCCCGCGTCGACCTTGGTGGCGGCTCCGGCGCCGAGGAACTGCGCGACCTGCTCCTTGGTGATGTTGTTCTGGCGGATGAACGGGAGGTTTTGCGCCACTTCCCAAACCTGATCGAGGGTGTACTCCTGCTCGGGATCGAAGCCGAGCATCTTGGCCGCCTGGGGCGGCACCTTGAACTTCTGCGTCCCCAGATCGCCGCCGCCGCCCAGGCTCTGCGGCGCGGCGAGGAGGTTGTTCGCGGGACCGTAGACCACGGCCAGCGCCACGTTGCTGCGGCCGAGCAGGAAGTCCATCAGCGCCTTGCTCTCCGGCGCGTAGCTCGACCACGGGCCGGCTTCCGGCGTCGAGTAGGCGAAGGCGTGCGGGAAGTTGCGGTCCGGCCAGACGCCGTCGCCGCCGTCCTCGTTGTACTCGCCGTCGCCGTCGTCGTCGCGGCCCTCGGAGACCACCCGGTAGGCGCCGGGCCGCTGCTCCATGGAGTCCGCTTTGACGAGCACGCGCGGATCGGTCGCGTCGGCCAGCCAGCCGCCGGTCGGATCGGCGATGCGCATCCTCGTGATCATGCCGTCGCCGTTGAGGTCGTCCGCCGGATCCTCGCCTTCCAGACCGTCGACGTCGTGGTCCACCTTCATGGCGTCGCCGCCGCGGCGGGCGCGCGGCTTGCCGAAGATGGCGTCGTGCGCGTCGGGATTGAGGGCCGGGGCCACGTAGAAGGTGTAGGAGCCGAGGAGCTTCGCCGCCGGGCTGCCGGCCGGTGCGGCGAGCAGGGTCTGAATGAGATCGAGCGCGGCCTCGGTGCCGGCGTTGTGGTAGCCGGCGATGTTGGCGCCGACGAAGACCGCCGGACGGCCGTCGGGATCGGCGCCGCCGGACGCGGCGATGCGGGCCACGTAGATCGACCGGCCGCCGGACGATCTGCCGATGGTGAGCAGCTTCACCTCTTTCGGGTGGTCTTGGCTCCACCCCTGGAGCTGCCGCTCGACGTCGGCGAACGGGTGGTAATCCTGGTAGCTCACGGCGGCGCCGGCCGGCCCTGCCAGGGCGAGCAGGACGGCCGCGATCCGCAAGCCGGAAAGCGTTCCTTTCACGAGCACCTCCTCGAAAGGGAAGCTCCGCGAAGGGCGGAGCCCATGTGGATGATCGGGCGCAAGGGAGCCCTGAAATCTATACGCTCTTCGCGATGTGGGGTTTCAGGCCCTCCGCGCCGGGCGCGAAGGGGGCGGAAGAGGGAAGCGAATTCTGGTATGCCCCTTGCTTCTCTTGCCCTGTACACCGAGCGGTCCGGGAGAGCGGTCCGCTCTTAGGTAGCCCAACTCTGAGAAAGGAGGGCAGCAATGAGAGCGCCCAAGTTGATGGCTCTGCTAGTGATCTCCTTACTGCCACTGTGGACCGCCTGCAAGGCCCATGAACGGGCGGAAATGGAGGAAAGGACTGGCCCCGCTCCTCAGGCGACCGAGAAGGAGGTGCCAGGCACCAACAACCCGAATGACTTGAACCCGGTCAGTGCCCAGACCATGATCGACGACGTAACCATCGGTCACAAGGTCGGTTCCGACGGCATGATCGCCGCCGCGGACCAGGGCGACGACTTCGCCCCCGGTGATCCCATCTTCATCACCATGAAGGTCGGGGACGCCCAGCCCGGCTCGTCGGTGAAAGTGGCCTGGTTCGGCCCCGGCGAGACCAAGATCAAGGACGAGGAAAAGACGGTGAACCCGGGCGACAGCTATCTGACCTTCGAGGCGGCCAACACGGGCTCCTGGACGAAGGGAGACTACCGGGCCGAGGTCTGGATCGGCGACGAGAAGGTCAACCAACAGCAGTTCCAGATCGTCGACAGGAGCGAGGCCGGCAAGTAAGGCTCGCCTTTTTTCAACATAGACTTTCTCCCCCCGGAACGGCGGCGTAGGATCGTCCTCGCCGCCGCTTCCGTATTGAACCGATGAGACGATTTTTCGCCGCAGTCGCGAGGGGTTTCTTTCTGCTCTGCGGCGTCCTGCTGCCGCTCGGCTGTGCCCGGTATCGGCCGACGCCGGTACCGCTGCGGACCGTACAGTTTCCAGGCACCGGCCAGCCGCGCACTCTGGTCGTTCTTCTCCCGGGCCGGCACGACGCGCCGCAGGACTTCGGACGCGCCGGCTTTCCGGAGATGGCGGCGCGGGCCGGCGCCCGGGTCGATATGGTGGCCGCCGACGCCCATCTCGGCTACTACCTCAAGAACCTGATCATCGACCGCCTGCACGAAGACGTCATCGCGCCGGCGCGGCGCCGGTACGAGCGGATCTGGCTGGTCGGCATCTCGATCGGCGGGGCCGGAGCCGTGGCCTATGCCTCACGTCATCCGGAGAACGTGGACGGCGTCGTGCTGCTGGCGCCTTTTCTCGGCCAGGAGGAAGTGATCGGCGAAGTCGCCGCTGGCGGCGGGCTGCGCCGCTGGAAGCCGCCGGAGCCGCTCGCGCCGGACGACTATCAACGGCAGCTCTGGGCGTGGCTCTCGCGCTACGCGAGCGGCTCGCAGGGGCGGATCCCTCTCTACCTCGGCTTCGGCACTTGCGACTCCTTCGCCCGGGCGAACGGCCTCCTCGCCGAGGTCCTGCCGCCGGAGAGGGTCTTCACCGTTGCCGGCGGCCACGACTGGAAGGCCTGGCGGGCGCTGTGGGCGGATTTCGTACGCACGGGGGCTCTGGGCACGGGCTGCGCGCGCGCCGCGGTGGACAAGGCGGACGCCTTGGGGCAGACTGCCGCTTATCATGAGCTCCGCTGAGGATCTCACAGCGGGCAGCCCGGAGATCACCGAGCTGCTGGTGGCCTGGGAGCGCGGCGACGACGAGGCTCTCCGGCGGCTGGCGCAGCTCGTCTACGACGAGCTGCGGTCGATCGCGGCGGCGCAGATGCAAGGCGAGCGGCGCGAGCACACGCTGCAGCCGACCGCTCTCGTGCACGAGGCGTTCCTGCGGCTTTCCGAGCAGCGCCGGCGGCAGTGGAAGGAACGCCGGCAGTTCTTCGCCGTCGCGTCGCGCCTCATGCGCCAGGTCTTGGTGGATCATGCCCGGGCCCGGCGGGCGGCCAAGCGGGGCGGGGACGTGACGCGCATCGAAGTGACCTCGCTCGACGCGCTCCCCTCGCCGCCCGAGGTCTTCGACGTGCTCGCTCTCGACGCGGCCCTCGACCGTCTCTCCGCCCTCCAGCCCCGCCTTGCCAAAGTGGTCGAGCTGCGCTTCTTCGGCGGCCTCGAGGTCGAGGAGACGGCTGCCCTTCTCGCGTGCTCGCCCCGCACCGTGAAGCGCGACTGGGCGCTGGCCCGCGCCTGGCTGGTCCGCGAGCTGGGGGCCTGAGCCGGAATGGACGCCGCCCGCTTCGCCCTCGTCGAGGACGCCTTCCACCGCGCCAGCCAGGCCTCGGGCGAGGCCCGGGAACGAGCCTTGACCGAGGCCTGCGGCGACGACCGCGAGCTGCGCCGCGAGGTCGAGGAGCTCCTCGCCGCCGCGGCGCGCGAGACGCCGGTCTTCGACCGGCCGGCCACCGGGCTGTTCGCCGAAGAGCCTCCGGCGCCGCGGCAGATCGGCCCCTATCGCGTGCTGCGGCGCCTCGGCCAGGGAGGCTCGAGCGTCGTCTATCTGGCCGAGGAAGAGGGCGATGGATTCCGCCGCCAGGTGGCGCTCAAGATCCTCGGGTTCTTCGCCGAACCCGCGCTGCGGCGCTTCGCGGCGGAGACGCGCATCCTCGCCGGCCTGGAGCATCCGGGCGTCGCGGGTTTCTATACCGCCGGCCGCGCCGAGAACGGGGCGGCCTACCTCGTCCTCGAGTACGTCGAGGGGACGGATCTCCTCTCCTACTGCCGCGAGCGCCGGGCTTCGCTCGGCGAGCGGCTGCGGCTGTTCGGCGCCGTGCTCGACGCCGTCGACTACGCCCACCGCAGCCTCGTCGTCCACCGCGACCTCAAGCCGAGCAATATCCTCGTCACACTCGACGGCAAACCGAAGCTCCTCGACTTCGGGATCGCCGCCCTCCTCGATCCGGCCGAAGGGGTCGCCATCGGCGAGACGGCGACCCTGATGCGGGCGTTGACCCCGGCCTACGCCAGCCCGGAGCAGCTCCGCGGCGAGCGGGTGACGACCTCCTCGGACGTCTACTCGCTGGGCGTCGTGCTCTACGAGCTGCTCACCGGCGCGCGACCGCACGAGTCGGCCGGCCTGCGCGAGGAGCTCGAACGAGGCTTCCGCGAGGTCGAGCCGGAGCCCCCCAGTGTGGTGTCCCGGCGGACCGGTGGACAGGCGGAGGGATATCCCGATGGACGCCAGCTCGCCGGCGATCTCGACGCCATCATCCTCAAGGCCCTGAGACGCGATCCCGCCGCTCGGTACGCCTCCGTCTCGGCCCTGGCGGAAGATCTGCGGCGTCACGGTGAAGGCCTGCCGGTGCTGGCACGGCGTCCGACCCTCCGCTATCGCGCCGGCCGGTTTCTCCGCCGCCATGCCGCCGCCGCCGCGATGATCACCGGGTTCGCGATCCTCGCCGGGGCTGGGCTCGCCTGGCACGTCGTCCGCCTGCAGCACGAGCGCGACCGCGCGCACGCCGCCGCCGAGGAGGCCCGCCGCGAGACGCGCAAGGCCGAGCGGATGGTCGAGCTGCTGGCCGCCGTCTTCAGCGCGGCCAATCCGATGGAGCAACCGGGCCGTCCGCTAACCGCGCGCGAGCTGCTGGAGCGAGGGAGCGCAAAGATCGAACAGGATCTGGCGGCGGAGCCCGAGATTCGCGGGCAACTGCGGGCGGTCCTGGGCGGCATCTGGAGCGACATCGGAGATTACGAGCGCGCGACGGCGCTGCTGGAACCGGCCGTGGCCGAGCTCGAGCGCCGGCTGGGTCTCGACGATCCGGCGACGGCGCTGGCCTGGCAGACGCTGGGGATCGTCCGGCGCCGGACGGGCCGACTTGACGAGGCACGGGCGCTCTTCGAGCGCGCCCTGGCCGTGCAGCGCCGGCGGCTCGGAAATCGCCATCCCGCGGTCGCCACCACCCTCCGCAACTACGGCAACGCCCTCAAGGCGCTCGGCGAATTCCCGGCGGCTCGCGCGGCGTTGCAGGAGGCGGTCGAGATCTACACGGCGATCGAAGGGCCGGAGAGCGCGGAGCTGGGCCGGACGCTCGGCAATCTCGGGTTGGTGCTGGAGCGGATGGAGGATTGGGACGGCGCGGCGAAAGCCCATGAGCAAGCGCTCGCCATCTTCAGCAAGGTCTACGGCACCGCAAGCCCGCGCTATGCCGACGGCTTGAGCAACCTCGGCAATCTGCGCAGCCATCAGCAAAGGTACGAGGAGGCGGTTGCGCTCCTGCGGCAGGCGAACGTGACCAACGAGAAGGCTCTTGGCAAGGATTACGCCGGCGCCTCCAACCTCCACAACTACCTGGCCTGGGCTTATCACGATCTCGAACGTTACGACGAGGCGCGGCGCGAGTTCGAGCTTGCCATTGCCGCCGCGATTCATGAGAAAGGCCCTGCGCACACCGACGCCGCCTGGCCGATCCGCGGCCTGGCTTTCGTGGCGCTGAAAGCCGGCCGGCCGGCCGAGGCCCGCCGCGAGTTCGAGCGGGCCCTCGCCCTGCGCGAGCGCGCGTACGGACCGATGCACTGGGAGGTGGCGCAGAGCCTCTACGATGTGGCTATGGCCGCCGGCGAACAGGGAGATGTAGCGGCCCAGGAGAGCTACCTGCGGCGGGCTGTCACGGTCCGGCGCCAGGTGCACGAGAAGAACCATCCGAAGGTGGCGGAAGCGGCCGCGTGGCTGGGCGAGTTTCTCTGCGGACATCGCAAAGCCGACGAAGGGAAAAGGCTTCTCTCCGAGGCGATCGCGCTGCGCGAGGCGAACGGTCCGCAGGACGATAAAGATCTGGTGAACTGGCGACGGATCCTGGCCGGCTGCGCAAAGAACCGAGGCTGACGAAAAAGAAGGGAGGGGAGCTGGAGCAAGGGAACAACCCCCCTCCCGTGTCGCGCCGTCTCTCCCACGGCCGACAAGATCGATCCACTTTTAGTGCGGATTCGCGGCTGAACCTTTCAAGGTATCGCCGCCCGCGAACCTCCACGGCCCCGGCGGAGGACGAGCAACGCCGCCGACGTCAGGCCGGCGATGAGGGCGATCAGGCCCCAACCGCCGAGCGCGGGAACGGCGGCTGCCCCGGGGGCGAACACGCGAAGGCTGTAGTTGAAAGGCGCTTGTGGAAACCAGGGTCCGGGGAATGGGAACTGCACCGCCGCGCCGTCGCGGCCATGGACCGGATCGAGCGGGCCGGCGTTCCAGGTGAAGCAGACCGGGATCGTGGCGTCGGTCTCCAGGACCTCGACCCAGTAGGTGCCTCAGCGAGCGTCTCCGATATGGGACCGCTGCCGAACGTACAACCCATATCGGTCACCCCTCCTCCGATGAGGCCGATGTCCTCCCACTGGTCGAGCAGCAGGACCTGCGCCGTGGACGCGGTCGCCATCGCGAATAGGCCCAGAAGACGCTGATTCGAAACATATTCCTCCCCAGGCTCCGGCTCGGCGGAGCAGAGTCGTGTCTCTGGGGTTAAAGGCGGAGAAAACGGAGAGGAGGGGCCAGGAAGATCTCAGCCGGCTGCGATTCCCTGAAAGAACCCCTCCGCCGACCAGAACCGAAACCAAGTACGCAATTCGGCGGCGAGGGCGTCATCGTCGAGATCGCTTGTGGCTGCGGCCGCAACGATGGCCTCGCCGACGGTGGCGCCGGCCTGGATTTTCCCGAGCAGCGCGAGCTGAGCGGGGTTCAGCGGGTAGCGGCGCACGACGAAGTCGCGGCGCAGGACCGCGGCGTGCTCGGCGGCGGGTTCAGGAATCGGGACCTCCTCGCCTTCCGCGGCGTGGCGCGCGGCGGTGTAGTAGGCGTTCACCGGATAGCGAAAGGTGAGAAGGCGGAGACAGATGACGGGCACCAGGCGAAGCTCGGCGAAGCGCTCCGGGGGAACGGCTTGCAGCGCTTCAGGAGTCAGCAAGGACTGCCCCTCGACGCCGGGGCCGTCGAACACCTTGGCGATCGTCCATTCGAAGGTTGCCAGATCGATGAGGAAGTCGGGCCAGTCCACTCCGCCTCCCGCTTCGCGGTCCGGCCGGGTCTCGTCCAGAAACCGGGCGAAGCTCTCGCCCAGACGATCCAGGGTATAGCTGCGCGAGGGATAGCGCTGCAGGTATTCGAAGGCGAAGCTGTCGAAGACCTCGCCGCCGACCGCCTGCTTGAGCACGGGATAGCAAGCGCCGAGGCACTCCAGCAGGCGCGCGTAATAGGCGTTGGCGTAGATCGACAGCCTCTCGGCCGCCGTGAGGTTCCGCGAGCGCCGCACCACCGCCTCCAACTCGCCGCGGTTGAGCCGGATCAGCTCCTGCGCTTCCGGAGACGCGGCGCCGCGCTGGATCCCTTCAGGATGGGTGACTACCGCCTGAAACCACCGCTGCACCACGTCGAGCGAGCGGGGCTCGCCTTTCATTCCACCTCCGGACGGATGTGGTGGAGCGGATGGAACACCGTCGGGCCGGCGGCGGCGAAGACTTCGAGATCGTCCTCCCGCGCCGCGGGCTCGGGCTCCGGCAAGTGATCCTCCATGAATCGCTTGGCCTTCAGCACTTCGCCGTGCACCACCGGGAAGGGCGGGATGTTGGCGTCCCATTCGAGCAGGGTGGAGACGCCGCCGGTGAGCTGGTGCGCCGTGCGATAGAGATCCCAGACCGGATCGATCACGTGGTGGTCGTGCGTATCGATCAGGTGCGTCGTGTAGTCGGTGTGGCCCGCGAGATGGAACTGCACGATCCGCTCGTGCGGCAGCGAGCGGATGAACGCGTCCGGATCCATGTCGTGATTGAAGCTCGACACGTAGACGTTGTTGACGTCGAGCAGCAGTCCGCAGTCGGCCTCCTCGGCGAGGCGAGTGATGAACTCCCACTCGTCCATGGTCGAGTCCTGAAACGTGATGTACGAGCTGGGGTTCTCCAGCACGAACGGTCGCTCGAGAACGTCCTGGACGACGCGGACCCGCTCGGTCACGTGGCGCAGCGTCTGCTCGGTGAAGGGCACCGGCAGAAGGTCGTGCGTGTTGCGGCCGAGGACGCCGGTCCAGCAGAGGTGGTCCGAAATCCACTTGGCGCCGACTTCCCCGGCCAGCCGCTTGAGCTTCTTCAGGTACTCGATGTCCAGCGGGTCCGTGGAGCCGATCGAGAGCGACACGCCGTGCATGACGACGGGGTAGCGCTCGGCGATCTGCTGCAGCACATAGCGCGGGCGCCCCTGCGAATCGACGAAGTTCTCGCTGATGATCTCGAACCAGTCCACCTCCGGCCGGTTTTTCAGGATGTAGTCGAAGTGGACCGAGCGGAGGCCCACTCCGAGGCCGAGATTGGCGTGTCCGAGGCGCGGTACGGGCATGGCGTGGGTCCTTCAGAAAGTCTGTGGAAGAGGGTCTGGCGTACCCTTCGAAACCTCACCCCTGGCCCCTCTCCAGTGGAGCTGGAGAGGGGAACGAGCCAGATGCCAGATCGCGAGGTCGAGCTTGCGGAGCGCTACGAGCCGCAGGAAGCCGGCGCCGCACCGAACTTCTTGCCGGCCTTGGTCATCGCGGCCTCGAAGTTCGCCCGCGCCTTCTTCCAGGCGTCGCCCTTGATGGGCACGGCGCAGCCGCCGTGGCCCTTGCAGTCGTTGACGCCATCGCCGCCCTGGTTCTTGCAGGCGTTCGAGCCGGCGCAGCTATGCGCCTCGGCGGTGGAGCACTTGCCCATGCCGGCGCACTCGTTGTCGCCGCCCGCTCCCTGCGCCTTGCAGGAGTTCAAGCCGCAGCAGCCGTGAAGGTCCTTCATCTCCTTCTTCTCCTCCGCGGACAGCAGCCTCCCGCCCAGCATCGAGCCGGCGAGCACGCCCCCGAAAGCGGCCAGGGTCAGCTTGCCGAAATCCCTTCTGCTGACGTCGTCCTTCTTCATCTCGGCCTCCTCTGGAAAGTGGATGATGGGTCCACGGCCCTCCGGGGCGCACGCCGGCCCCGGAAAACCACTCATGGCTCAAAGAGCCGCCAGTCTACTCCTAAATACGCATCGAGGCGAGAAGAGGATGGGTGCACGACCCTACTTCTTGAATCGTACCCTTACCCCCTGGGCCAACTGCTCGGGGGTCATCTTTTCCAGCGACTTGAGATTGTACTCCCAGATGAGCGTCTTGCCCTCCTTGCGGGTGGCGTTGTGCTCCACCACCTCGAAGGGAGCTTCGATCTTGTAGGCCACCCGGAGGTCCTTGAAGGCGTCCTCCATCTGCTTCTGCATCTCGGGCGTCAGGCCCATGTCCGCCGTCTGCTCCTTCTGCTCGGCGGCGGGATTGATGGCCTCCGTGGTCAGCAACAGGGTGCTCCCTTCGTCCTTCACCTGCAGGCCCGTGAAGGGCTCGTCGAAGGGATTCTTCGGGCCGGGCTGCGCCGCGTCCTCACCTTTCTTCTGGAGCTGGATCTGGGAGAGCTTCGAGATGTGGTCGAAGCCGAAGACGAAGCGGACGGCGACCTTGAGCCCCTCCTCCTTGATCGAGCTCTCCAGGAGCTTGACGCCGGGAGGAAGGCTCTTCTTGACCTCCTCCTTCTGCGCTTCCGGGTCCTCCTTCGAAGCCGTTCGGGAGGCGAGGAACTCCTTTTTCGCCGCCTCCAGCTCCGCCGCCGTCGGCGCGCCCTTCTTGCCCGCCATTTCTCGCTGCATCTGCAGCATGAAGAGCATCATCGGCTCCATGTTGACCGTCATCGAGAAGGCGGCCTTCCCCGAGAGGTCCTTCTGGAGTGTCATCGCCTGCTCGACGTCGAAGCATCCCACCAGGGCCGGCAGGCCGAGCGCCAAAGCCAGCGTCAGCATCCTCTTGTACATGGCGTCCTCCGCTTGAGGTCTGGCGGAGAGCTTAGCAGAGGACCGGCGAAAGGGCCGTCCCCTCCCCGGGCCCTCCTTTCCCAGCCCCTCCCTTCCTCCCTCACCAGAGAGGAGGGAGAACAGCAAGATTGCTTTAGGGGTAGGGGCGGGTCTGGACGGAGGGGAGGGGGCGCGACCCCGCCCTCTACCGGCCGCTGTCGCGCGGTTTCGCGGCGGCGGCTTCCTGGATCCGCTTCTGCGCCTCCGTCATGCAGCCCTTCGCGGCCTCGTCGCTCGGCTTCAGCGACTGCGCGTGGTTGCAGGCGTCCAGGGCTGATTCCTGCTTTCCGAGAGCCAGATAAACCTGGCCGAGAGCGAGATAGGCGTCGTAGTTGGGCACATATCCTGCGGATTTCGACAGCTCCTCCTTCGCCTTCAGGTAGAGCTTCGTCTGAACCGCCGGTTCTTTGGCCGCCTCGGCCTTCTTCTTGAGCTTGATCCCGCGGCCGTAGGCGTCCATGGCCTTCTGCTCGGGCGTGTGGTAGTAGCTCCCCATCGACTCGGTCGGGGTGGGTACCTGGGCCGCGACCGCGAGAGGAAGGACCAGGGCGAGGGCGAACGAAGCGTGATTTCTCATGAGACCGTCTCCCTTGGTTCAGATTCGCTCTGTGTACGAAGATCCGGTAAGAGTCATCTAAACCGAAGTGACGGAAGGAAGGAAAAGATTTCGCGCCCTCAACTCCCCGGGGGAGGGGGAGCCAGGCCTCTTTGTGCTCATGCGGCGGATCAGCGCGGAGTCTCGACGAAACTCTTGACGGCGCGAAAGGGTCAGATCCCCAGGCTAGGCCTGGGCAGAGGCTTGACAAGCATCCAAGTTGTATCTACATACTATATCTATGGCGACGGCGAAACTCTTCCAGCATGGCGGCAGTCAGGCGGTTCGGCTGCCGAAGGAGTTCCGGTTCGAGGGTACGGAAGTGGAAATCGAAAAGCGGGGCCTTGAAGTGGTGTTGCGGCCCAAGCCGAAGCCCCGGCTGAAGACTCTCGCGGACGTCGCTCGCTTCATGCACGAGAACTTTCCTGAAGGGCAAGACTTTCCGGATCGCGAGCAGCCGCCAAACCCTCAAGCGCGAGATTTGAGTCTCGACTGACCTCCAACCGTGAGGTACATGCTCGATACCTCCGTCTGCGTAGAACTGCTGCGGGGACGGGTTTCGAGTACGCGTTTGCCGGCAGCCTCCGACTGCGTTCTCTCCGTTATCACTGTTGCCGAGCTCGAGGTCGGCATTCGCCGATCCAGCCGGCCCGCCGCGCAGCGGAAGGCCGTAGAGGCCTTCACAGAGCTCTTCGAAGTATTGCCCTGGGACGTACAAACGACGAATTACTACGGAGAGTTACGCGTTGACCTCGAAAAACGGGGCGTTGTCATCGGCCCTCTCGACCTCCTTATCGCGGCTCATGCTTGCCGGCTCGGAGCCGCGCTCGTGACCGGAAATATCCGCGAGTTTCGCCAGGCAACTGGGCTCTCGTGCGTCGAGTGGAAATCGTGAACGCCATCGTGCCGTCGATGTGCCGGATTTCTGGGTGATCCGCTCCAGAGGAGCGGACATCTGAGCCCGGGGCGGAAGTCTCCGGAGGCGTGTCCCCCAACCCGCATATCCTGATCGTTGCCGATGCGGCGAACGTGGGATGGCTTCACCCGAGGTCAACCGGGGGCATCGGACGCGACAAGGAACCGTTTGTCCGTCGAGGCGACCGCCAGCGTCATGGACGCGGCTTCCTCAAGCGAGGGGCAAAGCGAAGCGCCGGGGGAATCTCGGGGGCCCGCTCGGGGCCTGCCTCTACCTTACCCGTTCTCTCCCCTGAGCCGCCATGGCTTCGCCCAGCGTCTTCTCCAGCCCTTTGAGGACGATGCTGAGCTCGAAGGCCATGACTCCCCATGGATCGAGCTCTCGGGACCGGCGCTCGCCCTCGACGGCGGCGGGATCCGGCGGAACTTCCTCCTCGTCGAGGTCTGGATTAATTCCCGGTTGGATTCCTGGATTCATGCCCTTAACTGTAGCACCGAGAAGGAATTCACGCTCTCGGAGGGGCTCGGCCGCGACCAAGAACGAATGGACGCGGAGCGGAGGGAGCGGGTCCCGCCCCCGGTGGTGTCCTAACCAATGTGGGCGCCAGGGGTAGGCTCCGGGGCGGTTACTCTCCCCTCATCCGAGGGGAGAGCGCATCTCCTCGTGCCACAGAACAGCGGCCCGACAGGATGCTAGCGACACCCTGCCGAGCCTAAGCCGAGCACGGAGCTAACCCATGCCCGACCGCCCGCAGTCTACCAGTCCACCCGATCCCCTCTCCTGGGAGGTCCGCGAAGGATTCCGCGAAACGCTTCTCCTGCACCTCACCCGCCCCGGTGACGCCGATGCTCTGCGCGCCTTCGGAGCGCTCCTCTACGCCGCCGCCCTGGAGTGCGCGTCCTCCTGGCCGTCATGGCCGGAGTCGAGCACGCGCATGGAGCTGCGCGCCGTCGCCCTCGATCTCCAGCACGCCTCCGGCGCATCACTGTGCGCACGAACGACATGCAGCTCATGGGCTGGCAGGACACCGCTCGACGGCTCGGCAAGAGGAGCGTAGGCGCCTTCCTCGCCTGGGCCGGAGACTTCACTCTCCGCTACCTGGACGCGGCGCTGGAAGCCGACGTGAAGGAAGAGAAAATCGACCGTGGCGCCTAGTCTCAAGGTCGCGACGTTCACCGTCCGCGCCACGGAGAAGCAGTCCGTGCGCTGGAAGAGGGCCGGCAGAGCATGAAGGCTTCGCCAGCGTTGGCGGATGGCTCGCCGAAGCGGCAGACCGGCACCTGGACGCCGTTGCCAGGGCCGGAAAGCCTCTCCCCCTGGCATAGAGCCGGGGACGGTTCCGCGTGCGCTTGGAGGATGCCTCGGAGCCGGAGGTGCGGGGATGGATCGCCCGCCCCTTCGGCTTCTTCCACGGCTCGGAAGCCGGCCCGATCCCGCACGGCTCGACTCACCGCTACACCATCGCTTACCTCCCGACACGGCGGATCGTCGCCACGTTCCGCACTGCCGGACACTGCAAGTCGCTCGCGTCAGAGTTGGCCCGCGCATGGGTCCGCTTCGGCTGGAGTGAGCCATCCGAAGATCCCGCGCCGCTTCTCCAGCGGTTCCAACGGGAAGAGGCATAGAACCGTGGGCCGGTTTCCTCTCGGAGATCGGCTCCCTCGCCCCCCTCATTCGCTCCGGTCGATATCCTTGGTGCGGTGTCGCTAGCCACGAGGATGGGACCAGGGGTTAGCCACCAGCATGGGACCACCCGGGTTGATGTTCTCACAGCTGCTCGATAGTTCGCTGACCTC
>DASYTJ010000077.1:0-35485 GCA_036002325.1 Thermoanaerobaculia bacterium | reverse complement strand
AGTCGAATGTACTCCTTGAGCGCGTCCCGAACCGCCTGAGTCTTGGTCGTCGCGTGAGTAAGCCGCATGAGGTCAGCAAAAAGATCGTCTTCGATGTTCAGGGTGGTCCGCATACAGGAATCCGCCTTTCGTCTGCTGCATGTTAGCATACAGAATGGGGCTCATTTGGCAGGAAAGCCCCCGAGACGCACGACATTGCGCGAATTCAGGACAGCCTGGCCCTAGCCGTGCAAGAGGCCCTCGCCGAACACAAGCGGGCCGGAAACCCCAGTTGCTTTTGTGTGGCGCGATGAACGCGTCGAGTGGATTCGGCCGGAGAATATTCCGGTCGCCATCGATGAACTTTATGCTTGGCGCCCGCTGCACCGCCTCGAAGAAACGGGGTGTCGGCTGCCGGCGTGGTCGCTGCCCTTGGGGGCGCCGCTGGCCCGGCGCACTTTGACACCGACCGATGGACCTGGTCCGCGGTCTGTCCACCCGGTGAACCGTGCCGGGACTCGTGTGCCATCGTGCCGAGACCCTGCGCGATCATGGCGAGACCCGAGTGGTGCCGGCCCGAGACCCTTCTTCCGCAGCCGTCGTCCCCCTGGGGGACAGCGTCCGTCCCCCAGTCTCGCCGCCTCCGTCCCCCTGGGGGACAGCGTCCGTAACCCAGTCTCGTCGCCTCCGTCCCCCTGGGGGGCCGCTCGCGCCCCTCTGGGCTGCAGCGCCGATCCCGCTGGGGGACAGCGTCTGAAACCCTCTCTGCAGAGTCCGTCCCCCTGGGGGACAGTGCCGGAATCCCTCTCTGCCGCCGCGGCCCCCCTGGGGGACGGAACCGGTCCCCCAGGTACGCAGCGCCTGCCCCCGAGGGGGACAGCAGGCGTCCCCCTGGCTGCGGACCCGGCAACCGAGGGGGACGGAGCCTGAAACCCTCTCTGCAGCACCGGTCCCCCTGGGGGACAGAGGCGGCAGACCCAGGCGGATGTCGCGGCCATCGGGGCATCGTGCGTGGATCTCGAGGTCTCCGCCAAGGGATCGCACAAGGCGGCGCAGGTTGAAACCATGTGGTCGTCGCGCTGCTCGATGCGGGATATCTCGCCTTGTCTCATCCCGGCGGCAGCCGCCGGCGCAACGACGGCCTGGCCCGCCTCTTCCACGGCCTTTAGCCGGCGGCGTAATGGCGGACCTTGGTGATACACCAGCTTCCGACAATGCCACCTTCAAAGGCTGGATCGGGTTGTGGTGCGAGCGTGCTCGGCCCGGGGTTGAGCTGACCCTCCCACGCCAGCCGGCACAGGGCCAGTCCCAGGAAGAGGGCATCGAAGTCATCCTCACACTCCGTGGCGGCTTCCCACAGATCCTCGGCGATCGTCAGCTTCGGCTCCCAGGCGGGTGAGCGTGTGAGCCGTCCAAGCGTCTTGATGCGCTCGGCTCGCTTTGTCTTGGCAACCCAGACGGATCCCGCGGGGAGGCTTTCCGCCAGGACGATCCCGTAGCAGAGGGCAGGATAGGCCTCCACGAGGACGGGCGATCGACCCGTCAGCAGGCGTGGGAGATCGAGCCCGGCGAACGGCCAGACCGCCAGCTCCTTCGCAGCATCGAGCTCCTGCCAAAGGGCCGCCGTGCCGGACCCCACCGTCCCCGGCATTCCCGCAACGCACGTCGGCGGCTTGGCCGAGACCCAGCGGTCGATCTTCCGTCTCAGGGCGTGATCGGATGGAAACCCGGCGTGGCTCGCCAGAATCGTGCTGAAGAACCGCGTCTGACTCCCCGCGCCGTGAGGATTGACCCAGAAGGGCCGCCACGGACCCCAATCCTCCGCCCGCCGCACCGCCTCGAAGAATCGGGGCGTCGCCTGCCCGCGGGCGAGCCAGTCGGGAAAACTCTTCGCGCCTGCCGCGCGGCCGACGTACTCCGGAATCCCGAAGACGGCGTCGACGCCGATCAGCGTGCCACGTTCAGGCGCTACGGTCAGGAGACCTTCGAGGCTCGCAGCGGCCTTTGCCGGCACGCTCTCCACGGTCAGGGTGCCGGTGTTGATCCTGACGGCCCGGCGCTTTCCTTCCGACTTGCCCCAATCGGCAGCGAGGATGGTGCGTGGAACCGCGGGTCTCATGGCCCTGGATTCTCTCAGAGCCCCAGGTGTTCACGCACCGGTGCGGCGACCCGTCGGGGCGGGCTCCCGAGGCTCGCGGAAACCGTTATCGTCCCTTAAGTCCCTTGCAGGAAGGCACTGCCATGGAACCTCGGGCCTCCCTGCCCCGACTGTTGGGATAGAGGCCAATGATGAGCAGCGAGCCCGCCACAGCCCGATCCCGCGAAGCAGCCCGGCAGGAGCTGCTGGTCGTCCGCTGCCAGCTCGGCGAGCGTGAGGCGTTCGACGAGCTGGTCGACCGCTGGCACCTCCCGATCTGGCGCTACGTGCGGCGGTTGGTGGGCCGCGACACCGAGGCGGAGGAGGTCACCCAGGAGGTGTGGCTGCGCATCCTGCGCGGCATCCTCGCCCTGGAGGACCCCGCACGGCTGCCGGCCTGGATCTTCACCATCGCGCGGCGGGCGGTCATGGATCGGTTGCGGGTCCGGTACGCGCAAGCGTCGCTGGTACCGCTGGAGGAGGAGCCTGCCGTCCTCCTCGGGACCGAGGAGCCCGACCTCGGGTGGATGGACGAGGAGATCCTCGAGCAGGCCCTGCTGGAGCTCTCCCCGATGGAACGGGAGGTGCTGGTGCTCTTCCATCTCCAGGAGCTGACGTTGCGGGAGGTGGCGGAGGTCCTGGGGATTCCCCCCGGCACGGTCAAGTCGCGCCTCTCTCGCGCCCGCGTCGCCCTCGAACAACGCCTACGAGCGAAAGGAGCCCGATGATGACGACGAACGATCCGCGCCCGCTGGAGACCCCGCGCCCTGCCGCGGAGGAGGTTCGCAAGCGGCTCGCCGGCGAGCTTTCGACCCGCTCGCGGCTGCTCTATACCCTGCTGCTGCTGGTCGACCTGACGCTGGCGGCCGCGGTGGGCTCGCTGTGGCTGACCGAGCCTTCCCTGCCCGCGCGCACGCACATCGCCTTCGGGCTGCTCCTCGCGTTCGCGCTCACCTGGTCGGGTTTTCTCCTCTGGACGCTGACGCGCCGCAAGGTGCTGCTCGCCTGGCATCGGGTGCTGGCGGGCCGGCTCGCCGTCGTCTTCTGCTCCATCTTCACTCTCGGCGCCCTGGGGCTCGGGCTCGCCCAGCCCGAACGGCGGGGCGTGGGTTTCTCGATGGCCGCAATGGGCGGCTTCCTGCTGCTGGTGGCGATCGCGATTCTCCTCGCCGCCCGGCGGCGCTATCGCGAGCTGACGGCCCGGCGCCGCCATCTGGAACGGGAGCTGGAGGGCGGCGGCTCTTCCGGCGCCGCGCTCCTCTTCGCGGCGTTGTTGTTGCTGCCCCTGGGCCACCTGGCCGGCGGGCAGCCGCTGACGCCGACCCCGGTGGAGGTGCTGGTCCCGGCGCCGCCGACGCCGGCCGTGGCGCTGGGCCGGCGGCATCTCGTCCTCCCCGGGTTCCGCCTGGCCGGCCGGGTCGACTCGCTGCCGGCGCTGCTTCAGGGGCAGCGGTGGCAGCCGCAGGAGAGCCGCCCGGCGAGAGAGGTCGAGGGCGAGATCCCGCTCGAGAACATGGTGGTGGAGGTGACGCGGTGAGGCGGCCCCGCGGGCGAAAGCAGGCTCCCGCGGGACCTCCTCCGCTGCCTATCGGCTGCTCGACGCACCCGCCGACGCGGCGGCGGCCTTAACGTCCGCCGGCACCGGGTCGACCACCACGTCCTGCGACAGGTTGACCTTGCCGCCGACGCCGCCGGTGCCGAAGTCGGCGTAACCGGTCAGGGTGATCGCTTCATCCTGCAGGCTCACGGTCACGGTGGCGATGCCGCCGCCGCCGCTGCCGGGAGGATAGATCCAGTCCGAGATCTGCTGCTTGGGGCGGCCGAAGGGAATTCCGAAAAAGGTGGAGACGTAGGTGCCGTTGTCCACCACGTGCACCGAGCCGTCCGGCAGCACGCTGCGCGCCCATCGCTTGGGCGTGGTGAAGTGCTTGTCGGGCCGGAAGAGCCGGCCGAGCCATTGGATGATGGCCTCGGAATCCCAGAGCATGTTGTTCGTCATGGGATCCTCCCGCTGATAGCTCCAGGTGCCCGAACCCTCCCAGGTGCCATCGCCATAGCTGCCGGACGAGGTGAAGCTCCCCTGGGCCGTGGCGCCGTCGTAGGTGCCCGAGAACGCGAGGTTGACCGGCTGGCCTGCGTATTCGCCGGTGAGGGTGCCGTCCCAGCCCGCGGCCGAGAAGGTGCCGGAGAACGAGAGGACGGCGTCGGCGGGACCGAACTCCTGGAGCAGCTTCGAGCCGGTCATCAGGACGCCTTCGTAGAAAGCTTCGACCGATTCTTCGGCCGGGGTGAAGCCGGTGACCGGGACGGGGGCAGGGGCCACCGCGGACGGGGTGAGATCCGCGTCCTGTGCAGCGGCCGCTCCCGCGAAAGACAGCCCCAGCATCAAGGCCAGCGTCATCGTCTGTTTCATCATCTTCCTCCTTCGAACATCGATGCAGTCCTGAAGAAGAAGGTGCGGAGAGGCGCCGGGGGCGCGCTCAGAGGAGGGCCGCCGCCTGTGCCGGCTCCCTGTCTCGGTTCTTACTGCCGTCCTCACTTAACTGATAGAGGTGCGCCTTGCCGCGAGGCCGTCTACCCAAGGAGGTGGTCGATGACTCGGAGACAGAGAGCGGTTCGGATCGGGCTGCTGCTGGGAGTCTTGCTGACCGGATCCTCCGCGTTCGGCGAGGAGCCGCGAAAGGGCGGCATGGCGGAAAGGGCAGCCCCGCAGTCGCGGGAGGCGCTCGCCGAAGCGATCCCCCGCCGGGAGTTGGAGCTGGCCCTCCGGCAACCCGAGGAGGTCGTCGCCGAGGTGAAGCAGCGGATGCAGGAGCTGGGCGTGCGGGCCTCGGCCGAAGAGCTGACGGATCTCCTGAAGCAGACTGCCTATGGGGAGCTCGAGCAGGACAAGTGCAGCCTGGGGCTTCTCAAGGCCGGCGCCTGCCGCGTGGTGAAAACGGATCTCGCCCGCGTGGAGCAGCGATTCCGCCGGTTGACCGGGCTCTCGACGCGCGAGTTCCGCAGCGGCCGGCGCGACACGCCCCCGCCGGCCGACACGATCGGGCGGCCGTCGCTCTCGAAGAGCCAGACCTGCACCTGCGCCTTGTCGGTCTACAGCGGGTACCGCTGGATGGATCCCTGGTGGGGGCTCGAGTGCAACAATCACGCGAGCCACGGCGTCTGCAGCAACAACGTCGACTCGGCGCACACGCCCGGTATCGGCGCGATGACCGGCGACATCGATCTCTATTTCGGCTCCTACCACCAGCACCGAGAGTGCCCGGACGACCATGTAACTTGCTTTCACGGCCCGAGCACCTCGAATCCCGGCGAATGGGGCAACGCCTGCAGTTGCGACACCTGGCACTCGCAGTCCTACGACCCGTACGGCCCCTGGTACGCCGGGTCCCTCTCCGACAGCCAGTGGGTGCATCAGCTCTCGACCCCGTATGTCACGGTGGCCGGCTCCTGCAACGGCGCCTGGGTCACCGTGAGTGAATACCTCAAGGAGAACGATCCCTACTGTTGTGACGATCCGATGGGGACGCTGTCGTTCTATGTGCAGGTCGCCGACGGCTCCGGCAACAGCCCGGGTCAGGCCTCGGCCCAGAATTGCAACGGCGGTTCCCAGAGCGGTGTCTACCCCTACTGCGGCACTTTCGGGGCGACGATCTGGGTGGCCTACATCTGCCAGACCTCCGGCGCTCCCTGCGACCCCGCCGCCGAGCAGGCCTGTTGGGACAGCGGCGGCAGTTGGGATCCCAACTCCTGCTTCTGCCAGTATCCGTGCTATCACGACGGCTCCTGCGCCGAGTGGGACGACGTGAACTGCGTCTGCCTGCGCGTTTGATCCGCTCCCAGGCCCGGCCGGAGGAGCTCCGTCGCTGAATCTTCCTTCGCTCTTCGAGGCGGGCGCGGCGGCCGCCTTGACGTCCGCCGGCACCTCGTCGACCACCACGTCCTGGGAGAGGGCTTTTGTCGGATTGGATCTCAGATGGTGCCCAGGGTCGGAATCGAACCAACGACACCGTGATTTTCAGTCACGTGCTCTACCAACTGAGCTACCTGGGCACAGGGAGCCGGGGGCGCCCCAAGGGGGGAGATTTGTAACAGGCCGGACGGCCCTAAGTCAAGGCGCCTGCGGCGCCCCGAGCTTGACGCTCCGCAACTCACCGAAGTCTTCAATTCCGATTGCTGAGGACCGCGCAAGCCACCCCGAGGGGCCTCGGAGTCACGCGCTCGATGCCGGCTTCCGAGGCTCCCCCTTCTCCACCAGAGAACGGATCCGGCCGCCGTCCTCCTCCTTGATTTCCAGGAGGCGGTGGCCGGCGCGCTCACACCAGACGGGCATGTCCTCGCGGATGCCGGGATCGTCGCCCACGATCTCCAGCAGGTCGCCCGGCTGGAGCTTGCGCATCTCACGGGCGGCGAGGAGGATCGGCAGGGGGCAGAGGGCACCGAGGACGTCGAGACGATGGGGCACGATTCTCCTTCTCCGCCGCGCGCGGCGGGCCAAGCACCTGCTAGAATAGGCTGGAAATGCCGCAACGAATGTATCTCCGTCTCATCCCGGGGCTCGTGTGCCTCCTCGCCGCGGCTTCGCCTGCGGCCGCCTGGACTCCCGTCACGCAGGTGACCATCGCCCGCGAGGCGGCGCGCCTCTCGCCGCCGGACCTCGCCCGCCAGATCGAGAAGCACCGCCGCGCCTACGAGGAAGGGGTCAATGCGCCGTTCGCGGACGCCGACGCCGGACGGCACATGAAGAACCCGGACGGCTCGGGCCAGCTCGACCGCGCGGCGCTCGACGCGGTGAGCGCGGCGGTGGCGGCCATCCGCGACCATAAGCCGTTCGAGGAGATCGTCCGCAAGCTCGGCGTCGTGTCGCACTTCGTGGCGGACGCCAACAATCCCCTTGCCGCCTCGGGCGGGGACGCCGAGGAGGGCCGCTACTTCGCCGACTACCTCCGCTACGTGGAGACCGCCGAGCGCCGGTTCCCGCTGGTCTTCTATGGCATCGAGCCGGGGCTGGAGGCGAAGCGGGATCTCTCGCCGCTCCTCACCACCGCCTTGCATCGCGGGCGCGAGCTCTATCCCATGATCGGCCTGGAGTATCGCCGGATCGGCTTCGGGTCGGGGATCGGCGTCTTCGACGACCGCTCGACGGCCTTCGGTGCCGCCGCCCTCGCCTTCAGCCACGCCGTCACGGACGTGACCCTGGCCCTGCGCTATATTTGGATCACGGCGGGCGGCATCGACGACCGCGCGCATCTTCCGGCCGGTGGGACGCGCTTGATCGTCCTGCCCCGGGCCGCACCCTGAGAAGCGCCCTCACCGCGAGATCGCCCCTTCGTGCCCACTCGACCTCACCCCAACCCCTCTCCTGAAGGAGAGGGGCTAAAGAAGAGCTGTTCCCCCCTCTCCTTCAGGAGAGGGGCCGGGGGTGAGGTCACGCGGGCAAGAACCCCTCTTTGAAGGAGTTCTGCATGCTTCCGGCACGCCGCGCCCTGATCTCCGTGTTCGACAAGACGGGTCTTGAAGAGCTGGCCCGCGGCCTCGCCCGCCTCGGGATCGAGATCGTCTCGACCGGCGGCACTTTGCGGTTCCTCGAGGAGAAGGGGATCCCGGCGACCGCCGTGTCCGCGGTGACGGGCTTTCCCGAGATCCTCGACGGCCGGGTGAAGACGCTCCACCCCGGGATCCACGGCGGCATCCTGGCGAGCCGCTCGCTGCCCGCCCACCTGGAGGCCCTCGACGAGCACGGCATCGGCCGCATCGACGTGGTGACGGTGAACCTCTACCCCTTCCGCGAGACGGTGGCGCGCGGCGCCTCGTTCGCGGAGACCCTGGAGATGATCGACGTCGGTGGTCCCACCATGGTGCGGGCGGCGGCGAAGAACTTCGGCGGCGTGGCGGTGGTGGTGGATCCGGCGGACTATGCCGCCGTGCTGACCGCCCTGGAGGAGGGCGCGGGGGTTGTGCCCGAGCCGCTGCGGCGGCGGCTGGCCCTGAAGGCTTTCCAGCACACGGCGCGCTATGACGCGGCGATCTCCGAATGGCTGGCGGCGCAGGGGGAGGAGGGCGGCGCGTTCCCCGAGAGAAAGACGCTGGAGCTGCGGCGGGAGATGGTGCTCCGCTACGGCGAGAATCCGCACCAGGGCGGCGCGGTCTACGCGGTCGAGGGCGGCCCGGGCGTCTTCGGCGGCTTCCGCGCCCTGCAGGGGAAGGAGCTCTCCTGGAACAACCTGCTCGACGCGGACGCGGCGCGCAAGATGGCCGCGCTGTTCGCCGAGCCGGCGGTGGTGATCGTCAAGCACAACAACCCCTGCGGCATCGGCCGGGGCGGGGATCTCGCCGCGGCGTACCGGCGGGCTCTCGCCACCGATCCGGTGTCGGCGTTCGGCTCCGTCATCGCCGTCAACCGTCCGGCCGACGGAGCGCTGGCCGAGGCGCTGGCCGACCTGTTCGTGGAGGTGCTGCTCGCGCCCGGCTTCGACGGCGCGGCGCGGGAGCGCTTCGCGGCGAAAAAGAACCTGCGGCTGATCGAGGCGCCCCTCTACCGTTCATTCGCCGGGGACGTGGAGCTGCGGGCCCTGGACGGCGGATTCCTGGCGCAGCCGCCGGACGCCTTCCCCGACGACGAGAGCGCCTGGACCGTGCCGACCCGGCGCCAGCCGGCCCCGGAGGAGCGGCGGGGGCTGGAGCTCGCCTGGAAGGTGGTGCGCTACGTGAAGTCGAACGCCATCGTGGTGGCCAACGGCGACCAGACGGTGGGGGTGGGCGCCGGCCAGATGAGCCGGGTGGACTCCTGCCGGCTGGCGGTCGAGAAGGCGCAGCTCCCGGTGGCCGGCTGTGTCGCCGCCTCGGACGCCTTCTTTCCCTTCCGCGACGGCCTGGACGTGCTGGCGCGGGCGGGCGTCACGGCGGTGATCCAGCCCGGCGGCAGCAAGCGCGACGAGGAGGTGATCGCCGCCGCGGACGAAGCAGGGATGGCGATGGTGCTCACGGGGGCGCGGCATTTCCGGCATTGAGGGCGGCCGGGGAAGCTTCCCTCCCCTCCCCTTGTTGAAAAGACCGGACCGCACAGGAGAACCGCCATGAGACGATCCATCCTTGCCCTCTCGACCGCCCTCGCCCTGCTGGGATTCTGGCCTGCGGCGGCGCAGGAGGTGGACCCCTGGACGGTGCTGAAAAACGTGCGGCAGAGCCTGGTCGAGGCGGGACCGACGGGAGCGAGCTTCGTTCAGACGTTCATCGCGTCCGGGTTCTCGTCGGGCGATCAGGAGTCCGGACGGATCGCCCTGGCGCTGCCGGACTGCATGCGCTGGGACTATACGAATCCGTTCCCCAAGAGCTTCCTGCTGTGCGGCGGCACGGTGCACGCCTGGAACGAGGGGGACCAGACCGGCCGGCGCTACCGCGTGGACCGCAAGAACGAGCCCGGGCTCGACCTGCTGCTGCTCGGCGTCGACACGCTGAAGGAGCGCTACAAGGCGACCGCGCGCAAGCTGGACGACGGGAGGGTCGAGATCGCGCTGTCGCCGAAGGAGAAGAAGCTGGCGGAGCTGAAGGACGCGACGCTGACGGTCGATCCCGCCAGCCAGCGGGTCGTCGCCGTCTCCTACCATGACAGCGAGGGGAACCTGACCAAGTTCGAGATCACCGGCTACCAGGAGCTCTCGCGCCAGGGGAGCTTCACGCCGCCGTCGAATATCCGCTGGCTGGAGGGAAGCCAGTAGGGGGCTTGGATATAATGCCCCTCGCATGGCCGCCGCAGAGAACTCGTTCGACGTCGTCTCCAACGTGGACCTTCAAGAGGTCCGCAACGCCGTCAATCAGGCGGAGAAGGAGATCGTCAACCGCTACGACTTGAAGAAGGCGGCGGCGGTGCTGCGCCTCGAGGGCGAGGAGATCGCGCTGGAGGCGGCGGACGAGTTCTCCTTGCAGCAGGCGCGCGACGTGCTGCAGTCGAAGCTGGTCAAGCGCGGGGTCAACCTGAAGTCGCTGCGCTACGGCAAGGTCGAGCCGGCGAGCGGCGGCCGGGCGCGGCAGAAGATCACGTTGCAGCAGGGGATTCCCCAGGAGACGGCCAAGAAGCTGGTGGCCGAGATCAAGACGAAGAAGCTCAAGGTGCAGGCGGCCATTCAGGGGGACACGGTGCGCGTCTCCGGCAAGAACCGCGACGATCTGCAGACGGTCATCGCGGCCCTGAAAGCCCTGGACCTCGACGTCCCGCTCACCTTCACGAACTACCGCTCCCAGTGAACGTCCAAATCAGAAAATCCCTCGTTTCGCTGGCCCCGCTCTGGCTGCTGGGCTTCCTCGCGTCCGGCGCTCTCGCGCCGGCCGCCGCGGCGCGCTACGCCCAGGGCGAGCGGGTCCAGATCACCGGCATCGTCGCGGACGCTCAGGGACAGCCGTTGCCGGAGGTGCGCGTCACCTTCGAAGCGACCCGCACCTACTTCAGCATGCGCGAGCTGCGCCGGACGGCGGACAAGGAGATCCGGCGGGTGAGCGCCACCACCAACGCCTCCGGCGAGTACACGCTGGTGTGGCCCTGGGACAGCTACTTCAACCACTTCGAGGTGGTGGTCGGCGTGCCGGTGCGCGCCGGCGCCGGCGAACGGCTGGAGGAATTGGCGCGGCAGGACGTCACCCGCCGCGTGCAGGCGGGCAGCCCGGCCGTGGTGGCGGTGACGGTGGAGAACCGCAAGTTCCTCGACAGCTTCCGGCAGTTCCTGGCGTCGATCCAGACGGAGGACCAGCGCAAGGTCTACCAGGAGATGGGCAAGCCGGACCGCATCCGCAACGTCCAATATCCCAATCACCTCGAGTCCTCCTGGTGGTATTTCGAGAGCGGCAGGGTCTACCGCTTCCGGGACGGGCGCCTCGAACAGGTGGTCCCTTTCGATCCGGTCCGCGGACTTTGAACCCTTTCGCGAAGAAGAGGACCGACCCGGTGGCCCCGAACCAACCGCTCGCGGATTCGCAGCAGACCTCCCGCGCCGCTCTGGAGGAGCGGGCCGCCCGCGCGGCGCTGGCCGGCCGCTTCGTCGACCTGGTGGCGAAGAAGCTGCTCGCCACCGAGGAGATCTTCCGCCACCACCTGGGCTCGGACGTGCCCTTCATCCACCAGGCGGGCGAGTACATCGCCGCCGGCGGCGGCAAGCGGGTGCGTCCGGCGCTGCTGCTGCTGGCCGCGCGCCTGCTGGGCCACGACGGCGAGGAGGAGATCACCTACGCGGCGGTGGTGGAGTTCATCCACACCGCGACGCTGATCCATGACGACGTCATCGACCACGCGGCCCTGCGCCGCGGCCAGACGACGCTCAACCATCTATGGGGGAACAACCTCACGGTGCTGCTGGGAGACTGGATCTACACCAAGGCCATGCAGATGGCCCTCTCCCACGGCCAGGTCGAGATCATCCAGCGCCTCTGCCACGCGACGCTGAAGATGACCGAGGGCGAGCTGCTGGCCCTGCAGCGCCTGGGTGCGCCGGACCTGACGGTGGACGAGTACTTCGAGATCATCGACCGCAAGACGGCGCACCTGTTCGCGGCCGCCTGCTCGATTCCGAGCCTGATCCCGCCGCAGCGGCCCGAGGCGGGGCAGGTGCTCTCGCGCTACGGCCGGGCGCTCGGCGTCTGCTTCCAGCTCGTCGACGATCTGCTCGACTTCACGGCCCGCGAGAGCGAGCTGGGCAAGCCGGTGCTCTCGGACCTGAAGGAGGGCAAGCTCACCCTGCCGCTGATCCTGCTCCTCCCCCGCGTCCAGGCCATCCAGCGGCGACGGATCGAGTGGGTGCTCGAGGACCGCAGCTTCGGCCGCGTCTCGCCCCAGGAGATCCTGGACCTGGTGCGCGCCGAAGGAACGATCGAGGAAGTGGCCGCCATGGCCGAGCAGTACGCGGCCGAGGCCAAGGCCGAGCTAGAGTTCTTTCCGCCGAGCGACGCCCGCGAAGCGCTGGAGTTTGCTCCAGACTTCGTCCTCCACCGGCGTTCGTAGGGGCGGCCCCGGCAAGCCGAAGACCGTCATCTCCGGGGCGCGCAGAGGACGGGCCGGCGCCGGCAGCACCGCCGCCGCGGCCGGCCTCTCCAACCCGACGATCACGGCATAGCGGAAGCGCCGTGGAGACGCCGCCAGCCAGTCGTGCCTCCCCGGCAGGACCAGGATGCAGCCGGCGGGCTTGGCGCTCAGCGGATCCGGAGGCTCGGCGCCCGTGAACAGCAGGCCGACCCCCAGCACCTTCCCCGGCGGCAGGTCGAGCGTCAGCCGGCCCTCCACCTCGCGGCCCCAGTCGTAAAGCACGGGAGAGCCCGGCGGCCGGCCTCGCTCGGCGGAGCCGAAGGCGAGGCCCAGCGGCCGCGCCGTAACGGCGGGCAGCAGCGGACCGCGGGCCAGCAGCGGCTCCGTCCTGCGGGGCCGCGGTTCCCCCCAGGTGCCGACCGGAGGGTACCCCCAGGAGAACGTCGGCTCGCCGCCGCCGATGGGCAGCCAGCCACGCACCAATCCGAGCTGGTGCCGGGGGAAGATGCGCCAGCGGCGGTCCGTGGCCAGGAGCTGCCGGCCGGTCGCCTCATCCTCCAGGCTGGCGAGGAATCCTCCCGCCCCGCGGCCGCTGCGCAGCTCCGCCACCAGCCGGTTGCCGCCCGGCCGCAGCAGCGGTCCGACCTCGAAGACGTCCAGGGGCGCACCCGGCTCGTAGGCGCCGGCGCCGACGCGCTTGCCGTTGAGGGTGAGGACGTACTCCTCGTCGGCGGTCACCAGCAGCCGGGCCCGGGCCGGCGGCGACGGCAGCTCGAAATCGCGGATGGCGTAGAAGGCGGCGGGCTTGTGCTCCTTGCGGCCGATCGGCTTCCAGATCCACTGCGCGGCGCCGGTGGGCATGGCGGTCCGCGCTCGCACCTTGGGCAGCGCCCGCGTCGCCAGGGCCAGCAGCAGGACGGCAAAGGTGACGAGGAGCGAGCGCCTCAGCCAGAGGCGTTGCGGGAGGAGGCGGGGCACGGTGGGACTGTATACGAAGTGAGGCCGCCGCCCGCCCAGGGGGAGGGGGTGCCCCTCTCCCGGTGAGGTGGGATGGGCTTACTGCACGTTCCCGTACCCCAACGCCCGCAGGCGGCGCTCGGTCTCGGCGTCGATGGGGGCCTGCTGTTTTCGGGGGGGCTCCTCGGAGCGGTTGCGCTGGATCCAGGCGAGGAGGCGGGAGCGCAGCCAGGCCACCTCGAGGCTGCCGTCGCCGGCGAGATTCACCCGTTCGCGGGGGTCCTGCCCCAGGTCGAAGAGGTACTCGGGATCGCGGCTGCGGCCGCTGCCGTCGCCCATGCCCCACTGATGGGCATAGCGGGGCGCCCAGACCAGCTTCCAGCGGCCCGCCTGGGCGGAGTAGATGCCGCCGATGACGCTGGAGGCCGCGGCCAGGTGGATGTAGCCGTCCGTGCGCGGCGGCTGGCGCAGGAGGGGCCGGCCGTCGCCGTCGGGTTTGCCCAGGCCGCAGAGCTCCACCAGGCTGGCGTGCAGGTCGAGCGTGTCGGTGGGCTCCTCCACCACCCCGGGGCGCAGCCGGCCGGGCCACCACAGGACCAGCGGGATGTCGAGCAGCTCCTCGTAGAGGGTGTAACCGTGGAGCACTCCGCCGTGATCGAACAGCTCCTCGCCGTGGTCCGAGGTGAGGACGACGAGGATCTCGCTCGGCGGCACCAGCTTCGAGACCCGGCGCAGGAAGCGGCCCAGCTCGGCGTCGTTGAAGGCGAACGAGCCCCTGTACAGGCCGCGCAGCCGCTCGCGGTCGGCGGGACCGGGAGCGATCTCGCCCTTGCGCACCGCAACCAGGGTCTCGGTGCTGCCGTCGATCGAGGAACGGATGCCGCGCGTGAAGCGCGCCTGGTACGGATTCGGCGGCGCGTAGGGGTTGTGCGGATGGATGGTGTGGAAGTAGAGGAAGGCGGGGTCGCCGGGGGGGAGGGTCTCGAGCCAGGAGACCGCCGCGGCGTGGGCGCGCGCGGCGTTGTCGTTGAGCGAGCCCCGCCCGGCGCCGTCGGCATCCATCAGCACCTCCGTGGCGACGTGCTCGAAGCCGCGGTCGGTGCCGTAGGAGGAGCTGACGTAGACGTTGCCGGAGAACAGGCCCGTCCGGTAGCCGGCGCGGCGGAACCGCTCGGCGAGCGTCGTCCCCTCGCCGGGGTCGAGGCTCCAGTCGCCGTTGGTGACGAAGGTGCGGCCGGTGAACAGCGCTTTGGTCGAGGGGATGGTGTTGGGGGCGACGCTGCGATGGTGCTTGAAGGTGACGCCCTCGCGGGCCAGCCGATCGTAGGTGGGCGAGGCTCCGGGCATCCCCCCGAGATGGCCCACGGCGTCGGCGCGCAAGGCGTCCATGACGTAGAGGATCACCAGACGGGGCGCTGCCGGCGGAGAAGGAGAGACCTCGGCGATCGTCTCCGGCGGCTCGGCGTTCTTGCGTCCCCCGATAAGTCCCAGACGCTCCCAGCGTCCGGTGGCGCCCCCCCCTCGGGCCAGCAGGCGCACCCGCACGAAACCCGGTCCGTCGCCGACGGAGAGCGCGATCCGCCGCTCGCGCAGCTCCTTCGCGGACCAGGACAGCCTCTGGAGGGGCCGGCCCGGCTCGCGCTCGAGGATCAGCTCGAAACGCTGGCCGCTCCCCGGCGAACGCGGCGGCGCGAAGGTTCCGACCAGGGTCTCGCCGCCGGAGACGCGGCGGACGAAGTCCACCAGGGAGTCTCCGGACTGCAGCACGTCCTCGCCTTCGAGGCGCACCTTCCCGGCCGGCAGCGTCGGCCGCATCCCCGCCGCGAGGACGCCGCGCGATCCCCAGTCGAACTCGAGATCGACCGGCACCCGTCCGAGAGGCAGGCCGGCAGGCAGGGGGATCTGCAGCGGATCGGTGAGCGGGAAGGCGCCGAGGTCGCGGCCGGCGGCCCGCACCCGCGCCGAGCGGCCGGGAGCCGCTTGCAGCAGATCGAGGAGCAGCGTACGGGGTCCGCGGCCGAGGTTGACCACTTCCAGACGCACCGTCGCCCGGGGCCGGGGAGGCGAGAGAACGAGCCGGCCGTCGTTCGACCATGGCCACCAGCCGCTGAGGAATCGGTTGCCGCTGAGGGAAGGGGGCTCGGCGATGCGCCGCTGCTCGGTGAGCACGTCTGGGACGTGGTTTCCGTCGAGCAGGAGGCGGACCTCGGGCTGCCGGTGACAGCCGGCCAGGCTCCAGAAGAGAAGTGCCGCCAGAACGGGGAGGATTCGTCTCACTGAACTCGCTTTCTCAATCACGACGCGTGCCAGATTCCTTGACCTAGGCGAATGCTAACACCGCGCCCGCGCCAGCCCGTCGTTGACACCTCCTCATGCTTCGCTTTACATTAGGTCGTGCACCCCAACGCGTCCCCTGCCCCGACTCCCTCGAACGGAGGCACGGGTATCGTGGGCGCCATCCCGGCCCGCTACGGGTCGACCCGACTCCCCGGAAAGCCGCTGCTCCCGATCGCCGGAAGGCCGATGATCGAGCACGTCTACACCCGGGTGGCGCGGGCCCGCGGGCTCGACCGGGTGGTGGTGCTGACGGACGACGAGCGGATCGCGCGGGCCGTCGAAGGGTTCGGCGGCGAATGGGAGATGACGCCGGCCGATTGCGCGAGCGGCACCGACCGCATCGCCTGGGCCGCCCGCCGCTGGAGCGCCGCCGCGGTGATCAACATTCAGGGCGACGAGCCGCTGATCGAGCCCGAAGGGGTCTCGCGGGTGGCGGAGCACCTCGCCGCGAGCCCCGGAGATCCCGTCGTGACGCTGGCGACGCCGGCCGCGCCGGAGGAGCTGGGCGATCCGAACGCGGTCAAGGTGGTGTTGGCGCGGGACGGCGCGGCGCTGTACTTCAGCCGCGCGCCGATCCCCTATCCGCGGCAGCAGGGCGGCGCCGCTCCCTTGAAGCATCTCGGCATCTACGGCTACCAGCGGCAGGCCCTGCTGCAGCTCGCCGGGCTGCCGCCCTCCTCGCTCGAGCGCAGCGAGTCGCTCGAACAGTTGCGGGCGCTGGAGAACGGAATTCCGATCCGGGTGCTCGTCGTTGACAGAGGGTCGTTCGGAGTGGACACGGCGGAGGACCTGGAGAAGGTGGAGCGGTTGTTGGCGACGACGTCGTAGGGTGGTTCAACGGTTCGGACGGCACAAGGAGACCGCATGGCGACCAAGTACATCTTCATCACCGGCGGAGTCGTTTCCTCCCTCGGCAAGGGGGTGGCCGCTTCCTCCGTCGGAGCCATCCTGGAGGCGCGGGGGTTTTCGGTGACGCTGATGAAGTTCGATCCGTACATCAACGTCGATCCGGGGACCATGTCCCCCTACCAGCACGGCGAGGTCTTCGTCACCGACGACGGGGCCGAGACCGATCTCGATCTCGGGCACTACGAGCGCTTCACTCACAGCCGTGGCAGCCGGCGGCACAACTACACCACGGGCAAGATCTACGAGTCGGTCATCAACAAAGAGCGGCGCGGCGACTACCTCGGCAAGACGGTGCAGGTGATCCCGCACATCACCGACGAGATCAAGGAGGCGATGCGCCGGGTGGCCGACGAGCACGACGTGGTGATCGTCGAGATCGGCGGCACGGTGGGCGACATCGAGTCGCTGCCTTTCCTCGAAGCGATCCGGCAGTTCCGCCAGGAGCTGGGCCGGGGCAACGCGGTCAACATCCACCTCACCCTCGTGCCGTTCATCGCGGCGGCCGAAGAGCTGAAGACCAAGCCGACCCAGCACTCGGTGCGCGAGCTGCGCGAGATCGGCATCTCGGCGGACATCGTCCTCTGCCGGGTGGACCGCGCCCTGCCCGAGGAGATGAAGAAGAAGATCGCCCTCTTCTGCAACGTCGATCCGCGCCAGGTCATCGCCGCGCGCGACGTGTCGACCATCTACGAAGTGCCGCTGATGTTCTGCCGCGAGGGTCTGGACGACGTGCTGCTCGAGCTGCTGAACCTCCCCCACTACGACCGCGACCTCTCCCGCTGGGAGAGCCTGGTGTCGCGGGTCAAGAACCCCCGTCACCGGGTGCGGGTGGGGATCGTCGGCAAGTACGTCGAGTTCCCCGACTCCTACAAGAGCCTGAACGAGGCGCTGCTCCATGGCGGCATCGCCAACGACGCCAAGGTCGAGTTGGTCTACATCGACGCCGAAGAGGTGGAGAGCGGCAACTGGCCGCGGGAGATCTTCGAGGTCGACTCGCTGCTGGTGCCGATCGGCTTCGGCCGTCGCGGCACCGAGGGGAAGATCCGGGCCATCCGCTATGCCCGCGAGCACAAGGTGCCCTTCTTCGGCATCTGCTTGGGGCTGCAGTGCATGACCATCGAGTACGCCCGCAACGTCTGCGGCATCAAGGACGCCACCTCCTCCGAGTTCGATCCCGAGACCGATCACGCCGTCATCTACAAGCTGCGCGACCTGCTCGGCGTCGAGGAGCTGGGGGGCACCATGCGGCTCGGCGCCTATCCCTGCCGGCTCAAGGAGGGGACGCTGGCCCGCCGCATCTACGGCGCGGCCGAGATCAGCGAGCGCCATCGCCACCGCTACGAGGTGAACCAGAAGTACCTGCCGACGCTGACCGAGCACGGGCTGGTGGTCTCGGGCCTCTCGCCGGACGGCAAGTTCGTCGAGATGGTCGAGCTGCCGGACCACCCCTGGTTCCTCGGCTGCCAGTTCCACCCCGAGTACAAGTCGAAACCGACGGAGCCGCATCCGCTCTTCGTCTCCTACATCGCGGCGGCTCTCGCCGAGAGCCAGCGCCGGGAGCGCGGGGAGAGGACCGAGGTGCCGGCGGCGCCGCGGGTGCTCTCGGAGGGTCCGGCGGTGACGGTGGCCGCCGAGCCGGAGGAGGTCCCCTCCGAAGTCCAGGTCCAGGGCTGATGGCGGTCTCCTCCGTCGAGCTGGCGCCGGGCGTCGTGGTCGGCGGCGGTGATCCATCGCTCCCCGTGATCGCCGGCCCCTGCGTCATCGAGAGCGAGGACCTGGCGATCGGGATGGCGCGCACGCTGGCCGAGATGGCCGGCCGGCTGGGCGTGGCCCTGCTCTTCAAATCCTCCTTTGACAAGGCCAACCGGACTTCCATCGGCAGCTTTCGCGGTCCGGGCCTGGAGGAGGGCCTGCGGGTCCTCGGCCGGGTGAAGGCGAAGACCGGGCTGCCCGTGCTCACCGACGTTCACGAGCCCAGTCAGTGCGGGCCGGCCGCCGAGGTCTGCGACGCGCTGCAGATCCCGGCCTTCCTCTGCCGGCAGACCGACCTGGTGGTGGCCGCCGCCCGCACCGGCCGGGCGGTCAACATCAAGAAGGGGCAGTTCATCGCGCCGGACGACATGCGCCGCATCGTCGACAAGGCCCGCAGCGCGGGCAACGACCGGGTGACGGTGACCGAACGGGGCGCTTCCTTCGGCTACCACAACCTGGTGGTGGACATGCGCAGCTTCGCCATGCTCCACGACGACGGCATCCCGGTGATCTATGACGTCACCCACTCGCTGCAGCTCCCCGGCGGCGGTGAGCAGAGCGGCGGCGCGCGGCGCTTTGCCGAGCCCCTCGCCCGGGCGGCGATCGCGGCCGGTGCGGACGGCGTTTTCCTCGAAATCCATCCGGATCCGCCGCACGCCCGCTCCGACAGCGCCGTGCAGCTCGACCCCGAGCGGGCGGAGCGGCTGCTGCGGTCGTTGATCGAGGTGAGGAAGGCGGTGCGAGCCCTATGAGACGCTCGGGCGGGGGGCGGCCACCGCGCGAGGTCGCCGCCGAGGTCCTGGAGACCGAGGCCTCCGCGGTCCGCGGCCTCGTCGGCCAGCTCGACGAGCGTTTCGACCGCGCCGTGGAGCTGCTGCGCGCTTGCTCCGGCCGGGTGGTCTGCACCGGCATGGGCAAGAGCGGCATCGTCATGAAGAAGGTGGTGGCGACCCTCTCCTCCACCGGTACGCCGGCCCTCTTCCTCCATCCCGCCGAGGCGGTGCACGGCGACCTCGGCATGATCGTGCCCGGCGATGTGGTGCTCGCCGCCTCTTACTCCGGCACCACGGAGGAGCTGCTCCTTCTCGTCGCCACCCTGAAGCGGCTCGGTGTGCCCCTGGTGGCGATGACCGCGAACGCCGGCTCTCCTCTCGCCCGTCACGCGGACCTCCACCTGCCGGTGGCGATCGACCGGGAGGCCTGCCCTTTGGGGCTCGCCCCTACCGCGTCGACCACCGCCACTCTGGCGATGGGCGACGCGCTGGCCATGGCCCTCCTCGAAGCGCGCGGTTTCACCCGCGAGGACTTCGCCCTGCTCCACCCCGCGGGCCAGCTCGGCAAGCGGCTGCTCAAGGCCGAACAGCTCATGCACGCGGGCGATGCCCTTCCGCGGGTGAGGGTGGACACGCCCATGCGCGAGGCCATCTATGAGATGTCGAAGAAGGGGCTCGGCATCACCGCCGTCGTGGATGCCGAGGAGCGCCTGGTGGGCTGCATCTCCGACGGCGATCTGCGCCGCCTCCTGCAGGCCGACGACGGGGCCATCCTTCGCCGCAGCGCCGGCGAGTGCATGACCCGGAACCCGCGCACCATCCCCGGCGATGAGCTGGCCGCCGCCGCTCTCAGGGTCATGGAGGATCGCCACATCACTTCGGTCTTCGTCTGCGATGCGGCGGGACGGCTCGAGGGCGTGGTGCACCTGCACGACCTGTGGGGTCTGGAGCTGTTTTGATCGCCGACGACGAGCTCGCCCGCCGCGCCCAAGCCCTCGAGTGGCTGCTCTTCGACGTGGACGGCGTCTTCACCGACGGCCGGCTGCTCTACGGCGCCGACGGCGAGCGGTGGAAGGTCTTCCATGTCCGCGATGGGTTGGGCCTGAAGCTCGCGCAGCGGGCGGGGCTCAAGGTGGGCATCCTTTCGGGGCGGGGCAATGACGCGCTCGCCTTCCGCGCCCATGAGCTCGGCCTCGACTGCGTCATTCAGGAACGCTCCGACAAGGACGCCGCCTTCACCGACTTCCTGGCCGAGCAGGGCACGGCGCCGGAACGGGTGGCCTACATGGGGGACGATCTCCTCGATCTCCCCGTGATGCGCCGCTGCGCCCTCTCCTTCGCTCCCGCCGATGCCGTCCCGGAAGTGCGCGGGAGGGTGGACCGGCTGCTGCAGAGCCCCGGTGGGGATGCCGCGGTGCGCGAGATGTGCGAGACGATCCTGCGGGCGCGCGGGGACTGGGAGCGGCTGATCGCGCGCTTCCTTGCCTGAGGCGCATGGCCCGACGCAAGAAGAGCCGCCTGAGGGCCCGTTTCGAGCCGGTCCTGCTCAACGCCGGTCTGCGGCTTTGCGCCTCCACCCTGGGACGCCTGCCCTGGCCGGCTTCCCAGCGGGTCGGCCGCGCGATCGGCTTCTGCGCCTGGCACCTCTCTCGCCGGGACCGCCGCCGTACCCTCGACCACCTGGCCCTCGCCTACCCCGAGATGGCGGAGCGGCAGCGCCGGCGGCTCGGCTGCGACTGCTTCCGCCATCACGGCACGACTCTCGGCGAGTGCCTCCACCTCTTCCACCGTGACTGCGCGTTCGTGGGCTCCGTCGTCGAGGTCAGGGGATGGGAGGAGATCGAGAGAGCGCAGCGCATGGACAGGCCGATCCTGATCCTCACCGGGCACTGCGGCAACTGGGAGCTGCTCGCCGCCGCGATCAACTGCCGCGGTTTGGGGATGGCCGTGGTCGCCCGTCCGCTCGACGAGCCGAATCAGCAACGGATGCTGGCCGGCCTGCGGACACGCTTCGGTACGCCCACGATCGCCCGCGGCAGCGAAGGCGCCGCCCGCCAGCTCCTGGGCACGCTGCGTCGCGGCGGAGCCCTCGGCATGCTGATCGATCAGGACACCAAGGTGGACGGCGTCTGGGTGTCCTTCTTCGGCCGCCTCGCCTTCACTCCCGTTGCCGCGGCCAAGATCGCCCTGCGACAGAGGACAGCCGTCATCCCCGCTTTCATCGAGCGCCGGCCCGATGGGAGCCACCTCGCCACCTTCCATCCGGCTCTCGAGCTGCCGGACGATCCGACCGAGGCGACGGCCTTGATGACCGCCAGGATCGAAGAGCAGGTGCGCCGCCATCCCGAGCAATGGGTATGGATGCACCGGCGCTGGCGGCGGCAGCCGAACCCTCACCCCCCGGCCCCCTCTCCCGACCCCTCCCTCCCCCCCTCACCGGGAGAGGGAGGATAGGTTCTCGTAAGTTGTTGTCCCGACAGATGTTATCTCCTCAGAATCTGGCGAAAGGTAACCGCTAGGTGACATGGACGGCGGTACTCTTTCCTCCGATTTTCAGACCGTCTCAGGATAGCGCAAGTCCCCCTCTCGGTTCGGGGTCCCGCTTCGGGGGCCGGACAACACTTCCGCCTCCTCCCCGCCGTCACTTAGTAGAGAGGTGAATTTTCGCCTGCCGTGCGTCTCCCCTAGCCGCTGGTGTTGCCGCAACCGCGCCCGATCGGAGGGGAAGGCAGGCACGGCGGGGGCCTTCCGCCCCTGCCCACTCTGCCGTCGTGCCGCCCGTTCTCGGGACCATCGCAGCGACTTGACAGTCAATCTAGTACCTATAGAGTCCCTCACAGGTGGCTCCCCGGCGGGATATCCTCGCCCGCTTGGCAGACGGTTTTTCTGATGAGGTAGCTGACCATGAAGCGACGGCTTACAGAAGCTGGCATTCGCTCTCTCCGTACCGATCTTCCACAGGAGGACGTCTTCCACCTGCCTACGCCGGGAGCGGGACTCCGGTTGACGCGAGAGGGGCGCAAGACCTGGTTTCTTCTCTACTACGCCCCTGGCACGGTCAAGAAGAGACGGCTCTACTTCGGAGAGCATCCTAGCGGCAAGCTCGGGAGGGCGCGCTATCTCACGCTCAAGGAGTTTGAGCGGGAGTACACCATTGCTCGGGGCGACCTCGCCAATGGGATCGACCCACAGCGGAAGGTAGCTCAGGTCGACCCGGCGACGGCGGGATCGGATTAGCAGCGGCACTCCGACCGCTGCGGGCCACTCGGCGCGAGATCGGGTAGAATCGAAGCATGGATAAGAAAGAAACCCGCGAGATGTTTAGAGAAATGCGGCAGTCCACGGATCCGGAGCAGCGCAGGATCGGGAATGCCGAACTGGGGTTGTGGCAGAACCTCCAGGCAGAACTTGGCCCATCACTGGATAGAATGATCGCCTCAAGCGTGGACCCGGAAGAGCAGCGGAAGCTGCTGGCTCTTAAGGTCGATCTGGCCGACGCTACCGCGCCCTCTCCCACCGCCATTACTGAGTAAGGACGCCACTCTCTGCCCGGTCCCGCTTCGGCTCCTGCGGAGGAGGATCGGGAGCTGCTCCGGCACGCAGTCCCCCTCGGTTCGGTCTCGAGACGCCGAGGAACGCTTCCGCCTTCTCCCCGCCCTCACTTAGCGGAGAGGTGAATTTTCGCCTGCCGCTTGTCTCGGAAGCCGGGCGCCTTGCTGGCGGTCAGCCCTCGGCGAAGCAGCCGACCAAAAGCGCCTCCTTTGGTAGTCACCTACCACCCCCGAAGCATTGTTAAGTCTCTGGCAGGTGCCGTCGGGCGTCAGCAAGCCAGCATGCCCCCTGCCTTCTCCCGCCCTCCGCCTTGTCGCGCCCGCGGGCCGAGGGAGCGGGTCCCTCTGCTCTGCTCTTTCCAGAGGCGGCTGCTCCCCCCGTCGGCACAACCCTTGGACACTGCGGGAGCCGTGGAGCTGTCAAGACCGGCGAAGCCGCCGAAGGGAAGCCTTGACAGCTCCACGAGTTCCCGCAGTACGCTGCCGTTCGACGGGGGGAGCCAAGGGGACGCGACTGAGGATAGACGCCGGGCGCCGCTCCTTGACCCCGCCGGAAAAACCTGCGCACCGCCGGATGAAGGGGTCCGGATCTTACCTGCCGGGGCGGGCACTGCTCGAAGGACGACACCTCACCCGAGCCAGCGGTGGACCCTCGGGCTCAGCCTGAGGGCCGCAGGGCAGCCGCGTACTCAGCCACTGCCTTGAAAATGTTCTTCACCGCCTCGGAGCATCCCAGAGGCTTAAACGCGTTGCCCACCTTCAGCTCGTTGATTCTGCTGAGTCGTGAGTACCACGTCAGCTTGGACTCGTAGTTCCCTGGCGCGCCGACATCGCAGTTCCCCGATTGGAGCCCGACGTGGTTCGCCCCGAGCGCCTGTCCAAGCGCCTGAAGTGCCGCGGGCGACGTTCCCTCCATGATGTGCGCGGTAAAGGGCTGGGAGGTCGGAAGGTCGCTGATCACGAACTGTAAAAAGTCCAGCCATCCCTGTAAACGATGAGCGTCTCGCTGGCGTATTCAATGAAGCCACCGGGTGCCAAAACGATAGTGCGTGCCACGCCATGGAATTCGAGCAGAGGTGCGCGATTCTTCGCCGTGACCTGCGCCGTGGCGGCGCTAGCTAGCCACGAGTAGCAGAGCCGTCGCACCAAAGATGGACCGTTGGAGGGATCTTCTCACGGGATTGCTCCTTTCCAGACGGCTACTGAAACGCGTCGCGCCGATTTACAGTTTATCGGGGCATCTCAGGTTGAGCCGCTTGGCTCCATTATCGTCTCGGCCTCTCCGTTTTCCTGCCGCCTCAAAGAGCAGCGCATCAGTTCTTCAAGAGCCTGCTGGAACCGAAATATGTGATTGACCTCTTTCTCCGATCCGGCAGAGAACTGTGCGTAGTCACCTTCGGTATGCGCCCCAAAGCGGACGCCTCTACGGTACGAGTTAATGTCCTGGAAGTAAACCTGTCCTGAATCGCTGGGCTCCAGATCCCGGCCGACGAATACCACTGTTTCCATGATTGGAATCAGCAGTCTGTCGTCGGCATAATTCACAGCAAAGTAGACAGAGCCCTCTTTAAGATCGGATGAGGAAACCGGCTCGGCATAGGGTGGCAAGTTTCGTTCTGCGAAGCGCATTGCGATTCAGTGCTCCTTTGCGCCTGCATCGCCTAGTGTCCAGGGGCGGGCACCGGAATCGGTGCCCCTGGACCAGGCAACGGCAAGGGTGGCCAGACTGGCGGATGGTCAGCAAGCCACTGTATAATGTCTTGTACCGTCTGCCTAACATTTCTGACACATCTCTGGACAGGGCTCTCCTCGTTACACGAGCAACTCATTCGCCCATCAACCCATTTCCTCAGCCCAAGGCCGCCTGCCTGCTGTCTAACCAATCTGAATGTCTGAGAAACCCTACAACTCATCATTCCCTTTTCACCGCAACTTGCCTCACAAACCATCGTTTCCTCGGGAGTACACGCACGCCATTGCTGGTCTTTTGGTTTTACGGGTTTAGGGCTGAGCCCGAGAGGGTCGATCCAGTTTGTTGGATTTAATAAGACCGAAGCGTATGAATTAACCCCCCCATTGAGTCCTATTGGATCTGGGCCGATGTACCTGCCGATTCCGGATTGATACCAGCGGTAAACGTTGTAATAGAGGCCCGATGCTCCGCTTACATTCTCCCACACCTCCTCTCGCCACTGGCCCGGCAAGCGCAAAAACACGCCCGCTGCCGTCGCATTGCTCCAATCCGCTCCGAAGGGCTCAAAGGCCCCTTGCCAAAGCGCTGAGCCCGCAGTGCTGGTGGCAGCGATTGGCGTACCGAGATGGTCGGTGGTGAGGAACTTCCAGGATTCAGTTGTGCCAGTAAGGTCGAGTTGGGCCACCGGGCGACCGAAGAAGTGAAAAACGAGGCTTCGATTCGGGGCGATGTTGCGCGTCAGAGAGTGAAGGAGTCCTTCGGCGCTGTAGGTAGGGCGGACGTTCTGCTTGAGCGTGCAGGTCTGGGGTGTCGTCAGCCCGACAGTAGAGGTCCAAGCGCACGTTGTCCCGCTCTCGAATCCGTCATAAAACGGCAGCTTGTCGGGATCGGCGAAGCTGAGATAACCCCGCCCGTCATAGGAGAAAGATGCGTCGGCACCGGTGGCATTCCTCCCAAAGCCGGCGAGACGCCCCGCGGCGTCAGTGGTGAAGTACGTCGAATCGCCTCCGGTGGTGATCGTGTCTAGGTTGCCGGCGGAGTCGTACTGGTAGGTCCGTGTGCCTCCTCCTCCAAGCTGGATCTGTGAGAGCTTCGGCGTGTGCCCTGCCGTCCCGGTTACGTAAGAGTAGGTATCCGTGACGCCGCCCCGGGTATCCGTGAGACGGTTGCCAATCTTGTCGTATGTCCACGAGCGCGTTCCCCATGGGCCGTTGCCCATCGTGAGGAAATACTGGTGATCTTGATAGCCGTAAGTCCGATTGTTGGCCGGGCTGGCCGTGGTGATCGAAAGGAGGTTCCCTACCGCATCGTTCCCGAGGGTCCAGCTCAGGACTCCCGTCAAGGCGATGGAGGACGGCAGATAGCGGTTGGTGAAGCCATGCGTCTCGACAAGCCCATTGCCGAGCGTGAGGCTGGTGAGGGGACCGAAGGGGAGATAGCTCGCCGCGTTCACCAGCGGCTGGTCCGGTTTGCCGGACCGGCGGGCCAGCAGTGTCGACGGCCGGTCGGTGAAATCGAAGGTGCTCACCGCCTCCACGCCACCAGGATACATGAGAGAGACGGGATTGCCGTTGGTGTCGTAGCCGTAGGTCAGCTCGCCATCCTGGATCATGCGGCCGAAGCGGTCGTAGCGGTAGTCGATCGTGGCGGCGGTGCTGGCGATCCGGGTGAGCCGCCCCTTGGAGAAGGAGACGCCCGGATCGTCGTAGGTGTAGGCGACGTTCAGGCTTGAATTCGGGTAGGTCACAGCGATCACCCGGTCGATGGAGTCAACAGTGCGGGTGGTGATGACACTCCGGGCGTCGATCTCCGAGGTCAGCTCGCCGTGCTCGTTGTAGGCGTAGGTGGTGGTTCCCGAGACGGGCGAGACCTGCGCCGTCATCAGGTCGCGGTCGCCATAGGTGTAGGTGGTGACGTTCATCTCGGCGTCGGTCACCCGGTTGAGATGGTCTTGAACGTCATAGCCGTAGGAGGTCACGGCGGTGTCGCCCCCTGCGCCTCCCCACGGCTGAGTCACGGCGGTCATGCGGTTCAAGGAATCGTAGCCGAAGAGCTGTGTGGGCGTGGGGTTCGTAGCCTTGGGGTGCTTGGCGTCCCACACCTTCTCCAGGTTGCCGTTGCAGTCGTAGGCGTACTCGGTGGCCGTGCTGTCGGCGTTGATGGCCTTGTCTAAATGGCAGCGGGAGCTGTAGACGAAGTCGGTGAAGGAGTCCGTCACCCAGGCCGAGCCGGTCCAGTGCTGCAGCTCTTCCTTAGTGCGGTGGCCGAAGCCGTTGAGCGTGTAGGAGGTCCGCTCCCCGGGCGTGGAGGTGTTGGACTTGCGCTCAAGGGACTTTAGTCGGCCTGCGGCGTCGTAGCTGTACTCGATGACGTTGCCGCGCGGCAGGATCGTGCGGAAGGGATCGCCGAGGGCGTTGTAGACGTACGTGGCGGTGAGGTCCTCGGCTGGGGTCGCTCCCTTCTGCGTGACGGAGGTGATGCGATCCAGGCTGTCATAAGCCGTGACGGTCTGCACGCTGTTGGGGTTGATCACGGAGGTGCGGCGGTTGAAGCCGTCATAGGCGAAAGTCGTGGCGCCGACGAGGGGTTCGGTCCGGGTCAACGGCAGGAGATTGCCGCGAGAGGGGTCGTAGGTGAAGGAGGTCTGGTCGGCGGTCCCGTAGCCCGGAGGATTGATGGTGAGCGGCTGGCCCGCGACGTTGAAGGTGCTCGCGGTCGCGTAAGTGAAGCTGCTTCCCCCTTCGGCGCCTTGGATGGTGCTGGTCTCGAGGTCCCCGGCGGTGTTGTAGGAGAGCACCGTCGTCCGCTGTGCACCGCCGCCGGAGGTCGAGGGCATGTCGATGCGGGTAGGAAAGCCCGGGAACGAGGGATTGCCGTACTGCCAGATGGTCGTCCTCGCAAGGGAGGTGCCCACCGCCTCGGTTTTCGAGATCATCCGGCCGCGGGAGTTGTATTGGTACTGCGTCTCGATCAGCTTGCCGTCGAGCGAGCGGCTGGGCAGCAGCGGGTGAGCCGGGAAGTCATAGAACATCTGCGAGTTCGGACCGACACCGCAAGCGGGGCAGTCGCCCTCCAGTCGGGTGAGCTTGGGCTTGATGCTCGCCGCGTCGCGGCCGATGGTGTAGGTGATCGTTTTCCCGAGTGGATCGAGAACCGTCGTCAGGGAAGGCAGGCCCGGCTGGTTATAGCTGAAGGTATAGACGTCAACGGCCATGGAGCCGGGAGTGCTTGGGTCCGCTGGGTCCCCCTTCCAGGTCTTCTGGACGTTGCCGGCTGCGTCGAGTGCCCAGGCCGCCTCCACCCGATGGGCGAAGTCGGTGCCCACGAGGTCCATCCGGGTCATGTTGTTCGGGAAACCGGCGTTGGTGTAGAAGAACTCCCAGGCCGTGCCGTCCGGCCGGTCGATTCGGGTGAGATTGTCGCCTGTCCAGGTGTAGAACCAGGGGCGGGTGGGCGAGCCGCCGAGGCCTACCTCGGTTATGGACGCAAGCTTGCCGGTGCCGCCTCCGGCGTAGGCGTAGGTCTCGCTCCGGCCGTCCGGAAAGGAGACGGAAGCGAGCCGCCCGCTGGAGTACGTCCCCACCGTGGCGTTGCCGTTGCGGTCCACGGTGCGCAGCCACAGGCCGGTTGAGTCAAAGACGTGGACGCCGCCGTCGAGCTCGCGCAGCTCCCAGCCGGTGGCGGTGCGGGTGAGCTGGCGGTACTCGTCGCTCGGCCGCACGATGGTGTACACGCCGCCGGCGAGGACGCTGAACTCGCGGAAGGTGCCGTAGCGGGTGAGCAGCCAGACGTGGGTCTCGTCCGGAGCGGGGACGATCCGCTCGGCGTGGTCGTGCGACCACCCCTTGCCGAGGACGGGCGTCCAGTCGGCGCTGCCCGGCAGGTTCGGGAAGCCCACGCCTCCCGCGGCGTAACGCAGTTGGGCTCCGGGGCCGCTTTTAGGGGGAGCGACTCCCGGACCGCCGCCTGCAGGGCTCGAGCCTCCGGCCGGACCTATGCAGAGGGAGCAGCTTTGATCGTCCGGGCACTTCGAAGGCGGCGGAGGCGGCGGGCAGCCGATCGCGGCGGCCGTGGCGACGCCGGGAAGGTCGATCACTTTTGAGACCTCGCAGGCACTCGTCGGGCAGACCCGGATCTTGACCGAGAGGTTCAGGGCAAGGGCTTGGGCGCAGGTCAGCCCCGTCTCGACCCAGGTATCGAGGTTGTCGAAGTTGACGCGGCCTCCGGCGGCGTCGAGGCCGCAGATGATGTCCTTGGTGCAGCCCGCACCGGAGCAGGCGTACCACTCCGCCAGCGGCGTCAAGGTCAGACCGTCCTCGTTGATCATGTCCCGCACGCCCGGGATGGTGGCCGTGGCGTGAATCTTTACGCCGCAGCTTCCCGCCGCGGGATCGCACGTCGCATTGGTTTTCTCCGCCGAGGACCCATCACCCTCGACCGGATAGCACCGGAACCCGGTCGACCCGAGGCAATTATTGGACCGCGTGAGCTGCCCGCTGGCCACCCAGCGGTAGGTGCCGACGGAAGTCGTACCACAGTCCCTCACACCCTGTGCGGTTAGGGAGAGCGAGAACAGGGCCAACAGCACCGAGGCCACGGCCGGCCGCGCCGCTGCGCGCAGACCGGCCGGAACGCAACTCGGCAAGGACCGGCATCGATGAATGGGGGTGCTCATATCAGCCAGGGCTTTCTTGGAGCGGATCGTTTCTTTGGTCCTCAAGCAATAACTTGCAGAATAGTATAGTGAGAGCGCACGGGCTGCGGCAAGACCTGTACTGAATCTCGTTTACGGAGTTCCTGGCTGGCCTTCCAGGATCAGAATTCTGGTAACTCCTTGTGGTAGCGGCACGTCGAGGCGGTCTTTCTTTTCTCCCAGGCAGACACTCGCGGACCTCACCCGTTCGTCGCCTTGGAGGGCTTCCAGAGTGAAGCAGCGTGGAGGTGCCATGTGACCGGCGCCGAAGAAGGCACCAGCGGCAAAGGCGAAGAGATACCCTGTAGCGAGGCCGAACGCTGCTACGGCCAGGGCCATCTTTTGGAGTCGATGAAGCGTGGAGTAAAAGGTCCGTAGCTGCGGCCACCACCTTCTCACCAGGACCAAGAGGATGCCGACCTGCAAAACCAACATTGCGAGGATGAGAAAGACAAGGCGCTGTAGAGTCATGCTCCTCTCCTCCCCTTCATGCGGCCTTGTTCCCGCTCGGTTCGTATCGCGCGGCGAGTTGTACGGCTATTCTGGCCCTCAGCCGATATCTCACCCCGCGCAACGACTTGGGAGAATAGCCAGTCCTCACGGCTACCTCCGACTCGCTAAATCCCATTGCACGTAGGACGAAGATTCCCCGGTGGCGGCGTGGCAAGCTGGCAAGCGCCCTTTCCAGATCGACCGCAAGATCCCGTCGCCCTTGCTCGGGCGAGACCGCCATGTCGAAGTCTCCCAACGGAGTGAATTGCGGGCCGGAGCGGTCCCTGCGCGCGCGATATGCGCACATGCGGAACGCCACACCGACGAGCCAGCCGTCTAGATTCTGGATCTCTGGGAGCTTTTGGATCGCCGCAACGGCCATGTCCTGGAGGAGGTCCTCGGCCTCCTCTTTCGACAGCCGGAAGCGAGCCAAGATCCACTTCAGCCTTGAACGGCTTCGCTCCAGCGCCTCGACCAGCCGCCCCGTCGTCGTGTCGTCTGCTCGCATGAGGGCGACCGTCATTGCTTAGGGCTCCTCTTCTCACGCGATGCGGCAAGCTGGACGCCTTCTCGGAGGCGGCGGCGAGACTCTCAAGCCGCCTCTTCGGCAACGATCAGCACCCCGAGTTGGCTGAGCATTCGGGCAAGGGTCTTGCCCTCGGCCTCGAAGGCTGCGTCGAGGTCTCCTGCCGATGCAACCGCGGTCCCGGGAGACCGCAACGGGCATAGGATCCAATCCTCTTCATCGGGGAAGAGCAGGTCCGTTGACGCGCGGACGATCACGCCATCTGGATCATCGTCAGTTGGCAGCGCGGGTTCCGTGACCCGCTGGATCGGAGTTGCCCTCACCTTGTCACCGAGACGGAGATACATCATGGTTCGTCTCCTCTGAAGGCTGCGGCTCCGACCAGCCGCCCTGTCGCCGCATCCTCGAATCGCACGGGGGCGATCATCATTGCTTAGGACATCCCTTTACGCGATGGTGGGAAAAAGAAGGAGCGCCCGGCCTGCGGCAGGCCGAGCACCCGATCGACTCCAGGGGCTCCAAGGAGCTTGGTCCATCTCATCGCGCGCCTTGACTCCGATCCGGAGACGAGAAAAAGTGGAAGGGGCCGCGGAGCAAGGTCAACGGCCCCTCCCAGGCAGGCCGACTCTCCCGGCCCGCCAAGGAACCTCCTCTCCTCCTCTTGCCCTCGCCTAATCACTTCCCTTTTCTCCTTCTCTGCTGCTCGGGTCACGTGAAGGCGGCGCGGCCAACATCAGGCGGACGATCCGGCTAACGACACTCCCGGCCATTGTCGCAACGTCCTGGATCTCCCGCTGAGGAGCTGACGGGGCGGCTCCGGCCTGCCCGGCCGATGAGGAGGACTCGAAGCTCTCGGCCCGCACTTTCAGGATGAAGTCCTGGGCCAGCTCCACAGCCGCCCAGGAGTAGCCCTCGGCAGCGAGAATTTTCTTCGCTGTCGTGAGACCCGGAACGAGTTTTCCCCGCTCGTAGTCGGAGATCGTGCCGCTGCGAAGGCCGCACACTTTAGCGAGGTTCTCCTGACTCCATCCGCGGACGAGTCGAAGGATCGCCAAGGCAGTCCCCAGGTCCGTCATGGCTCGTCAGCCTCCAGTATGGCTTGCTGCTGCATCGCAGCGAAGTGGAGCCTGACCATCCGGGACAGGACGATGCCGGCGGTGGCGGGAGACGAAAAAACGGAAGGGGCCGCGGAGCAAGCCCACGGCCCCTCCGGACGGGCCGACTCTCCCCGGCCCGCGAAATGAAACTCCTTCTCTCCTCCCCCCTCACCTGCTCCCGCCTGGAACCTCTTTCGGGGAAAGTCCATAGCTGCGCGACTCCGCACACCGGGCCTAGTTTGGTTTGGCGGCTTGTTTGGTTGCCGGGCGCCACGCCACTTTCACCTTGAGCCCGGCCTGCTGAGCCTTTTCCAGAAGGATTCCGACCAGCACCCGCCGTATGATGGCGCCAGGAGGATTTCCCGGCGACTCGACTCCTAGGCCTCCCGCAAACGCAACTGCCTCCGGCGTGGCGAAGACAACAAACACGTGTGGGGTGTTGCGACGCAACGGCCCCGGAAGATAGCCACCCAACACAGCGATGTCGTAGCCCTCGGCGGCGATTTCTCCCGCTGCGCAATGCGTAAGGTCAATTAGCTCGCCCATGTGGCCTCCTTTAGTGCAAGCCATCAAATAGCCCGGGGGCGTCGCGCTGGCGAAGCTCATCGTTGGCTCATATGAGGGGCGAAGGGCTCGCTTGGCCCTTGTACTGGATCGCTTCCGCCAGATGAGCGGGACGGATCGAATCGCTCCACTGAAGATCCGCAATCGTGCGGGCCACTCTGAGGACGCTCGTGACCGCGCGAGCCGTGAAACCAAGCTTCTCAATCGCCCGATCCAGGAGAGCGCGACCCGCAGCGTCTAAACAGCAGTGGAAACGTACAGCGGTCGTGCTGAGGGCCGCATTGAGTCGGCTGCAACGCTCGTGCTGGAGCCTCCAGGCAGACACAATCCGCTCTGCAACTGTTTCGGAAGATTCTCCGGCGCTGGATCTCAGCTCTTTGAGGCTGAGGTGCGGGACCAGGACGATCAGGTCCATGCGGTCAAGCAGGGCACCCGAGATCGGCCGCAGGTACCGGAGAACCTCTTGCGCTGAGCACGTGCAGGCCCCCCGGGCATCGCCACGCCAGCCGCAAGGACAGGGATTCATGGTACCGATCAGAATGAACCGGGACGGGAAGCTCCGAGTCCGCCCCAAGCCCTGCAAGGAAACCTGCCCCCGGTCCATGGGACCGCGCAAGCCGTCGAGCGCCTCACGCCGGAAGAGCGGCAGCTCGTCAAGGAAGAGCACGCCTCGATGGGCGAGGCTCACCTCACCCGGCGTTGGGCCGCGTCCGCCGCCGATCAGGGCGGCTGCCGTCGTGTGTGGGGGCGGTGTCCGGAAGGGCCGGCGGGATTCCGGCGGCGGGCTGTCCTTGCGGCGGGTGTAGATCTCTTCCACCTCGGCGGCTTCGCTGGGGGCCAGCGGCGGCAGCAGGCCGGGCGCCCTGTTCGCCAGCATGGTCTTGCCCGCACCTACCGGGCCGACCATGAGGAGATGATGACCGCCGGCCAAAGCTACCTCAAGCGCCCGTTTGGCGGTCTCCTGGCCCCGCACTTCTGAAATGTCCGGATCGACATAGCTCAGGGCTCAGCTCTCCTGAGAGGCTCTGTCGTCGCTCGCCTGGTCACGTCGAGGGCCGTCGCGGGCGCAGAGGTCCACGACGACCTCTCCGCCGTCGCCGCTGGCATGAACGGCTCAGCAGGGAGGACAGGCTCCCGCAGAAGGTCCAACGGCTGGGAATCGCCACTCAGCAGGCAGTCCAGCTCGGCGAGCTTCCTTAGCGCGGGCTCGAGATCATCGTCGAGCAGGCATTCGAGAGCCCCTAAGACGTTCGCTCTGGCTGTGGCCATCTCCAGGGCTTCAGCTTCCGAAATGGCCTTGTCCAGCGGCACTGCAACCTCCAGGGCGCTCTGCTTGAAGACCGTCAGTCGTTCCCTCAACTGTCGTGTCTGCAGCAGAAGGTCCTCTACGGCTCGTTTCGTCACTCGACTTGACATGCTGAAGGTCTCCTGCTGTCTTTTGCTCACACGAAAGGCAATGGCCGGAACGAGACGCCTTGCCAGCGGAAGGCCATCCGGAGCGGCTGACTCAAACAGCTCCACAAGTCGCGATCCAGCCGACCGGCTGCGGCGTCGTCGGCCATCGTCTCCAGGGCGCTTATGGCGATCTTGAAGCCCGGCTGGTTGAAGAAAGCGACTTTCAGCTCCTCAATCAGCTCTCGGACCTTGGCGCCTCGGCCTTGGTTGCTCCACAGCAAACCGAGATCGATCGTCGCGAAGGTGGCCTCGGCCAGACGGCGCCGCTCGATCAGCGACCGCCACGCTGATTCGAGCAGCTCAACGGCCTCCTCGTCGTCGCCGGCCAGGGTCGCAGTGCGGCCCTCCAGCCAGCGCGAAAGAAGCGCCTCTTCCTCCGACAATTGGCCGTAGTGGCTCTTTGCTCTCCGGCGGGCGGACCGTGCCCTTTCCGCTTCGCCGGCGAAGGCGTGACAGAAGGCCAGACCGAGGCAGCATTGCACGGCCAGCCAGGGACGGCGTTCCGAGTCGATTCCCTGGGATGCCTCCCGAAGGAACGGAACCGCCCGCCACGGCTCGACGGTGTCGACGTGGAGCATTCCCAGCAGGGCCAGACAGACCGCCTCCTCCCGCAAGTCCTGCCCTTCGCCGTATCGTCGCTGTGCGTGATGGAGCAAGGCGGCGGCTTCCTCGCTTCGCCCCTGATCCCAGCGCAGCACGGCAAGCGCCCGGCAGAAGAACGCGCGGCCCAAGGCCGAAACGGTGAGGCACCCGGCGCGCTCAAAGGCGGGCTCGGCTTTCGCGAAATCTCCCAGGAGCCGGCGTGCCGTGCCCGCCAGGCACAAAGCTCGCGAGTAGCCCTCGCCGCCAATCTCCAGGTGCAGACCTTCTTTTTCGTCGAGCAGCGTGGCAAGGCAGATTGCCAGATTCAGGATCTCGCCGGCCCCTCGTGGGTCGCCGGGCAGGGCCTCGTGTCCGGCCTCCACCAGCAGAAAGAAAAGGTGGGGATTTTGAAACCGCTCCCCCTGGAGCCGGTCGTGCCGTTCGTCCTCGGGGCAGCTCAGCAGCTCCTCCAAGAGGCGCTCTGCCGCCTGCCGGCGCCGTGCCCGAAATCCCGCCAGCTTCACGCTGGCGCTTCTACCGCCGCTCCTCAACCCTTCTCCTTCAGTTCTTGCTCCAAGACGCGGAGATTCCAAATGGCAGGCTCGATCAATTCCCTCAGCGTGTGTTGGATGGCGGCGCGGATTTCGGTGCGGGCGTCCATCTCCTCGTTTTCCAGTAGGCGGGCCATCTCTACAGGTCCGGGAGGGAGCGTCGCCTCGACTCCCAGCAGGCGGTAACGGGTCCCCTCCAGCTCCCGGACAATGTCCCGGATCTGCTCCTGCGCCATCTGTTCGGGCTCGCTCACGGCGGCATCCTCCCTCCCTCAGATCAATCCAGGTTCGTTGCGCACCCGCCGGTCCTGGACGAGCGCGGCCAATTCCAGGAGATCGGCTCGAACGCTGGGCGGCCACTCTCCGAGCCGCCAATACCGGGCGGCCAGGGAGATGCACTCCCGGCAACCCGAGAGCAGGTGGCGGACGACGCCGAGCGCCTCTTCCCGCGGCAGCTCCCCGCGAATCAAGCGCTCCAGTTCTTGCCCGGCGGGATGCAGCCCGCCTTGTTTCATCCCTTTCATAGCTCCTCCGTTCCGCCACCTTAGAAGGGGCTTCACGGCGCCGCTACCCCAGGTGCTTTTCTTGAAGAACTGGCGCCCGGATAAATTGCCGTTCGGGGAAATTTCGCTCCGGTGTCACGAATCAGGCCCCAGCGGTAACCTTGTTATTGAGAAGGAGTGCAAAAAAGAGGAGGAGACCTGCGTGCCGAAGCTGCTGCCGAGGCTGGGAGTCGCGCTCACGAACCTCCGCAGGGACTTGGGGTGGAGCGAGGGCGAGCTCGCCGCTGCGCTCGGCAAACCCCCGAACCTGCTCTCGGCTTACGAGAGGGGGAAAAAGCCTCTGACCCCGGAGAAGCTGGAGGAACTGGCCGCGCCTATGGGGGTGTCGCGGGAAACGATTCAGGAGGTTGTCGCCCAGGTGGACAGGGTTAGGGCGCAGGTCAGCAGTCCGGTCTATCCCTCGGAACCTGGACAAGTCGACGCCGAGCGCGGCAGGATCGAGAGCGTGGTCCGCGCCATGGCCGACGCTACGGCCCAGGTCGGGCGTCCGCTCGTAGCCGGGCTCTTCGTGCAGATCCACGCCGCGGCCGATCGGCAACAGGCCCAAGGCGTTTGGGGTCGCCTGAAGCGCCGGCCGGCGGCCGAGCGGCGAAGCCTCGTGCGCAAGTCGCGGGAGTATCGGGGATGGGCGGTTTGCGAGCTGGCGTGCGAGGAGAGCCTGAAGGCAGCTCCCGACAGCGCGGCGCGGGCGCTGGACTACGCCGGGCTGGCGGTGGAGATCGCTCGTCTTCCCGCGGGCGAGAACGAGATGTTCCGCCGGCGCCTTGAGGGCTATGCCGAAGCCCACCTCGGCAACGCCCGGCGCGTGCACGGCAATCTTCAGGAAGCCGACGAGGCCTTCGGCCGCGCCCGCGCTCTATGGAAG
>DASYTJ010000076.1:0-12013 GCA_036002325.1 Thermoanaerobaculia bacterium | reverse complement strand
AGAGGGGGCCAGGGGGTGAGGTCTCGAAGCGTACGCCGCGTCCGCTGGCAAGACGCGTCTGAGGCACGACGCTGATATGAATCGCCCTCTCCTCCGCTACCTCCTCGCCGTTCTAGCCGGCATCCTGTGGGGGCTCTGCTTCGGGAGCGAGACGTTCCCCGTCGCGTCCTGGATCGCGCTGGCGCCGTTTTTCCTCCTGCTCTCCTCGCGGCGCACCGCCCTCCTCGGCTGGGTCCATGGCTTCGCGGCCTGGCTGACCGGCCTCTACTGGATCGTCCCCACGCTGCAGACGTATGGCGGTATGCCGCTGGCGCTGGCGGTCGTCCTCACCGGTTTGCTCGCCGCCTATCTCGCCCTCTTCCACGCCGCGTTCGCCTGGCTGGGAGCGCCCATCTGGCGGCGGTGGGGAATGACCCGTCTGGTCGCGCTGCCCGCTCTCTGGGTAGCCCTGGAGTGGCTGCGCACCTATCTTGGCGGCGGCTTCCCTTGGAACCTCGCCGCCTACGCCTGGGTGGACGTGGCCGGGGCCCTGCCGCTGGCGGCCTGGATCGGCGCCTACGGCGTCTCGTTCCTCGTCGTACTCACCAGCGCCGCGGCCGCGGTACATTGGCGGCGATGGGAGCCGGCGGCGGTGGCAATGCTCGTGCCGCTTCTCCTGCTGCCGCTGGCCGGCCGGTGGAGCCTGCGGCGTGACGCGGCGGAGCTGCGGGAGGCAGGGAGCTTCGGCCGGCCGGTGCGACTGCTGCAGCCGAACATCCCCAATCTCGTCTCCTTCGACACCGTGGCGGTGCTGCGCAACTACCGCAAGGTGATCGACCTCTCCCTGGAATCCTGCCAGCCGGGCTCGCTGGTGATCTGGCCCGAGAGCGCCGCCTGGCCGTTCCTCTTCGGCCGCGATCCCAGGCTCGACGCGGATCTGAACGACCTGGTGGACCGCGGCTGCTCGGTGCTCTTCAACTCCAGCCATCCGGTGGGGGACTCCTTCTACAACTCGGCGTATCTCCTTTCGGCTTCCAGTCCCGTCGCTCGCTACGACAAGCGCCACCTGGTGCCCTTCGGCGAGTACGTACCCTTCCGCGGCGTCTTCGGCTGGATGGACAAGCTCGCCCGCAACGCCGGGGAGTTCCGGCCGGCGGACGCGACGGCGCTGCTCCCCTGGGGCGGCGAACAGATTGGAATGTCGATCTGCTACGAGGTGGTTTTCCCTTCCGAGGTCGCCGATCTCGTCCGGGACGGGGCCACGCTGCTGGTGACGATCACCAACGATGCCTGGTACGGCGACACCTCCGCGCCCTGGCAGCATTTCCGGGCGGCCCGCTTCCGTGCCGCGGAAAACCGCCGGCCGCTGCTGCGGGCGGCCATCACCGGGGTCTCGGCCATCGTGGGTCCCGACGGCTCGGTTCGAGCTCAGCTCGGGGTGTTCCGCGAAGGCGTGATCACCGCCCGAGTGGTGGGGGAGCGGCGTCTCACACCCTACACCCGCCGGCCGTGGCTGGTGCCGTTGCTCTGCTCGGTGGCCGCGGCGTTTGCGGTATATTTCGCCCGAAGGAGCCCCTCATGATCGCTTACGAAGTGCAGCAGAGGATCGATACGCTCGCGGAGCAGCTCGCCAATCTCCGGGGGTATCTTTGAGCACGCCGACCTCGAGCGCGAGCTGTCGGAAATCGACCACCAGATGCAGGCGCCCGGGTTCTGGGACAATCCGGCCCGCAACGCGCAGATCCTCCAGAAGCGCCGCGAGATCGAGCGGCGCCTCAAGACCCTGAATCAGCTCCGTTCCGACGCCGACGAGCTCGGCACCTGGCGCGAGCTCCTGGCGGAAGGTGTGTCGGACCCCGATTTCGACCGCTTCCTGGACCGCCTGGAGGGTGAGCTTGGCAAGCTGGAGCTGCAGCTCAAGCTCTCCGGGCCCGACGACGAGAAAAACGCCATCCTGGCCATCCATCCCGGAGCCGGCGGCACCGAGTCACAGGACTGGGCGGAGATGCTTCTTCGCATGTATCTGCGCTATGCCGAGCAGCACGGCTTCGACGTCGAGGTGATGGACCGCCAGGAAGGGGAGGAAGCGGGCATCAAGAGCGCCACGATCGCCGTGCGCGGCCCCTACGCCTACGGCTACCTGAAAAGCGAGCACGGAGTGCACCGCCTGGTGCGGATCAGCCCCTACGATTTTCAGGCGCGGCGCCACACCTCGTTCGCCTCGGTGGACGTCTACCCCGAGGTTGACGACGACGTGGCGATCGAGGTCAACGACAAGGACCTCAGGGTGGATACCTTCCGTTCCTCGGGCGCCGGCGGCCAGCACGTCAACAAGACGGAGTCGGCGGTGCGCATGACCCACCTCCCGACCGGGATCGTGGTCTCCTGCCAGAACGAGCGCAGCCAGATCAAGAACCGGGCGATGGCCATGAAGATCCTCCGCTCCCGGCTCTACGACCTGGAGATGCAGAAGCGCCAGGCCGAGCAGGCCGAGCGCGAGGGCAAGAAGATGGACAACGCCTGGGGGAGCCAGATCCGCAGCTACGTCCTCCAACCCTACCGGATGGTGAAGGACCACCGCACCGGCGCCTCCGTGGGCGACGCCGACGGCGTGCTCGACGGCAACCTCGATCCCTTCATCGAAGCCTACCTCAAGGGGCAGATGGCGTCCGACAAGGACGATCTGGTGGTCTAGGATCTGCGCGGGAAGGGGGGAATCATGGAACTCGACTACGTTTCCCCTCTTCCCCCCGTCCGCTCGGGGATCGCCGACTACAGCGCCGATCTGCTGCCGCATCTGGCGACCCTCGCCGACGTCCGTCTGATCCGGCTGCCGGACCTGCCGGTCGCTCCGGAGATCGAGCGCTCCTGGCCCATGGCCGATGCGGCGGAGACGGGTGGCGGAAGGCGTCTGCCGCTGTATCAGATGGGGAACAACCGCTATCACGCCGGTGTCCTGGACCTGGCGATGCGGCTCCCCGGCGTGCTCACCCTGCACGACGTCTTCCTTCACCATCTCCTGCTCGACGTCACCCTTGGCCGGGAGACGCCCGAGTCGTTCTGGGAGTACAAGGACCGGCTGACGGGCGACCACGGCTGGATCGGCGAGGCGGCGGCGCTCGCCAAACGCTGGAACGCCTGGGGAGACGCCCCGATCTTCGAGCTGCCGGCCCACCGGCGCCTGCTGCGGCGCCAGCGGGGCGTGCTCGTTCACAGCGAGTGGGCGGCGGCTTTTCTAGCGGAGGAGGACCTCGGCGTGCCGGTCAAAGCCATCCCGATGGGCGTGCCGCTGCCGCCGGAGGCGGACGACGCGGCCGGGCTCGCCCTGCGCGCCAGGTTCGGGCTGCCCGCGAACCAGCCCGTGCTGGGCTCCTTCGGCTTCCAGACGCCGATCAAGCGGACCGTCTCGGCCGTGCGGGCGCTGGCCGCGCCGGGGCTCGAACGGGTCCACCTGCTGATCGTCGGCCAGGCGGCGCCGATCATGGATCTCGAAGGTGAAACCCGGCGTGCGGGCGTTGCGGACCGCGTCCACATCACCGGCTTCGTGCCTTTCGAGGACTTCGCGGCCGCCATCGCCGCTTCGGATCTCTGTCTCAACCTCCGCTATCCGACCGCCGGCGAGACCTCGGCGTCGCTGCTGCGGGTGCTCGCCGCCGGGCGGCCGGCCGTCGTCTCCGACTACGCTCAGTTTGCCGACCTGCCACCCGAGATCGCGCCCCGAGTGCCGCTCGGCGATGAGGAGCCCGCGGCCCTGGCCGCGCTGCTGCGGGAGCTGCTGGCGGATCCCGGGAGGCTGCGCGCGATGGGCCGCGCGGCGCGCGAGCACGTCCGCTCCCGTCATGACCCGGCGCGGGCGGCGCGGGCGGTGCTCGACGCGTGCCAGGAGTGGGCCGAGAGGCCGCCGCCGGGCGATGATCCGGGAGACCGGCCGGAGGTCCCGCCGCCGTCGAGCCTCGCCTGGGGCCGGCTTCCCGGTGAGCTCGAGGTCGAAGGCGCGGAACCGCCGTGGTCCGCGGGCGAGAAGCGGCGTTTACGCATCCGCCTGCAGAACACCGGCTTCGCCCGCTGGCTCGCCGGCGAGCGCGGGCCGGGCGGCGTCGCGGTGGTGGTGAAGCTCTTCGTGGACGGCGAAGATCTTCTCGCGGTCCGTCCCTGGCTCGCCCTGCCGCGCGATCTGGCGCCGGGTGAAGAAGTGCGGTTCGAGACCGAGGTACGGCGCCCGCCGGGGCCGGCCCACCTGTGGATCGAGCCCCATCTCTTCGGCGGTCTCGGGCTCTCCAAGCTGGGCGGGCCGCGCTGGGAGCGGTGGATATAGCGATGGATCTGAGACGCAGCCCGCTCGAGACCTTCGGCTGGGCCGTCCTGGTCCTCCTGCTGCTCGCGACGCTCGTCGGCGCCTTGCGGCTCGACCGCGCGCAGCACCCGTTGCTGGGAGACGAGGCCACCTACGCCATGCAGGCGGCCAGCCTGGCCCGGGACTTCGACCTCACCTACAGCAGGAAGGACTACGACCGGTTCGTGGCGAACTGGGGCGTGCCGCCGGAGGGCCTCATCCTGCAAAGCCGCCCGGGAAGCGAGCGGCTGGTCTATGCCAAGCCGCCGCTCTATGCCCTGGTCATCGCTCCTTTCGTGCTGGTCGCGCCGGTGCGCGGTCCCGTGGTGGCGAACGCTCTTCTGCTCGCGGCGGCCGCCCTGCTCGCCGCCCGCGCGCTGCGCAACCGGATCGGTCCGGCGGCGCCGCTCTGGGTGGCGGCCTTCGTCTTCGCCTCGGTGGCGTTCGCCTTCGTCTTCTGGGGGGAATCCGACCTCTTCCTGATGGCCGCGGTCGCGGCCGGCTTCGCGCTGGTCTACCAGGGGGACCGGCGCTACGCCGGGGCTGAGGCTCCGTTGCCCCAGATCTATGAAGGGGAGGACACGGAGAGCGGGCGTGGGTTCTTGATCCGTTGGCTGGCCGCGGGAGCGCTGCTGGGAGTGGCGGCCGCCTACCGGCCCCCCTACCTCGCCCTGCTGCTGCCGGCGGCGCTGGCGGCGCGGAGCTCCCTGCCCGGCCTGCGCGGTCGCGCCGTGACCGGGCTGTTCCTGGGAACGGCCGCGCTGCTCCTGGCGTCGATGGGCATCCAGTGGCTCGGCGGTGGCGAGGCTACGGGCTACGGCGGCCAGCGGCAGGGGATCTACGCCCGTGAGCCCTATCCTGAGGTGGATTATCCCGCTCAGGACTGGTCCCGGCGGGTGGCGCGCGAAGGCAACGCCTCGTGGCTGCAGGCCGCGGCGGTGAGGCCGAATCTCAATCCGAAGCTCGCCGCCTGGAACGCCGTCTACTTCCTCGCCGGCCGCAGCGTCGGCGTGCTGCCGTATTTCCTTCCCCTGCTGCTGGGGTTCCTGGCCTTCCAGAGCGATCGCGGACGCTGGGCCATCCCGATCGCGGTCGCGGCCGCGGTCCTCGCCTTTCTTCTATTGCGGCCGTTCAACTTCTATGGCGGCGAACCTCTCGGCAACCGCTACTTCCTGCCCCTGTATCCCGCCCTCTGGTTCATGGCGGCCCGGCCGGCACGCTCCGGCTGGGCACTCGCCATCGCGTTGCTGGCCTCTCCCTTCCTGATACCTCTGTGGAGCCATCCGACCGCCTACCCGCTGGGCGAGAGCGGCGAATACCGGCACGTCTCGGGGATCGCGCAGCGGTGGCTCCCCTACGAGACCACCCAGGCCGGCGTTCCCGGCCGGCAGCTCTCGCCGGGGGGTGGCCTCTGGGTGAAGATTCTCACCCCCAACATCTGGGCGTCTGGACGGAGCGGCCGGATGCGGATCGCCGGCGGCTCGCGAGGCGAGCTGCTCGTGGGGAGCCCCCAACCGCTGACGGCGCTCCACGTCGAGCTCGACGAGCGGGCGCCCACCCATCTCGTCGTGGGCGGCAGCGATCTGCGCCCTCTCCTGCTCAAGGCCAACGGCTACGTCCTCTTCGAAGTGCCGTTCGGGCGGCCGCGCGCGGTCCATCCCCTCTGGTGGGGTCCCTACGACTACCATTTCTACACTCTGGACTTCCACCTCCCGGGAGCGCCCGCCGTTCCCATCGGCTTCCGTGTCCTGCCGCCCCGTGATCTGATCCGCAGGCCGGGGGAGGGATGATGGAGAGCCAACGTCAGAGCTGGATCCTCGCTTTGCGGGAGCGGCTGACTTCGCCGCCGCCGCGGCGGCTGCCGCCGAGCGAGCTGCGGCAGGCGTCCGTGCTGGTGCCGCTCTACGTGGACGCCGGCGAGCTGTGGACGCTCCTCACCAAGCGCACGGATACCCTGCCGAGCCACCGCAGCCAGATCGCCTTTCCGGGTGGCGGCCGCGAGCTCAAGGAAGACCCTTGGGCAGCGGCGCTGCGCGAGGCGGAGGAGGAGATCGGTCTCGAGCCGCGGGTGGTCTTGAAGCTGGGAGAGTTGGACGAGGTGGAAAGCCCCGCCGGCTTCCGGGTGATCCCTTGCGCGGGAGCCATCCCCCATGGCTATCAGGTCAAGCCGAGCGAAGCCGAGATCGCCGAGGTCTTCAGCCTGCCGCTGACCGCCTTCGCCAATCCGCGCCTGGTGGAAGAGCGCCAGGTCGTCATCAACGGCATGAAGCGGAACATCCTCATCTACCACGTGGGCAACCGTCAGATCTGGGGATTGACGGCGCGCATCCTCCAGAACCTGCTGGTCCGGGTGGGGCTGGAGTCGGAGGAGGAGAACTGAGCAGACCCGATTCCGTTTTCCTTGTTCATCGAACGCGCGGACGATGCTAGGGGGATCGAAGACGGTGGGATCGGATCTTCGCCCCGAAGCCGTCCAGCTCGAGCTGTTCACTCACCGCTTCGCGGCCATCGCCCGGCAGATGGGGGAGCGGCTGCAGCGCACCGCCGTCTCCACCAACGTCAAAGAGCGGCTCGACTTCTCCTGCGCCCTGCTCGACGCCGCGGGAGACCTGGTCGTCAACGCTCCGCACATTCCGGTTCACCTGGGAGCCCTGGGGCTCTGCGTGCGCCGCCTGCGCGAGGTGATCGCCATGGAGCCGGGCGACGTCATCGTGACGAATCATCCCGCGTTCGGCGGCTCCCACCTCCCCGACGTGACGGTGGTGACGCCGGTCTTCGCGGAGGAGGGTAATCCCCTGCTGGGCTATGTCGCCAGCCGGGCACACCATGCCGAGATCGGCGGGATCCGGCCAGGCTCGATGCCTCCCGGCGCTCGGAAGCTGGTCGAGGAGGGCGTGGTGATTCCGCCGACCTATCTGGTCCGGAAGGGTGAGCCGCGATGGCAGGAGATGCGATCCTTGCTTCTCGACCCCCCCTTCCCGACGCGGGCCGTGGAGGAGAACCTCGCCGATCTGCGTGCCGCCGCCGCCGCGAACCACCGGGGAGCCGAAGCTCTGTGGGCGCTGGTCCGCGAGCACAGTGCCGAGACCGTCGCCCGCTACATGGCGGCCCTCAAGGTGCAGGCCGGAGAAAGGCTCCGAGCCGCCCTTGCCCGCCTTCCCGCCGGCTGTTACGAGGCGGTCGAGCGGCTGGACGACGGCTCGCCGCTCACCGTGCGGATCGAGATCGCCGGGCCGGGCGCGGACCCGATCGCGATCATCGACTTCGCCGGCACTGCCGGAGTCCATCCCGGCAACCTCAACGCGCCTCCCGCGGTGGTGCGGAGCGCCATCCTCTACGTCCTCCGCCTGTTGATCGCCGAGCCCCTGCCGCTCAACGAGGGCATCCTGAACGCGGTGGACATCAGGATACCCTCCGGCATGCTCAATCCTCCCTTCCCCCGAAACCCTGCCGAGGCGCCGGCCGTAGTGGGAGGCAACGTCGAGACGAGCCAGCGCGTGGTCGACACCCTGATCAAAGCGCTCGGCCTCGCCGCCTGCAGCCAGGGGACGATGAACAACCTCCTCTTCGGCACGGAGCGCTTCGGCTTCTACGAGACCGTCTGCGGCGGCGCCGGCGCCGGTCCCGGCTTTCCTGGCGCGAGCGCGGTACACGTCCACATGACGAACACCCGCATCACCGACCCCGAGGTGCTGGAGCACCGCTATCCCGTACGGCTGGAGCGCTTCGCCATCCGCGCCCGCTCCGGGGGCGAGGGGAAATTCCGCGGCGGCGACGGCGTGATCCGCGAGCTGACCTTCCTCGCGCCGATGTCACTCTCGCTGCTCAGCCAGCATCGCGTCGAAGCCCCCTACGGCATGGCCGGCGGAGAGCCCGGCCAGTGCGGGCGTCAGCACCTGGTCCGCGCCGCCGGAGACGTCGAAGAGCTGGCCTCGCTGGACGCTCGCGAAGTCATGCCCGGGGATCGGCTGATCCTGGAAACTCCGGGAGGAGGCGGGTGGGGTCGCAAAGACGAGGAGGCTCGATGAAGCGGTTCGTCGTCCCAGGCGTATCCATCCTGGGTTTCCTCTGGATCTCGATCGCGGCAGCCGCGGAGCCGGCAACCCCCACGGCCGCAGCCGTGATCGCCGAATTCAACCGCATGGCCGGCCTGCCGCTCTGGCCGGGGTTCGATCCGAAGACGGTTCCCCTGGCGATCTACGACGGCGAGCGCACCGTTCTGGTGCGGCATCCCTCGCCGCCGCCCGGGTTCAAACGCGAAGGCGAGGTCTGGGTCTACCCCGGCCAGCATCCTGAGATGCGGGCCAACACCTCCATGGAGCTGGGCGGAGCGACCACGGCGACCCTGCTGCTCGATTCCGGCAAGGGCAGGGACGCCCGGCATTGGGCCTCGGTCATGATGCACGAGACCTTCCACGTCTTTCAGCGGAAGAAGCATCCGAGCTGGGCCGGCAACGAGGCCGAGCTGTTCACCTATCCTCTCGAAGATGCCGGCCGGCTCGCCTCGCGCCGTCTGGAAACGGACGCCCTGCGGCGAGCCCTCGCCTCGCAGGACGCGAAACAAGCGGCTTGCTGGACCGTCAAGGCTCTGGCGCTGCGCCGGCAGCGCTATGGCAGCCTTCCCGCCGGCAGCGAGGCCTACGAGCAGGGAACCGAGCTCAACGAGGGACTGGCGACCTTCATCGAGAACCTGGCATTGGGAGAGACCAAGGGACCGGACCTCCCAGCCGGCGAGTACCCCGCTGGCGACGTCCGGAGCCGGGCCTACGCCATCGGCTACGCGGATGCGACCCTCCTCGATCGCTTCGATCCCGGCTGGCGCAAGGCGCTGGAGGTAGGACAGGGAGCCAGCCTGGACGAGCTGCTCACCAAGGCTCTCAACGGGAAACCCGTCTCCGCCTGCGCCTTCTCGGCGGAGGAATCCGCCGCGGCGCTGGCGCGGGCGAAAGAGGACATCGCCCGGTTCGTCCAGGAGAAGCAGCAGCTCCGCGAAGCCTTTCTGAGCCGCCCCGGCTGGAGGATCGAGATCCTCTCCAGCGCGCAGCCGCTCTGGCCGCAGGGGTTCGATCCGCTGAACGTCGTCGCGCTCGGCAAGGGAGAGGTGCTTCACCGGCGCTGGGTCAAGCTCGGCAATGGTGACAGCACGATCGAGGTCCTCGACCGCGAGTCGCTCACCGAAGGAGCCGGCGAGCATCCGCTCTTCAACGGCCTGCGCAGGCTGATCATCACCGGCCTGCCGGACGAGCCCAAGGTCCGGCAGGAAGGAGGTTTCCTGGTCCTCGACGCCGGGGGAGTGACGGCGAAGCTGAAGGGTGCGGTGGCCGAGACGTCGGGATCGGTTGTGAAGATCAAGATGCCGTGAGGAATGACGATGACACAGCTACGGCAGCATTCCTGGACCGACCTCGTCCAAGGTCCCCTCAATTCTCGCGTTTCGCGGCCGTCTCCGCGCTGGTGACGAAGGGCACGGGCGAAGCCGTCTTGATGCAGGAGAGGTCAAGCCCCTGCGGAGTGCCGCGCTCGATGAAGTCGGCGATCAGGCGTTGCTCGCAGCTTTCGCCGCCGGCGTGGGTGCCGTGGGGAATCTGGATCAGCAGACCGTTCGCAAAACCCCTGGCGACCAAAGCGGCGTCCTCGGGAGGCGTGACGGGATCGCGCTCGCCGGAAAAGAGCAGGGCGGGGACGTCTGAGCGGACGAGCGATCCAGAGCCCGGAGGGAGGGGCGCATGCGGCCAGATCCCGCAGACGGCGAGCTGGTCGCGCACCCGGTCGTCGCCGAAGAAGGTGCCGTGCGTGGCCACGGGGATCTCCGCGGGATCGATCCGTGGCACGTCTTCGGCGCAGGTGATCGAGAAGAAGAGCCCGAACGCGAGGTACTGCTGAAGAGTGGCGCGGATCTTGACCGCCGTCTGGGCCAGCTCCCGATAGTCTCCCTCGGCGGCGCGATGGACTCGCCTCGGCACCTTGCTCGCCGCCTCGGGGCTGTACAGGGCAAAGCGGAGGGCGTCCGCAGCGGCCGAGCGGGTGAGCTGGACCTTCACCGGCTTGCCGGTCTCAGGGCTCTCGACCTCCACCGTAACGGACTGCTCTGCCAGCCGATCGAGCACGGCCGAGACCTCTTCACGAAAGCGCGGGAAGGCGGCACGGCAGGCCGGCTCGGCCGTGCAGTCGCGGGCGACGAGCTCGAGACCCTGCTGGGCGTTCCTGGCATGGTACAGCGGCGCGGGCTCGCCCGGCCGAGCCACGGAGGAGAGCGTCACCGTCCGCACCGCCTCCGGATGCCGGGCGAGGAAAACCTGGGCCGCGTAGGTGCCATAGGAGGCGCCGCTCAGGTTCACCCGGTCGTATCCCAGGTAGCGCCGCACCTCGTCGAGATCGTCCATGGCCGCCGCCGTGGTGTACTGGGTGAGATCGGCGCGCTTCTGCAACTCGTCGCGGCAGGCGGCGACGGCGTCCAGAGGGAAGATGCGGTCGAGCCGCGTGCCGTCGCCCCACAGCCGGCAGTTGAGGGCCGCCGATTCACCCGTGCCGCGAGTGTCGACGAGGACGATCTCCCGCCGCGCCCGCACCGGGTCGCCCGCGAGCTCCGAGGCGAGGATCGTGGCGCTCCCGCCCGGGCCGCCTTCGAGAAAGAACACGGGATCGGCCGCCCGCTCGGCCCCGGTGACCGGCAGCAGGACGATCTTCAGCGGAATCTTCCGTCCGGAGCGGGTCTCCCGGTTCTCGAAGACCTCGTAGGTCCCGCAGTAAGCCTCGCCGGGAAAGTCGGGCAGGGTGCAGGAGGTGAGCTTGCCTTGCCAGGGAGGCGCGGTCTTCGCGCCGGCCGGGTCTGCGTAGACGGCAACGGGCAGGAGAAGGGCTACGAGGGCGATGGGGGCCAGCGAACAATATGCCATCCGAAGTCTCCAGGAGCGTAGATGAGCTCAGATCCGCGTGCGCTTCAGACGTTCATCCGGCATACGTTCCGGCGGCTCGAGAGTTGCTGAGTCCAGGAAGTGGGAGCGGGCGTGTGGCTACCAATATCCTTCTGGCAGACGAAGAGGGATGGAACTGCTCTCTTGGGCACGGAGACCCGGGAGACCATTGACCCTGCGAGCTCCTCAGTGGTAAGCTATTATTTGTCGACGTACGGGCTAAAGGACCCAGGCATCCCCTCGCTCCGTCAGTTCGGTAGTCGACGCCCTATTAACCGAGAGGTCGCCAACCCTTCCTCTCCCTTAAGAAGGAGTTAGCCATGAGCCTGTCCCTCGCCCATTCGGGCACGCTTCCCATTTCTGTGGCACAGATTGGCTTCATGCTGGAACGCATGGCTAAGGATTGCAGCGAGCTGCAGTTCCTCCGCGAGCTGACCCAGAACTCAATCGAGTCGATCCTCCGACTCCCCGAGAAAAAGGGGGAGATCGTGTGGGATGTTGACTGGATCACCTACGATCTCACCGGCGTCTACAAGCTTTGCATCACCGACAGTGGTGATGGCATGACCGGCGAGGACATGATCAAGTACATCAATCATCTGTCATCATCCGGCGGTGTCCAGGCGCACAATGCCAACTACGGTGTAGGTGCAAAGATCGCGGCGGCGACACGGAATCCCGCGGGGCTCGTCTATCTGTCTTGGCGTGACGGCGTTGGTTCGATGATTCACTTCTGGAGAGATCCTCAGACCGGTGACTACGGATTGATGCAGCTCAAGCGTCCCGA
>DASYTJ010000075.1:0-2769 GCA_036002325.1 Thermoanaerobaculia bacterium | reverse complement strand
TCGGCCCTGGACAGCGCAGCACCGATGGGGCGGACTATCCACCTGGGGTTCGCGAGTTGGCCTGCCGCGATCAGCAGGCCTTGCTGGCGCAGGCCAGGGACGCCGGCCCTGCCATCGGTATCTTTACCGAGCGCCTGCTGGCAGCCCCCCAGCCATGGACGCGTCTGCGGCACGTCTATCGCCTGCTCGGCTTAGTGCGCCGATACGCGGTAGCGGCCGTCGAGCAGGCGTGCGCTCGCGCGCTCGGAGCCGATGTCGTCGATATCACGCGAGTGGCTCGAATGGTCGAGCAGGCGGTCGAGCAGAGCCCCTTGCCGGCACGGCCGCAGCCTGGAGAAGTCGCATCTCGGCAGCTGCGGTTTCTTCGCCAGGCCAGCGAGTATCGGCTGGCCGGTGGAGGCGACCATGAGTGAGATCCTCTCCCTGGAATTGCGCGCCGCGCTGCGACGGCTCAAGCTCTCGCCGATGACCGAGACTCTGCCCGAGCGCTTGAGGCTGGCTCGGGAACGCTCCATGCCCTACCAAGATTTCCTCGAGCTGGTCTTTGCCGAGGAATGCGAGCGGCGCAACCACATCGCGGCGAGCCGGCGTGCGCAGAAGGCGCGCCTGGATCCAGCCCTCAACCTGGAGGCCTGGGACGAGACGGCCAAGGTCACGCTGGACCGCCAGCTCCTCGCCGAGCTCGCCTCCACGCGCTTTATCGAAGCTCACCACAACGTTTTGATCCTCGGTCCGGTCGGAGTCGGCAAAACCCATCTGGCTTCAGGGCTGGGGCATATCGCTTGCCGGCGCGGCTACAGTGTCCTTTTCGTGCGCACCGAGGACATGCTCAAACAGCTGCGTGCTTCTCGGCTCGACAACAGCACCGAACGTGAGATGCGTCGCCTCATCGCCGTGGACCTGCTGGTCCTCGACGATTTCGGACTCGACACCTTGGACCCGACGGAGAGCCGCGATGTCTATGAGGTCCTCGTCGAACGCCACCAGCGGCGCTCCACCGTCGTCACCTCCAACCGAGCGCCCGAGGAGTGGCTGTCGACGATGTCTGACCCGCTGCGGGCGCAAAGTGCCATCGACCGGCTGACCAACGCCGCCTACGAGCTCGTCCTCGATGGCGAGTCCTATCGCCGGCGCCAGAAGCCGGGACTGCTGAAAGGGCGGTCGTGAATCCGCGCTCGCCGGCCGAGGGGCCAGCCCTCCGGTGGGCTTCCCCCACCCCCCGCCCTCGCCCACCTCCGGGCCGGCCCCTCGGCCGGCCCTACACCAACGACACTCAAGTCAACAGGGGGCAGCGAACGATCAAGGAGCCGTGACAACATCAACCCGGGTGGTCCCATGCTTGTGGCTAACACCTGGTCCCATCCTCGTGGCTAGCGACATGGTCACCGAGGCCAAGAGATTCATCGGCAGCGATGACTTCGTGGGCGATCCCGCGCGATTGGCCGACGGTGACAAGTTCCAAGCGCTGGACACCGCGCTTTCCGCTTCGCCGCCTCCCTCTCTCCCATGCTCGATCGTCCCAAGGCGCCAGGTCCCAGCGAGGTGATATTCAAGGAGTCGAACATAGGTCAGCTCGAGATTGCCGGCGGGATCATCCAGAACACCTTTTGGCGGCGGCGGCTCAAAGAGCGGAGGAAGGCCGGCGCCCTGCCGGATCCCGATTCTCCGGTCGTGCGCGTCCGCTACCGCTGAGTACGCACATGGAACTGCAACCAGAAGAAAGGAGATGCAAGATGCCAAACACACGGCGTCGCCGGAGTGCCGGTCGGCCAGACCGAGCCGCCGCAGAGCCGGGATTACGCGGCGCTCCTCCGGGACGTGCTCGTCAAAGTCGAGGCCGCGACGAAGCAGCCGCGGGGAGAGGTCGGCACAACCGGAGGCGGACGGATCGCCATGCTGCTGCGGACTCTGATCGGCGAGCTCGACAAGATCCGCACCGAAGCCGCCAGTCAGATGGCGTAGTCCGCCTGACCAACCAGAATCCCGACAGTCCCTGATCCTGAAAGATGGGTGCCGGCCGGCGGCCGGCACCCGAGTTTTTCTCCGGCTCACCTGGCGCCTCGGGTGAGATAACGCAGCCCCTGGCGGCAGTTACTCCTCGAGATCGACAAAAGAAACCACAAGGAGTCAGCCCATGTCCGCTCAAACGTCACACAAATCTCTGGTCCCTGCCTGGGTGATGAAGGTCATCTCAACCGCGACGGTGCTCTGGTCGCTGGTATGGGCCGCGCTCGGTCACGAAGGCGCTCTGAAGCTGTGGATCGAGGCGCCCCTCTCGCTGGCGCTGATCTATGGCACCAGCATCGGCGCCAACTGGGTAAGAGACATCCTCATCGCCTTTGCCGAGCGGAAGTCCGGCCGCGCACCGACTCCGGCGGAAGCCTGAACTTACTCCGGGGAACGGCTACGGACAAGTTGCCTGATGCCAGAGCCGCAGTTGCAACTGGAAGTTCCTCGGGAAGGAGCCGGCGGGCACGGGAAGATGAATCTCGGCGAGCTCCGCACTGTAACGGAAGCGTGGCGTCGAGAATCGGATCTTGCGGCGCCGGGAGGCGGCAAACTACAGAGGGAGGCTCCGATCGCCCGGCTGCAGGAGCACCGGCGTCGCCACCGCCGGCGCGGGGCGGATCGGCGTGCTGTTCGTCTTCCTCGGCATCAAGCCTGACCTGAGTCTGAACGCGGCGCCCGTCGCGGCGGCTCCCCAGACGGCTCAGCAATCGATGCCTCCGGCACCCGCCCCCGTCGCAACGCCGGTGGCTGCCAGCAACG
>DASYTJ010000074.1:0-75169 GCA_036002325.1 Thermoanaerobaculia bacterium | reverse complement strand
TAGCGCGCGGCCAGTTCCATGCCGAGCGCCGGGTGCGTGCCCTCGTGGTCGTGATCGATCGCCTTGCCGATGTCGTGCATGAGCCCGGCCCGCTTGGCCATCTTCTGGTCCATGCCGATCTCGGCCGCCATCATGCCGGCGAGGTGGGCGACCTCGATCGAGTGGCGCAGGATGTTCTGGCCGTAGCTCGTGCGGTAGTGGAGCCGGCCGAGGAGCTGCTGGAGCTCGGGATGGATGCCGTGGACGCCGACCTCCAGACACGCCAGCTCGCCGAGCTCGCGGATCTTGCCCTCGACCTCGGTGCGCACCTTGGCCACGATCTCCTCGATGCGCGCCGGATGGATGCGGCCGTCGACGATCAGCCGCTCGAGCGCCACCCTTGCCACCTCACGGCGGAACGGATCGAAGCCCGAGAGGATCACCGCCTCCGGCGTGTCGTCCACGATGAGATCGACTCCGGTCGCCATCTCCAGGGCGCGGATGTTGCGCCCCTCGCGGCCGATGATGCGCCCCTTCATCTCGTCGCTGGGGAGCATGACGACCGAGACGGTGGTCTCGGAGACGTAGTCCGAGGCGGAGCGCTGGACGGCCATGCCGATGATGCGCTGCGCCTGCTTGCCGGCCTGCTCACGGGCTTCGTCCTCGATGCGCTTGACGATGTGGGCGGCCTCGATCCTGGCGTCGTCCTCCATCATCCGCACCAGCTCGTCGCGGGCCTGCTGGGCGGTCAAGCCGGCGATCTGCTCCAGCTTGATCCGCTCCTCCTCGAACATGGCCTCCAACTCGGCCTCGCGCTTCTCGACGTTCTTCTCGCGAGCAGTGAGCGCACGGTCGAGCTGCGAGAACTCCTTGTCCCGGCGGGCGAGCTCTTCACTCTTCCGGTCGAGGTTGTCTTCCTTCTGGCTGAGGCGCCGCTCCTGGGTCTCCAACTCGCCGCGGCGCTTGCGCGAGACCGTCTCGAACTCGGTGCGCGCCTGCAGGAGCTTCTCTTTGGCGACGATGTCCGCCTCGCGCAGGCGGGTCTCGCTCAAGCGCTCGGCGTTCTCGCTCACCTGGGCGGCTTCGCGCTGCGCCTGCTCGAGCAGACGCTTGCCTTCCCGGCGCAGGGCAAACCACCAAACGAGCAGGAGGACGACCGGGCCGACGAAGATCGCTACGGCCAGGATGATGATTTCGGTGTTCACCGGTGACCCCTTTATCTGCAAAAGAGGAGGACCGGCGAGATCTGGGAGGACTCTCCCAGAGGGGAGAAGGTAAAGGGCATCCCCCGCGCGGCCGTGTGGGCCGTGCGTTTAGAACCTGAAACGCGCCAGGTGGGTGTCCGCTCCGTGAGCCGTTAGCGTCCTCGTACGAGCGAGGCTGGCACGGGCCGCACGAGTAGAAGACTCCCGTGGAATGAATGTTGGTTCTACAATCGTAGTACCCATCACAAACCACGCAGGGGATGCTAACCCTTGTTCCATCATATCTTAAGCTGGCGCCGCCACCATCCTGCGATCAACCGTTGAGAGCCTCGGTTAATTCCTCGGTCAGCACCGCCACCTTCTCCCGGATCTCGACCCGTTCCCCTTCTTGTCGACTCTGAATCTGGAACAGCTCGTCGGCGAGATTGAGCGCCGCCAGAATCGCGATGCGGGCCGTATCGCCCGTCGCGTGCTCGGCCACCTCTCGCATCTTGCGATCCACGAGGTCGGCCAGACCCTGGAGATACCCTTTCTCGTCCCTTCCGCGGACATGGTACACCTCGCCGAAAATCTCAACCGGCGTCGTGGTTGAAGGCATGGCGTTCCCTATCCGTCCGAATGCCTCCCCAACCAGCAAGTGACGTAATGCCAGCGGTTTGGCACGGACACTATAACACAGTCGTAGCAATACTCCCGGCGCGGCTACAATCCCTCCCGGCCGTGCCCGTCTACCCCGTCGTCCGCCGCCTGCTCTTCCGGCTCGATTCCGAGGTCAGCCACGGGATCGGCGTTGGGGCGCTGCGCGCCGCGCAGGCCCTCCCCGGGGTCACGGTCGCACTGGCCCGGCGGAACCAGGTTGCCTCGCCGGTCCTGCGGCAGACCCTCTTCGGCCGCGAGTTCCCGAATCCGGTGGGGCTCGCCGCCGGCTTCGACAAAGACGCCGTCGCCGTCCGCGCCCTGCCGGCCCTCGGCTTCGGCTTCGTCGAGGTAGGGACGGTCACTCCGCTGCCGCAACCGGGCAACCCGAAGCCACGGCTCTTCCGCCATCCCAAAGAGCAGAGCCTACAGAACGCCCTGGGCTTCAACAATGGCGGCATGGAGGCCATGCGGCAACGCCTGGCGAAGCTCTACCCCTCCGGCCTGCCGCTCGGCGTCAACCTCGGCAAGAACAAGGCGACCCCTCCCGAGCGGGCGCTCGCCGACTACGAGACCTTGATTCGGGGTCTCCACGCCCTCTGCGACTACCTAGTGGTGAACCTCTCGTCGCCGAACACGCCGGGGCTGCGCGACCTCCAGAACGAGGATTTCGTCCGTTCCCTCCTGAGTCTGGCATCAGGAATCACGGCGAAGCCGGTCCTGGTGAAGATCGCCCCCGACCTCACGCCGGCACAGGCGGTTGCCTTGAGCGAGACGGCCGTCGAGGCCGGCGCGGCGGGCATCATCGCCACCAATACGACCGTCGATTACTCCCTCCTCCCCGGAGCAAAAGCCTTCGGCGGCCTCTCCGGCCAGGTTCTGAGGGAGAAAAGCTTCGCGATCTTGGAAGCCGTGTCCCAGGCTTTGTTCGGCCGGACGGTCCTGGTCAGCGTCGGCGGCATCGACTCAGGAGCCGAAGCCTACCGCCGCCTGCGCGCCGGAGCTTCGCTGGTACAGATCTACACCGCCCTCATCTACGAGGGCCCATCCTTGCCGCGGCGGATCAACGAGGAGCTGCTGCGGCTGATGGAGGGGGATGGGGTGAAGGGGATGGCTGAGGTGATTGGAGTGGATCGATAGTTCAAGAGGACCGTGATGGGTCAGGGTTCTCCCCTTCGAAGCCTCACCCCTCCGCCAACCCCTCCAGCCGCTCCACCAACCCTTCCACTCGCCGGCGGACCTCTTCGCGCTCGATCTCCCAGCTCTTCGCCGCCGCGGCCGCCGCAGCCCGCTCGGTCTCGGCGGCGGCGAGCTGGTCTTCTAGGTCGCGGACCCTCGCGCGGAGGCTGGCGATCTCCTCGCTCTCCTCTGTCTCGGCAGGCTCGGCGGCCGGCGTCGAAGCCGCGGCGAGGCGGGTCTCCAGGGTCTTGATCCTGGCGCGCAGCGAACGGTTCTCTTCGCCCAGCTCTGCCAGGCGCGCCACGGCTTCGCGCACCCGGGTCTCCAGACCGTCCAGCCACTCGATTTCCACGGCTGCCCTAGCCTTTCCAGCCGAAGCGGCGCTCGAGCTCCTGGTTGAGGCCCTGCTGACGGGCATTGACCTCCTCCTGGGTCAGCGAGCGCTCGCCCGCGTTGTAATGGAACGAAATCGTCGTGTTGACCGCGCCCTCGGGGACTCCGGGTCCCCGGTAGCGCACCTTGAGCCGCCAGGAGACGAGGTCGGCCGGCCGGTGCCCGGCAATGGCGCCGTCGATCTCCGACCAGGGCGTCGCGAGGGCATGGGTCAGCGTGAAGTCGGCCGAAATGCCGGGGAAACGGGAGGGCAGCTCCACCTCCAGGCTCATCTCGCCGCCGGCCAGGGCATCCGTCGCCAGCTCCGCCAGATAGAGGGGATAGCTTTCCTCCTCTTCGACGCGGCCGAACCAGCCGACCACTTCACCGTCCCGCAGCAGCTCGGCCGCGTTGCCGGCCAGCAGTCCCGGCAAATCCGCGGAGCGGACCTCGAAACGCACGCCGAAAACCTCGGCCACGGCCTCGATCGCTCCCTTGAGGTCGAAGAGATCGAGGTCCACCTCGCGCTCCCAGGGATTGCCCAGCTTGCCGCCGCAGACCAGCCCGACGTGCTCCGGCTGGCCCGGCAGCCCGCCGTCCGGGTTGTCGAAAAAAACGGTGGCGATCTCGAACATGCGAACCGCGGGGAGGCCTCGCCGCTGGTTGAAACGGGCGGTCTCCAAGAGATTCGGCGCCAGCGAGCGCCGCAGCACCGAATACTGCTCGGAGAGCGGATTGGCCAGGCGGATGGGCTTCGCCTGCGGCCGCAGGACCGGGAAGGCAGCGTCCCGCGCCGGATCGAGGAAGGCGAAGTGCACCGCCTCGGTGTAACCGGAAGCGGCGAGCTGCCGGCGCAGCCGCTCGCGGCGGACCTGGTTCGCCGGCCGCGGCGCATCCGCTCCGGGAATGCCGGGCAGGGCCGCGTCGATGCGATCGAAGCCGTGGATCCGCAGCACCTCTTCGTAGAGGTCCTGCGGGTACACCTCGTGCGGCGGCTCGGGCCGCGGCTGGAAATCGAAGTACCGCCAGGAAGGGACGGTGACGTTCCAGACGCCGTTGCCGCCGGCACGATCAACGCCGAACCCGAGGCCGGTGAGCCAGCGCTCAGCGTCAGAAGGATCGACCTTCGCGCCGGCGAAGGCGTCGAGCTTCGCAAGGTCCAGACGCCCGCTGCGAGTCCAGGTCCGCGCCCCGTCGCGCACGTCGATGACCCCGCTGAGGACCGTGCCTCCCGCCAGCTCGGCGATCAGGAACGCGGCGCGGCTCACCGCCTCGGCACAGATCTCGGGGTCCGAGCCCCGCTCGAAACGGTGCTTGGCGTCGGTGTGCAGGCCGAGGCGCCGAGCCGCGATCCGCACCGCCCGCCGGTCGAAGTGGGCGCCCTCCAGGAGGACGTCGCGCGTCGCGTCCGTCACCTCACTCTCCAGCCCGCCCATGACGCCGGCCAAGCCGACCGGCCGCTCGGCGTCGGCGATGACCAGCATCTCCGGGTCGAGCCGGCGTTCCTGGCCGTCGAGAGTGATCAGCCGCTCCCCCGCCCGCGCCCGGCGCACCACGAGGGTGCCGCCGGCGACCTTGGCGAGGTCGTAGGCGTGGAGCGGCTGGCCCAGCTCCCAGAGCACGAAGTTGGTGACGTCGACGACATTGTTGATCGAGCGCAGACCGATCGACTCCAGCCGCCGCCGCAGCCATTCGGGGCTGGGACCGATGCGGACGCCCCGCACCACCCGCGCCGCGAACCGCGGGCAGCCCTCGTAGTCCTCGATGACCACGTGGGCGGCGTCGGCGCTCCGTTCGGCCGTCTCGGCGAGAGACGCCGGCGGACGCCGCAGCGGCCGGCCGTAGATCACGGCCACCTCGCGCGCCAGGCCGAAGTGGTTCATGCAGTCGGGCCGGTTGGTGGTGACCTCGACGTCGAGCACCGTATCGCCGTCGTGGACCGACAGCCCTTCGACGTTCAGCCCGGCCTCCGTCAGGCGCCGCTGGAGATCCCCCACGTCGGCCGGCAGATCGACGTACTCGGCGAGCCAGCTCGCGGAGAACTCCATCAGCCCCTCACCTGCCGCAGCAGCCGCTCGTCGTTGTCGAACAGCAGGCGGATGTTGGGGATGCCGTAGCGGTTCATCGCCACCCGGTCGACGCCCATGCCGAAGGCGAAGCCCGAGTACACGTCGGGATCGATACCGCAGCCGGCGAGCACGCGGGGATCGACCATGCCGCAGCCGAGGATCTCCATCCAGCCGGTGCCGGAGCAGACCTCGCACCCCTTGCCCTTGCAGTTCTGGCAGGTGACGTCCATCTCGGCCGAGGGCTCGGTGAAGGGGAAGAAGCTCGGCCGCATACGGATCTGGACGTCGGACGCGAACAGCCGCCGCATGAAGGCGAGCAGGGTCCCCTTGAGATGGCCGACGGTGATCCCTTCCGCCACCGCCAGACCTTCCACCTGGTGGAACATGGGGGAGTGCCGCAGGTCGTTGTCGTTGCGATACACCCGGCCGGGGCAGATCACCCGGATGGGCGGCTTCCTCGCCAGCATGGTGCGGATCTGCACCGGCGAGGTGTGGGTGCGCAGCAGCAGGCCGTTCTCCAGGAAGAAGGTGTCCTGGGTGTCGCGCGCCGGATGGTCGCGGGGGAAGTTGAGGGCTTCGAAGTTGTGGTAGTCGTCCTCGACCTCGGGACCCTCGGCGACGCTGTATCCCATCTCGCTGAAGATCTGCTCCATCTCCGCGAAGACCAGCGAGACGGGATGGACGCTCCCCAGGCCCGGCCGCCGGCCGGGCAGCGTCACGTCCACGACGGCGGCGCGGCGGGCGGCTTCGCGCTCGCGGGCGGTGAGCGCCTCGTCAAGCTCGGCGAGGCGGCCCTCGACCCGCTCCTTCAGACGGTTGACGGCCTCGCCATAGGCGCGGCGGCTCTGCGGCTCGACCTTCCTGATGTCGTCGAGCAGCGCGCGCAGGATGCCCTGCTTGCGGCCGACCCACTGGACGCGCAGGGCCTCCCAGGCCGCGCGGTCCTGCACCTGCTCGCAGGCGCGCGCGAACTCTTCGGCGCGGGCTTCGACGTCCGCCGTCTCCACCGCCTGGGCTTCGCCGCCGGCGGCGCTCACCCTACGACTCCGCGGGCGCGGGGGTGCTCGGCAGCGCTGACTTCGCCAGCTCCGCGATGCCCGCGAAGCCCTGCGGATCGGCGACCGCCATGTCGGCCAGCACCTTGCGGTCGAGCAGCGAGCCGGCGGCCTTCAGGCCGGCGATCAGGCGGCTGTAGGAGAGGCCGTGCAACCGGGCGGCGGCGTTGATGCGCACGATCCACAGGCTGCGGATCTGCCGCTTCTTCTGCCGGCGGTCGCGGTAGGCGTAGCCGAGCGACTTGTCGACGGCCTGCTTGGCGATGCGGTGGCTCTTCGACTTGGTGCCGTAATAGCCACTGGCGAGCTTGAGGATCTTCTTCCGTTTCTGGACGCGCTTGCTACCGCGCTTGACACGTGCCATCTCTCGAACCTCGTTTCTGCTCCACCCTCTTAGAGAGGGGAGCGGTCAAGGGCCCGCGCGGCGGCGATTGCCAAGTGCCGGGGGCCGCGGCTCCGGGGGGCAGGTCCGTCCCTCCGGTGGCCGTCGTCAATGATGTGAGGGTGCCTTTGGGGCGCCCCTAGGTGTGCAGCATCTCCTTGAGCGTGCCGGCGAAAGCGGGCGAGACCTCCGTGGACTTGCGCAGGTTGCGCTTCCGCTTGGTGGTCTTCTTGGTCAGGATGTGGCTGTGCATCGACTGGTGACGCGTCACCTTGCCCGTCCCCGTGACCTTGAAACGCTTCGCGGCCCCCTTGTGCGTCTTCTGCTTCGGCAAGGCCGTCTCCTTTCCATGCTCCGGCGGGGAACGACCCCGCGGCAACAAAAATCAAGCCCGGGAAGGAGAAATTCCCTCCCCGGCGTCCTCTCCTGTCCCTCGCGGGGTCAGGAGGTCGCTTTCTTGGCTCCCCCGTGGCGCGGCGGACCGAAGATGACGTGCATCCGGTTGCCGGCCATTTCGGGCGAGGATTCTAACACTCCATGCTCTCCCAGGTCCGCCTCGAAGCGCTTGAGCAGCTTGTGACCGAGGTCCTGGCGCGCCATCTCGCGGCCGCGGAACTGCACCGTGGCCTTGACCTTGTCGCCCTCGCCCAGGAATCGCAGGGCATTCTTGAGCTTGAAGTCGTAGTCGTGCTCGTCGATGTTGGGCCGGAACTTGACCTCTTTGACGTGGATGATCTTCTGCTTCTTCTTCGACTCATGGGCCTTCTTCTTCTGTTCGTAGAGGAACTTGCCGAAGTCCATGATGCGGCACACCGGCGGCTTGGCCGTCGGCGCCACCTCCACCAGGTCGAGACCCTGTTCCTGCGCCCGCCGCAGCGCCTCTTCCACCGGCACGATGCCGGCCTGCGAGCCGTCACCGTCTACCAAGCGCACCTCGCGTACCCGGATACGCTCGTTGATCCGCGTCGTCTTGTCGATGTCTAGCTCACCCCCTCAGAGCGTCGAGCTTTCGCCCGTCTTGTCGTTTTCAGATCGGTTCTCCTTTTCTTAGATGTGTCTAAAGCTCCCGGCTGCGCGCCTCCGTGAGGCCGCGCATCCGGGAGAGGAACGCGTCGAGCGCCATGGCGCCCAGGTCCTCGCCGGCGCGCCGCCGCACGGAGACCGTCCCGTCCTGCTCCTCGCGCGCGCCGACCACCAGCATGAACGGCACCTTCTGGAGCTGCGCCTCGCGGATGCGGTAGCCGAGCTTCTCGTTGCGGGCGTCGAGCTCCGCGCGTACGCCGCCCGCGGCCAGGGCCGAACGCACCTTCTCGCCGTAGGCGGCGAACTTCTCGGAGACGGGCAATATCAAGGCCTGCACCGGCGCCAGCCACAACGGAAACGCTCCCGCCGTCTGCTCGATGAGAATCGCCATGAAGCGTTCGATCGAGCCTAGCATGGCGCGGTGGATCATCACCGGCTGGTGCTCCGAGCCATCCGCCCCGACGTAGGTAAGGCCGAAGCGCTGCGGCATCTGGTAGTCGAGCTGAATGGTGCCGAGCTGCCAGAACCGCCCCAGAGCATCCTCCACGTGGAAGTCGATTTTCGGACCATAGAAGGCGCCATCGCCGGGGTTGGTGACGTACTTGGACAGGCTCTTGTCGAGGGCGGCTTGGAGCGCCTCCTCCGCCTGATCCCACATGTCGTCGCTGCCGATTCTCTTTTCGGGTCGAGTCGATAACTCGACCCTGAAACTCTTGAAGCCAAAGGTCCGATAAACCTCAAGAATCACGTGAGCTACCCGCAACACCTCATCTTCGATCTGTTCCTCGGTGCAGAAGATATGGGCGTCGTCCTGCGAGAACGAGCGGACTCTGAACATGCCTGCAGTTACACCACTCCGCTCGTAGCGGTGCAAGCGGCCGAAATCCGCATAGCGTACGGGAAGGTCGCGATAGGAGCGCAGCCGGGTGCCGAAGATCAGGCAGTGGCCGGGGCAATTCATCGGCTTGACCGACATCTGCCGCTCGTCGGCCTCGGTGAAAAACATATTCTCGCGGTAGTTGTCGTAGTGGCCCGAGGTCTTCCACAGCTCCACGTCCAAAATCTGCGGCGTGATCACCTCGCCATAACCATCGCGGGCATACAGCTCGCGGACGTAGTCGACGAGCCCGTTGTAGATCGACGCGCCCTTCGGATGCAGGAACGGCATCGCCGGGGCGAGCGGGTTGAAGCTGAAGAGGTCCAGCTCCTGGCCCAGCCGCCGGTGGTCGCGGGCCCGCGCCTGCTCCAGCCGCTCCAGGTACTCCTCCATCTCCTTGGCGCTGGCGAAGGCGGTGCCGTAGATGCGCTGCAGGCGCTCGTTGGCTTCATCCCCTTTCCAGTAGACGCCGGAGGCCTCCAACAGTTTCACCGCCCCGATCTGCGACAGGTTCCGCACGTGGGGACCGCGGCAAAGGTCGGTGAAGCGGCCGTCGCGGTAGAGCGTGATGGCCTCGCTCGCGGGAATCTCCTTGAGCCGCTCGACCTTCAGCGTCTCGCCCAGGTCGCGGAAGATCCGTTCGGCCTCCTCGCGGGTGACCTCGACGCGCTCGAACTCGCTCCCCTCGGCGAGGATCTCGCGCATGGTCTCCTCGATGCGCTCCAGGTCCTCGGGCGTGAAGGCGCGCGGGAAGCGGAAGTCGTACTGGAACTTCTCGCTATGGTCCTTGCGGCCGGCGTCGATCTCCGTCTCCGGCCACAGGCGCTTGACGGCGTCGGCCAGCACGTGCTCGGCGCTGTGGCGGATGAACTCGCCCGCCTCGGGGCTCTTGACGGTGAAGATGCGGAAAGCCCCCCCCTGGGCCAGCGGCTGGCGCAGGTCGACCTTGCGGCCGTCGAGCTCGGCGCCCACGGCGTCCTTGGCCAGGCGCGGCCCGATCGCCGCCGCCACCTCCAGCGGAGTGGTCCCTGCCGGCACCGTGCGAACGGAGCCGTCGGGCAGGGTCAGGCTGAGGGCTTCGGTCATCGTCTCCATAGGACCACGTTATCCATCCATCCAGACAGATCTGAAAAAGGGTTCGCTCTCGGGCGGCGGCCCGCGCCGGAGGAAGTCACGAGTGGGAGAGATGGTAGGCGCTAGCGGACTCGAACCGCTGACCTCTACCGTGTGAAGGTAGCGCTCTAACCAACTGAGCTAAGCGCCTGGGCATGAGGCTGGACGTCGGCCACCAGTGGTGCGATCTCCGTTTCGCGGTCTCGATGTCTGGCGCCGAATTTTCCACTCCTGACGAATCATGGTAGGCCCGAGCGGACTTGAACCGCTGACCTCTACGATGTCAACGTAGCGCTCTAACCAACTGAGCTACGGGCCTGAAGTCCCTTCCCTTCTGGCGGTTGCCAAGGGATGGAGAGGGTAGCAAAGGGCGGGGGAGGGTGTCAATGAAGCGCTGCGGGCTCCGGAGAGCGGCGGAGCCCCGGTCAGATTCCCCTGGTTTCACGCCAAACTCCCTCAATTTGACGCCAGATTCCCCGGAGGAGGCGCCAAACTCACCTGGTTTTACGCCAAACTCCCCTAAGTTGACGCCAGATTCCCCGGCGGAGACGCCAAACTCACCTGGTTTTACGCCAAACTCCCCTGAGTTGACGCCAAGTTCTCCGGATTGCCCGCCAATCTCACCCGGTTTTACGCCAATCTCACCGGAATCTACGCCAAACTCCCCGAAGCTCGGACCAGATTCCGAGGAATCGGGTCCAGATTTCCCGGCTTCGAGCAGCGTCTCGTCGAAGACCTCGAAGTGGCCGACGAGAGCGCCGTCGTCCAGCGCCACTCGATAACCCTCGGCGTCAGCTTCTTTCTTCAGGTGGAGCAGGGGATCGCGGCCGGTGCCGGGAAGCACGGCGGCGGCGAGGAGGGCGAGCCAGCGGTCCGGGAACACGGCGGCCCGTCAGGCGCTTGCCAGCTTCCGTACGCGGCTGTCGAGGTCCCGATAGAGGCGTTGATTATCGGCCCGTACCTCCTTCAGCCCGTCGTCCACTTTCGTCTCCAGTTTGTCCACCTTGGCATTGACGGTAGCCACTCCCTCGGCAACGAGCCCGATCTGCCCATGCAGATCCTCGACCACGACGTTGGTGTGGCGGAGGTCGGCTTCGACTTCTTCGAGTCGGTCGTTGATTCCATCGAAGCGCTGGTTGGTCTCCTGCCGGAATTGCTGGAGCAGCTCCGCGCTCTCACGGAAACGGTCGTCTACCCCCTTGAAACGCTCATCGATCGACTTGAAACGCTCATCGATCGACTTGAAACGCTCGTCGAGATACTCCCGAAGCTCCTGGTCCATAATCCCTCGCCGGATTGTGCTCCCACCCTATCACAAAGAAGTTCAGCAGCTATAGCGCCGGCCCTCTCACCATCGCCAGCCAACCCTTCAGGTACTCCCCCTGCGGATGGGTGATGGCTACCGGGTGGTCCGGCGCGGCGGCGAGGGGCTCCAGGAGCGAGACGCGCACCCCGGCCTCGACCGCGGCGGCGAAGAAGATCTGGCGGAAGAGCTTGGCGTCCACAGCGCCGCTGCAACTGAAGGTCAGCAGGAAGCCGCCCGGCTCGACGCGCGCGAGGGCCAGGCGGTTGAGGTCCTTGTAGGCGCGGGCCGCGGCGGCGAGGTCCGGCCGCTTGCGTACCAGCGGCGGCGGATCGCAGACGACCAGGCCGTAGCGCTCCGTGCGCTGGCGCAGGTCTTCGAAGACGTTCGCCTTGACCCACTCGGCGCGGTCCGCAGCGAAGCCGTTCAGCTCGACGTGCCGGCGGCCCCGCTCGATCAAGCGCGCCGAGGACTCGACGAGCACTACCCGCGAGGCACCGCCACGCAGGGCGTAGACGCCGAAGGCGCCGGTGTGGGCGAAGAGGTCGAGCACGGAGCGGCCGGCGGCTAGGCGCTCGGCCCGCCGGCGGCTCTCCCGCTGGTCGCAGTAGAAGCCGGTCTTCTGGCCGCCCGCGAGCTCGGCGGTGAAGGCGAGCCCCGACTCGCTGAAACGGACCTCGGCTGGGGGCTCGCCGGCGATCGTCTCCTCGCTCGTGAAGGAGAGGCCCTCGGCGCGGCGGACGGGTACGTCGTTGGCCTGGAGGACGGCGGCGCCCGGCAGGGCCTCCGTCAGGGCCGCGTAGGCTTCGGCGCGCACCGCCTCCAGCCCCGCCACCGTGATCTGGCTCACCAGCACGTCGCCGAAGCGATCGACCGTCCAGCCGGGGACCCCGTCCCCTTCGGCATTGAGCAGGCGGTAGCCGGTCGTCTCCGGCGGCAGCACGGCCTGCCGCAGGGCGAGCGCCTCGGCGATGCGAGCCGCGAAGAAGGAGCGGTCCGCCGCCTCGACGCCAGCGCCCAGCATACGCAGGCGGATCTGCGAGCGGGGGCTGTGGAAACCGAGTCCGAGGGCCCTGCCTCCGGTGTCGAAGACCTGGGCCAGGGGCGCGTCTTCGGAGCCATCGAACCGAGCGATGGCGCCGGAGAAAATCCAGGGATGGCCGTCCCGCACCGCCTTCTCCCGGCCCGGCTTGAGGACGACGCGGGCCTGCGCGGCTCCGTTAACCGTCCGTCCCTCCCGTCTTCGCCGGGCCGCCGGAGCTCGGGACGACGAAAGGCGACACGCTCGTCTCCGCCGCTCCCTGGGAGTTGGTGACCGTCACCAGCACCATGTACTCGCCAGGCTGCAGCCGGGGAGGCTGGAAGGTGGCTTTCAGCCGGTCGGGCCCGTCAGCCCCCGCGGTCTCCCGGCCGAGGATCTCGACCCGCCCTTCGCCCGCCTCCTTGCCGTCGGCGGTCATCACCACGGCCTGGGCCTTCAGACCCTCGCCGAGGCGATAGCCGATCAGCGACAGAGCGGCCTTCTGATCGGGCAGCAACGCCGGCCGCGAGGCGGGGATGTAGGGTTGATCCCCCACCATGAACGGATAGGGCACCTCCCCTTCCCGCATCTTGACCTCGCGCGCCATCAGCCAGCGGCCAGCCGGCTCGGGGAAGAACGGCGGCAGCAGCAACGGCGCGGCGTCGCCGAACGCCGGCACGTCCAGGGAAGCCACCCGCATCCCCGCCGCGCCCGTCTGGCCGTTGCGCACCAGCACCCGCACCGAGTAGGCGCCGGGCGCCAGGTCGAGATCACCGAAGAGCTTGATGCCGGTCTTGCGGATGGGCTGGCCGACCTTGGCGAGGTCGAGGCGCATGGTCTGGGTGAAGAAGTCCTTGACCGCGCCCTGGCCGTCCATGGCGTAGACGTAGATCTCGGCCGGCAGGTCCGTCCCCTGATGGCCGGCGAGCAGGCTCCCGCCGTCGATCTCCACCACCACCGGCACGTAGGCCTTGTCGCCCGGGACCTTGAAGGGAGCCGCCAGTACGGCGAGACTGACGGGGCCGCCCTCCTGCCCGGAGACGACCTGGCCGGCGGTCTGCAGGAGCTTCTCCATGGCGCTGCGCTGGCCATAGGGCTTCGGGGCGTAATAGCCGGGGCGATAGACGACGCGCGCGCCCTGGGGGCTCTTCAGCTCGACGCGCAGCTTGTGGTACTGGCCGTCGTGCTTGACGTCGGGCTGGAAGCTCAGCACGTAGGTGACGCTGGTGCGGTCGAGCATCTTCTCCATGGCCACGCCGAGGTTGTTGAAATTCTGGTAGAGCTCGCCGCCCGTGGAGTTGGCCATCAGGAAGAGGCCGTCCGCCCCCTGGGACCGCGCCGCCCGCAGATCGTCCGCGCTCGCCCGCACGCCGCCGATGTCCACGGCCTGGATGGCGCAGTCGGCGCGGCGCAGGGCCTCCAGCATCTTCTCGAGATCGGTGTTGGCTTTGGTGTTGCCGTAGCGCGCGTCGTTGTCGGTATTCCAGAAGTCGCCGCGCACGGAGCTGTTGTCCATGCGCTGGATTTCAGACTCGTCGACGGTGCCCATGACCATGGAGCTGTCGAAGCCTTCGGAAAGGAAGAGCACGTTCTTGCGCCCGTCGATGGCGGCCATGGCGTCGGCGAAGACCTGCAGCGCCCGGGTGAAGCCGGCGAAGGTGCTGCGCTGCTTCTCCCGTTCGCTGCGCGCGAGGGCTGAAGCCATGGAGACCGGAGCCTCGACGCCGGCGTAGGGGGTCTCGATCTCGGAGGTCGCCGCCACCCGGCTGTGCACCCCTCCGAAGCCGTCGCTGTCGCCCAGGGCCGCGGCGGCCAGCAGCAGGGGGTCCACGGCGAAGTGGGTCTGCACGGGGTTCAGCCGGTCGATGGCCGACTCGACGAGCCCGCGGTCGGTGGTGAAGCCGAGCAGGAGCTGCGGTCCTTTCGCCGGCAGGTAGGCGCCGACGGCGATCAGGTCCGAAGGATGGAAAGAGCCGTGCAGCAGCCGCTTGGCGGCCTCGCGGGCCTTCGTCATCGAGGTCGGCTTGGAGTATCCGAGATCGAAGAGGAGCACGAACCGGCGCCGGGCCGACATGGGCAGGCGGCGGACCGCTTCGGGCTTGTCGGCGGGGACGGCCGCGAGGTCGAGGACCTCGAAGCCGGTGATCGCCTGCTTCTCGCGCCCTTCATAGACCTCGAAGTCGGCGGCGGTGAGTCCGCGCACGGGCTTGCCGTCGCGCACCACCTGCACCGGCACCTCGACGACGACGACGTCGGTCGACTCGGAGAACCTCTGCGCCGGCTGCGCAGGCGCCGCTACAGCCAGCATCAGGGCGGCGGCCCAGGTGCGCCGCCGTCCAGGACGATCAAACCGCACAAAGAACTTCATCTCTCGCCTCCTGACTGCCCTCCGCCCCTCGGACTGGCTGCAGAAAAGAAAAGTTCCCCTCGACACGAAACGAATCCCGGCAGCTCAGCCCCTGCCGCGGGGCGCCGGCGGGACTACGAACCGCAGGGAGCTGCTGGTCTCCGCCGTGCCGCCGGTCACCGTGATACGGAGCACGTACTCGCCTGGTTGCAGCTCGGGCGGCCGGAAGGTGGTGACCGCCCGGTCGGCGCCATCCCCGCCGCTGCGCCGGTCGAGCGGATCGAGGCTGCCACCCGGGATCTCCCGGCCGTCGAGCGTCAGCACCCGCGCCTGCGCCTGCCAGGGTCCCGACCCCAGGTTGAAGCCGGCGAGAACCAGACGGCTCGGCCGCCCCGGGGCCAGCACCGGCCGCGAGGCGGGGACGAACGGCTCGCTGCGCAGCAGGAAGGGATAGGCGGGCTGCCGGCCCTCGCCCCGCGACTCCTCGCGCACCAGGAGCCAGCGATTGAGCGGCTCGGAAAACAGCGGCGGCAGCAGAGCGGGCTCGCCGCCGGCGAAGGCAGGCACGTGCAGCGGCAGGACCCGCATGCCGGAGGCGCCGCTGGTGCCGTTACGCACCAGCACCCGCAGCGAATAGTCGCCGGGCAGCAGATCGAGATGACCGAAGAACTTGAGGCCGCCCTGGCGCAGCGGCTCCCCGGTCTTGGCAAGGTCGAGGCCGACCGTCTGGGTGAGGAAATCGTGCACCGCGCCGAACTCGTCGAGCGCGTAGACGTAAATCTCGACCGGCAGGATCGGGCGCTGGAGACCGGCGAGCAGATCGGCGCCGTTCACCTCGATCAGCACCGGCACGTACGCCTTCTCTCCCGCCGACCGGAACGGCGCCGCCAGCACGGCGGTGGCGACCGCGTCGCTCTCCTTGCCGCTCATCATCTGGTTGGCGGCGGCCAGCAGCTTTTCGATGGGGTCCTGCTGCGCGAACGGCTGCGGCGGGTAGTACCCCGGCCGGTGGAGCAGCCGCACGCCGCGCAGGGGAGCTTTGAGCTCCACCCGCAGCCGATGGTACTCCCCCGCCGGCTCCAGACGGTCGGGCTGGACCGCCAGCAGGTAAGTGACGCTGGTGCGCTTGAGCATCCGGCTCATCGCCGTCCCCAAGTCGTTGAAGCTCTCGTACAGGTCGCCGCCGGTGCCGCGAGCCATCATCAGCAGGCTGTCGCGGCCGCCGAGGCGGGGCACGCCCTGGTCGGCGCCGGCACGCACGCCGCCGATGTCGACGGCCTGAATCACACAGTCGGCGCGCCGGAACTCCTCCAGCATCCTCTCGACGTCGTTGCTCGTCTCGGTGAGGCCGTAGCGCTCCTCCGGGTTGATCCGCCACGACTCGCCGTGGAGGGCGAACTCGCGCAGCTCCTCCTGACGCTGGGAATCGGCCGTGCCCTGCATCAGGGCGCTGTCAAATCCCTCGGAGAGGAACACCAGGTACTTGCGGCCGTCGATGACGGCCATTTGCCGGGCGAGAACGGAGAGCGAGCGGGTGAAGTTGTTGACGTGGTTCCGCTGCGCGGTGCGATCGGCCCGGTCGACGGCGTTGACCACCGTCTCCATGCGCTGCAGAGAAGCCACGTCCGTGGCCTCGGCGAGTGGGTCGCGGGCGAGGGGCGGCACGCCGGCTCCGGCGGCGTTCTCTGCTCCGAGGACCTGCTGCAGGACGAGCCGCAGCGGATCGACCGGACGCACGATCAGGTCGGGCAGGCCGAGCGTTGAGAGGGCGCTGTCGAGCTGCCGCCGGTCGGTGGTGAAGCCGAGCACGAGCTGCGGGCCGCGCGAGGCGCTGTAGGTGGCCACGGCCACCAGGTCGGTAGGGTGGAGCTGCGCCAGCAGGCCGGCCGCCGACCGGCGCGCCCGCAGGATGGATTGGGGCTCGGAGAAGGCGAGGTCGAAGAGCAGGAGGAAATGGCGGCGCGCCGCGGCCGGCACCTCGGTGGCGCGGCCCGCCACGGCGCCGGCCGACACGGTGAGGTCGAGGATCTCGAAACCGGTGATCGCCAGCCGCCGGCGGCCCTCGTAGACTTCGAAATCCTCTGCCGTCAGGCCGCGCACCGGCTCGCCGTCGCGCATCACCTGTACCGGAACCTCGACGGCCAGCACCTGAGCGGCGCCGGAGAACGACGGCGGGGCGGACGGCTGAGTTGCCGGTGCCTGTCCTTGCCCAGCCGCAGCGAGAGCAAGCAGCGCCAGCAACGCAGGGGCGAAAACCTCTCCTTTCGCCCTCATGCCACCTCCCGCCTCAGCGGCTCCCGCGCGATCCGGCCGCCGCGCCCACCGCGAAGGGAGCGGTGCTTGTCCCTGTCTTGCCCGCGCCGTCGGTCAGCGTCACCCGCAACACGTACTCACCCGGCTGCAGCGCCGGCGGCTGGAAGGTGGCGCTGACGCGCACTGGTCCGTTTCCGACGCCCTCCTTCTCCGCCAACTTGAGAACGCCGCCGGGGATCTCCTTGCCATCCGCGGAGAGAACCTTGACGTCTGCCTTGAAGTCTCCCGCGCCGAGGTTGTAGGCCTGCAGCACCACGGCGGCGGCCTGGCCCGGAGCGAGCACCGGCCGGGAGGACGGGATGTAGGGCTGCTCCTTGAGCATGAAGGGATAGGGCATCTGCGCCTGTCCCGCTTCCTGGGTCTCCCGCACCATCACCCAGCGGCCGGGAGGCTCGGGGAAGAGGGCCGGCAGCAGCGCCGTTTCGCCACTGGCAAACGCGGGCACGGACATGTCGGTGACCCGCAGACTGGAGGCGCCGGTAGTGCCGTTGCGCACCAGCGTGCGCAGCGAGTACTTGCCGGGGGGCAGATCGAGATGGCCAAAGAACTTGACGCCCGACTGCCGCACGGCGGCCTCCGCCTTGGAGAGATCCAGCCCGAAGCTCTGAGTGAGAAAGTCCTGCACGGCGCCGTTTTGGTCGATGGCGTAGACGTAGACTTCCATCGGCATCTTCGCCTCCTGCTTGCCTGCCAGAAGGCTCTCGCCGTTCACCTCGATGACCACCGGCACATAGGCCCGCTCGCCGCCCAGCGGGAACGCCGCCGCCAGCACCGCAACGCCGACGGAGCCTCCCTCCTCGCCCATCACCGTGTTAGCGGTCTCCAGCAGGCGCTGCAGCGGCGGCTGCTCCTTGTAGGGTCGGGGAGCGTAATAGCCCGTCCGCGACACCACCCGCGCGCCGCGGAGGCCGTTCTTGAGCTCCACCTTCAGCTTGTGGAACGAGCCGTCCAGCTTGAGGCCGTCCGGCTGGAAGGAGAGCACGTAGGTGACTCCCGTGCGGCGCAGCATCTGTCCCATGGCCGCCGAGAGGTCGTTGAAGTTCTCGTACAGCTCGCCGCCCGTGCTCTTCGCCATGTTGAACAGACTTTCGCGCCCATTGGTGTGCTGGAACCCCTGATCGCCGGGCGCCCGCAGGCCGCCGATGTCCACCGTCTGGATCTGGCAGTCGGCCCGGCGGAACTCTTCCAGCATCTTCTCGACGGCATTCTGGGTCCGGGTATCGCCGAACTGTTCGTCCGAGCCGGTGCCGCCCGTCGGCTCCGTGACCTGCTCGGCGCTGCCGGCCTCCGCGATCAGATTCGACAGATCGTTGCCACCGGCGCTCGTGCTGCCGGTCCCGGTAACCAGCGCGCTGTCGAACCCTTCGGAGAGGAACACCACGTACTTGCGCCCCTCGACCTCGCCCATCAGACGGGCGAGATCGGCGAACGCCGCCGTCAGGTTGCGCACGATCTGGTGCTGGACGGAGCGGTCGGCGCGCGCCGAGACGATGCTGAACGACTTCAGCGTGTCGACGACCTCGGCGTCGCGCGCCGCGCGGACCTCGGCGCCCCCGCCGGCACTCGTTGAAGGGACGGAGGAGCTCTGCGCAACCAGGGCGTCGGTCAAGACGAGCCGAAGAGGATCGGCGGAGCGATTGAAGAGCTTCGGCAGGCCCAGGGTGTCAATGGCGGCGGAGATCTGCTGCCGATCCGGTGTGAAGCCGAGAACGAGCTGCGGCCCCTGCAGCGAGCTGTAGGTGGCGACGGACACCAGGTCCGTGGGGTGCAGGCTCTGGACCACGTCCTTGGCGGCATCCCGCGCCCTGACCAGCGCGCTGGGCTCGGAGAAGGTCAGGTCGAAGAGCATCAGGAAGTGCCGGCGGGCCGAGGCGGGAATCTGCGCCGCCGCGGCCGACGAGGGCGCTGCAGTGGCGAGGTCGAGTACCTCGAAGCCGGTGATCGGCACCTTCTTGCGGCCGTCGAATACCTCGAAGTCGTTGGCCGTCAAGCCGCGGACGGGCTCGCCGTCCTTGACCACTTGGACCGGGACCTCGACGACTACGACCTCCGTCGCACCGGCAAAAGTCTGCTGGCCGGCCGCGGGCCAGGGCGTCAACCCCAGGGCGGCGATCGCCAGCACGGCGGCGAGACATCGTTTACTCGTTCTCATGCGTCATCCTTTCAGCCCTCGATGATGGATCTCCCAAGACAAGAAAAAAGAGTGACTCGCCATAAAGGTACCACCGATCGGCCGCACAGGGTCGCCCCTGCGGCCGATCTTGGCTCCGTCGAGACGACCGTTGTCAGTGCAGGACGTGGAACGGCAGGGAGCTCGCTTCCTTGTGACCGGTCGCGGGGTCCGTCACCGCCACTTGCAGAATGTAGTCGCCGGCGTTGAGGCCGGAGGGATCGAAGGTGGCGACGAGCTTGTCGAGCCCTTGGATGCCGGTCGCCGTCCGCTCCACCTTCGAGAGCTTGCCGGCCAGCGACGCCTGGCCGTTGGCCGCCACCACCCGACCCTGGACGGCGAGGTCGCCCTTGCCGAGGTTGTAGGCCACCAGGCAGAGCCGGGCCGGCTGCTCGCGGCGCAGGACGGGGCGGGCGGCGGGGACGTATGGCTCGCCGCCGACGGTGAACGGATAAACGACCGACTGCTGCAACCCCCCGCTCCCCTCCTGCTCACGCACCAGCAGCCACTTCTGGCGGTCCTCCATGAAGAACGGAGGCAGCAGCACCGGGTCCGTCGGGCTGTAGGTGGGGACCTCCACGGCGGCAGTCTGAACGCCGGTGCGCCCGGTATCGGCATTGCGCACCAGCACCCGCACCTGGTAGGCGCCGGGAGCGAGATCGAAGTGGCCGTAGTACTTGATGCCGCCCTCCTCCATCGCCCGGCGGCTCTTTTCGATGTCGAGCGCTACCCGCTGGCTGAAGAAGTCGCGCATCTGGCCTTGGGCGTCGCTGACGTAGCTGTAGATCTCGACGTTCAGCTTCTTGGCCGTGTGGCCTTCGAGCAGGCTGTGCCCGCCGATCTCGAGGATCACCGGCACGTAGGACTGGGCCTCGCCGGCGCGGAACGGGGCGGCCAGCACGTTGAGGTCGACGTCGTGCTTGGGCGCTGCGCTGGCGATGCTGTCGGAGGCCAGGAGGCCCTTCTCCAGCGGATCGAGATCCTTGAAGGGTCGCGGCGCGTAGTAGCCGTTGCGGTAGGAGAGGCGGGCCCCCGCCGGCAGCTTCGCCTTGACCTTCAGCCGATGGAAGGAGCCGTCGAGCTTGAGGTCCGAGCGCTCGAAGGTCAGCAGGTACGTGACGCTGGTGCGCTCGAGCAGGCGCTCCAGGGGCTGGCGCAGGTTGTTGGCGTCCTTGAACAGCTCGCCGCCGGTCTCATTGGCGATGTAGAAGAGGGCCTCCTGGCCGCTCGGCCGCGACCGCTCGTCGCCGCTCGCCCGCAGGCCGCCGATATCGACCGCCTGAATGACACAGTCCGCACGCCGGAACTCGTCGAGCATGCGCTTCAGGTCCCCCTGCAGGCCGGTGTTGCCGTACCGCTGGTCGCTGTCGACCTTCCAGATCTGGCCGGCGATGGCGTTGAAATTGTCGTCCTCGGCCTCCTTGTCGGTCGTCTGGCGGCCGACCAGCAGCCGGCTGTCGAATCCCTCGGAGAACAGGATCACGTTCTTGCGCCCTTTGACGGCGTTGAGGAGCCGCGCCATATCCCCCAGCGACCGGGAGTAGGAGGTGATCCGCCCGATCTCGAAGGCCCGCTCCTCGCGTTCGGCGGCGAAGGCGAGCGTCTGCAGGTATTCGCGGACGGCCTGGTCCCGCTGCGCCCGCAGGTCCGTTCCCTCGCTCAGGCTGAATCCGTTGCCGCTGGTGGCGGTGGACGGCGGCTCGATGAGGAAATGCAGGGGATCGACCTTGCGCGCGTCGAAGGCCTGGCGATAGCCGAGGGTGTCGATGGCCCGGGCGAGCTGCGAGCGGTCGGGTGTAAAGGTCACCAACAGCTTGGGACCGGTCTCCAGCGAGTAGGTGGCGACCGCCGCGAGATCGCTGGCGTGCAGCGCATTGAGCACCAGGTCGCGCGCCGCGAGCCGCGCCTTGAGGATTGAAGTCGGGCTGGAGAACGACAGGTCGAAGAGAAGCAGGAAGTGCCGCCGGCCGCCCGACGGCAGGTTCTCCGCCGGCCGGGAAGCGGCGGCCGGCTCGCTCTGCACCGTCTTCAAGTCGATGATCTCGAAACCGGTGATCTTCTGCGGCTCGCCGCCGTCGAAGACCTCGAAGTCGGCGGCGGTGAGCCCCCGCACCGGCTGGCCGTCGCGGTCGACGACGTTGACCGGCACCTCGACGGCGACCACCTGCGAGGTGTCCTCGAATCGCGGCGTCTGGGCCGGGAGCGGCGCCGCGGCAAGAAGCAGCAGGAGCAGCAGCGAGAGGCGGAGAGGGAATCGGGTCGGTACGGCTTCGAGCGCGCTCATCGCGGCCTCCTTGAACTACTTTCGCGTTCCATGGTACTACCGGGGCGAGGCCCCGTACAGCTCGGAGTTGGGGAAAAACGAATACCAGCCGAACCAGAACGCCTGGTGGCCGGGGAGCCGCGCGAGAGGCGCCAGTCCGGGGTCCTGTGGCGTCAACGCCTCCTCGCCGACGGTCCAGCGGCGCCCCTCGCCGTCCACCAGCTCGCCGGGGCGAGAGCCGGGAGCGAACGTCTGCTCGCCGCGGCGGTAGGCGCGCACCGCTCCCGAATCGGCGTCGCACACCACGACCAGCGAGTCACTCCCCAGCCGGTCGTTGATCACCCGTTCCGCCAGCGCCCGCTCTACTGGATAGGCCTTGGCACGCTCACCCAGTCGCACAGCGTAGACCTCGGCTTTGGGGTCGAGCGCGGCGCTCCGCGGCCACACCGGGAAGGAGACCCCCGCCCGCCGGCGCTCGGCGGCGCCGGGAACGTAGGTGAAGCCCCAACGGCGCTCCATCTGGCGGTCGAGGGCGAGCACGGTGGTCTCGGGGTGCCGTGTCCGCCACTCCTTCCAGGTGGTGAGGACGAGGGGCAACACCGGCAGCCGGACACCGCTGCCGGCCAGCCGCCCCACCGCCGCCTCGCCGGTCAGATTGAGCCATAGCGACTGCGTCTGCCGGTCGATCATCAACTTGTTGGAGCGATAGAGCAGGCCGGAGGTGCCGAAGGTGTAGGCCTCGCCGGCAGGCGTTCGGGTCGAATAGAGCACGCCCGATCCGCACAAGGTGCAATACGAGAGCGTGACCGGCTCCTCTCCCACGATGTCGTTGACCATCTCGTGCCAATCGAGGATCCGCAGCGGATACGCCCGCCGCTCACCTCCCACACTCACCCCGAACACTCGCTCGGAGTCGCCGAGGTAGGTCGCTTCGGCCACCGCGACGTGCGCCGGACGGTCGAGCGCCGGGATGCCCTCAACCGGCACGCCGCCGAAGACGACCTCCTCCAGGCGGATGCGCGACGGGGCGCCGTCGTAGAGCACGGCCTGGTAGCGCGGATCGATGCGCGCCAGCAGCTCCGCCTTGAACGGTAGGTACCCGGGCTTGGCGATCAGGTTCTCGCGACGGCCTATCAGCTCCACCCAGTCGTGGTAGCGGTCGCCCGGCCGCTCGCCGGTGAGGGCGGCCAGCGCCGACAGCGCCTCGGCCCGCTGGTTCTTGGGGAGAAAGAAGTAGGTATCGACCAGGCCCGGCACCAGTGTCGCGTCATGGGCCTCGATCAGCCGCCGGGCCACGGCCCGGCGCTCCTCCGCCGACGGTGCCAGCAGGCGGCGCAGCAGACCGTACCCCTCGTCTGGGGAAAGCGCCTGGGGCGAGGGCGCTGCATGCTGCGCCCCTGCATTGACCGGAAGAAATTCGGTAGGGGCGCAGCATGCTGCGCCCCTACCTGCAGGCAGTAGGAGGAGCACGAGGAGAAGGAGACGGCTCACTGCCCCAGCATACGGGCGTACTGCAGCGCGTCCTGGTTGGTGGCATCCAGCTTCAGGGCCCGCCCCAGATGGTGCCGCGCCTTTTCCATGTCGCCCAGCGCGAGGTAGACCTTGACCAGACCGAGCTGGACCTCGGGCAGCTCGCTGTCCAGGCGGAGGGCGCGCACCATGTAGTCGAGCGCCTTGTCGTTCTCCCCCCGGCCGAGCGCCACTTCCCCCTGATAGACGAAGAAGAACGGGTTCGTGGTGTTGACGCCTTCGATCTTCGCCAACAGCTCGCTGGCCTCTTTCTGGCGGCCGAGCTGCTGCAGAGCACGCGCCATGTTGGTGAGAATCGTCGAGTCGTCAGGGCTGATGGCGAGGCCGCGCTGGTAGGTCTCCAGAGCCTTCGCCGGGTCGCCCGCGCGCGCCTCGACGACCCCGAGATTGTTCACCGCCTTGACGAACCGGGGAGCGATCCGGGTGGCGGTCGTCAGCAGCTCGCGGGCCCGCTCGAGGTCGCCGGCGAGGATGGCCTCGGCCCCGAGATTGTTGTAGTAGTGCGCCGCCGCCGTCAGGTCGTTAATCGGGTTGAAGTCGCGGTAGGCCTTCCGCCGGTAGGGGAGGAAGTCGAACGGGCGCAGGACACCGTCGAGATACATGCCGGCGACGATGTGCCCCTGGCTGACCACCATACCGTCGCGGTGATTCCACTTCTGGAGATCGGTGACCTCGACATAGTAGGGGTTGAGGCCGAGCTCGCGCGCCACCCCCACGAACAGGTTGACGAAGGAGAGACAGTTGCCCTCGCGGCTGCGATAGGTGGAGACGGCGTTGCGAGTTGGGGTCAGCGAGTAGTTGAGCTGCAGGCCGTCGAAGATGAAGGCGTTGACCTGATTGATCTTGCGCAGCTCGCTGGGAACTTTCTGCAGCTTGTTGAGCTCGGTGCGGATGGCATCGTCCAGCTCGAAGGGGACCTCGACCCGCGCGGCGGCCTGCGCTCCGATCTCCTTGGCGTACTGCTGGCGCAGGTAGCCCACCGAATCGAACGTCTTGTATTGCGAGCAGGCCAGGGTCAGCAGGAGGGGAAAACAGAGAACGGCTTTCCGTACCATAACGCTCCAATATAGCAGGGACTGTGCCATGCCGGCTGACGGGTGGGGGCACCGCGGCGGCGCGTGGCGGAAACCCTTGAGCCGCCGGAGCATGCCGTACCCGGCGCGCCGTCGCGCGGAACCGGCGGACCCGCAAGCTGTTCAAGAATTTGGATCCGACCCATTCAAGGCCCTGAATCAGGGCTTCGGGCGGACTGATCGTTAAACGGGGTAACCTATTGATTTATCGTCGCTTGCGGTCCCTCGCGAGGCCCCGCCGGAGAGTGGCACCCCGCTTGCTTGACCGAGGGTTGGACAGTTGGCTAGAGTTACAGCTTCAAACAGTTTCAAGATTCCTCGCACAGGAGAGGAGGTGGCGCCCGGCACAGAGTCGCAGTGGCTACAACACCTGATTTCTTCTTGCCGCTGCCGCGAACGTTCGCGGCGGCCTACAACCACCAAACGGGAGGTTTATCGAAATGAAGAGCATCAACCTTTGGGGACGGATCGTAGCCGTCGCTGCGTTGTTGCTGCTGGCCGTAGGCGGCACCGCCTTCGCCCAGTTGCAGACCGGCAACCTCTACGGCACCGTCAAGGACGACCAGGGAGCTGCGCTGCCCGGGGTCACCGTGACCCTGTCCGGCGGCGGAGCGCCGCAAGTCCAGGTGACGAACGCCCAGGGGCAGTTCCGTTTCCTGAGCTTGGCGCCCGGCAGCTACGCCCTCAAGGCCGAGCTGGAAGGCTTCTCGACCATCGACTATCCGAATATCGTCATCAACGTCGGCCGCAACACGTCGATCGAGGTGACCCTGTCGGCGGCGGTCGAGGATGTGATCACCGTCACGGCGGAGAGCCCGCTGCTCGACGAGCGGCGCATCTCCACGGGCGCCACGGTCAACTCGACCGAGCTCGAGAAGATCCCGACCGCGCGTGATCCCTGGGCCATCCTGCAGACGACCCCGGGCGTGCTGACCGACCGTATCAACGTCGGTGGCAACGAGTCGGGCCAGCAGTCGCAGTACGTCGGCCCCGGCTCCAGCGGCGACCAGGCCATCTGGGCTGTGGACGGCATGGTCATCACCGACATGGCGGCCCTCGGCTCCTCGCCGGCGTACTACGACTTCGACGCCTTCGAGGAGATGCAGGTCACGACCGGCGGCTCCGACACCACCATCGCCACCGGCGGCGTCGTCCTCAACATGGTGACGAAGCGCGGCACCAACGAGTGGCGGGGCTCCGGCCGTTACTACAACACCGACGACGGCCAGCAGTCCGATCGCGACGACCTCCGCGGCGACCTCGGCGCCCCCGGCTCGTGGAACGCCACGTCGCGGTCTGCCAACGCCGCAACAGGCTTGGCCACCGATCCAGGCGGCCCGCACGACCAGTTCGACGCGGACAACGGTGACGCCTGCTCGACGACCAATGCCAACTTCGGCAGCTCCTGCCGGGCGTTCAAGCAGGGCAACCGCATCGTCAGCGTCAAGGACTACGGCGCTGAGGTCGGCGGCCCGATCGTCAAGGACCGCCTGTGGATCTGGGGTTCCTACGGCCGCCAGAAGGTGGACCTGCTGACCGTCTCCGACGTCAGCGACTTCACCGACCTGGAGACCAAGAACGCGAAGCTGAACGCGCAGATCGCCGCCAACAACTCGGCGACCGCTTTCTACTTCGACAGCGAGAAGGTGAAGATCGGCCGCAACGCCGGTCCCACCCGGCCGCAGGAGACCACCTGGAACCAGGGTCACTTCGGCAGCAAGCCGACCGCCTACAAGGTCGAGGACACCCACATCTTCTCCTCGAACTTCTACCTCACCGGCATGTTCTCGCACGTCAACGGCGGCTTCGAGCTGGTGCCTCAGGGCGGGCTCAACGCCACCGCCTACCTCGACGACACCAGCACCTGGCACAACACCTTCCTGCTGTACCAGACCGAGCGCCCGCAGGACCAGTACAAGCTCGACGCCAGCAACTTCTTCAACACGGGGAGCCTCTCCCACGAGCTGAAGTTCGGCGCCGGCTACCGTGAGGCCGAGGTCACCTCGCTGTCCCGCTGGGGCGGCCTGGGCGTCAACTACAACGGTCCGGTACAGATCGGCACCGCGGACAACGTCGTCGGCATCGCCCGCGACGCGTTCTACACGGTGACCCAGGAGTACACCAGCGCCTACGTTCAGGACACCCTGACCGTCGGCAACCTCACCGCCAACCTCGGCATCCGCTACGACAAGCAGGGCGGCCAGAACGAGGCGACCTCGGTGCGGGCCAACCCGGTCCTGCCGGGCGTTCTGCCGGCCGCCAGCTTCAACGGCGGCGACATCGGCTTCGAGTGGGAAGACATCACCCCCCGCTTGGGCCTTACCTACGCCCTCGGCGCGGAGCGCAAGACCCTGCTGCGGGCGAGCTACTCGCGGTTCGCCGATCAGCTCGGAACCGGCTTCGCGGCGGCGAGAAATCCGCTGGCGTTGCCGAGCTACGTCTACTACTACACCAACAACAACACCGGTGCCAACCTCGGTGCCGGCGACGTCGACCTGGCCTACGGGCCGTTGTTCTTCAGCGGCAACATCAATCCCTTCACCCGGCAGCCGCTGCAGGTCAACGACGTCGACCCCAACCTGTCGGCGCCGCAGACCGACGAGCTCCTGTTCGGCGTCGAGCACGCCCTGCTGCCCGAGTTCGTGGTCGGGGTCAACCTCACCTACCGGAAGATCAGCGACATCATCGAGAGCGAGCTGCTGGTGTTCGACACCAACAACCCGTACGACGCGGCCAACCTCGGCTCGATCGGCCGGGTGCACCGCCGCTCGGACTACGTGCCGGCCGGAACGGGCCAAGCGATCTCAGGTCCCACTTCGGGGTCCACGAGCCGCACGATCTCGGTTTGCAACCCAGGGGCCACCCCGGCGAGTTGCTTCGGGAGCTCGGGCCGTCACAGTGAGGTCGTGCCCCTGCAGACACCGGACGGCAAGCCCTTCACCCTGAACTGGTTCACCCTCCGTAACGGCGTCTCCACCCGCGGCGGCGTCCGTTACGAGAACGGCGACCGGGAGCAGGAGTACAAGGGCGCGTCGCTGGTGTTCAACAAGCGTCTCGCCAACCGCTGGATGCTGCGCGGCAACTTCACCTGGGCGGACTGGGAGTGGAGCAAGGTGCCGGATGCCGAGCGCGAGGATCCGACCATCGGCCTCGGCGGTGGTGACCAGGAAGGCGATCCCGTCCTCCAGGGCTCGGGCTCCGGCTCGGGTTCCAAGGGCGGCATCTACATCAACAGCAAGTGGTCGTACAGCATCAACGGCCTGTATCAGATCGCGCCCGACCGTCCGTGGGGCTTCAACTTCGCGTTGAACCTCACCGGCCGCGAGGGTTACCCGATCCCGTACTGGTTCCGTACGCTGGTGTTCGACCCGAACACCCGCATCGTGCCGATCCAGGTGACCCCGGATCCGGACACCTACCGGCACGACGATATCCACATCGTCGACGCCCGCATCGAGAAGGAGTTCACCTTCAGCGACGTCGGGCTGACGATCGGTATCGACGGCTTCAACCTGTTCAACGAGTCCTACGTGCTGCAGCGGCAGCACCGCCTCGGTCTTGCGACCTCGGACCACGTCACCGAGGTCACCAGCCCGCGGATCTTCCGCATCGGCGCGCGGCTCAGCTTCCGCTGATCGTAAGCTGATCTCCTGACCTTTCCTACCGCCGGGGGGCGACCCCCGGCGGTTTTTTTTGCCCGCGACCGGAATACACTTCACCGTGCATGCGGTTTGCATCCTGAGGCAAACAAGGAGACCCAACCATGGTTTCGCGCAAACTCAAGACACTGCTTCTCCTGGCGGCCCTCGTGCTGGCCGCCGGTATCCCCGCCTACGGGCAAGTGTGGGCGGGACGGGGACGGCTTCAGGGTACCGTCACGGACGAGAGCGGCAAGCCCGTCCAAGGCGCCAAGATCACCCTCCGCAAGGGCACCGAGCGGGTCGACCCCAAGACCGACGGGCCGCCCCCCCTCACCACTGACAAGAACGGCAAGTGGTCCACCCTGGGCCTCGCCCAGGGAGCCTGGGGCATCCTCATCGAAAAGGAGGGCTTCATGCTCTCCGAAGGCCAGATCCAGGTCAACGAGTTCGGCCCCGCCAAGCCCATCAACGTCGCGCTGAAGGTCATTCCCAAGGAAGTGCTGCAGAAGGCTGAGCAGGAGAGCGCGGCCGGCCAGGCCAAGGCGGCCATCGAGCGCGGCAACGCCCTGCTCAACGAAGGCAAGTTCGCCGAGGCCCGTGCCGCATATCAGGAGGGCATGGGGAAGCTGGAGGACAAGAGCCTCCATCCGGCGATCCTGCGCGCCATCGCCGACACCTACTACAAGGAGAACAAGTCCGATCAGGCCATCGATACGCTCAAGCAGGCCCTCGCCCTGGCGCCGGAGGACGCGGACACCCTGCGGCTGATCACCACCCTCCTGGTGGCGGCCGGCCGCGAAGCCGAGGCCCAGCAGTACATGGCGAAGCTGCCGCAGGGCGCCACGCTGGATCCCAACACCATCCTCAACCTCGGCATCAAGGCCTTCAACGAGGGGAAGATGGACCAGGCGCTCGCCCAGTTCGACCGCGTGGTGAAGGAGAACCCGAACCTGGCCGACGCTTACTATTACCGCGCGCTTACCTATCTCAACCAGGACAAGAAGGCTCAGGCTAAGGCCGACCTCGAGAAGCTCCTGGAGGTCGACCCGAACAACAAGTATGCCAAGGACGCCCGGGAGATGCTAAAGGACCTGAAGTAGAGCGGTCTCCGTTCCTTCCAGCCGCCTGTGTAGGGGCGCAGCATGCTGCGCCCCTACGACTACCACCCGAAAACGATGCGGTCGCGTGCGCTCCTCTCGCTCCTCGTAGCCGTGGCGGCGGCCGCCGGCTGCCGCTCCGGCCCTGAATCCGCCGGTGCCGGTCCCTCCCGTTCAGGCGCTGACGTCGTACTCGTCACGATCGACACGCTGCGGGCCGACGCCCTGGGGTTCGCCGGCAACAAGAGGGTGGAAACGCCGACGCTCGACCGGCTGGCGGCCGCCGGCCGCGTGTTCGACGACGCCCACGCTCATAACGTCGTCACTCTCCCTTCGCATACCAATATCCTGACCGGGCTCTACCCTTATCAGCACGGCGTTCGCGACAACAGCGGTTTCGTCCTGCCGGCGCGGGTGCCGACCCTCGCCACCCTGCTGAAGCGGGCGGGATACGCCACCGGCGCTTTCGTCGCCGCCTATCCGCTCGACTCGCGGTACGGCTTGAACCAGGGTTTCGAGGTCTACGACGACAGCTTCCCTCGCGGCTCGGATCCGGCCGCGTTCGCGCTGGCCGAGCGGCGCGGCGACCAGGTGGTCGCCGCCGCCCGCGCCTGGTGGGGTCTGCAGAAGGGGAAGCACCGCTTCCTGTGGGTGCACCTCTACGATCCGCACGCCGCTTACGATCCACCCGAGCCGTTCGCCAGCCGCTACCGCGACAATCCCTATCTAGGCGAGGTGGCCGCCGCCGACTCGTTCCTGACACCACTGCTCGGCCCGTTTCTGGAGCACAAGGAGGGGCCCGCGCTGGTCGTCGTCACTGCCGATCATGGCGAGGCTCTCGGCGACCACGGCGAGCTGACCCACGGCCTATTCGCCTATGAGCCGACGCTCAAGGTGCCGCTGGTCGTCTGGGGAGCGGGGATCTCGCCGGGGCGCGACAACCGACCGGCGCGGCACGTGGACTTGGTGCCGACCGTGCTGTCCTACCTGGGCCTGAAAGCGCCGGCGGAGCTCCCCGGCCGGTCGCTGCTGGCGGCCGCGGGAGCGGAGCCGGACAGCTATTTCGAATCGTTGAGCACCAGCCTGAACCGCGGCTGGGCTCCCCTGCGCGGCCTGCTGCGCGAGCGGAAGAAGCTCATCGATCTGCCGCTGCCCGAGCTCTACGACCTGGCCGCTGATCCGAAGGAGGAGAAGAACCTCTACACGAGCGAGCGCCGCACCTCCCGCGCGCTCCGCAATGCCTTGCCACGGGAGTCCGTCTGGCCGCCGCCGAAAGGAGCGGTGTCACCCGAGGAAGAGGCCCGCCTCCGCAGCCTCGGCTACTCCGCCGGAGCGGCGGAGCCGAAGTCCGTCTATACCGCTGCGGACGATCCCAAAAGCCTGATCGGCGTGGACCGCAAGCTGCACCAGGCCGTGGACGCCTATTCGCGCGGACATTACGAAGAGGCCGCCGCCCTGGCCCGCCAGGCGATCGCCGAGCGGCCGGACCTCACGGAGGCGTACGAGGATCTGGCCCTCGCCCTGCGCCAGCTCGAGCGGCACGGCGAAGCCATCGCGGCCCTGCAGAGCGCCTTACAAAGCGGGCTGGACCGGGAATCCCTGCGCCGCCAGCTCGGCCTCGCGCTCTCCGAGGCGGGCCAGGCCGGCGAAGCGGTGACCGTGCTGCAGCCGCTCGCGTCGTCTTCCAACGCGGATCCCGTCACGCTCAACGCGCTCGCTATCGCCCTCTCCGACGCCGGCCGCCATGGCGAGGCGGTGGCCGTGCTGCAGCGGGCGGGCGGCCGGTATCCCAAAGATCCCAAGGCTTTCGAGAACCTGGGGATCGTGGCGCTGCGCATGGACCAGCCGGAGCAGGCGCGGGCGCAGCTCCAGAGGGCGCTGGCGCTCAACTCGAACCTGCCCATCTCCTGGAACACTCTGGGGGTCGCCCTCTACCGTCTGGAAGGTCCCGCCGCGGCCCTCGACGCCTGGGAGCGCTCGGTGGCGATCGATCCCCGGCAATATGACGCCCTGTTCAACATCGGTCTGGTGGCGGCCCAGGCAGGACGTCCCGGCCAGGCCCGCCAGGCCCTCACCCGTTTCGTGGCGACGGCCCCGCCGGCCCGCTTCGGTCCGGACATCCAGAAGGCCCGGCAGATCCTCGCCCAACTGGCGGGGTAGATCGGGAAGAGCCTGCCCCTTCAGCGTGTTCCGCAGAGTAGCGAATTTTCTTGAGCCTCGGCTCGGAGCTGACCAACGATGAAGAACGCCCTCGCTCTGTTGCTTTTCTCGCTTCTGGCGACCCCGTTGCAGGCGGACCAGGCCCCACCGACGGCCGCTCAGCCGGCGCAACCCGCGGCCCCGCAGCCCGCGGCTCCGCAGCCGCCGCTCGACAAGCGCGTCCAGGAGGCGATCGATCTGGCGGAGAAAGGCAACGCCGCCGGGGCGTTGCAGAAGCTGCAGGCCCTGCCGAAAGAGCTCGTCACGCCGCAGGTGCAATCGCTGATCGGAGCCCTGTATCTGCAGGTGGACAAGCCCCAGGAGGCGTTGACCGCTCTCCAGCCCCTGGCCGATGCCGCCGATGCCGAGCCCGCCGTGCTCTACAACGCGGGCCGCGCCGCGCTGCTGCTTAATCGCATGGAGGAAGGGCGGACCTATCTCACGCGCTCTGTCCTCCTGCAGCCGGCGTCGCCCGCCGCGCGGGATCTCGGGTTCCTCAACGCGCGCGAGGGACGGGTGGTGGAGGCCTACTCGATGCTGCGCCCCTGGGTCCTGCACAACCCGAAAGACGCCGACGCCCGGGTGATGGCGGCCTCGCTCGCCGTCCAGCTCGAGCGGCCCGACGACGCCGCACAGCTCATCGCCGGCCTGCCGGAGAACGATCCCGCCCTGCGGCTGCTGCGCGGTAGGATCCTGGTGCTGAAGAAGGACGGCCTCGGCGCCATCTCCCTCCTCAAGCCCCTGCTCGCCAATCATCCCCAGGGCATGGACATCGAGGTGCGGCGCGCTCTGGCAGAGGCCGAGATGCTGGCGGGTCACCCTGCGGAGGCGGTCCAGCTCCTCGAAGGCCGCGCCGGCAGCTACCCGCGCCTCGTGCTGCTCCTGGGCAGGGCCCAGCGTCAGGCCGGCAACGCCGCCGCCGCGATGGCGACCCTCAAGCCTCTGGCCGATCAATTGCCGGAGGACCCCTCCGTCCTCGGCGACCCGCGTCCGGCGGTCGGCATCGCCATGGAGTACGCCAGCCTGCTGGTGGATGCCCAGCGGGCTCAGGAGGCCGTGCCTTACCTGGAGAAGGCCACCCGCTACCACCCGCGAAATCCGGATGTCTGGAAGGGCCTCGCCCGCGCGCTCGACGCGGCGGGACGGAAGGAGGAAGCGCGGAAAGCCCTGGCGCAGGCGGAGGAGGCGGCCAAGCCTCCGGTGAAGCCGGCCGCCCCGCCCCCTGCCCCGGAGCCCGCGGCTGCCGCACCGGCGGCGGAAGCTCCTCCGAGCGAGGGTCTGCAGAAAGCTGTGGCGCTGATGAGCCAGGGCCAGCTTGAGCCGGCGCTCGGCGCGGTCCGCCAGGAAATCGGGATCTCCAAGGACCCGCGGGCCCGCATGCTGGAGGTGCGGCTGCTGCTGGCCCTCCGACGGCCTGACGATGCGTTGAAGGCGGCAGAGGAGGCCCTGCAGACCGATCCCAACAATCCGGATTTCCTCTACCAGCGAGGTGCCGTCGAGATGAGCCTTCAGCGTTTGGCCTCCGCCGAGCGGGACCTGCGCAAGACCCTTCAGCTCGCGCCGCGCCACACCGCGGCGATGAACGATTTGGCGGTACTGCTTCTGAACCTCCACAAGAAGGACGAGGCCCGCAGCCTCCTGGAGCAGGTGCTGAAAATCAACCCCCAGGACAAGATGGCCGCCACGAACCTGGAGCGGCTGAGGGCCGAGCAGTAGAGGCCGATCGATGACCGGAGCGCCCTCCCCGCAAGGGAGGTCGAGACGCGCGTTGATATCGCACCGTCCTGCCCTTCGAAGCCTCACCCCCTCTCCCCCTCTCCCTGACGGGCGAGGGGGGACGCCTGCGAAGGAGTAGTGCCGTATTCGCGCCCTCCTCGCCGGTCTTGTCTGCTTCTGGGGTGTCTGTCTGATCGCAGCTGGCCCCGCTCCCCCTTCTGACTCCGCCCGGACCCTTATGGCCGAGACGCCGCCGGCAGGGCTCGCCGAGCGGCTGGCGCGTGAGCCGGAACGACTGCGCGAGATCCTGGAGCCTTTTAGTCAGGCGCTGGTTTCGACCGATCCTGCTCTGGCCCGGAAGGCGGCGGATTACCTCGCCGCCTGCGCCCGTGAGCGAAGCCTCGCTCTGGCCCGAAGCGGGTCGTGGAGCCATGAGAAGGTGATGGCCCTCCTCACCCTCCAGCTCGTCAATCCCGAACGCTTCGCGGCGGAGGAGGCCTTCCGGCAACGCGTCCTGGCGCTGCTGCCGCACGCACTCGCTCCCGGCGTGCCTGCCGGCCTGCGCGACGCCCTGCTCTACGAGCTCAACCAGGTGCGCGGGATCGATTTCGCCGCGTCAGAGCGAGTCGAACGCGCCTGGGGTGCCACGCCCCGGCGAGCGGCTGAGCGACGGGTGGACTTCACGCCGGCGGCGCAGCGCTTCGACGCCGACGTGGCGGGCCGTCTCGCCGCATCCGTCTACTCTCTCCCGTCGTTCTTTTTCGATGAGGTCACGGCGTCCGCGTTCCTCTCGGCCGTTCGCGCGGCGGATCCCGATCGCACTCTGATCGTGCTCACCGACTCGCCGCTCAAGGGAAACCTGGCGGCGAGCGCCGAGAGGCTGCGCCTCCGCCTGCTCGACACCTATGGCCGGCCGTATTCCCCCTGGCCGCGCGACCCCTTCAGCCTGGTTCATACGCCGGCGGGCGGCGTGCGGGTGCTGGCGCGGCCGAACGTCCAAACCGGCCGCGAGGAGGACATCAACCTCGGCCCGGAGCTGGTGCAGAACCTCCCCGACGAGATCGATCGCGGCTGGGGCAAAGTCACCTGGACGGAGGCGCCCGTGCCCTTCCACAACGGCCAGGTGCTGCTGGCCCGCGATGCCGCCTGGGTGACGCTGCACACGCTGGAGCCCAGGATTCTCGCTCTGCTCGGGACCGGCCGCGTCCCCGTCGAAAGCTTCTCCACCACGGAGGGGATCGACCGCTATCTGGCTGCCGCGCAACGCGCCGCCGGCGAGCTCAGCTCCCTCTATGCCCGGCCCGTCCGCTTCGTCCATCCGCTCCCCGACGGCAGATCGGGAGATCTCTCACAACGCACACTCGTGATGCGGCGCATCGGCGGCGGCGCCGGCTACGACCTCGACTCGATCGTGACGCTGGTCCCCGCGAAGCAGGGTGGTCTGGCCGCTCTGGTGGCGGACGTCCAGGCCGGTCAGGATCTGCTGGTGAAGCTGTCGCCGGCGGACCGGGAGACCCTGCATAGCGGCTATGGCCTGGAGCCGGCTGGAGACGCCCTCGCCACGGCCCTCGGTGATGCGCAACGAACAGCCGCGATAACCGGTTTGGGCGAGTTCCTGGATCTCGTCGCCGGGCATCTCGCCAAGCAGGGCATGACGGTGCGTCGTCTGCCGCTCCTGAACGTTCCCGTCTCCCTGCTCCGGAACCGCGCCGGCCTGTCTCACACCGAATTCCTGATCACCTGGAACAACGTCGTCGTGGAGGCCCGTAAGGGGACGGCCCGCGCCGAGGGCTTCTCCTCGCTTCTCCCCCCCGGCGACGCCCGCGCCCGCGAGGTCTTCTCTTCGCTCGGCATCCATCTCGATCTGTTTCCGCCGCTGGTGCGCAGCGTCATCCTGAACGGCGGCTACCGCTGCGCTTCGAACCATCTGCGGACGGGTGATTGAACTCGGTAGGATATCTCGAGTGGCTCGTGGGGAACTAGGGGCCGGGGCGCAGCCTAGCAGCCGGCATCCAACAGGAAGTGCGGCCGGCGGCAGCGCAGGCCGATCCGCACCCGGGAGCCCGGCACGGGCGAGGTTCCCGTGGGAAAGTGAGCGACCAGCTCGACGTCGCCCTCCAGGAGAAGAACGACGCGGTCGTACGAGCCCATGGCCCGGCAATCCAGGACCGTCGCGGCGGCCCCGGACGGGTCCTCTGTCACCTCCTCGGGGCGCACCATCAACCACCGCGCCTGCGGAGGGAGCGGGAATCTGCCGAGAGGCGTCCGCACCGGGCTGCCGTCGACCCCTTCCGCCGCGATCTCGATCAGGTTCGCTTCCCCCAGGAGCGATGCCACATAGGGGGTGCAGGGATGGCGGTAGATCTCGAGCGGCGGGCCGGTCTGCGCCACCCGGCACTCCTCCAGCACCGCGAGGTGATCGGCGACGAGCATCGCCTCCTCCTGATCCCGCGTGGCATAGACGACCGTCGTATTGAGCTGGCGGAGCAAGGCGGCCAGCTCGCACTGGAGGGTGCGGCGCAGGCGGGAATCGAAGACGGCGAGAGGCTCGTCCAGGAGAAGCAGCCCGGGCCGGGGGGCCGCCGCGCGCGCCCAGGCCACCCGCTGCTTTTCCTCGGTCGAGAGCTGGCAGATCCGGGAGTCCAGCAGCCGCTCGACGCCGAAGAAAGCCGCCGCGTCCCACACCCGCGCCTCGATCGTGTGGCGCGACGGCCGCCGCCGCGAGCTGCGCAAGGAGTAGCGCCGCCGGCCAGCCCTGAGGCCGAAGGCGATGTTCTCGCGCACCGTCAGATGGGGGAACAGGGCGCAGGTCTGGAACACCACTCCCACGTCCCGCCGCTCCGCCGGCACGCGAGTCACGTCCTCGCCGTCGAAGAGGATCCTGCCCGTCCCGGGACGGAGCAGACCGGCGAGGAGCCGCAGCAGCGTGGACTTGCCGCACCCCGCGGCGCCCACCACAGCGGTCAGCCCGCCTTCCGGCACGTCCAGCGAAACGGCGGCGAGGACCGGCTGCCGGCCATAGGCGAACGCGACGTCCTCGACGAGGACCTTCAAGCCCTCCTCCTCTTCGATATCGCCGCGCGCCTGCTTCGAAATATCTCTATGCGATCATAAACATCGAAGGCTATAGCGTGGCGGGATCAGGCGCCGACGTCAAGAGCGAGCGAAGTCGTGGAGGGATCCAGCTCCTCTCTGGATGCGTTCAGGAGTTCGTAGATGAATCCAGATCGACTCCCGATGCGCCGACGGATTCGTCAACGGACCGCGAGCGACTCTCAGCCTGTTGACGAGTTGGTGGACGCGTTGACGAACTCGTAGACGGTATCGAGCACGACGCTGGATGGGCCTGTTTTCAAGAGATAGAACCCGGGAAGCAGGAAGATAGCGCCACCCGTAACGGTGGCGGCTTATTTCCACAAGTCCAAGCTGGCCAGCTGCTTATCCTCTATCCTCCTGCTTCTGAATACTCCCGCCTCGTCACCCTCCAAGGCCGCCACAATAAATTTGCCTGCAACCAGGGACTCCATGGGTACTATTAAAGCATTGGCAAAAGCCTACAGGGTCGGCGCCGAAGTCCGGGTCACAGTAAGGAACTGTCTCCGGAGTACAGGTGCACCAAGTGGTCGTACCATCACAAGTGACAGATTGGAGTGTGGAAGAGCAGGTGGAGTTGCCGGCACACATGACTGGATTACCGCCGACCGGAGTGCACTGGCTGGTCGCCGTGCAGCTACGATAGATCGGCTCAGGCATCCTCAGGTCTCCAATGGAGATCTCTCCCGGGGAAGGCTGGGGTTCGGCCTCAGGAGACGGGACCCCTTCCTGAGACTGAGCTACGACCTGAGAAGGCTGGCTCTCGTCCGCGAGTGCGGGCTGCACCACGAACACAAGAGCTGAAATCATGGCACAGAGTACGAGCACACTGGGTCCGGAAGACGGCTTCAATGTAGACATGAATCCTCCTTCTCTCTCTCGAAACAGCGGCCTCTATTAGCCTATCGCTAATTCTACTATATACATATCATTAAATTCAAGCTCGCAATCTCGGCGTAAAGGAGAAACAGTAGGATCGGGACCTCCCTGCAGACGTCGGATTTCCGTCTTAAGCTTCGGCAGCCCGTCGCAAGCTTCGGAGCGTCCTTGTAAGCTTCGGATCGCTTTGTACCGTGCGGCGGCCTGTCGCAGTCTTCGGATCGGCGTCCTAAGCCTCGGCGTCTCCTCGCAAGCTTCGAATTGCCGTCGTACTCTTCGGCACCGCGTTCCAAGCTTCGGTGTGGGCGTCGTCGGCTTCGGACTTGTCTACCGAGCTGCCACCACTTCTTCTCGTATGGCTTCCGCGCGGCCGGCCTCGTCCCCTCCGGCCGTCTTCACCCAGCAGCGCAGGACCTCGGCGACGCTCCAGGCCTGAGCCACGCAGCCGCGCGGCGTGTAAAGCCCCTCGGCATCGAAGACCTCGCTGATCGAGCCGAGACAGGCCTTGCCGAGGTGGGGCACGAAGCCTTCCAGGAAAGTGCGCGCACGCGCGAGGTCGCCCGGATGGACCCGCAGCCAGGCGTCGACGTAAGGGCCGATCAGCCAGCCCCAGACCGTCCCCTGGTGGTAAGCGGCGTCGCGGGCCCGCAGGTCGCCGTCGTAGGTCGGCTTGTAATCGGAATGACCCGGCGCCAGCGAACGGAGGCCCACCGGCGTCAGCAGGCGCTCGGTCACGACCTGCAGGACCGGCTCCCAACGCTCCCGGGCGAGCACCGGATGGTCGAGGGAGACGGCAAAGATCTGGTTGGGCCGGCAGGCCGGATCGTCGCCCGGCTCGCCGTTCACCACTCCGTCGAGCACGTCATAGAGGTAGCCCCCTGCGGCGTACCAGAAGCGCCGGTTGAACGAATCACGGCAGCGCTCCGCGTGCCCGGCGAGGCCGTGGGCGGTCTCTTCCCGGCGGTGCGTCCCTTCCTCGCCTACCCAGCCTTCCAGCAGCTGCAGGGCGTTGTACCAGAGGGCGTTGATCTCCACCGCCTTGCCGCGGCGGGGCGTCACTACCCAGTCGTCCACCTTGGCGTCCATCCAGGTGAGCTGATAGCCCTCCGCTCCCTGGCGCAGGAGGCCGTCCTGCGGATCGACGCCGATGCCGAAGAGCGTTCCCCTGAGGTGATGCTCCACGATGTCGAGCAGCGTCGGCAGGAGGAGCCGCAAGGTCTCCCGGTCGCCCGTGACCTCCAGGTAACGGTGGAGGGCGTGAAAGAACCAGAGGGTCGCGTCCGCCGTGTGGTAGAGCCCCTCGCGGTCTCCCTCCGGGAAGAGGTTGGGGATGAGCCCATCGCGAACGTGGCGGGCGAAGGTGCGCAGAATGTAGCCGGCCTCCAGTTGCCGCCCGGTGGTCAGGGTCAGCCCTTCGAGGCTGATCATGGTGTCGCGGCCCCAGTCGGTGAACCAGTGATAGCCGGCGATGATGCTCCGCGCCTCGTCCCCGGCGGCATGGGCGCGGGCGGCGTCCTCCGAACGGCCGGGGGTGACGACGAAGGTATCCGCGGCCAGCACCAGCTCCGCCGCGGTGCCGCCCTGGGCCCGCCGGTCGGCGATGTAGATCAGCCGCCGGCGCCGTTCCATCTCCGCGGCCAGCGCCTCCTCGGCGGAGAGCGCGCGAATCACCTCCCACGGTTCCGTGGAGGCGGTGAGAGCCGCGGCGTCCTCGCCGAGCAGCAGGTCGGCCCCGAAGAAACCGGGGGACCACAGGTCTCCCACCGACTCGTAGCCGCGGCGCGCCTCGACGGTGTAATAGAGATCCTCGATGAGGCGCGGGGCCACGGTGAACGTCGGGTTCCGGCCGCCGATCGCCAGACGCAACGGCGGCAGGTTGGGCCAGGCCGAGCACAGCTCGTAACGATCCTCGACGACGGTGAGCGTGTAGGGATTGCCGTGCGCCGTCGACACCGGCGCGTCGTGCGGCCGAAAGTGGACGGTGGGGTGCAGCTCCAGCCGCACGATTCCCTCGCCGGCGATCAGCCGGTAGAGGACGTGCGCCGTGTTTTGAAGATGGGAGAGGAAGACCCGCTTCTCCAAGAGGAAACCGCCGGCTTCGTAGGTCCATAAGGGAAGGCCCCACTCCAACCGGAACTCGCGCAGATGGCCGGCTCCCGGCGCCTCCGGCGGCCGCCCGGCGCGGTGCTCGCCGCCGAGGCTGGCGATGGTGCCTTCCGGCAGCCGCAGCATCTCGTTCACCTGACCGAGCATGAGCAAGCGGCCGAGCGGCGCCGGCAGGGCCGCCACCAGCAGGCCGTGATAGCGCCGCGTCGGGACCCCGGAGAGCGTTCCCGAGGCATACCCCCCGAGACCGTTCGTGACCAGCCACTCGCGGCTGTGCAACCTCTCGGGCACGGGCTCGGCCGGCGTGGCGTCTTCCTCGGGCCAGATCATGGAACGGACGGTCTCGATCATGTCTCTCCCTTCTTCTGCACCAGCCGCAGCACGACCGCCGACTGGCCGGCGAGGCGCCAGCGGCCGTCCTCATCCTCCGGTGGCGGAGTCCCGGAGCCACCGTAGCGCGGATCCTCGCTCGACCACAGCACCTCCCATCGCAACCCGGTGAGCGGCGCGATCAGCGGCACCGGCACCGGCTCGATCTGCAGGTCCCGACCGAGATTGATCAGCAGCAGCCGATCGCCCGCGTTCTCGCCGAAGAAGCGGAGGACGAACGCCTCCGGCCCGAGCACGGCGCCGTCCAGGCTGCCGGCTCCCTGCGTGCGGAACACCGGGTCGTCCCGGCGCAGCCGCACCAGGTCACGATGCAAGGCGTAGGACCCCGCGTTCCGCTGCCGCTCGCGGAAGTCGAGCTTGCAGCGCTCGAAACTCTCCGGCGAATCCGGATCGGGAACTCCCGCCTGCGTCTCCGGCCGCGCCAGGCTGGGGAACTGAGAGAGGAACTCCAGCCGGCCGTTCCGCACCGCCTGGGCCAGCTCCGGCTTGTGGTCCGCGAAGTAGAGAAACGGGCTCGACGCCGCGAACTCCTGCCCTTGAAAGAGCAGCGGCGTGCCCGGCCCGAGCAGCATCAAAGCGGTCAACGCCCGCAACGCGCCGGGGCTCGCCAGCTTGTGGATCCGCTCGCCGCGGGCCGAGTTGGCCACCTGATCATGGTTCTGCAGGAAGTTGATGAACGCCGATCCCGGCAGGCCGAGCCCCGAGGTGCCCCGCCGGTCCTCCTGCCAGGAGTAGCGCTGCCCCTGGTAAAGAAAGCCGTACTTGACGAGCGAGATCATCTCCTGCGGCGAGCCCAGGTAGTCGGTGTAGTAGGCCTCGCTGCGCTTGGTCAACGCCACCATGGCCGAATGATGAAAATCGTCGTTCCACAGCGCGTCAAGGCCGTAGCCCCCCTCCGTCGGCGGCCTGACGAGGCGCGCCTCCTGCCGCTCGTTTTCCGCGATGAGGTAGATCGCCCGGCGCCCCGCGGTCGCGCGCGCCTGACGGCCGACGGCTGCCAGGATGTGGTCCGGTGAGGCATCCTTGACGTCCTGCGTAGCGTCGAGGCGCAGGCCGTCGAGCCGGAACTCCTCGATCCAATAGCCGGCATTGGCGATGAAGAAGTCGCGTACCGGCCCCGCTTCCTGGGTCTCGAAATTGATCGACTCGCCCCAGTCGTTGGTATACCGGTCGGTGAAGTAGCTCTCCGAGTATTCCTTGAGATAGTTCCCGTCCGGCCCGAAGTGGTTGTAGACCACGTCAAGGATCACCGCCAGGCCCACCGCGTGCGCCCGGTCCACGAAGCGGCGGAAGTCGTCCGGCTCGCCATAGTGGTGATAGGGCGCGAAGAGATCGACGCCGTCATACCCCCAGCCGTAGCGGCCGGGGAACTCGGCGATCGGCATGACCTCCAGAACCGTGATGCCGAAATCCGCCAGCTCCGGCAGCTCCCCCCCCGCCGCCGCCCACGTCCCCTCGCGGGTGAAGGTGCCGATGTGCATCTCATAGATCACCTGGCCGTCGCGGCTGACCGCCGGCAGGTCCCGCGCGGTCCACTCGAAATCCGAAGAATCGACCACCCGCGAGGGGCCGTGCGGCCCCTGCGGCTGGAAGCGCGAGGCCGGATCGGGGAAAACACCGCCGCCATCCAGCCGGTACCGGTAGAGCGCTCCGGCCCCGGCCCCTTCCACCAGTCCCGAGAAGTAGCCCCCCTCCTCCGGCGCCAGCTCGAACTCGACCGGCCACTCCCCCGCCGGCTCTTCGAACACCACCTCCACCCGCCGCCGCTTCGGCGCCCACACCCGGAAGTGAACGCCTCCCGCCACCACCTCCGCGCCGACAGGGAGGCGGCGCGCGACCGCTTTCAGGACCTCGGGGCTCGCCTTCGCTGCCATCGCCGGGGAAGACGATGCAGAGGGCGTGCCGGGTGCAAGTCCAAGGGCACTTTGCAGGCCGGAGGGGTCCGCCCTTCGGCATGCCGTCTTCTTGTAACTATCATTCCATTGCGTGTAACATTCGTTTCATGCCCTCCGTCCCGCTCCCGGCCTCCCTCGCCCGGCTCCGCTCCGCCCTCGGCCTGGAAGGCAACGTCGCCGCCATGCTGGCCGCGTTCCTGGTGCTCGGGATGGGCGAGGAGCTGTGGTCCCGGTTCATCCCCAAGTACCTGGAGCTGCTGGGGGCCGGCGCCTGGGCGGTGGCGTTCTACGGCACGCTCAAGGACCTGCTGGATGCCGTCTATCCCTACCCCGGCGGCTGGCTGGCGGACCGGATGGGGCGGCGCGCATCGTTGGTGCTCTTCGCGTTTCTCGCTATCGGCGGCTATCTCATCTACATGGCGGCGCCGAGCTGGCCGTGGATCTTGGTCGGCACCGTGCTGGTCATGGCGTGGAGCAGCCTCACCCTTCCCGCCATCTTCGCCGTCATCGGCGACCATCTGCCGCCGGCTCGCCGCGCCATGGGTTTCGGGGTGCAGTCCATCCTGAAGCGTGTCCCCATCATCCTGGCGCCTCCCCTGGGAGGAGCGCTCATCGCCGGCTTCGGTTTCGCGGGCGGCCTCCGCGCGGGTCTCGCCGTGACCGTCCTTCTCGCCCTCTTGGGGATCGCCATCCTGCGCCGTGCTTGGGTAGAAGCAGCACCGCCGCCGCCCGATCCGCAGCGCCTCGGCGGCTTGTGGCGGGACATGGATTCCGGCCTCAAGCGGCTGCTCGCGGCGGACATCCTGGCGCGCTGGGCGGAGGGCATCCCGAAGGTCTTCATCCTCCTCTTTGTGATCGACGTCCTCGGCGGCACCGCCGTCGAGTTCGGCGGCCTGACCAGCGTGCAGATGACCGCCGCGGCGCTGGTCTACATCCCCATCGCCCGGCTCTCCGACCGCCTCAACCGCAAGCCCTTCGTGCTGCTCACCTTCGCCTTCTTCGCCCTCTTCCCCCTGGCGCTGGCCACCGCCCACGGCACCGCCTGGCTGACCGCCGCGTTCGTCGTCGCCGGCCTGCGGGAGACGGGGGAGCCGGCGCGCAAGGCGCTCATCGTGGATCTCGCCGCCGCCGGCGCCCGCGGCCGCGCGGTGGGGCTGTACTACCTGCTCCGCGGCCTCGCCGTGTTCCCCGCCCCGCTGATGGGCGGCTGGCTGTGGACGCTCGACCGGCGCCTCCCCTTCTACGTCGCCTTCGCCGTAGGGGTCGCCGGCTTTCTGGTGCACGCCCGGTGGGGACCGGCGGACGCACCGTTCGCTTCCTGAAAGGAGCCCATCATGAAATGGATCACCCGCGAGCGCGTCAAGGTGGACCGCGTCGCCTGCCCCTGGCTGATCAAGAAATTCGTCGATCCGGACGCCGAGTTCCTCTTCGTTCCCCGCGACGAGGTGACGGCGACCGTCGACCGCGAAGGCGCCATCCCCTTCGACGTCGAAGGCGTAGAGCTCGGCCATCACGGCAAGGAATGCTCCTTCGAAGCGATCCTCCACAAGCACGGCCTCGACGGCGACCCCGCCCTCTCGCTGCTCGGCCGCATCGTCAACGGCGCAGACACCGACAACACTCTGTGGAACCAGCCCGAAGGCCCCGGCCTCGCCGCCATCGCCGAAGGATTCCGCCACCTCGGGTTCAAGGATGACCACGAAGTCAACCGCGCCGAATGGATCGTCTACGATGCGCTGTATGCGTACTGCAAAGAGCGAGTGGAGATGCCGGCAGGCGCGTCTTGAATTCGCGGGCATGCCGCCCCAATCACCTCCTAGGGCTCTAGGATAGACACACCCCATGCCCTGGATCGCCCTCACCTACTCCCTCCCGTCGGCCGCGGCGTCGAGCCGGCGGGTGGCGGTGTGGCGGCGGCTGCGCCAGCTCGGGGCGGTGTCCCCCACCGGCTCGCTCTACCTGCTCCCCGAGAGCGACGAGAACCAGGAGGCCTTGGATTGGCTGGCGCAGGAAATCGAGACCGGCGGCGGCGAAGCCCTGGTGCTGCGCATCGAGCAGCTCGCGGGAGACGCGGAACGGCGCGTCATCGAGCTGTCCCGGCTGGCCCGCGACGAGGAGTACCAGAAGATCGTCGCCGACGCCGAGCAAACCGGCAAGACAAGCCTGCGGGACCGTCTAGAGCGGCTCCGCCGGCGTTTCGCCGAGGTGGCCCGTATCGACTTCTTCCAGGCGTCCGGACGTACGGCGGCAGCAGCGGCCTTGGCCCGCCTGGAAGCCGCCCTCGGAGGCGGCGAGATTGGACGCGAGATTCCGTCCGCGGACCTCGAACGTTACCGCGGCCGCAGATGGGTCACCCGTCCGCGCCCACACGTCGACCGGCTGGCCTGCGCCTGGCTCATCCGCCGCTTCGTCGACCCCCGGGCCGAGATCTGCTACGCCGACACCGCCGAGGAGGGCGAGGTCTCCTTCGACATGCGCAACGCCGAGCTCGGTCACCGCGGCAACCGCTGCACCTTCGAGACGATGCTCGCCGCCTTCGGGCTGGAAACGGACTCAGCCCTTACCGCCCTCGCCGGCATCGTCCATGAAATCGACCTGCGCGACGGCGCCTCGGCCCGGCCCGAGGTCCCGGGCGTCGACGCCACTCTCCGCGGCTGGTCGGCCGCCGGCTGGTCCGACGCCGAGCTGGAGTGCCACGGCATCGCGCTCTTCGAGGGGTTGTACCTCGGCCTGCAGCAGGTGCCGACGGAGAAGACGGTGCCTGCCAAACCTCAGCGCCAAACGACGGCGAAGAGGCGGTCCAAGGCATTGTGAGAATCGGACTGGTATACGCTCCGAAGCCTCACCCCGCGTCCGCACTGGCAGGAGCGCCGAGTTGGACAGGTATCTCGGTGCGGCGGTTGTTGCGCAGCACGCCCACCCGCACCGTCTGGCCCGCGCGCTTGTTCTCCAGCACCACGAGCAGATCGCCGTTGGAGGCGATGCGCTGGCCGTCGACCGTCAGGATGACGTCCCCCAGGGCCAGGCGGCCGAAGGCGTCACGACGAATGCCCCGTAGTCCGGCACGGTCGGCGCCGCTGCCGCGCGTCACCTGGAAAATCACCGCGCCCTCCAGGCCGAGCCCCTCCGCCACCGACTCGGGCGCCAGCTCGATCCCCAATGTCGGCCGGCGGATGCGGCCGTAGGCGATCAGGTCGCCCACCACCGCGGACACCGAATCGGCGGGGATGGCGAAGCCGATCCCCGAGCTCGCCCCCGACGGGCTGTAGATGGCCGTGTTGACCCCGATCAGCCGGCCGGAGCTGTCCAGCAGGGGACCGCCCGAGTTGCCCGGATTGATCGCCGCGTCGGTCTGGATCACGTCGTGGATGGCGTTGCCGGCGAGCGATTGAATCTCCCGGCCGACCGCACTGACGACGCCGGTGGTGAGCGTCTGGTCGAGGCCGAACGGGTTGCCGATGGCGAACACGCTCTGCCCTACCCGCAGGCCCGCGGAGCGGCCGATGGGCAGCGGCGTGAGGCGGGCCGCGGGCGCGTCGATTTTCAGTACGGCGATGTCCTTCTCCGGCGCAGACCCGACGAGCTTGCCGTCCCAGTTCGAGTGGTCGGCGAGGGTCACCCGCCAGGCGTCCGAGCCGGCGACCACGTGAAAGTTGGTGATGACGTGCCCTTGGCGGTCCCAGATGAAGCCGGAACCGCTTCCCTGCGGAATCTCGGTGGTGTTGAGCGAGAAGAAGTCCTGCTGCTTGGCGAGCGAGGTGATGAACACCGCCGCCGGCGACGCGCGCTCGAAGAGCGAGATGGTGGCCTTCTCCTCGTCGGCCAGCTCCGGCCGCGGCTGCGGGGGAATGGCGCCGCGCGGGGCCGCCGGCGGCGGAGCCTGCGCCGGAGACGCCTCAGCCACGAGGGTTCGCTCGGAGTCCGCGGGCGAGCAGGCGGTGAGGAGTGTCAGAAGAAACAACAGGGTCAAGAATGCACGGTTCATAGGAGTCTCCAGAAACTGTCGTTCTCCCCCCGCCCCGCCTCCTGCAACATCCCGCGCAGCACCTTGGCGTGCTCCTCGGCGTCGGCCGCCCGCTTCTGATAGCGGTCGCCGGCCAGGCTGCGGCCTCCCTTGCGCGCGCGCTGCTCCAGACGCCGGCACAGGACCGCGTTCTCCTCCAAGGCGCGCAGCGCGCCCAGATGGCCGTCTCCAGACCGTCCGACTGCTTGGCGACCAGGCTTTCCGGCGAGAAGGCATGGCCAGTGCGACAGCGGAAGTGCACCGGCTGCTCGCCGGGCCTTTCAAACAGAGAGCCGCCGCAGTCCGGGCAGGTCAGGCCCGAGGGCTCGCCGTCCGCGCTGCCGCTGTCGCCGGGTTCCTTCGTTCCTGCAACTCCCATATCGTCGGGCTCCTCTCCCGGATCGCAGTCCGGCGGCGAAGCCGGCCGGGGCTCGCACCGCCCCCTCCAGCACCTCGCGCACCTTGTCCAGGAACAGGCTCGGCGGGAAGGGCTTCTGCAGGAAGTGTTGCCCCGGGCGCCGGCAGCTCGCCGCCCCGCGCCTGGCAGACCTCCAGCGCGGCGTGCCGGCCGAGGATCTCGGGCAGCCAACTGCGATGATGGGGATCGACGTGCTGAACGATGAGCACGGGGGCCGCGAAATCCGCGGGCAGCGCGGAGAGGACGTTCGTCAGGGCGGCCAATCCGCCGGCCGACGCGGCGAGCCCCACGACGTTCCGCGGCCTGGCGGACGTAAGAGGAAGGACTGCTACCTCCTTCAGGCTCAAGGCCTTGCCCTCGCAATCAGAAGCAATCACCGGGTCGAACGCTCGCGGACGACGGCCCCCGCCACAGTCCCAAAAGAGCATTATCACTCTTTTACGCCTGGCGACCCAAGACCCACAATCCCCGCCTTGATATAGTCCGCCCCTGAATTCCTGTAACCGTTTCCATCGAGGCCATGACGGAATCACAAGACGGCACCTTTGACAAACTTCGTGAGCTGGCCGGGAACCTCTGGTGGTCCTGGCAACCCGATATCCGCGCCATCTTCCGCGAGCTGGAGCCGGAGAGCTGGAGCGGCGTCTATCACAATCCGGTCGCCCTGCTGCAGCGCGTCGACCCCGAGGAGATCTACCGCCGCGTGCGGGACCTGGAGATGCAGACCCGCATCAACCAGGCCCACCGGCGCCTGCGGAGCTATCTCGAAGGCGGCGAGAGCTGGGGGCTCGTCCACGCCGGGCCGATCCTCGCCCGGCCGGTGGCGTACTTCTCGGCCGAGTTCGGCCTTCACCAGTCGCTGCCCATCTACTCGGGCGGCCTCGGCGTGCTGGCGGGCGACCATCTGAAGAGCATGAGCGACCTGGGAGCGCCGGTGGTCGGCATCGGCCTCCTCTATCACCAGGGCTACGTCCATCAACTGATCGACGCCGACGGCTGGCAGCAGGATCTCTACGAGCCGATCGCGGCAGCCGAGCTGCCGGTGGAGCCCGTCCTGGCGGCGGACGGCGGCGACCAGGCGCGCTTCTCGGTCGAGCTGCCGGGGCGGAACGTCTTCCTCCGCGTCTGGCGCGTGCGCGTGGGGAGGAGCGACCTGCTGCTGCTCGACGCCCGCGACGAAGCCAACGCGCCCGAGGACCGGGAGCTGACGGCCCGCCTCTACGGCGGCGACCAGGAGATGCGGATCCAGCAGGAGATCCTGCTCGGCGTCGGCGGCCACCGCGCTCTCGGCGTGGTGGGGATCCGTCCCAGCGCGCTGCATCTGAACGAGGGCCACTCGGCGTTCGCGCTGCTGGAGCGGGCGCGCGAGATCATCGAACGGCAGGGAGTGGAGCCGGCCGAGGCATTGCGCGAGGTGGCGGCGATGAGCGTCTTCACCACCCACACGCCGGTCGAGGCGGGGCACGACCGCTTCCGCGCCGACCTCGCGGGGCCCCATCTGGAGGCGCTCGCCCGCGGCCTCGGGATGCCGCTCGCCGAGGTGCTCGCCCTCGGCTCCGAGCGTCCGGGAGATCCCAACGCCCCCTTCTGCCCCACCGTGCTGGCGTTGAAGCTCACCCGCCGCACCAACGCCGTCTCGGCCCTGCACGGGCGGGTGTCGCGCAAGATGTGGCAGCCGCTCTACCCCGGCAAGACCGAGGACGAGGTGCCTATCGGCCACATCACCAACGGCGTGCACGTGCGCACCTGGCTCTCCGCCGACATGCACGGCCTCTACATCCGCTACCTGGGCCCCCGCTGGCTGGATCGCATCTCGTTCCCCGACCTGTGGACGGGGATCGACAAGATCCCGGACGCCGAGCTGTGGGAGGTGCACCAGGTGCTGAAAGCGCGGCTGATCGCCTTCGCCCGCGGCCGGATGGCCGATCGGCGGCAGCGGCTCGGCCTGCCGCAGCCGGCGAAAGAGCCGCTCGATCCTGACACGCTCACCCTCGGCTTCGCCCGCCGCTTCGCCACCTACAAACGGGCCGACCTGCTGTTTCAGGACCTCGACCGCTTCGCCGAGCTGATCGGCCGGGCCAAGAGGCCGCTGCAGATCGTCTACGCCGGCAAGGCCCATCCGCGGGATACGGGCGGCAAGGCTCTCGCCCAACGGGTGGCCAACCTGGAGAAGGACCCGCGCTTCGCCGGCCGCGTCGTCTTCATCGAGGATTACTCGATGCACGTCGGCCGGCAGCTCGTGCAGGGGGTCGACGTCTGGCTCAACACGCCGCGCCGGCCGCTGGAGGCGTGCGGCACCAGCGGCCAGAAGGGCATCCTGAACGGCACCCTCAACTGCTCGATCCTCGACGGCTGGTGGGCCGAGGCCTATGACGGCGGCAACGGCTTCGCGATCGGCGGCGGCGAGATCCACGCCAATCCCGAGGTGCAGGACGAGCGCGACGCCGAGTCCTTGTTCGAGACCCTGGAACGCGAGGTGATCCCCCTCTACTACGAGCGCGACGCGCAGGGCATCCCCACCGGCTGGATCCGCCGCGTCAAGCGGGCCATCCGTACCCTCGCCTGGCGCTACAACGCCGACCGCATGGTGATGGACTACGTCAAGGAGTGCTACCTGCCGGCGGCCGGCGGGGTGACTTGCAGGATGTAGAGATCCCTTCGGATATTGCAGGTTCTGGCGGGCGTCCCCTCCGAAGCCTCACCCCTGACCCCCCTCTCCACGAAGTGGAGAGGGGGGTCAGGGGGCCCCAACCGGCAAGTCCCCCTAAGCCGCCTCAGGCGGCATTCACCTCATCCGCCTTCGCCGCCAGGATGAAGTCGTTCTCGGAGAGCCCGCCCATGGAGTGGGTCCAGAGGGTGACTTTCACTTTGCCCCAGGTGAGAAAGATGTCCGGGTGATGACCCTCGCGCTCGGCGACCTCGCCCAAGCGGTTGACGAAGTCGAGGGCCTCGCGGAAATCCTTGAAGCGGTACTCCTTCTCCAGGTGGTGCTCGTTGGGCATCGTCCAGCCATTCTGGAGCTGGCCGTAGAGCTTCATCAGGGCCTCTCCCTTCAAGGCGGAGCCCCCTTCCTCGCACGGCGTGCAGCTCTTCTGCGCCAGATCGCTCATGGTCTTTCTCCGGAACCCTGCATCATGAGCTCGAACGACTTATCGTACTCGTTTCCACAGACTTCACACATCGCCATCGCGACCTCCTCCCTGTCTCACGGTTGAGGACTGCAACCCCTGTGCCGCCAAGGCGTGGCACAGGGCTTGCCTCAATAGCACAAACGGCGGCCTCACGCGTAGCGGCGGGCCACTCGGCTCGCCGCCTCAACTTCGCGCCGCGGGAGCAAACCCATGCAGCAAGCCCTCTTTCAGCGGCCAAGGAGGACCTTCCCCGCGATGGACCCCGCCCGCCGGCGGCTGGTGATCGCGGGGCTCCTCGCCTCGGCCCTGCTGTTCCTCGGCGGCTTCGCTCTCTCCGGCTACCTCTGGAGCGTCTCGCGGCAGTTTCCGGAGGCGCCGTTCCCGCAGCCCTCCCGCCTCTATGGCAGCGCCACGCTCGTCACCCCGGGCGCCAGTCTCTCGCCGGAAGAGATGATCGAAGAGTTGAAGGACGCCGGCTACCGCGAGGCCGGTCCGAAGGCGCCGCTGCGGACCCTGCCGCCGGGGACGTTCCACCGCGACGGCGACCGCGTCGCCGTGCACCTGCGCCGCTTCCTCACTCCCGGCGGTCCGGCCGGCGGCGTGCAGGTGACGGCGGCCTTTCGCGGCAGCCGCGTCGCCGGCGTCGAGGTGGCCGGCCGGCCGGCGAAAAACGCCACGCTGGAGCCGCCGCTCCTCGCCTCGTTCTACAACGACGACGTCGAGGAGCGCCGGCCGGTGTCGCTCGCCGAGCTGCCGGAGCCGGTGGTGCAGGCCGTGCTGGCGGCCGAGGACAGCGGCTTCTATCAGCATGCCGGCGTTTCACCGAGCGGCATCACTCGCGCGCTGTGGACCAACCTGCGGGGCGGGGAGCTGCAGCAGGGGGGGAGCACGATCACGCAGCAGCTCGTCAAGAACCTCTATCTCTCCAGCCGGCGTACGCTGACCCGCAAGGGCAAGGAAGCGGTGATCGCGGTGATGCTGGAGGCGCGCTACAGCAAAGAGGCGATCCTGGAGGCCTACCTCAACGAAATCTACCTCGGCCGCAGCGGTCCGGCGAACCTGATCGGCCTCGGCGCCGCCGCCCGCGCCTACTTCGGCAAGGACGTCTCCGAGCTCAGCCTCGCCGAGGCAGCCACCCTGGCCGGCATGATCCAGGCTCCCGGCGACTACTCGCCGGTCGCCCATCCGCAGGCGGCCCTGGCACGGCGCAACTGGGTGCTGCAGCGCATGGCCGATCTCGGCTGGATCCGCCCCGAGCAACTGCGCGCCGCGGCGGGCCAGCCCGTGACGGCGCATCCCCAGAAGGTCGAGCCGAAGCTCCTCGCTCCCTACTTCGCCGAGGCGGCGCGCGCCGAGGCCCGGGAGCGGTTCGACATCGGCGAGCTCGGCGGCAAGGGGTACCGGCTCTTCTCCACCCTGCGCCGGCGCGACCAGCGGCAGGCCGAGGCCGCGGTCGGCTGGGGGCTCGCGGGGCTGGAAGGCGGCGGCAAGCGGCGGGTGAAAAAGCCGCTGCAGGCGGCGCTCATCTCGATGGACCCGCGCGACGGCTCCATCCTCGCCTGGGTCGGCGGCCGCGACTACCGCAGGAGCCAGTTCGACCGCGTGGTGCAGGCGCACCGGCAGGCCGGCAGCGCCTTCAAGCCGGTGGTCTACGCAGCCGCCTTCGCCGACGGCGTCGCCACTCCGGTCACCTTGTTCAGGGACTCGCCGATCGTGGTGCGCTTCGGCAAGGCGAGCTGGCAGCCGCAGAACTACGACGCGGCCTTCCACGGCTGGGTGACGGCGCGCACGGCGCTCGAGCAGAGCCTCAACATTCCCACCGTGCGGATGGCCCTGCAGGTGGGGCTCCACCGGGTGGCCGAGCTGGCGCGCGACCTGGGGCTCTCCGGCCGGCTGGAGCCGCGGCCGTCGCTGGCCCTGGGCGCCTTCGAGGTCAGCCCTCTGGAGATGGCCAGCATGTACGCGGCCTTCGCCGCCGGTGGCGTCCGCCCGCCGCTGCACGGCCTGGCCGCCGTGGTCGACCCCAAGGGCGAGCCGGTGCTCGGCGACGACCTGCCGGTGCCGTTCCGCGTGCTGCCGCCGGAAGCCGCCTACCAGGTGACGACCATGCTGCAGGGAGCCGTCGATCACGGCACGGCCGCCGGCGCCCGCTCCCAGGGGCTCGCCGGACGCCCGGCGGGCAAGACGGGGACCACCAACGACCGCCGCGACAACTGGTTCGCCGGCTACTCGCCGGACCGCGTCTCCGTGGTCTGGGTGGGCTACGACGACAACTCCCCCACCCGGCTCTCCGGCGCGCGGGCGGCGCTGCCCATCTGGAGCCGCTTCACCGCCGCCGTGCGTCCGCCGGGCGGCTATCTGGATTTCGCTCCGCCGCCCAACATGGTGACGGTCACGGTCGATCCCCTCACGGGCCAGCTCGCCACCGACGCCTGCCCCTACCAGGTGACCGAGGTCCTCGCCGAGTGGCAGGCGCCGACGGAGCCCTGCCTCCACCATTCGCCCGGCTTCGAAGGCGAGGCCTGGGCGGACCTCTCGCTCGGCCAGCCGTGGCTCGACCCGCGCACCGGCCGGCCCCTCGACCCCGCCGCCACGGAAGAGCCGCGCTACACCATCACCGAGGACGGGCTGCAGATCACCGATCCCGGCGGGGAAGGTACGATCGTCATCGGCCAGGCGCAGACGTTCCCGCCGCATCCGGTGAACATCCCGCCGCATGAAGCGGTGGAGGCCGGCACCGCCGCCGGCAGCACGATCCTCATCCGTCCCGCCAACTCCCGGCCGCCGGCGCCCGCGGCCGCGAGCCAGCCGGCGGTCGTCCCTCCCGCGCCGGTCGTGGTGCCCACGAACGGCAAGCCGATCGGCGCCAGCGAGCCCGCGAAACCCGCCGAAGAGGAAGAGACCCCGCCGCCGCCTTGACGCATGCCGTGCCGATCTAGGCAACATCGGTGTGTCGTTCTATACTTGAATGTCTGGGCTCTCTCGGAAAAACGTCGGGGGCGTGCCTCCACACGCCCCCGACGGATCAACTACTCAGGGCAGCCAGCCTTCAGTGGAATCCGAGGGAGCCGCTCTTCTTCTTCAGCTCCGGCGGTTTGCGAACGCGCTTGCCGGGTGCTTTGATCCCGAAGGCCGCCAACCGCTCGTCCTGCGGTCCGAAATACGCCAGGATCAGGCTCCTCAGCCGCAACGCCAGCTCGCGGCATTCGGTCTTCTGCTCGCGGGCCTCGCGAGTCACCTGCCGCCGCCGCTTGTCCAGATCGGTTTTCCGGGCCTCGCTGGCCTTCAACTCCGCCAAGGCCAGCTCGAGGTCGGTCTTGTAATGGCCGACCTCCGGAAGCTCCACCTCGTGAGCGTCCACCGCGGCGATGAGCTTCTGCCACCCGGCCATCAGGCTTCGTACCGAATGGTCTCGCATCGATCTCTCCTTTCTCCGGTCCCTACTCCGCAGCAGTACCGGGAGCCGGCGTTTTCGTGGTCTCCTCGGCCGGAGCCGGGGCGGCGGCGGTTTCCTGCGACGGAGCCTTCACTTCCACGACCGGCGGCTTGGGCGGCTCGACCTTCTTCCGCCGCGTGCGGTTGACCTTGATTCCGAACTCCGAGAGCCGCTCGTCCCGCGAGTCGAGGCGCGTCAGCACGAAGGCCTGGACCTTGCGTACCGCCTCCTTCCCCCGGTCTGTGACCTCATTGAAGCTCTGGGTCTGCGCCTTGCGCTGGGCGCCGTGATGCTCCTGCTCCAGCTTCACCTCCGTCGCCTCCTCGAGGAAGTCCTTGAGGTCCGCGAGCAGCGGCTCAATACCGGCCAGGATGTCGGCGTTGCGTTCGCAGGCGCCGATCACCCCCTGCCAGTGGCGGAACAAATCTGCGTGTGCTTTGATCTGAGGCATCGTTTTTCTCCTTGACGTTGGAAGTTTTCAGCCCACCAGCTTGGCGAAGCCGAGGATCCCTTCCGACAGCGCTCCCACGCGCCCCCGGCTGCGCGTCGCATACAGCCGGACGAGGGCCTGGGGTCCTACGACCTCCACCGCTGCCGAGATCCCCACCGAGTCGGCAAAGCCGCTCACGAACGAGCCGTACAGCGAAGCCACGGCGTGCGTGCCGAAATCGCGCACCTGCTCGAGCTCTCGGCCCTCGCCGGCGAGCCGCCAGCCGGGCAGCAGCGGGAGCCGGTCCGCCACCTGGCGGCGCGTCAGCCGGACCGCCATCAGAGCCGCCAGCTCCTCCTGCACCCGCTCGGCCTTCAGCTTCTGCGTGACCCATCCGGCCGGTTGCGCCGGCTGGAGGGTGGGGGTGACGCTTGCTACGCTCTTCATCCTCGTCATGCGGTTCTCCTTTTATGGGGCCTCCATTGGCCCCCAAGATCGATTTCAGCGCTTTGGGCGAGGCAGCCGACAGCCTCTTCCTGGAAGCTTACGAATTTCCGGCTCCATTTGTTTGGTCCTTTCTCATAATGCCAGCCTTTCCCGCCTGAACAACCCTCCATCAGCCGGTTATTCCCAATTTTCCGGCGAATTTCGACGCTCTCAATCTGAAATAGGCTTTAATCTGAAATAAGTGGGTCCTGTTGTCGGTTTCGAGGATTAGTAGCCCGTTTCGTGGCGATTTCGTGCTCTGGCGGGACTGAATTCCGGCAGTCCTCTCTTGAAAGACGTGCCACACTTGAGGAGAGGAGAGGACATTACGGCCGCGGGCGCCGGGCGCCATGGCGGTGTCTGAGCCTGCCCCCGGTATCAGGAGGAATCATGAAGAGGACATGGATGCGGCACGCCGCAGTCGCCACGGCCCTGGCGGCGACGCTCGCCCTGGCCGCCCCGGCGCACGCCGCGGGCTGGGAGAGCAGGGTTTCAGGAGTCGATTTCGCTCATGCCGTCTGGCAATGGCTGGCAAGCCTGTGGCCGGCGCCGGAGAGAGGAACGGAACCGGCGCCGACCGAGCCGCCGTGGGAGAAAGCCGGCGGTTGCATCGACCCGATGGGGCAGCCCGCCTGCGAGCCGAAGAACACCGCGAGCACCGCCCCCGATCCGAACGGTTAGGGCTGCTTGAAAGACGTGCCACACTTGAGGAGAGGACATTACGGCCGCGGGCGCCCGGCGCCATGCCGGTGTCCGAGCCTGCCCAGCGGTACCAGGAGGAACTATGAAGAGGACATGGATGCGGCACGCCGCAGCCGCCACGGCTCTGGCGGCTGCGCTCACCCTGGCGGCACCGGTGCACGCTGCGGGATGGGAGACCTGGACTTCAGGAGGCGATTTCGCCCACGCCGCCTGGCAGTGGCTGGCACGCCTTTGGCCGGCGCCGGAGGGAGGAACGGAACCGGAGTCGACCGGGCCGGCATGGGAAAAAGCAGGTGCCTGCGTCGATCCCGCTGGCCAGCCCGCCTGCGAGCCGAAGAGCACCGTTAACGCCAGCGCCGATCCGAACGGCTGACGCAACGCGACCTCACCCCAACCCCTCTCCTGAAGGAGAGGGGCCTTTGGGGAGCGCTGGTCCTTCAATTCCGCTTATGAGAGAATAGTGCCCCAATATGATCGGCCATCCGAGCCCTGCCGAGCTGGCGGCGTTCTTCCGGAGGGAGCTCTCTTCGGCGCAGGCGCGGTCCATCTGCCGCCATCTGCGGCGGATGTGTCCGGACTGCCTGGCGCTGCTCGCTTCCTGCGTGAACGCAGACGCGTTCCAGGCGGCGCTGGCCGAGGCTGTCCCCGAGGAACCGGACAGCTATGACGACGTTATAGCTCGCGTTCTCGAGTCCGTCCGCAAGCAGGAGCGGCACGTACGGGCACAGGAGAAGCAGGCGAAAGAGATCCTCGCCCGGTTCGAAAAAGGAGACGAGCTGGCCGCCGCCGAAAACCTTCCCTCTTCGACGGGCATGTACGCGAAGTACCTCGCCTTTCTCGAACGGAGCTGGACCCTTCGCCACGAGGATCCGGGCCGCATGGTCCAGCATGCCATCTGGGCCGTCGCCTGCGCCCGGCGCCTCGATCCCAGAAAGTACGGCGACCGCCAGGTGGTCGACTTCCAGTGCAAGGCGCACGCGGCCCTGGCCAACGCGAACCGCGTGGCGCAGCGGCTCGCCGATGCCGAGGCGCTCATGGCGCGGGCGTGGCGGCTCTTCGAGCTGGGAACCAGGGACGAGACCCTCGAGATCTACCTCCTCGAGTTCGAAGCCGCGCTCGACGCGGACCGGCGGCGGTTCAAGAAGGCGATCGATTCTCTCCAGCGGGTCTACCGCCATCATCGGCGGCTCGGCCAGAAACACCTTGCGGCGAGAGCGTTGATTCAGATGGCGGCCTACACGACCTATTCCGGCGACGTGGAGAAGGCCCTGACGATCCTGGACCGGAGCCTCTCCCTTCTCGACGCTACCGCGGACCCCACGCTGGTCTATATGGCGCGGCACAACCGGATCTGGATCCTCTGCGACTGCGGCCGCTTCCGCGAGGCGGAACGGGAGCTTTTCGAGCTGCGGCCGTTCCACCAGCACTCCGGCGGGCGCATCAGCGCGCTCAAGGTCCGCTGGCTGGAGGGGCGCATCGACGCCGGGCGCGAACGGTTCGACCGCGCGGTGGAGACTCTGTGCGAGGTACGAGAAGAGCTCGGCAAGGTCCACCGTGCCTACGACGCCGCCCTCGCCTCGATCGACCTCGCGGCGGTGCTGATGGCGCGGGCGAAGTACATCGCCGCGGCGGAGGTGGTGAACAAGGCCCACGACACCTTCCGGGCGCTCGGCATCGACCGTGAAGGGCTGGTGAGCCTGAAGATTCTGAAAGAAGCCTTCGCCCGGCAGCTCGCCACCCAGGCGATGGTGGAAGAGGTGGCGGCCTTCCTGCGCAAGCTGGAGGTTGACCCCGAGGCGAAGTTTGCCGGCAGTGCGTGGGGGTGGTAGGGGTAGGGCGGGGGCTGGTCTAGCTTGAACTAGGTTCCCTTCATAGATCCGGTGCTGAGTCGGCCACTCAGCATCTACCCATCTCTTGATCCTAAGGTTCTTGCAAGAGAGTTTCGGACCATAGTACGTTAGCGATTACAGAGTCGCTGCCCGCCTACAGTGTTGCGATTTCGGCAAGGAGACGCCCATAACCCGAGAGCGGACGAATTCCCGTCTGCTCACCAGAAGGAGGTGTACATGAGAAAGCGCATTGTCACAGCAATGTCGTGCCTCTGCATGCTCGCCTTGGCCTTGGTGCTGGCTGCCTGCACTGTCACGCTGGAAAAGGGCGTTTGCCAAAAACCAAGCGGAGAATGGTTCGTCTGCGTCAAGCTGATCATAAAGAAGGCCGCAGTCGCGGAGCCGATAGATGCCAATACGCTCTATGAGACCCGGGAAGTCGATCCGAGCGTCTACGCCCCGGAGCCGAACGCGACTGCAACCAGCACGGTGACCGTGACGCTCACTTCCGGCGCCACCGTGTCCTACGCCACGAACCTCTACTACGACAGCTCGATGGCGCTCTCCCCCGTCACTCCGGGGTACAAGGTGCTGGTGTACCGGCCTGTCAACCCCGCCTCTCTCCAAAGCTTTATCAAGCAGTACCAGAGCCAGACGGCAGAATTCTCCACCGATTCGACAATCCCACTCAAGGACATCAGTGGCGGGAATACCGCATCAAGTCCCGTTGACGTCCGAGGCAGGTATAACACCAGGCTCGAATATATCGGAACTGTCAACACCGAGCCCCCGTCGTGGGATCGCGACCCCATCGAAATGTGAGGCCCGGAGGAACCAATGAAGCCGTTGAAAGGTGCCTTTCCGTTTCAAGCGGGACTGATCACCCCGCTCTTTTTTCTCGCGGCCGTCATGCTCGGCTGCACCTTCAATTACACCTTGGCGCTTTCCGGTGCAGCTCCGCCCAAAGATGTCTTCCCGGAGATCAAAAGGCGAGCCCGGCTCTCCGTCGCCGGCAGTGAAGCGGGAGTTGATCTGCGGGTGTTCTACGCTCCGGGCGAGGAGGAGCTGGCAGCCGAAGCACTCGAGGCCGTGAAGAAGCCTGCCCGGTTCCTGCGTGATGCCACAGGAATTACTGCCGGCAGCTTCGCAAGCTTTTACCTCTACCCCCTCCCGGCAGACGGCAGCATCCCCTCCTACGCTCCGAGAGGGCCGGGCGATTTCACTGGCGTGTTCCTGTACCGGCAGGGTAAGAAACTCCTTTCAATCTATGACAACCGATACTGGCTGATTGGCCCCTATCCGCACGAGCTCGCGCACTCCTTCTTTGAAGGGTTGCGCCTGGAAGATCGATGGCTTGGCGACGGTCTGCCGGAGTACCTCGCTTGGGAGTTCGCCAAGCAGCACGACCCGGAGATCGCTAAAGGTGACAACCACCTCTTACCGCCGTCCGTAGTTGCCTTGTCACTGGCAACGCTCGGGCCGTGGAATGCGGTGAGTCTGCGAGACCAGAAGGGCTTTGAGAAGAAGCTATCGTCCGATCGGGAGTACGCATTGCTTCTCGCAGAGAAGATGTCCTGGCAGTATGCCGCCGCCAAGGAACTGGTACGGCACTGGATGACGGCAGCGCGGAAGGCTGGCAGCGAGGATCCGCTCAAGAATCTTCTCTCTCGCGTGCGCTCCCTTGGAAAGCCGGTAGATTGGAACGCAACTCGCCAGTTGGCGAAAGCGCAGACCGGCCGCTCTTTCGAGGAGCTTGCTCGGGTTTCTGAGGAGGAGCTCTCGGCAGCACAGATGAAAGCGTGGGAGGAACGGGCAGACGCAAACCTGGGGGCACGAGTGCACGCTCTCTCCGTCCTCGCAGCCCTCGGTCTACCCGCCGGCGCGACCGCAGAGGAGCTGATGCCGGCCTTCTCGATCCCAGACGAGCTTTCGGACGTGAAGCTCGGATGGGTCAGGCAGTTGATTCACCAGGGCGGTCAAGCTCTTGCCAGGGCAAACGATCCGGTCGCCGCCGCGAAGGTGGTCGAGCTTGCGGAGAGCCGGTGGGGAGCAGAAGGCGCCCGCTTCGTGCCTCCGGAGTTGTGGCAGGTGCTCGCAACGACGAACCGCGAGCTTGCTCTCGAGCAGCTCGTGGCGACGATTACCCGGCCGGATACCGCGCTCTCCATCAAAGCCAGAGCCAATGACGCTCTGCGACTTTTAACCGGAAAAGACGTGGGGTGGTCGGTCGAAGCCACCCCTGGAGAACGCCAGCAGGCGGCGACCCGCTGGAAAGATGCCGTCTCCGGCACCGCCTGAAGCGAGAGGAGGAAACCTTGAAACCGGCATTGCCTTCTATCGCGAATTCTGTATAATGAAGAGAGAGGAGGAAAAGCGATGAGAGCCAAATCGGTTATGGGACGCTGTTCCAGTTTCGTAGTCCTTCTGCTCATCTCAGGTATTTTTCCTGGCGCCGCCTCTGCACAGCTATGCAGCGCCAAATGTTGGGATGATGCTACATGTGACTTCAGTCTTGTCGAGAACCATCGGTGTATTGAAAGCTACGACTGGTGCGCTGAATTCGCCTGCTTGACGACCGGAGATCCTGATTCCGAGGTGGCCAAGGGTCCTTCAGTTCAGACTAAGCAGTGCAGCATAGCCTCCTCTTCCTTGATTCAGTCTATAGACAGAGGCGTCGCTGTCGTGTGGCTCAAGGCTCGCACCTGATGCAGCGAGGCGGCAAAATCCCCCGATTCGCCATCACGGCAGCTTTCATGGCTGCTTCCGGGATGGCCGCGATCGCGGACTCCTTGCCTCCGATTCACCTCGTCGACGACCGCATGCAAGCGATCGGGGAGCCGCTCGAGCTCTGTTTTCAGCTCGAGTTGAAGACGGACTGCAGGCGGATATCCCCTGGCGAAACAGTGCATGCTCCCGACGCGTTTCATGGTGTTCGCATCGAGGGGGAGAGCTACGGTCCGGTCCGCCTCCGCCGCGAGGCGCTGCCGGCGCAAGCGGACGGCTCGTTCAGGATCCCCGTGCCGCGCAAGGCCCTGCTCCATCTCGAAGCCGGATCGCGAAAAGACCCTCTCACGGTCTCGCTCTATGATCCGCAGGATCCCACGTTTCGCGAGCCAACTTTCCGAGCCCAGTTGCAGCCCGGCAACAGCGAAGTCAAAGTGCCGGCCGGGGAGTTCATCGCCTCCTTGACCCAGGCGCGCGATGCGCCCGACCTTCAACGTCTGTCGGCGCAGCCCGCGGCTAGAGTCCGCCTGACCTATCGCTCTCGGCAGGGCTGGTCGCTCCTGGCGCGCTGCCGCGACGCCGCGTCCCTTCAGCCGGTAGGTCGAGCGGAAGTCCAAGTTACCGAAACCATTGGTTACGGTCAGCCTGAGTGGTCGATCGCCAAGGTGAATTCGGGAGCGGACGGGTTGGTCCTCTTTTCAGGGCTCGGGTCCACCATGACGAGCCTGGCGGTGCGACACCCGGATTTCATTTCTTCGGAGGTTCGCGGTCTTACGGCCAGCCCGGGCACGTTCACGTTTCGCGAGGTGGATCTTGGTTTAGGAGGCCGACTGAACGTTCATGTCACCGTCCATGGCCGGCCTCTCACAGGGGCCCGGTGCCAGATCTTTTCCCTGGCGCCCAATACACCGGATCCGAGAGAACCCTACCGGCAGCTCTGGGAAGGGAGCGTCAACCAGCAGGGACTCTGCCGCTCGGACCGCCTCGCCCAAGGGGTTTACAAGCTTCGTGTGCAGATCCCCGACAGCACTTCCCGATTCAACCGTTGGGTCACCGTGCCGGAGGCGCAGGACGTTGAGGTGGACGTGGCGCTCGCTCCGACGCGGGTTTCCGGTGTAGTACGGCGTGGCGGCAAGCCGTCTGCGGGTTACTCGGTGGAAGCGCTGATGATCGACTCCGCCAAACCCAAAGGAGCCTTCGGCGACGTCTTCGCCGACGCGATCAGCGATGAAGAAGGCCAGTACGAGCTGACGCTGTGGACGCCGGGCTGGTACTCCCTGCATGTGCGATCCGCCTCCAAGATCCCGGCCGCGAGCCACAAGGAGCTGCTTACGGACGGAGACGAAGAAAAGAGGATGGACTTCGACCTTGAAGCGACGGCGTTCCGCGGCGTCGTGGTCGACGAAGCGAAGCGGCCCGTGCCGGGATCTCGGGTCGTTCTGCGGTGGCAAGGAGTGATGCTGGCGGAAGCGGACGCCGAAGGCAGGTTCGAAATCGACGTGGAAGGGGAGGGGACCGGAACGCTCTTCGCGACCAAGGCTGGCTATCGCGACTCCGAAACCATTGAGGTGCTGGTGGAGAAAGACGTTTCAATCACGCCTGTCACCTTGGTCTTGAAACGTAAGGGGACCGTCCGAGGAAGGGTGCTCTCGGCCAACGGAGATCCGCTCGCGAACGCGTGGATCGGCAGCGCCGGCGTGTCTCTCGAACGTGGCCCTTTTCTCTTTTCCGCGACCCGTTCCGGTCCGGACGGCAGCTTCGAGGTGGATGTTCCCCCTGGACCACCGCGCGTCTTCATCTCCGGACCTGCCTGCCCGCTCTCATGGTTCGATCTGCCCGCGACAGCGGAGCGGGACGGCGACGACAGCGAGCGCCCGACCTCTCTGCGCTGCCCGGGGTTGCCAGCCGCGCTGGAGCTGACTCTCGTCGACAGCAAAGGCAAGCCGTTGCCGCACGCCGGGATTATTCTACGGCGGCAGGGCATGATCGTGCCGCAGAAGGTCCTCACCACTCATAGCAATCTGCTCGGGCTCGCTTCCGACACCGATGGCGCCGGCCATCTGGTCCTCGCTGGGCTCGCTCCCGGCGACTATGAGCTGTTCCTCAACGTTCTCTGCTCGGAGAGCACGATCGCCGCAGGCTCACGGCGGGGGTACATCACAACGGTCTCCTTGCCGGCTCTCCAGACGACCGAGCTGCAGTTGACGTTGCCCGGCTTGCCCTAAGCCTGGTTGGAGCGCGCTCGCGAGGCCGCTCACTCCCCCCGCCCGGTCCCCTTGACCAACCCGGCGAAGAGCTGCTCCAGCCGGCGCTGAACCAGCCGGTCCAGCTCCTGCTCGATGGCGGCTCCTAAACCTGACGCGGTGGTCGGGGCCGCGGCGGGCGCCTGAGCTTCGGCAACGGCCGGCGCAGCCGTGCCCGGCGGCTGCAGCGGTCTCAGCTTCTCCCGCAGGCGCTGCGCCCCTTCGGTCGGCGGATCGGACGTCACGGGGTGAGCGAGCTGGAAGATCTCCCGGGGCTCCATCTCCAAGGCGCGGGCGATCCTCACCACGTCGTCGTATTGCAGGTTGATCGTGCCTTTGAAGAGCCGGCCTAAATAGCCGTGGTAGACGCCGAGCTTGTCCTCGATCTGCTGGTTCGAATAGCCGAGCACTCGCACCGCGGTACGCAGGATCTGAAGCATCTGTTCGGTCTCAGACGTCATAGCCGAGACAGTATAACCCAACCGCTTCAGTCTGTCAAATCAAGACTCCACCCGGCATTTCGAGTTGACACTAATCGCCGGAATCGCTATAGAATTCGTCTTGTTCAGATTGGTCCGAGCATAATATGACGGCACAACGAAGCCGTACCGGGGAGGGCTCATGCAATCCGATCTCGTGGAGTTCGCCTCGAAGCTGAGCAAGCAGGGGTCGTGGCTGCGCCTCTCGCTGGGGAAATCGCTCGGCGTGGCCCTGGAGCGTTTCGGATTTCGACCGGGGCAGGACGTTTTGGTCCGCCTTGCCTGGGAGAGGCTTGAGATCCGGCCGCGGAACACCCCGCAAGAGATCCAGGAGAAGCTCAAAACTGCCGGGGAGGAGTTGCAGCAGTTCCGCGAGCGGATGCAGACGCTGCTGGGGGAGCTGCCGGCCGAGACCGATGACGACGAGTTGGAAGGCACTCTGGAAGGCGAGTTGCTCGGCTGCCTGCAATGTCTGATCACCGACGATCTCGAACCGGCCATCCGCAAGCTGGAGGAGGCCGCGCGCTGGCAGCCCCCACCCGAGGACGAAGCAGAGCCGAAGCCTCCTTCGAGGCGCCGGCCGCCCAGGAAACCGAAAATGCGGAGAAAACCGAGGCGATGAGGTCCTTCCCGCCGGACCTCTCGGAGATCCGGGGGCAGGAGACCGCCAAGCGGGCGCTGGAGGTGGCCTTGACCGGAGGGCATCACCTTCTCCTGATCGGCCCTCCCGGGGTGGGAAAGACGATGCTGGCGGAAACGGTTCCCGGGCTGCTGCCGCCGCTGGAGCCGGACGAGGAGCTTGCGTTGAAGACGATCTCTACCCTCTGCGGCGGCGACGGTAAATCACCTTTACACCAGCCGTTTCGCCGGCCGCCGCCGACCACGAGCGCCGAGGCCATGATCGGCGGCACGGCCGAGGGGCCGCCGGGCGAGGTCAGCCTGGCTCATGCGGGAGTGCTCTTCCTCGACGACCTGCCATCGTTCCAGCGTGCCGCCCTCGACGGCTTGCGCGGACCTTTGGCGCGGCGAGAGGTGCCGGTTGGCGGAACCTCGCGGGAGGCTCATCCGGCCCGCTTCATCCTCATCGCGGCCATGAACCCCTGCCCGTGCGGCTGGCGTCGTGACGAGATCCAACGCTGCCGGTGCACGAAGCGGGAGATCACGCGCTATCTCCAGCCGGTGGCCGGCGCGCTGCTCGACCGCATCGACCTCAGAGTGTGGGTGCCACGGGTGAAGCTCAAGGAGCTGCGTTCCGGTGCCGGCGAGTCCTCCGAGACGGTGGCCCGCCGGGTGGCCGCCGCCAGAAGGCTCCAGATCGACCGGTGGGGGAAGCTCAATGCTGAGCTGAACCCGAACGGCGAGAGCCCTCACCTGCAGCTCGACAAGGCCGGCCGCGATCTCTTCGAGCGGGCGGTCGAGAAGCTCGGGTTTTCGGCCCGCGAGTTGGCGAGCGCCGTCAAGGTCGCCCGCACCGTGGCGGACCTCGGCAGCAGGGACTCGATCCGACCTGCCCACCTCGCCGAGGCCTTCCAGTACAAAGCCCAATCGCTGGACTCGCCCCTTCTCCAATGAGGTGAAGCATGAATTCCGGCGCGAAGCATCCTCTGAGCGACGAGCAGCGGTGGGCTCTCCACACGGCCGCCGCTGCCGGAGGCTTCGACGTGGCGTTCGGGGATCTCCTCTGCGAGCTGGCAGAGACCGTCGGCTTCGAGGCGATGCTGAACGAACTGGACAAGGTGAGAGCCGAATTGGCGAACCTCGACACCATTTTCCCGCCCGGGACTGATGAGCCGCCGGAGCGTTGAGGCGGCTGAGGGCAGTCTTTTCGCGGTCTTGGCTCCGGTAATTTTCCTTTCGGCTCCGCGGAGCCGGCTCTCGGCTCCGCCTGCCGCGGTCCAGGCTCCGTGGAGCCTCCTCCAAAGTTCGTGGAGCCTGCTCCAAAGTTAGCGGAGCCTGCTCGCGGCTCCGAGGAGCCTGTTCCAAAGCTGGTGGAGCCTGCTCCCGGCTCCGCTAGCCCTGGTCGAGGCTCCGCGGAGCCTGCTTCAAAGTTAGCGGAGCCTGCTCCGATTGCGGAGGCGCGTACCTCCCATCGCGCCGTCTATTCGCGCACCAGGACCAGCGCCTGGGCGTCGCTCTTCGCGGCCGCGGCGAAGAGGAGCTGGGCGGTTTCGTAATCCTGCCTGCTATCGAGAACCCTCCGGTTGATGTCGAACCGCCGCCGGTAGACGAGAGAGTTTTCGCCCTCTTTGCTGACAACGTCCGTGGCCAGCGCGCCGATCCCGTTCTGGACAGAGGCAGCCGAGGGGAGCAGGTTGATCCTCCAGCCAGCCGGCCAGCGCAGATGCAGCTCCACCTCATTTCGATCGGTGCAGTCGAACATCACCGCGGTCCTGCGTTCGGAAACCGGCTGCGTCAATGGTTGAACCATTGGCCCGAGGGGCAGGCTGGGCATCAGAGAGACCTCGTCGCCCAACACCTCTTCCTGCCGCTGAGCCATCGACCAGGTCACTGTGACCTTTCGTTGGTCCGGAGACTCGATGGCGCTCGCGTCGGAGATCCGAAAGTCGCGGAACTGCCCGGAGAGCCAGTCCTTCCACGCCTTCGCCGTCTTCTCTTCGCCGTGCTGCCAGCGGATCTTCTCCCAGGCGTGATGTCCGGTAAGCACGAGCTGGCCCCGGCCCGAAAGCGCCCCCTTTGCGTCGAGCGTCAGGTCGATCTCGGCGCGCCGGCCGTTCTGATCGAATGGGGCTTCGGGGAGGACGATCCCCACGGCTTGACCGGGTTTGGGGATCAACGCTGGCGTACCTTCATAACCGGCCTGGAGCTGCCCGAACCCCAAAGCGCGGTCGGAGGGATCGAGGTAGACCGCCTTGCCGTCGCGCAAAATGAGCACCAGAACCCGATCGAACCAGCTCGGATTCGGCAATTGCGGGTCGATGGTGCTGCGGTTCCGGTCCCCTGCCCAAACCAGACGGGAATCGATTCCCACCGTCTTGAACAGAGCTTGGAGCAACAGCGCCTTCTCGGCCGGATTGCCTCGGCGCTTTGAGAGGATGGTCTGCAGCGTGGAATCGGCGGCGACGTCGGGAGCTTCGGCAGGAGCGGTCTCGATTTCGTCACGAACGAATCGATACAGCGACTCGGTTTTTTCTGCGGGAGATCCGGAGCCGGCGATCTGCTGTGCCTGCTGCGCCACTCCGCCGTCCCCGCGCCGGACCGCACTATAGATCAGGTCGAAGATTTGCGACACGTGATCCCAAGTGTCGAGGAGCGGGACTCGCGTCTTTCCGACCGTCCGAGCCCTCGGCAGCAGCAGGATTTGACTCGCCAGATCGCTATAAGGCGGACCGTAGGGGTCGTCTGGAACGGGGAGGAGGTCATCGGCCCAGGCTCGCAGCACTCCTCCCCGCGCCGTGGTCTGTCTTTCCTCCTGGATCTTCACTCCCAGGAGAGCCCGCTTCCAGACCTGCATTTCCCAGCCTTTGGGTGTCTTGAAGACGATCTCGGAATGAAGCACCGGCACCTCCTCAGGGAAGTACCAGGGCTCGAGGAGAAATGGGGAGTCGAAAGCGAGCTCGTACTGGTAATCGAGAATGGCGCCGACCGTGATCGCCGGGAAGGCCAGTGCGGTGACGAACGTCTTCTTGGAGAGCGATGACTTGCGGACGAATCGGGCATCCGGCGGTACCGGAACGATCCGGCCGTCAGGCAGGACGGTGCGTCCGGTGAAGTTCTTGAGTCTCGCCAGATCGCTGTGCGAGACCGCTATTTCGCCACTGCCTTTGCCTTCTTCGGTGAGGATCTTCACCCGCGCCCGGACTCGGAGATGTGAAGCATGGCCTCCCCCCAGGAGCCCATAGCCCTCCATCACGAGCTCGCCCCTTTTGAACAGCACCACCGCCGGAGCGTTCGGCGCGCCCGGAACCGACGTGATCGCTCGCTCCTCGTCCGTGATCGGCGGGAAAAGATCCTCGGCTTGTGAGGGTGCAGCGGCAAGCCTCATCAGGCCGATCAGGAGAAGGACACGTATAGCGGGCTTCATGCGATCACCTACAAGTCAGCCGCAGCCGCCGCTTGTTCGTCCGTGACTCGGCGAGGGCGATCTCCTTGAGAGCCGGGAACGCGGCAGGATCGATCCAGCGCTGGCGCAGCTCCGTGCCTCGTTGGAGGACGAGCACCTTGCCCTCAACGGCGAGCTTCTGGCGGAAGGCGCCGAGGTCGTTCTGCACCGCCACGTCCTGCCCCTCGGCCTTGCAGGCATCCTGCGGCAGGGTCACGCTCCAGGCGATGCGGCTCGCGAAGGGGCGGGTCACCACCGGCACTGTGCGGCCGTCGAGCAGGCCGGGAGCCGGCAGGTCGACCAGGGTAGGCAGGGGGATCGCGGGCAGGGAGCCCTCCGCGGGCACGCCGAGCGACGGGAGGCTCACCTTCGCTTGCAACCTCACCTCGGGCACTCCGCCTTCGATCGACTGCCAGCGAATGTCGTTCAGCGCGGCGCCGGCGGGGAGGAAGGCGGCGAACGTCTGGCGGACGACGCGGTCCACCTCCTGCGGCTTGGCGGCCGCGTGCAGCTCGAGGAACGCCGCGCCGACCTCGCCGGACAGATCGAGGCGGACGGTGCCGCTCGCCTCGCCGCTTGCCGCCAGAGCGAGATCGGCCTCCAGGTGGTGCCCCTCTTCACGGCTGCGGATCGGCGTCCGCACCAGCTCGCCCCGGCCGCCGCGCACCACCAGAGCGTCCTGGTCCTGCACGGCCGGCTGCAGCCAGGCGAGTCCGCCGGTCTGCTGCGTCGCGTCGAGGAAGAGATAACCGCCGGAGACCGGGGCCTCCTCGCCGAGCGCCAGCCCGTCGGCCGGCACGGCGACGATCATGTGGTTGAACTCGTAGGGCGACGGGAACTCGCGGTCGATGCGCCCCTCGGGATCGAGCCGGATGAGGGCCGGGTAGGCCTCGACGCCGGCCTCCCGCAGCAGATCGATGAGCAGCAGGGCCTTGTCTTTGCAATCGCCCCACAGCCGCTCGACCACCTGCTGCGGCGGATTGGGGCGATAGCCGCCGATCCCCACCTCGACGGCGACGTAGCGCACCTGGCGGCGCGCGAAGTCAGTCAAGATTTCGATGCGCCGGGGCCGCTCGGGGACTCCGGCGATCAGCTCCTGCGCCTTGCGCCGCACCGGCTCGGCGCCGCGCGAGACCTGGGAGAGCAGCCCCTCGAACCACCGGCCCACGGTTTCCCACCCCGCGGAGTCGCCCCAGGCGTAGCGCAGCACGGCGCCCGCGGAGCTGCCGGGGGCCTTCTCCGGCGGCGTCGAACGGGGAAGGCTGGAGGCGGTGACGGTGATTCCACCCCCGGTTTCCTGGGTCATGAGGCCGGGCAATGCGCCGTCGATCCGCCAATGCCAGCCCCAGCCGCCTCCCCGCACCGCGACGCGGAGCGACTCGACGGGGTCCGTCGCGCCGAGATCCAGGAAGCCCGCCGGAAAGTAGGGGCGCTCGCGCACCTCGAAGTCCAGAGCCAGCACGGAGCCGACCGGCACCGCCGGGAAGGCGACGGTGCGGAGCTTGCGGGAGGAGTGGAGCTCGCCCTCGGCCGTCACCTGCATCGTGTCGAGATCGCGGCGCGAGACGCGAAGCGTCTTGCCGTCGGGCCGCGTCGCGGAAGCGTCGAGGCTCACCAGCTCCCGGTTGTCGTCCAGCCCGATGGGGTAAGGAGACCAGAGCGCGAAGTCGCCGGGCTCGTCGAGCCGCACCCTGAGATGCGTCCGTTCGGAGACCGAGCCGTCCGGCCGGATCTCGACGTCGATGGACCGCTCGAGCACCGTCGCACCATGCAGCGCCGGGGCGCCCGCCGCGAGGGAGAGGGCCAACAGGCTAGCGATGGACCAGCAACAGTGCCTGCGCATCGTTCTTCTCCACCTCGGCGAACAGCGAGCGGACCGCCTCGTACTCTTGCGAGGTCTCCAGCGTCTTGTCGGTGATGTCCACACGCCGCTTGTAGACCATGGTCCTCTCGGCCTCTTTCATCTCGACGCCGGTGGAGAGGGCTCCGGCGCCGTTGGTGATCGCCGCCGCCTTGGGCAGACCCTCGATCTTCCATCCTTCGGGCCAGCGCAGGCGCAGCTCGACCTCCTCGCGGTCGGGATAGTCGAACATCACCGCCGAGCGCCGGCTGGAGGCGGGCTGGACGAACGGTTGAGCGAGGGGACCGAGCGGCGCGCTCGGCACCACCGAGGTCTCGTCTCCGAGCACCTCCTCCTCGCGCTGCGCCATCGACCAGGTGACGGTGACCCGGCGCTCGTCGGCGGCCTCGGCGGCCTTCACCTCCGAGATCTGGAAGTCGCGGTAGCGCTCGCCGAGCCATTTCTTCCAGGCCTCGAGAGTCTGCGCTTCGTCGTCCTGCCAGCCGATCTTCTCCCAGGCGTGATGGCCGGTCAGCCGCAGCGTGCCGGTGCCGGAGAGCCGCCCCTTCTCGTCCAGGGCCAGGTCCACCTCGGCGCGCTGCAGGTTCTGGTCGAAGGGGGTCTCGGGAAGCACGATCCCCTCGGGCTTCCTGACGTCGTGGATCAACGCCGCGTTGCCCTCATAGCCGGGCCGGAGATAGCCGAAGCCGAGGGCGCGGTCCGAGGGGTCGAGGAAGATCCGCTCGCCGCCGAGCTCCACCAGGACCAGCACGGTGTCGAACCACGCCGGGTTCGGCAACTGCGTATCGATGGCGCCGTTGGTGCGGTCGGCGGCCCACACCAGGCGCGAATCGATCTTGACGGCCTTGAGCATGGCCTGGAGGAGCAACGCCTTCTCCGCCCGGTCGCCCTTTCCGTCCTTGAGAACCTTGGCGAGCGCGTCGTCCGAGCCTACCACCACGCCGATGAAGGGCTCGGTTTCGATCTGATCGCGGATGAAACGGTAGAGGGCCTCCGCCTGCTGCCGGGGCGAGCCCGTGCCGGCGATCTCGCGCGCCTGCTTGGCCACGCCGCCGTCGCGGCGGCGGACCTGGTCGTAATACTTGCCGATCAGCTCACAGGTCTTGGGCCAGCTCTCCAGGAGCGGCTCGTGGATGTCCGGGTTGAGGATGGCGCTCGGCAGCATGATCATCTGCGCCGCCAGGTCGGTGTAGGGAGGTCCGTAGGGGTCGTCCGGAACCGACGGCAGGTTCTCCGCCCAGGCGCGAGTGATGTAACCGGTGGAGTGCTGCTGGCTCTCCCGCTGGATCTTCACCCGCGCGGAAGAGCGGCTCCAGGCCTGGGCCTTGATGTCCAGCGGCGTCTTGAAAACGATCTCGGCGTAGCGGACCGGCACCTCTTCGGAAAAGTACCAGGGATCGAGATAGTAGATCGAGTCGAACCACAGCTCGTACTGATAGTCGAGGATCGCGCCGACCTGCACCGAAGGAAAGGCCACGGCGGTGGTGAACCACTTCTGGGAGCGGGAGGTCTTGCGCAGGAACTTGGCGTCGGCCGAGACCGGGATGATCCGGCCGTCGGGCAGCACCGTGCGGCCCTTGAACCCCCGCAGCCGCTCGAAGTCGCTGTGCGCGATGGCGATCTCGCCGTTGCTCTTGCCCTCCTTCGTGAGGATCTTCAGGCGGACCTGCACCCGTAGGGAAGAGGAAAGGCTGCCGTTCGTCAGGCCGTATCCCGCCATCAGGAACTCGCCCTTCTTGAACAGCACCACCGCCGGCGCGTTCGGCTCTCCCGGCACCGAGGTGACGGCCTGCTCCTCGGCGGCCACGGCCGGGAAATCCGCCGCCGCCGCGGCGCGGAAGCCGGCGGCCAACAAGATGAGGCAGGCTGGCATCAGGACGATAAAACGAACGCTCTGCATAGGGCTCCCTCCGACGTCATGGCCGGCCGAACACCGCCGCGCCGCCCCACCCCAAAGTGGCGGACCGTCTGAAATCGTTTCTGTATGGAAGTATAACGTCCCTGGTGGGGCGTCTACTCATACGCGTTAACCCGACGTCGAGCGTCATCGCGACCCCGGCGTCGCCGCTGCCTCAAGCCCCTCACCTCCCCGACCCTCCTCTCCCACCGCACTCCCGACCGCCGGGAGAGGAGGGAGATTGCCTTGGATTTGTCTTTGAAGACCCCCTCTCTCCCGGTGGAAGGGAGTGCGGTGGGAGAGAGGGGAAGGGAGTGAGGGGCGCGGGGCGGCCGGATCGGGCCCGACGATCGACAGACTCTCGACGTCAGGTTAGCGCGTGAGGGACGTCTGCCCCCGCTAGAGCGCCGGCTTCACGCCGATCGCGCCGTAGAGCGCCGCCGGGTCGTAGACCGTGCCGTCCTTGATGGTGAGGGCCACGCGGCGGATGTCGCTGATGTTCTTCGTCGGATCCCCATCCACCAGGATCATGTCGGCGAGCTTGCCGGGAGCCAAGGTGCCCAGCTCGCCGTCGCGCTTCATCACCCGTGCGGCACCGAGGGTGGCGATACGCAGGACCTCGGGAGCCGGGATGCCGGAATCCACGTAGAGCTCCAGCTCGCGGTGGAGGCTGAAGCCGGGCATGGCGTCGGTGCCGGCGACGATGGTGACGCCGGCGTCGTGGAGAGCGCGGACCATGTTCTGCATGGCGCGGTACGAATCGCGGTAGCGCTGCACCAGGTCGGCGGGGGGATTGAGGCCGCCGCCGTAGAGGGAGCGCCGCACCTGCGCCGGAAAGCGGTCGGCCACCATGGCGAGGCTGGGGTCGAGCTGATCGGCCCGGCCGGTGAACATCCCCTCGAAGGCGACCAGCGTCGGATCGGAGACCGTGCCGCGCTCCTTCAGCAGACCGATGAAGTTCCGCACGCGCTCGGAATTGAGGTCCAGCTCGGAGGCGTGCTTGGCGACTTCGGTGAAGCGGGCCGGCGTGCGGGTGTCGATCTCCGGCGGCAGGAAGTTGAGGATGAGGAAGTTGACGTGCTGGATCTCGTCGAAGCCGGCGCGCACGGCCTGCTCGGCCGTCATGCCGTTGGGAATGTGGCCGGAGACGCGCATCCCGTGCCGGTGGGCCCGCTGGACGATGGCCGGCACCAGCTTGGGATCGAGCGAGCTGTAGAGCTTGATCTGCACGAACCCGAGCCTCGCGTAGTTGTCCACCGCCGCGAGGGCCTCCTCCTCGGTGTCCACCAGCACCTTGGTGGGGCCGGCGAAGGGGCCGGGGCCGTCCATGAAGCCGGCCATCAGCACCCGCGGGCCGAGGGCCTCGCCGGCGTCCCAGCGCCGTCTCATGTCGAGCAGCTTGTCGGTGTCGTTGGCGAGGTCGCGCACCGTGGTCACACCGGCCGCCAGGTGCATCAACCCCTGGTCCTCGCCAAGGTGGGTATGCATGTCCCAGAGGCCGGGCAGCAGCATCTTTCCTTTGGCGTCCACCACCTCGCCCTCCGGCGGCACCTGGACCTCGCCGTCGGGTCCGACGGCTTGAATGCGATGGCCGGAGACGACGACGGTGCTCTCCGGCCGCACCGCGCCGGTCTCGGGATCGAACAGCCGCGCGTGACGGATGGTCAGGGAACCGGCCGGACGGCGGGCGAGCTTCGCGGCAAGGTCTTTCTGCCGCGCCGCCACGGCCGCGTCCTGCACCTTGGTGAGCTCCGGCACCGCGCTCTCCCAGCCTTCGAGGAACAGGGCCGCCCAGCCCCCCACGGAGGCGAAGAGGTTGCGTTCTGCGTCGAGCCACACATAGCCGGGAGTGAAGCCGAGGCCGCTGATCGCGTAGAGATCGACCTTGCGGGAGCCGCCGGTCCCCTTGACTTCCAGCGACGAGACCTTCTCGATGACGGCCTCGCCCGTCGGCAGCACCGGCAACCTGCCGCCGGCGGCGAGCAGCGCCCGGGCGAGCAGCTCCGTCTCCTGGGGCGGACCGTTGAGGCTGAGGTAGAAGGCGGGCTGCCGCAGCTCGCGGTCCTCCTTCTCCGAGCCGTTCTTCCACACCGCCCGGCCCTCCTTCCACTCGAACCGCTCCTCCACAGGGACCTTCCAGTAGTCGTTGCCCGTGATCTCCACGAACGTCGGCAGCCCCTTGTCGTCGAGCCGCACCCGCGTCGAGGTCTTCGGTCCCCGCCCACGGTCGTTGAACTCGAAGGTATAGACCCGCTCGCCGTTCGCCTCGACGCGCGAGACCGCTTCCCCGGCCCGGTTGCCGGAGAAGAGGAAGCCGTACCGCACCTCCTGCGGTGCGGGCGAGGGAGCCGTAGCGATGAGAGAGAGGGAGGCGAGAGCGAGGAAAAAGAGCGCGCTGAATTTCGGCATGAGAATCCCCCAACGAGAAAAGCCCACGGATTATACGGAGGAGGACGGCGGGGGTTTGCGCCGATTCAGCGGCCGTCGGGGCTGCAGTGGAAAATCCCAGGATTCTGCGGTAAGATCGCCATACAAATAGCGATAGCAAATAGCTTTTTCAAGCGCGCTTCACAGCCGCCGATCGTCTTGGGAGTCGTCGTCGTATGAATATCATCCTGCTATACGCTCTCGGCGCGGCCACCGTCGCCGCTCTCACCACCAGCCTCATGGTGCCGCCGGTCACCCGGCTGGCCATCGTCCTTCAGGCCCTCGACCATCCGGGAGGGCGCAAGCTGCAGAAGGGCTCCGTGCCCCGGCTCGGCGGCGTCGCCATCGCTCTGGGCCTCGCTCTCGGGGCGGGCGGTGCGGCTGTGTCGCTCTGGGGCCGGATCGGCTCCGCCATCGGCCGCGACGAGCTGCTGGCTCTGCTCTTCGGTCTCGCCGTCGTCTTCCTCGTCGGCGTCGTCGACGATCTGGTGGGAATCTCCGCGGCCAGGAAGTTCTTCTTTCAGCTCATCGCCGCCTGGCCGCTGGTGCAGGTCGGCTGGTCGTTCGAAGTGCTGCGGCTGCCCCTCATCGGGCAGATCGATCTCGGCGTCTTCGCCGTGCCGGTGTCGCTGCTGTGGATCGTCGGCGTCACCAACGCCATCAACCTGATCGACGGCCTCGACGGGCTGGCGGGCGGCGTCGTCACCATCATCGCCGTCAGCTTCCTCGGCTACGCCATCCTGCAGAGCAACGCCGGCACCGTCCTCCTGATGGCCGCGGTGGCCGGCGCCTGCGCCGGGTTCCTGCGCCACAACTGGGAGCCGGCGCGGATCTTCATGGGCGACTCGGGCTCGCTGACGCTGGGCTTCCTGCTCGCCGCGACGGCGGTGCACTCCTCCCTCAAGGCCCCCGTGGCGGTCGCGATCCTGGTGCCGATCCTGGCGCTCGGAGTGCCCGTCATGGACACCGTGCTGGTGATGGCCGTCCGCTTCCTCGAACGTCCCAAGGGCGCGCTGGCGGACCGCTTCCTCGGCATGTTCCACGCCGACCGCAAGCACCTCCATCATCTCCTCTCCCACTTCGGCGGCCGGCGGTCGCGCATCGTCGCCGTGATCTACGCCGTCGTCGTCTCCTTCTGCGCCCTCGCCCTGGTGGTCGCGGTCACCGGTGAGACCACCCTCGGCGTCGTTCTGATCGCCCTCGAGTTCTCCGTCATCCTCGCCATGCGTAAGATGGGCATGGCCATGGAAGCCCGCCGCCTGGCGCGCCTGCAGCGGGAAGAGGTCAAGGCCGAAGTCCTGGGACTCTCTCCAGAGCCCCAGACCGGCGCCGTCCGCCGCATCGCCCGCTGAGCGTCGAACCCCGCTCGTGGTAGCGTGCCGCCTCCATGACGCGCGGCGAGGACAGACCATGGAGAAACCGCTGGCAGGCAAAGTCGCACTGGTCGCCGGAGCCACTCGGGGAGCGGGACGCGGGATCGCCGTGCAACTGGGTGCGGCCGGAGCGACCGTCTACGTCACCGGGCGAACCACTCGCTCCGCGCGATCGGAGATGAACCGTCCGGAGACGATCGAAGAGACGGCTGCGCTGGTGGACGAGGCCGGCGGCCACGGGATCGCCGTCCCGGTAGACCATCTCGTGCCTGACGAGGTGCGCGCTCTGGTCAGCCGGATCGATGAGGAACAGGGCGCCCTGCACGTCCTCGTGAACGACATCTGGGGCGGCACCCGGATGGAGTGGAACAAAACCGTCTGGGAGTCCGACCTGGACTACGGGCTGCACACCCTGCGCCTGGCCGTGGACACCCACGCCATCACCAGCCACTTCGCGCTCCCGCTGCTCATCAGCAAGCCCGGCGGCCTGGTGGTCGAGGTGACGGACGGCACCGAAGAATACAACTCGGCCCATTACCGGGTCTCCTTCTTCTACGACCTGGCCAAGGCGGCCAACCTGCGGATGGCGTTCGCGCTGGCGCACGAGCTGAAGCCTTACGGCGCGACGGCCGTGGCCCTCACCCCGGGCTGGCTGCGCTCCGAGCACATGCTGGAGGCGTACGGCGTCACCGAAGCGAACTGGCTCGAGGCGACGAAGATCTCGCCCCACTTCGCCATCTCCGAGAGCCCGGCGTACGTCGGCCGGGCGGTGGCGGCGCTCGCCCAGGATCCCGGCGTCTCCCGCTGGAACGGCCAGTCCCTCTCCAGCGGGCAGCTCGCCAGGATCTATGGCTTCACCGACCTCGACGGCAGCCAGCCGGACGCCTGGAGATACCTCGTCGAAGTTCAGGACGCCGGCAAGCCTGCGGACGTGACGGGCTATCGCTGACACACCGGAGGCTTCCTTTTTCAGGCCATTGTGCTTTACAAAGCAAAGTACTTGTTCTAAGCTCGCGCCTCGGAAGCTGGATGAGTCTGGAGGGTTTTGGATATGCGTCGACCCCTGATCAAGGTGCTCCGGAAGGCCCTGACGATCGTCGCAGTGGTCGCAGCGGCGGGCGTACTCGCGGTTGAGCTCTTGTTCGCGGCCCTCTGGTTGGAGCACAACTCGCCGCTGGAGCTGCCACGCCCCACCGGCCCGTTCGCGGTGGGCCGGATCAGCACCACGTGGACGGACACGGCCCGCATGGATCCGTTCGCGCCACCGCCGGCACGGCCACGAGAGCTCGTCGTCTGGATCTGGTATCCGGCGCAACGCTCTGCCCGAGCGCAGACGGCTGAGTACCTTCCTGGTCCTTGGCGGCGCGCCCTCGCGAAGCATGCGGGCGTCCTGTTGACGCACTTTTTGTTTCGCGATCCGACCAAGGTCCGCTGCCACAGCGTCGAAAACGCCGGCCTCGCCCAGGCCAGCCGGTCGTATCCGGTCGTCATCTTCAGATCCGGGATCGGCGCTCTGGCCTTCCAGTACACGACCCTCGTCGAGGATCTCGCCAGTCACGGCTACATCGTCGTGAGTGCGGACACGCCCTACAGCACGAGCGTCGTCGTGATGCCGGACGGCCGAGTCATTCAAAGGACCATCAAGGGCAATCCTGGCGACGCCCCGATCTCCCAGGATGAGCGGGTCCGATTGACGCGATCGCTGATCGGGGTATGGACCGCGGATACGCGGTTCCTGCTCGATCAGGTCGCCCGCATGAATGAAGACGACCCATCCGGCAAGCTCACCGGCAAGATGAACCTCGACGCCGTTGGAATCGCAGGCCACTCGCTCGGCGGCGCCACTGCGGCGCAGTTCTGCCATGACGACAGCCGCTGCCGCGCCGGCATTGACATCGATGGCCAGTTGTTCGGCAGGGTGCGTGAAGGAATGGGGCAGCCGTTCCTGTTCCTCCTGAGCGACCACGGGGACGTATGGGCGTCACCCGATTGCCGGATCTGCGCGGAGATCCGTTCCACCGCGAAGCGCGCCCCGAGGGATAAGCTGATCGTGACCATGCTGGGCGCGCACCACTTCAGCTTCGGCGATCAGGCGCTGACGCAGAGCAGGATTCTGCGGTCCGCGCTCGTGACGATCAGCGGACAGGGCGGCCTGGACCCGCGAACGGGATTGGAGTCCACCTGCCGCTACGTCCGTGAGCTCTTCGACGTCCACTTGCGCGGAGCGCCCCGGAAAGCGCTGTACTCGGCTCCGCTGGTGGCCGGTGTCCGGTTCGAAAGGAAATGACGCGGATGAACCTCTCGACGATGAAGCACCTGAGCGCTTTTCTACCGCTGGCCATGTCGCACCGCTTCAGCGCCCCGATAAGCGTCGTCAAATGATGGCTTGGAGGTCTCGCTTAGATAAGGCCCTCGTTTCGGAGATCTTCGAGAAGCTGCCCTGTCAGGTGCAACGGCACTCGGCTCCACCAAAAACTATCAGGTTCATCCACACTCGGAGCAAGTGGAAGCGAGGTCGGCCGAGTTGTGAACCGCAGGCGTTCGTCCCATCTCGACAGCAAGGCCGCGATCTCCTCGCGTTCCTCCGGCGAAAGCCGCTTCGGTAGGCCACTGAGACTGTCGCGGATCTCCAAATTCTGGAGGTAATCGTCCAGCCCTCCCTCATACCCGGCCTCGACACTCCTCACAAATCTCTCCCATCGCTCGATAAACTGTTCTCTCCAGCCGCCCATCTGGGTCGATTT
>DASYTJ010000073.1:0-7430 GCA_036002325.1 Thermoanaerobaculia bacterium | reverse complement strand
CCATGCCCTGTAGAGGATCTCCGGACCACCGCCAACCATGGCGAAATAGATCGGTAGCTCACCTTGCTGCTCTAGCAACACTTGTGCGCTCTTCCACTCCTGACTGCTCCGGAACGTTACCAGTGTGCGCGGATCGAGATTCGCCTTCACGACAGCATGGTCTAGGTACGGGCGATGATTCCTGGCAAATACAGCCTCGTCGCCAGTGACATTTCTCATTTTTCTCACCTTAGCTTGGGTCGCCCAACTACAGCTGATCTTCTCCGGCGTCCTTCTGACCACAACTGCGCACCTTCCCTCAAGACAGAGTTGCAAATAGCCAAGGCTCTATCCTGCTCTGCCGTAAGCACTTGAATCATGGTAGGGCACCGGTGGCACTTCCGTCAAATGGATCGAGAGGCCGGAATATGGCTTCAAGGGGAGGTTGATAAGCCGGAGCCTCACGAGGCTGGACGAGGAGGGAAATGGCTGCATCCACAGGATCTTTGATTCCAGCACCAGGCGAATGACGGCGCTACGACGCAGTTTCCCGCCGGCCCGTATGGCCTGACGACGCTCCTCGGAAGCCGGCGGCAGTCCCGGGAATTTGGTGGCGCTCCAGAGAAGCTGGCAGCAAGCCGCATGGGATGACGGCGCGGCAAGGGAAGCTGACACCAGCTCCCCGCAAATGGCGACGTGTTCAAGAAGCTGATAGCGGTCCCCATGGAACAGCGGCGTCTCGAAGAAGACGGCGGTCTTCGGCCGAAGTCGACGGCAGGCCGGGAAATTTGACGGCGACGCCCCGAAGTCGACAGAGCGGCGGATGAGCTGACGGCGGTCCGCCGGGTCTTCCAGCGGCGTCCCGAATTCGACGGGCTCCCAGAGCGGTTGTCGGCACGAGAGGATAGGTTGCCGGCGGCTCCAGGAAGCTGACGGCGGTGTCGCGAAGCCGAAGGCGCGACAGGGAAGCCGACTGCAACGTCCCGAGGATTGCGGCAAGTCGCAGGAGACGGGCATCGCCTCAGGTAAGTTGACGGCAGCTCGGCGAATCTGACGGCGCGCCAGAGAAGTTGCCGGAGCGCCACAAAAGTTGGCATCGCGCCAAAGAAGATGCCGGCGAGCCAGGGAAGTTGACCGCGGGATAAAGAATCTGGCGGCGGCTCCAGGAAATTGGCGGCGCGGCAAAGCAGTTGACTTCGGCCCAGAGCAGTTGACTTTGCGCCAAAGAAGATGACGGACCGCCAGGGAAGTTGGCGGCCGTCCAAAGAAATCGACGGCGGCGCAAAGAATTTGCCGGAGCGCCGCGGAATTTGCCCTTGCGCCAAAGAATCTGCCAGTAGCCCAAAGCATTTGCCTGTGCCGCAAAGAATCTGCCGGAGCGCCAGGGAATTTGACGGCGGGCCAAAGAAGATGACCTTCTCCCAGAGAAGTTGACGGCGGCCCAAAGTCATCTTCTTTGGCGGGAAATCAACTTCCCTGGCGAAAAGTCAAATTCTCTGGAGCAAAGTCATCTTCTTTGGGGCAAAGTCAACTTCTTTGGCCTGCCGTCGAATTCTCTGGGAGAAAGTCATCTTCTTTGGGACTCCGCCGATCTCTGCAGGGCGCTTCATAAGCCTTTGGCTTTCAGCAGGATAGAGGAAGGGAGCGGCGCTTGCCTTGCCGGGATGCCGTCCTCGGCGCGGCGGCGTAGGCAGCTTTGCGGCGCCGGCGCCGTAGCCTTCCGGCCGCCGATCGGACTATGATTTCGTCATGCCCCACGTCGTATTTACGCCCGCTCTGCAACGCCACGTAACGTGCCCGCCGGCCGACGTCGAAGGAAGCACGGTGCGCGAGGCGCTGGAGCGCGTCTTCAGGGAGAATCCGCGGGCGCGCGGCTATGTGCTGGACGAGCAGGGCGCTCTGCGCAAGCACATGGCGGTGTTCATCGACGGCGAGACGGTCCAGGATCGGATCGGCCTCTCCGACGGCGTGGGCGCCGACAGCCAGATCTACGTGATGCAGGCGCTCTCGGGCGGGTAGATCCCCCGGAAAGGACTTCTCTCCATGGCCGATCGACTGTTCGCCGCCACCCGCAAAGGTTTGTTCACCATCGACCGTTCGGCCGCGGGCTGGCGGGTGACGCGGAGCGCTTTCCTCGGCGATCCGGTGTCGATCGTGATGGACGCCGGCGGCGGCTGGATGTACGCGTCGCTGGGGCTCGGGCACTTCGGCGTCAAGCTCCACCGCTCGACGGACGGCGGCGAGACGTGGGAGGAGTGCGGCACCCCCGCTTATCCGCCGAAGCCCGAGGGGCTCGACGACCGCGACGGCAACGGCAGGCCGGTGGAGTGGCGTACGGAGATGATCTGGGCCCTGGCTCCTGCGGGGCCGGATCAGCCGGACGCGCTCTGGTGCGGCACGCTGCCCGGTGGTCTGTTCCGCTCGGAGGACGCCGGTTCCACCTGGGAGCTCAACCGGCCGCTGTGGGACAACCCGGACCGCAAGAAGTGGTTCGGCGGCGGCGCCGAGATCCCCGGCCTGCACTCGATCTGCGTCGATCCGCGCGATTCGCGGCGGGTCCTGGTGGGCGTCTCGTGCGGCGGCGCGTGGCTCACCGAGGACGGCGGAGCGAGCTGGGCCTGCCGCGCCCAGGGGATGCGCGCCGAGTACATGCCGCCGGAGCGGCAGTTCGATCCGGTGATTCAGGACCCGCACATCGTGGTGCAATGCCGCGACGAGCCGGAGAAGCTGTGGGCCCAGCACCACAACGGCATTTTCCGCACGACGGACGGCGCCGGCTCCTGGCAGGAGATCAAGGACGTGCCGCCCTCGGTCTTCGGCTTCGCCGTGGCGGTGCACCCGCAAGACGGTGACACCGCGTGGTTCGTCCCCGCCGTCAAGGACGAGCGGCGCATTCCGGTGGACGGCAAGGTGGTGGTGACGCGGACGCGCGACGGCGGCAAGAGCTTCGACGTGCTGCGCGAAGGCCTGCCGCAGGAGCACGCCTACGATCTGACGTTCCGCCACGCCCTCGACATCGACGGCAGCGGCGACCGCCTGGCCTTCGGCAGCACCACCGGCTCGCTGTGGGTGACGGAGGATCAGGGCGATCACTGGCAGTGCGTGTCGTCGAACCTGCCGCCGGTGTACTGCGTGCGGTTCGCGCGGTCGTAGCCCGGGATTGGTAGTAGGCCGGGATTTTCAATCCCGGCCGTTAAATTCCGATCTCTTCAATTCCGGCCCCGCTTCCTTGCCTCCAGCTCCTCCAACGTCCGCGGCCAGTCCTGCTTGAGCAGCAGGGATAGCGCCCGGTCGGCGAGCAGGCGGCCGCCGGTCTGACAGGTGGGGCAGTAGTTGGCTTCGTTCTCGGCGTAGACGAGCCGTTGCACCGGCGTGCCGCAGACGGGGCAGGACTTGCCGAAGCGGCCGTGGACGGCCATCTCTTCGCGGAAGGCGGTCACCTTCTCCGGAAAGCCACCGCCGGCCTCGGCGCGGAGGCGATCGGTCCACTCCGTGAGCACGTCGCGGCAGGCGCGGAATAGGGCCTCCGTTTCCTCGGAGGTCAGGTTGCGCGTCAGCTTGAACGGAGACAGCTTCGCCCGGTGCAGGATCTCGTCGGAGTAGGCGTTGCCGATGCCGCTGAAGAGGTGTGGATCGGTCAGGGCGCGTTTTAGGGTGTGGCTTTCGGCGGCGAGCGCGGCGCGGAACGCGTCGAGGTCCGCTTGCAACACCTCCAGGCCGCCGGGATCGTACGCCGCGAGCGCCGCCTCTCCCGCCGCGAGATGGAGCGAGGCCCGCTTCTTCGAACCGGCTTCGGTGAGCGTCAGCGTGCCGGTGGGAAAATCGAGGGCGGCCAGGCCGATCCTTCCCTGGATCTTGGCGCCGCGCGGCTTCCAGTGCAGGCGGCCGGCGATCATCAGGTGCAACACCATGAACAGCTCGCCTTCGTACCCGATGACGATGCGCTTGCCCAGGCGCCGCAGCTCCGTCACTCGCCGCCCCGGGAAGCTCGCGAGCGGAGGCTCGACCGTGCGCAGCAGGAAAGGGCTGCCCAGGCGCACCGCTTCGAGCGGCTGATCCAGGATGCGCGGGCGCAGCGCGTCAAGGTAGACCTCGACGTCGGGTAGCTCGGGCATGACCCTCTACAACTGCACCTCGAAGCTCTTGGCCAGGTTCTGGGTGACTTTCGGCGAGTGGAGCCAGTCCAGCGTCAGGAGCTTGGAGGCGGTGCCGAGGTATTCGGGCCCGAAGCAGTTGAACAGCAGCTCTTCGCCCGCGGGGCTCAGGTGCGAGGCCAGGATCGCTGATTTCATCTCGCTCCGCTTCGGGCTGAACTGAAACAGATCGCCGTAGGCGATCCGGTTCTCGCGGAACGCTCCCTGCGGCAGGCCCTTGCAGTGCTCGTTGAGGTGAATCACCAGGCTCTGGACGGTGACGGCGTAGACCAGGAACTCGTAGACCGAAGGGGGCTGCAGATCCTGCCAGCGGTGGGTGGAGATCACCGAGACCCGACCGCGATTCTGCCAGAAGCTGTCCGCGCCCAGCGGCTGGCCGGTGATCGCGATCAGCGGCTTTCCTTCCGCGAGGGTCTCCGCATAGCAGAGGCTCTTTTCGTTCCCCGCGCAACGCGCTCTTTCCTTCGAGGTCAGAATGTCCTCGTTGAAGGGACGGAAGTCCACTTCGAAGTACCAGGTTCGCTGCAGCTTGTTGAGCTCATAGATCAGATAGACCAAGGCGTCCTGGTTGAAAGCCTTTTTTGTCTTTTTATCCGTGAGTTCCGGCACGTCGAGGAAGCGGAGACGAATGTGGCTCACCTTGTTGGGGCTGAGGCCGACCAGCAGCGGAACCACGACGGCGAGCAGCAGGCCGACGACGGCGAGCCGGACCAGCAGCGTGCGGCCGTGGCGCCGCAGCGCGCCGGCGATGCGGCTGCGGCTCGACTCCTCGCCGGTTCTCCCTTGCAAGGCGAAGAGGAGCCCGCCGGCGGCGATGGCCGCGAAGACGAGCGTGATCTGCTTGCAGACGTAGCTCTTCAGGTAGAGCGACAGCGAGGGGGAGAGGCCGTAACGCCACTCGACGTACTGATAGGCCAGAACCTGAACGGTCAGATAGAGGGTGATCAGCGTGAACGCAGGCTGGATCTTCGACCAGTACGGCTTGTCTCGAAGATAGCCTCCGATGGCGTCCCACAGCTTGAGGATCATGAGCGCCGCTTGTGGACTAGCGCTTGGCCGCCGCGGTGATGTCTCTCATCTCCACCGGATCGGGCAGGCTGGCGACGTGATAGCGGATGTGCCGCGGCAGGCGCGCGAGATTCGGATCGGCGATGAAAACGAAGACGTTCTCCTCTTCTCCGGCCTCGACGATGCGGGGATAGGCCAGAGCCTGCCGCAGATCGGCGGGCAAGGAGTCCCACAACGCCGCGTCGCGTTTGGACAGATTGAGAATTCCCTGCATTGGGGCCTCACCGGTATTGAAGAGCAGCTCGATCTTGTCCTGATCGGGAGAGAGCTTCAACGAGTTGGAGCTGTCGTTGACGATCTTGACGCGCACCACTTTGTACTTGTTCCGCACCGAGTTGAGGCGGAAGAGGATCGCTTCGAGCTCGGCCGAGAACTGGATCGGCTCTCCCTCTCCCTGGCGTACTTCCGCGCGATAGACGGTGGTCTTGCCCTTGCCGCCGTTGCCGAGAACGGGAGCGACGCCGAGGCCGAGGATCAGGAAGAAGAGGGTGAGAGCTCTGAGCGCGCGCATGGAACCGCCTCCTTGGGCCTCCAGGCCGATACAGAGAATAAGGGCAATCTACCACCTTCCTCGTTCAGGAGAACGTCTCCGCTTCCCAAGGTCTCCTGAATCGGACCGGCGGCGGCGCAGAGGCCAGGTTTATCCGGAGCCTTTGGCGTCAGGTTAACGCCGAGCCGAGACCTCCGTTGACGCGGGAATGGAACCTCCCTACAGTCTCTGGAGTGAAGCCCACCGAGACCCTGGCGCGCGAGAGGACTCCCGACGGCGAAGAGCTCGTGCTCTCGCGCCGGGACGGCGTCTACCTGCTGAGCGTCGGCGGCATGGAGCTAATGACGAGCCGAGCGCACGGCTCGGAGGACGCTCTGGCGCGTCTGGCCTGCGCGGCCATCGCGGAGCGGAAGGCGCCGCGGGTGCTGCTCGGCGGCCTCGGCTTCGGCTACACGTTGCGGGCGGCGCTCGACCTCCTGCCGCCGAAAGCCCGGGTGGTGGTCTGCGAGGTCTTCCCGTCGCTGCTGGTCTGGAACCGCGGTGTCCTGGCGGGCCTCGCCGGCCGGCCGCTCGAGGATCCGCGGGTGACGGCCGTCTTGGCCGACGTGGGGACTTTCCTCGACGGCCGCGAGCGCTTCGACGCCATCCTTCTCGACGTCGACAACGGTCCCGAGGCCTTCACCCTGCGCTCGAACGCCCGTCTCTATACCGTTGACGGCCTGGCCCGGCTGGCGAGGAGCCTGACGGCGAGGGGGGTGCTCGCGGTCTGGTCGGCGGCGGCCGATCCGGCGTTCGAGGGCCGGCTGCGGCGCGCGGGTTACGAGGCGCGGACGGAGCGGACGTCGGCCCGCAGCGGCGGCAAGGGCCGGCGGGAGGCGATCTTTCTGGCGCGCCGGCCTTGAAATCCAGCGATACTCTGTTGACGGCGCGGCGCCCTCCCTCCTAGAGTACGTCGTCGAGAAGTCTCGACCAGAACCCTGATCCCGCCACGCGCGAGAGGAGTGCTCAATGTCCTACGTCATCACCGAGAAATGCCTGGGTGAACGCTACGCGACCTGCGTCTCCGTCTGTCCGGTGGACTGCATCAAGCCGGGCGATTACCGGGGCGAGGAGTTCATGATCATCGAGCCCGACGTATGCATCGACTGCGGCCTCTGCCTGCCGGAGTGCCCGATCGGCGCCATCGTCGAGACCGAGGACGAGGATCCCGAGTGGGCGGCCATCAACGCCGAGCTGGCGCCCGCGTTCCATGACAATCCGCCCGTGGCCGAACGGCCCCGCAACGACCCGCCCCGCAAGCCGGGTAACGTGATCGTCAACCCTTAAGGGGAGTCACCGGCTCGGGGCGCTTTCTGGGCCAGGAAGGAGCGCAGGAGCGCTTGCTCCTGCGTGTCCTTGATGCGGGTGAACAGCTTGTCGCCGAGACGCTGGATCGTCTCCGGACGGTCGAACGGCAGGCGCTCGTACATCTTGCCCCCCGCGAAGTGGCACGGCCGGCACCTGGCCTCCAGCACGGGGCGAATCTGCTTCTCGAAGCTCACCCGTGGTGGAGCTGATGAGGAGGAGCGGATCGGAGCCGGCGGGGTCTCCTGACGCGGCGGCGGCGCCGGAGCTGTGACGCACAACCCGAGCCCGAACGCGATCAACGCCGGCTTCGCCAGCATGGGGACAGAATACATCGGATCGTAGCAAACGTAAGCGGCCTGCCCTTCGAAACCTCACCCCCTGACCCCCTCTCC
>DASYTJ010000072.1:0-10696 GCA_036002325.1 Thermoanaerobaculia bacterium | reverse complement strand
GAAGATGTCCTGCTCGGCGTGGAAAGTCTCCCGCTCGCTGTGATGCGCCTCGCGCTTTTCCAATTGGGCCAGCATCTCCTCGATCGACAGTCTCGTACTCATACGCCTGCCTCTCGCCTTCAAGATTGCGGTGAAGCTTTTTCTTGGACCGATCCTAACATACGGGCGGACCGTACGTTAGCTTGAATTGCGGCAAACAGGCTGGAGTTGCGGCAAAGCAGTTGGAGTCGCGGCGCAGGAATCTGGGATACCGCAACCGAGACGGAGTCACGGCCTACCAGATGACGGCGCCGCAACTTCATCCGGAGTTGCGGTGAATAATCTGGGATTGCGGTGAAGAATCTCACGGCGCCGCGACTCGATCCAGAGTTGCGGCATGTCTGTAGGAATTGCGGCAAGGAAGGATGAGACACCGCAATGTCAGATGGAGTTGCGGCAAAGTAGTTGAAGTTGCGGCGTAGTAGCTGACTGAACTGCAACTCGATCTGGAGTCGCGGCGTATCTTCAAGAGTTGCGGTGAAGGAGCTTGCGATGCCGCAACTCGAGATGGCTTTGCGGCAAAGCAGTTGGAGTCGCGGTAAAGCATCCTGTGGCGCCGCGACTCAGGATGGAGTCGCGGCGTAGTAGCTGGAGTCGCGGCAAAGCAGATGGCGGCACCGCAACTCGGGATGACTTTGCGGTGAAGCAGATCGAGATGCGGCATGTCAGCTCGCGGCACCGCGACTCAGGATGAAATCGCGGCGAGGGATCTGGGATTGCGGCAAAGCAGTTGGCGGCACCGCGAATCGATCTGGGGTCGCGGCAAAGGAGCTGGAGCTGCGGTGAAGTAGTTGGCGGCGCCGCGACTCCAGATGACTTTGCGGCAAAGCAGCTCGAGTTGCGGCAAAGCAGGCCGGCAGGGATGCCGGCGCGGTTCATCCACGCGATGAAGTCGATGGAGATCTCCTTCGGGCAGACGGCCCCGCATTCGACGAAGTTGGAGCAGACGCTGAAGTCCTCCTCCTCCTGATAGCGCTAGAATTTTACGATATCTTTACTAAAATTGAATAAAATGAAGAGCATACTTTCTGTAAGTTGATTTTGCGGCAAGGCTAACCTCGCCGCTCTTCGCCGCTCAAGCTTGGGCGTGGCGATCAGAAGGCCGGGACAGACGATAGTCGCCTGGCGCGGTCTCAATCCGGAGGGAATTGCGCTGCCGTTGCTCAGGGGGGCACTTGCCAGAAAGGAAGGTCTCCCATGCGTTGTTCCCGTTTCGACCAGCTCATCCGCCGGGCGGCGGTGATCGCCGCCATGGTCCTCGGCGGCGGTCCGGCCCTATGCGCCCAGCCGTTGATCGAGTACCGCTTCGACGACCCTTCGTTCTTCGCCACCGGCACGGTCGCCAATGCCCGCGGCGCAAGCTATGCCGGCAGCTTGTCCGGCACCCGCAGCCAGGTGCGGGGAGCGTTGGGCAACGGCGTCCAGTTCGACGGCAATAGCGGGTTCATGTCCGCGCCCAGCACCACCGGTCTCAACTTCGGCGCCCTCACCGTGGAGGCCTTCATCCGACGCGACGCCAATACCGACGAGGACGGCATCGTCAGCAAGTGGGCCCTCGGCAACCAGTTTCTACTATCCATGTATCCCACCGGCAAGGGCCGGCTCACCTTCAGCGTGCGCGGCGCCGCCGGCATCTACGGCTCGATCAGCTACGACCTTCCCGACCTGACCTATATCGGCGAGTGGGTGCACGTCGCGGCCACGTACGACGGCGCCGGCAACTTCCGCCTCTACTGGAACGGCACGCTCGTCGCGTCGAGCCTGGTGCCGATCAGCGGCATGGCCACGGGCAGCGGGCCGATCCGCGTCGGCGACGCCGGCAACAACTGGTCCCGCTTCAAGGGCGCCATCGACGAGGTCAAGATCTGGAACCGCGCGCTGCTGGCGGCGGACATTTCCCGTCCCTTGCGGCCGCGGGTGCTGGTCGTCGAGTACACGTCGAACGATCCGACCTATAACGATCCCCGTGCCATCAGCACCGCTCTGATCAACGCCGTCAGCGACGCGAGCCTGTACGTCCGCTACCAGATCACACAGTGGGACTTCTCCGGCATCCGGCCGCCGCAGCGTTCCGTCGGCGGTTTCGACTATGCCGCGCTGTTTAGCCGATATGACGTCTGCGGCAAGGCCCGGCGGGGCGACATCCACGAGGTCTGGGTGTGGGCGGGGCCGGATGGCGGCTTCAAGGCGGAGTCGGCGGTGACCGGGCCGTGGCGCGAGATCTACGGCGCGGGGCTCGGCATGCCCCGGTGCGACACGCAGATGGTGACCATGGGGTTCAACTATCAGCGCCTGTTGCAGGAGGCGGAGGAGAGCTTCGCCCACCGCCTGGAACAACTCTACAGGTTCTATTGGACAGCGGCGTTGTGGGACAAGTTTGACGGCCAGTATTACCGCTACGGCTACGAAACCAGCCCTCCTCGGCCTCAGCCCCCGCTAGTGACCACCGGAGCGCACTGCGGCAACGCGCACTACCCGCCCAACGCCGACCAAACTCGCGAGTGGAACAGCGCCGACTTGGTCTCCTCGAACTGCGCCACCTGGCGCTCCGACGGCACAGGCACCTACGTCAACATCAATTGCGGGGTGTGGCCCTGGTTCTGCACCCAGAGCGGGTTTTACCGCTGGTGGATGCAGAACATGCCGGGACCGATCAACAGTCACGGGCCCGGCGGCACGCGCCTGCAGAACTGGTGGTCGGTACTGACGCAATAGCCCAACGTGGGCGGTCCCTGCCTCAGGGGACCGCCCCATCTCCGCGACTCGAGATCCTCCTAGGTGCTGAGCGGCGTCTTCTTGACGCCTCCGGCCTTGCCCTTGAGGTAGTCGCGGTTCATCCGCGCGATGAAGTCGATGGAGATCTCCTTCGGGCAGACGGCCTCGCATTCGGCGAAGTTGGAGCAGGCTCCGAAGCCCTCCTTCTCCATCGTCTCGACCATGGCGAGAGCGCGGTCGTACCGCTCCGGCTGGCCTTGCGGCAGCAGATTCAGGTGCGAGACCTTGGCGGAGGTGAAGAGCTGCGCGGCGCCGTTCGGGCACTGCGCCACACAGGCGCCGCAGCCGATGCACTGCGCGGCGTCGAAGGCGGTGTCGGCCAGCGCCTTCGGCACGGGAATCAGGTTGGCCTCCGGCGCGCTGCCGGTGGCGACGGAGATGAAGCCGCCGGCTTGGATGACGCGATCGAAAGCGCTGCGGTCCACCACCAGGTCCTTGATCACGGGGAAGGCCTTGGCGCGCCAGGGCTCCAGGTAGAGCACGTCGCCGTCTTTGAAGTGGCGCATGTGGAGCTGGCAGACCGTAGTGGCCGGCCGCGGGCCGTGGGCTTCGCCGTTGATCATGAAGCCGCAGGAGCCGCAGATCCCCTCGCGGCAGTCGTGCTCGAAGGCGACGGGCTCTTCGCCCTGCTGCGTGAGCTGCTCGTTCAAGACGTCCAGCATCTCCAGGAAGGAGGCGTGCTCGTTGACGTCCTTGACTTCGTAGCGCTCCATCCGGCCCGCGTCCGCGGGGCTCTTCTGGCGCCAGACGTGGAGGGTCAGGTTCATTACTTGTAGCTCCTCTGCGTGGGCTTGACGAACTCGAACTCCAGCGGCTCCTTGTGGAGGGTCGGAGACTTGCCCACGCCGTTCCATTCCCACGCCGCGGCATAGGAGAACCGGGCGTCGTCGCGCAGGGCCTCGCCTTCCGGCGTCTGGTGTTCCTCGCGCAGGTGGCCGCCGCACGACTCGTCGCGGTCCAGGGCGTCGCGGCACATCAGCTCGGCCAATTCGAAATAATCGGCCACACGCCCGGCCTTCTCCAATTCCTGGTTGAGCTGCTCGGCGCCGCCGACGATGCGCAGGTTCTGCCAGAACTCCTCGCGCAGCGCCGGGATCAGCTCCAGCGCCTTCTGCAGGCCGGCGGCGTTGCGGGCGATGCCGCAGTAGTCCCAGACGATGCGGCCCAGCTCGCGGTGGAAGGAGTCGGCGCTGCGCTTGCCGTTGATCGAGGTCAGACGGCGGACCCGCTCGGCGACGTCGGCCTCCGTGGAGCGGAAGGCGTCCGTATCCGTCGAGAGCGCCTTGCCGAGGTGGCCCGAAAGGTAATCGCCGATCGTGTAGGGAATCACGAAGTAGCCGTCCGCCAGGCCCTGCATGAGCGCGCTGGCGCCCAGGCGGTTGGCGCCGTGATCGGAGAAGTTGGCCTCGCCCAGGGCGTAGAGCCCCTGGACGTTGGTCATCAGGTTGTAATCCACCCACAGGCCGCCCATGGTGTAGTGGGGCGCCGGGTCGATGCGCATCGGCACCACGTAAGGGTCTTCGCCGGTGATCTTCTCGTACATCTCGAAGAGGTTGCCGTAGCGTTCCTCGATGGTGCTGCGTCCCAGCCGCTTGATGGCGTCGGCGAAATCGAGATAGACGCCGTTCTTCTGAGGTCCGACGCCCCGCCCCTCGTCGACCACGGACTTGGCATTGCGGGCGGCGACGTCGCGGGGCACGAGGTTGCCGAAGCTCGGGTACTTGCGCTCCAGGTAGTAGTCGCAGTCGCCTTCGGGAATCTGCTCCGGCGAGCGCTTGTCGTTCGGATCCTTGGGCACCCAGATGCGGCCGTCGTTGCGCAACGATTCGCTCATCAGCGTCAGCTTCGACTGATAGTCGCCGGAGGCCGGGATGCAGGTCGGGTGGATCTGCGTGAAGCAGGGGTTGGCGAACAGCGCACCCCGCCGGTGAGCGCGCCAGGCGGCGGTGACGTTCGATCCCTTGGCGTTGGTCGAGAGGAAGTAGACGTTGCTGTAGCCGCCCGTCGCCAGCACGACGGCGTGGCCGGCGTGGCGGTCGATCTTGCCGGTCACCATGTCGCGGGTGATGATGCCGGCGGCGCGGCCGTTGTCGACGACCACGTCGAGCATCTCGGTGCGCGGGAACATCTTCACCTTGCCGGTTGCGATCTCCTTGCACAGCGCCTGGTAGGCGCCGAGCAGGAGCTGCTGGCCGGTCTGGCCGCGGGCGTAGAAGGTGCGAGAGACCTGCGCGCCGCCGAAAGAGCGGTTGTCGAGCAGGCCGCCGTATTCGCGGGCGAAGGGGACGCCCTGCGCCACACACTGATCGATGATGTTGAGCGATACCTCGGCGAGCCGGTAGACGTTGCCTTCGCGCGCGCGGAAGTCGCCGCCCTTGATGGTGTCGTAGAACAGCCGGAAGACGCTGTCGCCGTCGTTGTGGTAGTTCTTGGCGGCGTTGATGCCGCCCTGCGCGGCGATCGAGTGGGCGCGGCGGGGCGAGTCCTGGAAGCAGAAGCACTTCACCTCATAGCCCAGCTCGGCGAAGCTCGCGGCGGCCGAAGCGCCGGCGAGCCCCGAGCCCACCACCAGGACGGTGAACCGCCGTTTGTTGTTGGGATTGACCAGCTTCAGATGGCCCTTGTGGTCCTCCCACTTCTTCTCCAGGGAACCGGCAGGAACCTTGCTGTCGAGCGTCATGGCGCGGAGCTCCTAGCGGACCCAGCCGGCCAGCACGGCCAGGGGAAACGAGATGTTGCCGAGAGTGATGATCCAGGCGAAGGCGTGGGCGAAGCCGCTGCGCCAGCGGTTGAACCGCGGATGGTTCCACCCCAGCGACTGAAACATGCTCCATAAGCCATGGTAGAGGTGGAAGCCCAGCGCCACCTGGGCGACGATGTAAAAGAGCGAGACGTACCAGACGCTGAAGCCCGTCACCACGTTGTGGTAGACGTTCCCCTCCTGGAAATCGGGATGCACCGTGCCGGTGGTGAAGTGCAGGAGGTGGTAGATCACGAAGAGGAGAATGATCACGCCGCCCCAGCGCATGGTGCGCGAGGCGTAGGTGGTGTGGATCTTCGGGCGGCTGACGTAGTCGCGGGGCCGGGCCACCTGGCTCATCCGCGTCACCTGCCAGGCCGCCCAGATGTGGAGCACCACGGCGACGATGAGGACGGAGCGGAAGATCCACAGCAGCGTATACGCCGGGACGAGCGGCTCGCCGACGTGGCGCAGGAAATAGCCGTAGGCGTCGAGGTACCGCATGGGCTTGTAGGCGCCGTCCCTGAAGACCTGAAATTGGCCGGCCTCATAGATCTTCAGGTTGCCGATCATGTGCATCACGATGAAGCCGAAGAGGATGATGCCGGTGACGGCCATCACCGCCTTCTTGCCCACCGCGGAGCGATAGAGATCAGTGAACCAGGACATGGGATTTCCTCATGGATGCGCGGACCGAAGCTATCCTATGACTTTGTGACGGTTGTCACAAGGGTGCCCCGATCCATAGGACCTCTTGAATCGGATCGCTCCGGCGCCGCCATCGATGCCGGTGGAATCGGGGTCTAGGCCGGCCCGCGCCGTCTCCGCCGCCGCCGCGGACGCGGCCGCGCCTCGCTCCCTTCGGCGGCCTTGAGCGGCGGCCGGCGGCGCGCCGCGGCCTGCCATTCGGCCAGCTCCGTGTGGCCCTCGCGCGTCGCCTGGACGAGGATCTCGAAGAGGAGCAGCGCGTCGTCGAAATAGGGCTTGCGGGCGAACCGCACGCGCTCGTGCGGCGACCAGCGGGGTTCGCACAGGCGCTGGAAGCCGGTCAGGGCATGCAGCACCTGCTGCGCGCGCAGATTGGAAAGCGTCAGGCGGGAGAAGAGCGGGGCCACCTCTTCCTGGATCATCGCCTCGATGGCCGCCCGCCTCATCGGCCGGCCGTTCATCGCCTCGATATCGAAGCGGCGGAGCATGATCTTGGGAAGCAGCAGCGCTGCGATCAAGCTGGTGTCGGAGAGCGGCCGGTCCTCCGCCACCATGCGATCGATCACCGGCAGGATCTGCCCGAAATCCCCTAGCCCTCGCGCGCCGGCGGTGAGCATGGCGTAGGCCTCGGGCAGCAGCACTTCGAGGAGACCCAGCTCCAGCATCCACTGCATGGCGGCCCCGGCCCGGCCGCACTTCAGGAGCTGAACGACCTCCTCGGTCAGCCGCGCCGGCGAGGCTTTGTCCAGCTCTTTCCGGTGACGATGGATCGCCTCCTGGGTGCGCACCTCGATGCCGAACCCCAGCCGCCCGGCGAACTCGCAGGCGCGGAGCATGCGTACCGGATCCTCGCGGAAACGCACGTCCGGGTCGCCGATCGCCCGGACCAGCTTGCGCTCCAGGTCTTCGATGCCTCCCACGTGGTCCCGCACCGTGAAGTCGGCGATGCTGTAGAACAGGGCGTTGATGGTGAAGTCGCGGCGGAAGGCGTCCTGGCGGGGAGTGCCGTAGGTGTTGTCGCTGGTGATCAGCAGCTCGCCCGGCTCGCCGCGCTGCTCTTCGGGATCCGGATCGCGGCGGAAGGTGGAGACCTCGATGACGCTGCCGTCGTGGTAGAAGACGTGGACCAGCCGGAAACGCCGGCCGATGATCCGCGAGTTCGAGAACAGCCGCCGCACCTCGTTGGGCCGGGCGTTGGTGCCGACGTCGAAGTCCTTGGGCGTGCGGCCCATCATCAGGTCGCGCACGCTACCCCCGACGAGGTAGGCCTTGTAGCCGGCGTGGGAGAGACGGTAGAGGACCTTGAGGGCGTTCCTGTCGATGGCTTTGCGGGAGATCGGGTGCTCGGCGCGCTCCAGGATGCGCGGCTTTCCTTCAGCGTTCGAGCTCACGGAGCGAGTGGAGGGGGCCTGAACTACCATCGATGAACAGCTATGTGCTGATATTCAAGGGCTTAGATCACCCTTTCGGCCACCATGGGCGCGTCTCCGACTCTATAAGGCTGCGAGGAGCGAGGCAAGCGAGGCGGATAAAAAAGGGGGCCGGGACGGGCGGAGGGCTTTAGTCCCGCCCCGGCACCGGAGGGAGAGGAGAATTACCTTCTCCGTTGCCCTCCTCTAGATTCCACGAAGCGTGCCAGCCGCCTCGCGGTCGTTCGCAAATGGGGCCGGCCTGTGTTTTCAACGACTTGGCAGCATGGCAGCGGAAGGGGCACGTGCGGCGGAGCGGACGGCTGTCATCTGCCGGAGACGGGGGTGATGCCTGGGGAGGTCTGTATCGATCCGAGCCGGTGTACCCGCGAAACCTCACCCCTGGCCCCCTCTCCAGCGAAGCTGGAGAGGGGGAAAACGCAAGACGAACGAATGGGTCTGGCCCGTTCCCCCCTCCACTTCGTGGAGAGGGGGCCAGGGGGTGAGGTTTCGAAGGGGAGACCGCCGGAAAAACCGAGATCTATAAGAGTTTGCTCACGATCTCGATCTCCGACGTCAGCGTCCGATGCACAGGGCACCGGTCGGCGATCTCGAGGAGGCGCAGGCGCTGCTCTTCCGTCAGCTCGCCGAGCACTTCGATCTCGCGTTCGATGTGGTCGAGCTTCCCTTCCTTGGTCTCGCAGCGGGCGCAGTCCACGGCGTAGATCTTGCCGTGGCGGAGCCGCACGCGGACGCCTTCGAGGGGAAGCTTCTTGTGGTTGGCGTAGACCCGCAGCGTCATCGAGGTGCAGGCCCCGAGCGCGGCGAGCAGTAGATCGTAGGGCGTCGGTCCCGTGTCGGTGCCTCCCGCCTCCTGCGGCTCGTCGGCGGTCAAGCGGTGGCGGTGGGCCACGATCTCCTGCGCGAGACCCGTGGCCCCCGCCGTGACCAGCACCTCGCCCGGCTTGCCGGCTTCCATGTCGGTCTTCACCTCCGGCTGCACGCCTTCGAGATAGCGGCTCGACCAGGCGGCAAGGACGTCGCCGGCGTAGCGGGCGTCGTCCTCGTTGGTGAGCAGGTGGTCGGCCGTATCCAGGGAGACGAAGCTCTTCGGGTGCTTCGCCATGTCGAAGAGGCGCCGGGCGTGGTCGATGCCGACGATGTTGTCCACCGGCGAATGGAAGATGAGGAGGGCCTTGTGCAGGCGTTCGAGGATGCCTTGCAGGTGATCCTCCTTGAGGTCTTCGAGAAACTCCCGGCTGATGCGAAAGACACGGCCCCCCAGCCGCACCTCGGCCTCGCCGCGCGCCTCCAGCTCGGGGGCGAGGTGGATGAGGGTGTTCCGCAGGTGCTCCGTGTTGCTGGGCGCGCCGAGCGTCGCCACCGCCAGGGCCTCGGGGATCCGCTCCGCCGCCGCCAGCACGGCGCAGCCTCCCAGGCTGTGGCCTATCAGCAGCCGGGGAGCCTCGCGCTCGCGGCGCAGGAAGTCCGCCGCCGCCACCAGATCGTCGAGATTGGTGTGAAAGTCCGTGCCGGCGAAGTCGCCCTCGCTCTCGCCGATGCCGGTGAAGTCGAAGCGCAGCACGGCGATCCCCCGCTCGACCAGAGCGCGGCTGATCCAGCCGGCCGCCTTCAAATCCTTCGAGCAGGTGAAGCAGTGAGCGAAGAGAGCGTACGCGGCAGGCATCGTCACGGGGCTGTCGAGACGCGCCGCGAGCTCCTGCCCGTGCGCACCGGGGAATCGCAAATGTTCGCTTTTCATTGGAAGATCCTAGTACAGGCACGGGATAGACTACGCGCCGTGGCTGCCGAGCCCATCCTGGAGGCGACCGGCGTCGCCAAGACCTACGGCGACGGCACGGCGGCTCTCGCCGGCGTCGACCTGGCGGTGCGGCCGGGCGAGACGGTGGCGCTGGTCGGCGAGAGCGGCAGCGGCAAGACGACGCTGCTGCGCACCTTCAACCGCATGGTCGAGCCCTCGGCCGGCGCGGTGCGGATCGAAGGCCGTCCGGTCGCGGACCTCGATCCCATCGCTCTGCGGCGCCGCATCGGCTACGTGCCTCAGGACGGTGGCCTGATCCCCCACTGGCGGATCGAGCGCAACGTCGAGCTGGTTCCCCGGCTGCTCGGCTGGGACCGTGACCGCCGGCAGGCGCGGACGCGGGAGATGCTGGAGCTGGTGGGGCTCAACCCCGCAGCGCACGCCGGCCGCTACCCCGCCGAGCTCTCCGGGGGACAGCGTCAACGGGTCGCCTTCGCCCGTGCGCTCGCCGCGGATCCACCCGTGATCCTCCTCGACGAGCCCTTCGGCGCCCTCGACGCCCTGACGCGATTGGAGCTCCACCGCCAGTTCCTCGATCTCAAGAAGGCATTGGGAAAGACCACCGTATTGGTGACCCACGATCTTGCCGAGGCCTTCCGTCTCGCCGACCGCATCGGCGTCATGCGCGCCGGCCGTCTCCTCCAGCTCGCCCCGCCCGCCGAGCTGGCGGAGCGGCCCGCTGACCCGTATGTGGCGGCTTTGCTGGAGATGCGGCGTGTGTGAGCCCTCACCCCCTGTCCCCCTCTCCCTGACGGGCGAGGGGGAACCCATACGAACGCGATTGCCCAAAAAGCAGGTCTCCTATCAGCAAACACGGCTAGGAATCGTTCCCCCTCGCCCGTCAGGGAGAGGGGGACAGGGGGTGAGGCTTCGAAGGGCATGCGCCATCGTTCTTCTCACCCTTGCTTACGCCTCTTCCCCCCTCCAGGCCGCCGACCGCATCGTCGTCGGCTCCAAGAACTTCGAGGAGAGCCGCCTCCTCGGCGAGGTCTTCGCACAGCTTCTCGAGGCCCGCACCGGCCTCACGGTCGAGCGCCGGCTGGGCCTCGCGGGCACGCAGGTCTGCTTCGAAGCTCTGAGAACGGGCGCGATCGACGTCTATCCCGAGTACACCGGCACGGGGCTGGTTTCCATTCTCGGCGAGCCGGCGAAGAACGACAGATCGCAGACCCTGAATCGTGTCCGCTCCGAGTTCCTCGCGCG
>DASYTJ010000071.1:0-190058 GCA_036002325.1 Thermoanaerobaculia bacterium | reverse complement strand
GTAGCCCGGTGCGGGAGCGCCGGGCGAAAGGGGGGAAGGTAGAATCGCCCGACGGGGACGAAGATTGCGCCCTTCTCCGGCGGAAAAACGTGCCTCACAACGTCACCCTGATCACCACGATCGCCGCCGCTTTCGGGCTCGCGCTGGTTCTGGGCTTTCTTGCGGTACGCCTGAAGCTGCCGGCGGCCGAGGGATCCGAGTTAAAAGCCGGTGACGCCGGCCAGAGCTCGGCGTAAATCTGTCACGGTTGTGCGCTGGCGATCTTCGCCGGCTGAGGGATCAAAGCCTGGAGTGATCGCGCGCGAGGAAGACTCCTCTCTCAACGCGTCCGGGGTAACAACGCCGGGGCGTGCTGCAGACACGCCCCGGCTCGGTTTGGTCAACTACTGTGGGCTAGCCGCCTCTAGTGAACACCGGGGGAGACGTCTTGCTGCGCCAGCTCGGACGGCTTGCGGGAACGAAAACGGAACGACTTGATCCCGAAGGCCACCAGACGGCTGTCCATCCGGCCCAAGGTGCCCTTGACCAGATTTTGCAGCCGCATCACCAGCTCGCGAGTGGCGTCGACGTTGTCGTGGAGATCCTTGGTGGCCTGCCGGCGCTGTCTCTCCAGGCTGATCTGACGGGCCCTGGAGGCGACGACGTCCTCGAGGGCCTCCTCCAAGGCGACCTTGAAGGGTCCGAGCACGGGCAGCTCGAGCTCGAAAGTCTCGACCGCGGCGTGAAGACTCCTCCATTCCGCGACGAGGCGTGGCAGCGAACGCTTGCAGATCATGTTTTCCTCCTTTCTCCCGTTACTCCGCCTTTTCGGCGGCCACAGACGGTTGATTGGTTTCCTCGGCCGGCGGCGGCGCGCTGGCCGCCTCCGTGGCTGGTTTCGCCGCTTCGGTCGGCGTCGGCTTGATCACCGCGGTCCGGCGCACCCGCGTGCGGAAGGGCGTGATGCCGAACTGGGTGATGCGCTCATCGCGCGAGTCGAATACGGTGAGGATGTAGCGGCGGACTTTGCGGGCCGCCTCCTTCCCCCGGTCCAGGAGCAGGTCCAGGTGCTGCGTCTCGGCTTTGCGCTGGCCCGCCAGGTAATCCGCCTGCGCTTTGACCGCCTCCGCCAGCTCGAGGAAGTTCACCAGATCCGCGGTGAGCGGCTCCCGACCCGGCAGGAAATCGGCGTTCCGCTCGCAGGCCGCGATCAGACCTCTCCAATCGCGGAACAGCTTTTCGTGTCCTTCGATCTGAGGCATCGTTCTCTCCTTTCTGAGTGGTGCTTGCGGGCTCCCATTAGCCCAACATCTTGGCGAAGCCGAGAAGACCCTCGGACAACGCTCCCTTGCGGCCCTGGCTGCGCGGCGAGTACAGCCGTACGACGGTCTTGGCGCCGGCGACCGTGATCTCCACCGGAATCCCCAAGGAACCGGCGAAACCGTTCACGAAGGAGCCGTACAGCGCGGCGACCTCGTGCGTGCTGAAGTCGCGAGCGCTCTCGATCGCCTTGCCCCTGGCGAGGAGCTGCCAGCCGGGGAGCAACGGCATCCGCTCCTCGACCTGACGGCGCGAGAGCCGGACCACCAGCTCGTCCTGCACCCGCTCGGCCTTCAGCTTCTGGGTGGCCCACCAGGCCGGCGGCAGGGCCTCCTTCGCCGGCCGGGGGTTGGTGGTGATGCGGACTACGGCTTGCGACGTACTCATCTGCTTCTCCTTTCCGGAGCCACCATGGCCCCAAAAGGCTGATTTCAACGCCAGCTTTTTCAAACCCTGCCTCCCTGCTTCCCCACCGGCTTCAGCAGCTCGGTCAAGGCGGCGAGGTGTTCCGCCACTTCGATCCATCGTTCCCGGCTCAGGGCGGGCTCCGGCGGCTCGCCGGTCAACAGCTCGTCCATCGAGACTCCGAGCGCCCACCTCAAAGCCAGGAGGCCGTCAATCGCCGGAAGATATCTACCGCGCTCCCAGGAGCTGACCCGATCCAACGAAACGCCAAGTTGTTGTGCCAGTTCAGTTTGCGACCAGCCCTTCCGTTGACGTAAGCGGCCGATTCGCCGACCGATCTCCACGAGAAATTCGTTTCTCGTCGTCATGCGCCCGCCTCCATCCGAGACTGCCGTTAAACCTACGTCGCTCGTCTTACGCAAGACCCACTTCTTGTTGACGGACTCAGTATACACCCGACGAAACAGGTCTGTCTAGTCCCAAATTCCCGAAAATCGTATGAAAGTTTCCATTTCCTGATTTGTGCGCTATATTGTTCTTACCGATGCCAAAATTAGCCATAGCGGTCTCTTTACCGAGAGTATTTTGGTTGTAGAGAGTTCTTCGGCGTGGATCCGGGGTGCCGCTTTCGTCGGGTGGTTCGAATTCTTACGCGCATGCCAAACTGAGGCATTGCAACGGCACCGACCGTTGAGCCGCGGGCGGAGGCACCATGGCGGCGTCCCCCAAATCCCCCGGCAAAGGAGAAGAGATGAGATTGAACCGCATCCGTCGCACCGTCGCCCTGACGGCACTCGCCTGCACCCTCGCTCTCGCGGTACCCGCCCATGCCGCCGGCTGGCAGAGCTTGGGCGAAAGCCCCGGCTGGTTCCAGAAAGCGGTTGAGTGGATCGCCGGGGTATGGGCGGAAAACGATGCCACAGGTTCCAAAGCTCCCTCCCCGCGGGCGGAGAAGGGCGGATACGGCACCGATCCCGACGGCACCCCTGCTGTTACACCGCCGGCCACGGATCCCGATAGCTAGTAGCTGCTCTGTCTCTGACGTCTGGCCCTTGTAGGGGCGCGGCGCGCCGTGCCCCTACACTGGTTTTTGGAAATCCAGTAGCCCCCGCGATTCCTCTTATGTGATAATCCTCCCCACCCTGAGGAGGAAAAAATTGGCTCATCTGACTCGCGAAGAGATGGAAGCCTTCTGCGCCGGTAAGCTGACTCTGGAGGATGAGGGGCGGGTCGTGGAGCACTTGATCCTCGACCGCTGCCCAGAGTGCTTGGCGGCTGCACCACCCCAGCTCCCCATCGTGTTGATGGAAGACGTGCCGTCAGGGCCGCCGCTCACCGCGGAGCAACAGGCCGCCTACGAGATCCCGATCGCTCAGGCGTTCGAGTCTTTCCTGCAGGAACACCGCCGGCTCCGAGAACTGCAACCGCAGACGGAGATGGCGCTACGCGCCCTGCGGGCCGGCCGGAACCGTCCAAAGAAAGTTGAAGATTTGGCGTATATGCGAGCCTTGCTCGCAAGAAGCTGGGAGTTCCGCTTTGACGATCCGAAGGAGATGGTGCATCTGGCGTGGGAGGCGGTGCAGATCTCCTGTCAGCTCGACCCCTGCGCTTGTGGCGGCCGGAAAAGGGTGTCTGATCACCAATCCGAAGCCCACGCTGGCCTGGGAAATGCCTACCGCGTGGCCGACCAGTACAAGGACGCTCAAAGGACGTTGGCCAGCGCCCGGCGCCTCTTTGAGCAGGGTACTCGCAGTGATCATCTCGAGGTCCGGTTGCTGGATCTCGAAGCCTCGCTTCTCGGAGACCTCCACGAGTTCGCTCACGCCAGGGCGAAGCTCAAACAGGTCCTCGACTTCCATACACGGAACGGGAATCGCCACCTTGCCGGCCGCACTCTAATCAAAATCGGGCTCTATGAGGGCTACTCCGGCAACCTTGAAATGGCAATTTCCAAGACCCGACAAAGCCTAAAGCTGATCGACCATAAGGGTGACCCCGCTCTCGCCTTCATCGCCGCGAAGAACCTGATTTACTTCCTAGTGGAGAATGGCGAAATCAGGGAGGCGAAGAAGCAGCGCCTCATCTTGTCCAACCTCCTTACAATCTCCGGCGGGCGAATCGAAGAGGTTAAGCTCCGTGCGGTTGACGCGTGCATCGCTGCAGGGCTTGGGCAACACCAACGTGCGGAGTCCCTCTTTCGCGAGGTAAGAGAAGGATTTGCAGAGGTTAGCCTGCCGATACTCGCAGGCATCGCTTCGCTCGACCTCGGAGCCGCCCTCCTCCGGCAGGGTAAGACGGATGACGCTACCGAAACGGTGCTCGAAGCTACTTCGCTCTTCATCGCGCACCGGGTCCGCCAAGAAGCCCTCGGGGCGGTCATACTGCTTCGGGATACGTTCCGGAGGCAACTCGGCACCCTAGAAATGGTCGAAGAGGTGGCGGCGTTCCTACGGCGAATCGAGTGCGACCCCTCGCTGCGCTTCGACGCGCAAGCTTGGGAGGAGTAGTCGGAGGGAACGGTGCCTAGGGATTAAGCTTGGAAAACGCTTTCCCCAGGGCGCGGTTCACGATCTGCTCGATTTCGCGCTCGATCGCCGACGGCCCCGCCTCCACCGCTTCATCCGGTTCGGCGGAAACGCCGAACGTCTCGCGCAGGCGCTGTACCGCGAATCCGGGCTCGGCGCGTGACGAGGGGAAGGCCAGCCGAAAGATCTCCTCCGGCTCGACGCCCAGGATTTCGGCGATGTCGACGATGTGGTCGACTTTGAGGTCCATCTCCCCCGAGAACAGGCGGGTCAAGTAACCGCGCGACATGCCCAGGCGCTTCTCGACCTCGCGGAGGCTCAGGCCTAGCGCCTTGATGGACCTCTTCAGGACCTGGTTGAGTTGAGCTGTCTGGGCTTTCATGGTATGCAGTTCCCGCTCCGTGAAGGTACGAGACTCAACTGTTAAAAGGAAAGGGTTCCCTTTTTGATCCCTGCGGAGGGAGCCTACCATCATCCGTGGCGGAAGTGCAACTTCCGTGGACGAACCATACCAAAACTCCCGGAGATCTACCGCGGAAGGGCTCATCCGATCCAAGAATCCCGTCAGGGACCCTTCTGATCACCTGGGGGAGCCTGGACCGGGGAGAGCCGAGCAAATTCAGAGGAACCTCGCGCCGGCAGCCGGTGAGATTGGCGTAGCCTTCAGGGAGATTGGCGTCGGACTCGGGGAATTTGGCGCCAATTCCGGTGAGATTGGCGCCAAGCCCTGGGAGTTTGGCGTAGCTTCCGGTGAGTTTGGCGTAGCTTCCGGTGAGTTTGGCGTCAGGCCAGGAGAGTTTGGCGCAAATTCCGGTGAGGCTGGCGTCAAACTCGGGGAATCTGGCGTCAAACTCGGGGAATCTGGCGCCGGACCCGGTGAGTTTGGCGCAGAACCGGGGGAGCCGGAAACCGGCTCCCCCGATCCCGTTCAATCCGAGTGCTACCGTCCGTCGTCGCAGCCCTCCGGGTTGGTCTGGCAATCGGGCGAGATGACCCGCAGGGTGATCGTGCCGATGTCCGAGAGAGTGCCGAGGGTCGCCTTGAAGGTGAAGACGTCCTCGCCGGTGAACCCGGTGGTGGGCGTGTAGCTGACGCGGTCGTCGGAAAGCTCCATGGGCACCTCGTTGATCAGGTTGCCGAGCGAGTCGCGCAGGGTGCCGTGCGCCGGCAGGGTCTCGATCGAAAAGACGGGCGACGGCGTCACTCCCGGGGTGGTGATCTCGAGCTGGGGCTCGAGGAAGCTCGAGAGGTTGCCCGAGGCCGTGGAGCGCACTTCGAGGCCGCGGGCAGGCCCGGTCAGGCTCTCGTTGACCCGTCCTTGGATCGAGAAGAAGCTCGCTCCGGCGGTGATCGCCGCCCGCAGCGGTCCGATCACGTCGAAGCTGAAGGTGCCGTCGGCGCCGAGGGGCAGCACGGAGAGCGGCGGCACGGGCATGACGGCACCGGCGATCGCCTCCCCCGGGCTCTGGAAGTCCGAGTCAGTCAGCAGCCCGTCGCCGCCGGCCACCGCGAAGAAGGAGGTGTCGAGCGAGTCCACTGTGCCGCGGTGGGTGTGCAGCAGGACGCTGGCGCTGGTGAGGGTGCCGATCCCCTGGAGGCCCGAGAGGTCCCACTCCACCTGGATGCGCACCGTGCCGTTGGAGCCCGCGTCCCCGCTCTGGCCGACGCCGGCGCTGATGAAGACGGGCGCCGAGCCCGGCAGGGCGTTGTGGTTGTCGCCGAGGCCGTTGGCGTCGGAGTCGGCGACGTTGCCGGCGATCTCCGCGCCGTCGAGGAAGGCGGCCTTGGGGGCAAGGATGAAGGCCCTCGCGGCGGTCGAGAAGCTCTCGGGGAACGAGGCGGAGAAGGTGATCTGCGAGACCTGGTCCTGCAGCATGGTCACCGTCTGGTCCGCGGCGATCTCGCCCGGCTCGGTCGGAGTGGGGAGGACGTCGATGGCGACGTCCGCCGTGTCGCACACCGTGTCGCCCGCGATCACGCCGCAGGCTTCGAACTGGAAGCCGTCCGAGCCGGTGAAGCCGGAGCCCGGGGTGTAGACGACGGTGGCGCTCCGCTGGGGCACCTCCGACCCTTGAGTCAAAGGTCCGAGGGAGCCGTTCGCCGGGCCGCTGCCGGCGACGATCGAGAAGGTCAGGGCCACTCCTTCGGGCGCGGCTCCCGTGAGGGTGAGCGTCACCGGCCGGTCCTGGAAGGTCGAGTCGGAGCCGTCCTGGGCGACGACGGTGTCCGGGGGCGGCGGCGGCGGCGTTTCCTGGCCCTCGGGATTGATCCGCACGGTGGCCAGGCCGGACGCTCCCAGCGGGTCCTGCACCCGGAAGACGAAGGAGTCTTCGAGGTTGCCCGCCGTGGCGGGGGTATAGGTGACGGTGGCGCTGCGGACGGCGGGAGGGCCGGGCTCGCGGCCCGGCTCGCCGGGGTCGGGCGAAGGCGGCAGCGGCGTTATGGGGCCCAGGCTCCCCTCGGTGGGGCCGGTCACGATGGCGAAGGAGAGATCGCCGCCTTCGGGATCGTTCCCCGTCAGGGTGATCACCAGCGGCGCGGCGCCGTTGGTGAAGACGGTCTGCGGATCGGCGATCGGCGGACGGTTGGCGAAGTAGCTGTCCGCCGAGATGGTGGAGCCCTGCTCGACGAGGACGTCGCGGGCGAGGAGTGCGCCGGTGGTGGTGGAGTCCCGGCCCAGGACCGTCGTGCCGTTGGGCGCGTAGACGTTGGCCTGGACGGTGCTGCCACGGCCGAAGAGGGCGGCCTGCGGCAGCGAGCCGAGGGCGCCGGTGGTGCCGTCGATGCCGCCGACGTAGAAGATGATGCTCGCGGCCGTGGCACTGGAGCCCGAGGCGGGACCGACGAAGGCGTTGGTGCCGCTGTCGAGCCGCTCGGCCACCCGCACGTCCGCGGGCGCGGCGAAGGCCAGCGAGCGGCAGGGGAAGGCGCAGGTGCCGCCGCTCCCGGCGTTGGTCTTGATCTCGCGGACGTCGTAGGTGCCGCCGGTGAAGACGACGGTGCCGAAGGGCGCCACCTCGATGGTCCCGTAGTCCCCGGCCGGCAGCGAAACCGTCTGCGAGGAGGCCACGAAGACGTCCGGCGCTCCCGAGCGCGGCGCGGCGGTGTGGAACGCCGGCAGCATGGAGAACACCGGCAGGGCAAGCGGCGTGGAGAGCGCGCCGGTGGTGGCGCCCTGGTTGGTGAGCTGGTTGTAGGAGACTCCGCCGGAGATGCTGCCGCCCTGGTCGAGGAGCACGCTGTCCGCTTTCAGGCCGCCCTGCACCACCGAGTTACGGTTGACGGCCAGCTCGAAGCCGGGCGAGAGGGTCGGGCCCGGGCTGGAGTCGTTGACTACGACGTCGCCGGTGACGTGCGAATCGCGCTTGATGAGGACGCTGTTGGTGGCCACGATCGCCGCCGCCGGCAGATCGGAAACCACCGCGGAGCCGCTCACCGGCCACAGCACAGCCTTCTCCGCTCCGCCGCCGGTCAGGGCCGGCCCGCGGCGCGCGGCGCCGAAGGGCCGGGAAGGCAGGCTGAGCACTCCGCTGATGCGCCGCAGCTCGCGTTCCGTAGGGAGGCGCCAGTCGGTGCGGCCGAAGTTCTCGACGGCGCCCGAGTTCATGGCCGCGACCAGGCCCAGGGCCTGCGCCCGCGGCGCCACCAGGCCGGCGGCGAACCCGGATCGCACGGCGAAGGCGCGGTCGGCCACCCAGGTCAGCCCGGTGCCGGTGTCAGTCATGGTGCCGTCGCCGTTGTCATGGACGATCTCCGCGGCGGCGGCCGCGAACGGAACGAGGGCAAGGCAGGAGAAAAGAACGGCGGGGACGAGCTTGCGCATGGCGGGACCTCCCTTTCTCAACCGGGTCTGCGCCCGGCGGCAGTTCGGCAGGATTTGCTGCAGCTCGCTGCTCTACGGCTGACTTTACAGAATGCTCCCCCCGGAGCTGGTTGTCAACACTTTTCGAAAGCGGGGGAGGAGAATAGTGGAAATTATATTTTACTTTGATTTTGAGGCGCTGTGGCGGCCGGTCTCATCGCAACTTTCGCTTTTCGGCGCTTATCGCCATTTGCAGATCGGCGCGAGTTTTCGAAACCTTTTTCCGTGTAGCGGGTACGCGCGTCTACGCCACGCGGCGCAGCGCCAGCAGCGTGAGGTCGTCGCCGCGCGAGGCGCCGTCGAGGAACTTCTCCATGTCCTGGCGGCAGACGGCGAGGAGCTCGGCCAGGGGGCGGTCTTTGACCCGGCGCAGCACGGCAGCGGCCCGTCCGATGCCGTACTCCTCCTCCTCGGTCGCCGCCTCGGTCCAGCCGTCGGTGTAGAGGAGTAGGGTATCCCCGGAAGCGAGCTGCAGGTCGCGGGTCACGTAGTCCGCGTCGCAGAAGAGGCCCAGGGGCAGCCCCGAACCTTCGACGGGACGGACGCCGCGGCGGTCGGCGAGCAGCGGCCGTGGATGTCCGGCGCTCGCCAGCTCCACCCGGCCCTCGGCGTACAGCCGGGCCGCCATCAGCGTCGCATACATGGCGGGGAGGGTGACCTCGCAAAGGAAACGGTTCGCCCGGGAGAGCAAGGCGGCGAGAGACAGATCGGGGCCCGCCAGGGTGCGCAGGAGGGCGTGCAGGTGCGACTGGATGAGCGAGGCCGCGACCCCCTTGCCGGCCACGTCGCCCACCACCAGGTGCAGGGGCTCGCCGTCGTTTCGCGGTCGCACCAGGTCGTAATGGTCGCCGGAGAGGGGCCCCAGCGGCTGCCACAGCAGCGCGACCTCCCAGCCGTCGTATTGGAGCTGCCGCGGCGGCAGGAGCGCGGCCTGGACGCGGGCCGCCGTTTCGAGGTCCCGTTCCAGGGCCTTGCGCTCGGCAGGGGAAAGGCATTCGAGGCAGACGGAGACCAGCGGATCCGCGTCCAGCCGGTCGGTCTCGACGGTGCCCAGGCAGACGGCGCAGTGTCCCCAGGTCCCTCCGTCGAGCCGTTCGAGGGCGCTGTCGACCTGGCGCAGCAGCTCGACGAGCTGGCTCTCGCGAACCGTGACCGCCATACCGGCCAGGCGCTCGCGCCGCTCGAGCAGCTCACCGCGCACGGCCTCCAGCGTGGTGGTCACGGCCTCGACCCCTGCGGCTTGCGCAGCAGCGCGATCTGGCCGGCATGGTAGGCGTTGTGCTGGAGGACGCCGAGGATCATGCCGCGCACCGTGGAATCGCTGCCGGCGACCGGGTCGTCGAGCTGGCCGTCGGTAAGGTCGAGGACGCGGTCATGGAACGCGGTATGGGCGTCTTCGAGGGCCGAAAGCGCCGCTTGCCAGGCGGCGGCGGAGGTTTCCGCAACGGGCGGCCAGTCGCGCTCGGCCGGCAGGTTCTGCAGGCGCTCGCCGTCCAGCCGTCGCCGCGGCACGTCGTTCCAGACCGTCAGGTGGTGGACGATCTCCCAGATCGAGTGGTCGCCGGGGAGCGGCCGCGCCGCCGCGATCGTTTCGTCGACGTCGGCGAGGGTCTCGGCGACGGCGGGCCCGTGCCAGGCGCCGCCGCGGAAGGCCCGTTCCAGTTGGTCGGCGAGGTATTCGACATGGCTCATCTCGGTCTCCTCTCTCCCCGGTAAGTCTAAGTCGGAAGGGGCTTCGCCTCATTCCCGGTCCTCTCGGTTCAGGTGGGTCTTGCCGGTTGCGGCGGTCTCCCCTTTCCTGCTCCACGGCGCCTCTGGATCAGAGAGGGACGGGGCTCGGCTACACCCGCCCGGCGCAATCCGGCCCCGAGACGGCACCCCTCTATATGAGGCAGGAAACGACCTGCCCGGACAAGAGGAGAACGGAATGAAGACCAAGCTCTGTAAGCTCGCCCTGCTGTTCGCGCTTTTGCTATCGCTGGTGCCCTTCCTGGGCCTCGATCAGGCTTCCGCATCGAGCCCGTGCGATGGATTGCCGGGGCTCTGCCGCCCTACGTACGATCCGGCCACGAACTGCTGCATCTCGGATCCGCGGTTCGACTGCGTCGACATCTGCTTCTAGGGCTACGCCAGCGCCGCCTGATATCGGGGGTGCCGGTCGATGTAGAGGCGAACGAACCAGCAAGAGGGGATGACCTTCAAGCCGCGCTGCAGGACGTCCTCCAGGGCGACCCGGACGAGCTCGTCCGCGACGCCCTTGCCGCGCAGCTCGGGCGGGACGTAGGTGTGCCAGAAGTTGAGGGTCCCCTCGCCGGTCTTGCCGTACTCGCACACGGATTCCCGGCCGTCGACCAGGGCGTAATACTTGCCGGCGTTTTCGTCGTGCTTCACGTCGAGCTCCATCGCGTCCTCCTCTCGCTCCCCTGAGTGTTCAAGCCACGTGTCAAATCAGGCGCAGCAATCCTCGCCTCGCCAGGCTTCCCTGCCCTCGCGCACCAGGAACACCGTCATGCCCAGGGCCGCGGCCGGATCGGCCCACCACCAGCCGAGAGCCGCGTTCAGACCGACGCCGGCCAGGGTGATCAGCGAGAGCCACCAGCAGGCCGTGGTCTGGACGGCATCGGCCGCCATGGCCCGGCTGCCGAGACCGGCGGCCGCTCGCCGTTTGGCGCGAGCGAGCCAGACCATGACGAACAGCGACAGAAGGGTCAAGGCGATCCCGACCATGCTCGCCTCCGGGCGCTCCCGGCGCCAGAGGGAAACCGCGGCGTCGGCGGCGACGTAGGCGGCCAGCAGGAAGAGCGAGCCGCCGACGAGCCGGCGGGCCCGGCGATCCAGCCGCTCGATCTCCTCGGGGTCCGCGCCGGCCCGCTCCGCTTTGAGCCGCCAGACCAGCACAGCTCCCGAGGCGCTCTCGACGAAGCTGTCGATGCCGAAGCCGAGGAGCGCGACGCTCCCCGCCGCCACGGCCGCGCCGACGCCCACCAGCCCTTCGACGATGTTCCACGCCACGGTCATCCACTCGAGGCGGAGGGCGCCTCGCAGCCGGTCACCGCGCGTCGGCATGGGTTCCACGTTGATCATACCGTCGGGATTCTACGCCGCCGTTGTAACCCTTCGCCGCCCGGCGACTCTCTTAAAGGGGTCCTCCCCGCCGGGGCATCTCCCTCTCCCCGGCGCCTTGTCCGCCAATCCTCCACGGGAGGGCGCTGAGACGCCCTCCCCCTTTCTCACTTCAGCCGGTAGCGGCCGATCCAGTCGCCGGTGAGCGTGCCGAGATAGAGGACGTCGCCCTCGGGCTGGACGGAGGTGATGATGGGCACGTGCTTGCCGCCGGGGTCCTGGAGACTGCGCAGGAGGCGGCCTTGCTCGTCGTAGGCCAGCACCAGGCCGTAGGACTCCGGCTTCGGCCAGGCGAAGGACGGCAGCTTCGCCAGCAGGCGCTTGGCCCAGGGGCGCGGCTGGAGCCGGTCGGCCATGGCGTTGCGGACGGTGAACATGGCGACCCAGAAAGTGCCCCGGCCGTCGGCGGCGACGCCGTCCGGATAGCCGGGCAGATTGTCGGCGAACACGTCGGAGGTGCCGGCCCGGGGTCCCCGCAGCCAGAGCCGGCGCAGGCGGTTGCGGTAGGTCTCGACTACCAGGAGGAAATCGCCGGCCTGCGACAGGGCGACGCCGTTGGCGAAGTAGAGATCGCGCAGCAGGACGCGCACCTTTTTCGACGCCGGATCGTAGGCGAGCAGGCGGCCGTGGGGACGGGCTTCGAGCAGGTCGTAGAGATGCTCGCCGATCCCGAAGCGGTCGCTGGCGTCGGTGAAGTAGACGGTGCCGTCCGCGCCGGTCTTGACGTCGTCGGTGAAGCCGAAGGGAACGCCCTCGGCTCCGGTGGCGAGGACGTCGATGCGGCCGGTGGGATCGATCGACAGGAGCCCCTTTTTCGCGTCCGCCACCAGCAGGTTGCCGGCCGCGTCGAAGTGCAGGCCCAGGGGCCGGCCGCCGGTCTGGGCGAAGGTCTCAATCCCCTGGCCGTCCGGCGCGAGGCGCACGACGCGGCCGTCCGCGCAGCCGCCGTAGATGCGGCCGGCGGCGTCGACGGCGACGTCCTCGGGGCCGTGCACCTGGCCGAGGCCGAGGCGCTCGGCGCGGCGCAGCAGCTCGTTGGGAGCCAGCGGCCCGGTCATCGCCGGCGGAGGCGGCGGCTCGTAGGCGGCCGGATCGATCGGCGAGGGCGAGACGATCAGCCAGACCAGGGCGGCGGCGACCAGAAGAAGCAGGAGGACCACCGCCCGCAACAGTTTGCGTCGCACGTTCCTCTACCAGACGTGGCAGGCGTTCTCGCGCACCATGGGCGAGCCGGCCGCGCAGCCGAAAGCCTGCTGGAACTCCGGCATGTTGGAGAGGACGCCGTTGACGCGATAGCGGCCCGGCGAGTGAGGATCCGTCTGGGCCCGCAGCTTTTCGTTCTCCGGCGTGGAGGTCTGGCACCACAGGCGGGCGTAGCTGAGAAAGAACCGCTGCTCGGGGGTGAAGCCGTCGACCGGCTCGGCCGGCTTGCCCTTGAGGGTGTCCTGGAGCGCCATCAGGGCGACGCGCACGCCGCCGTTGTCGGCCGTGTTCTCGCCCAGGGTGAGGCGGCCGTTGAGGTGCACGCCGCCGGCGACGGTGAAGCCCGCGTACTCGTCGGCGACGCAGGCGGCGCGCTTCTCGAACTCCTTGGCGTCCTCCGGCGTCCACCAGTCCGTGAGGTTGCCGGCGGCGTCGAACTTGCGGCCCTGGTCGTCGAAGCCGTGGGTCAGCTCGTGACCGATGACGGCGCCGATGCTGCCGAAATTGGCGGCGTCGTCCCACGACTTGTCGAAGAACGGCGGCTGCAGGATGCCGGCCGGGAAGTTGATGCTGTTCTGGAAGGGGTTGTAGTAGGCGTTCACCGTGGGTGGCGTCTGCGACCACTCGGCGGGGTCCATCTTCTGGCCGATCTTGGCCTGCTGGCGGGCGGTTTCGAAGGCCGTAGCCCGCCACGAGTTGCCAAGGGCGTCGCCGCGCACGATGTTCACCTTCGAGTAGTCGCGCCAGACGTCCGGATAGCCGATCTTGTTGGCGACGGCGGTGAGCTTTTCGACCGCCCGCTTCCTGGTGGTCTCGGTCATCCACGGCAGCTCGCGGATGTCGCGCTCGAGCGCCTTCTCCAGCGCGACGACCATGGCGGAGGTGCGCGTCTTGCCCTCCGGCCCGAAGGCGGCTTCGACGTACCGCTGGCCGAGCGCCTCGCCGAGCCTGCGGTCGGTGAGCTCGACGCAGCGTTTCCAGCGGGGCCGGAGCTCCTTGGCGCCGGTCAAGGTCTTCTCGAAGAAAGCGAAGTTCTCGTTGACGAAAGCCGCCGGCAGCAGCGGGGCCGCGTCGTGCACGGCCTGCCAGCGGAGGTAGGTCTTCCAGTCGTCGAGGCTCCGTGCCTGCAACTGCTCGGCGGCGCCCTTGAAGAACTCCGGCCAGCCGACGTTGATCTCGCTGAAGGCGGGAGCGCCGGTGGCCGAGAAGTAGTCGTTCCAGTCGATCGCGGGGGCCAGCGACGCCAGGGCCTCGCGGCTCATCATGTGGTTGCGTTTTGCGGGATCGCGCCGGCCGACGCGGTCGATGGACACCTTGGCGAGGGCGGTCTCGATCTCCAGCACGGTCTGCGCGTCGCGCGCCGCGGCCTCGGACGATTCGCCCATCAGCTCGAACATCTTCTGCACGTGAACGGGGTACTGCTGGCGGATCTCGACGAACCGCGCCTCGTCGCTCAGGTAATAGTCGCGGTCCGGCAGGGCGTAGCCGCTCTGGTCGAGGGCGGCGATCATCTGGATGGCGTTCTTGAAGTCGGGTTGAGCGCCGAAACGAAAGATCGCGTCTACGCCGTCGGCATGCAATCGCGCCAGCTCCGCCGTCATCTCCTCCTTGCTCTTCAGGGCGGCGATGCGGTCGAGCTGGGCTTTGAGCGGAGCCAGGCCCTTGGCTTCGATGCCGGCCTCGTCCATGCAGCTCGCGTACAGGTCGCCGATCTTCTGGTCGATGGCGGAGCGCTGCGGATCGGGTTTCGCGGCCCGCTCGAGGATGTCGCGCAGGATCTGGCGGTTGCGATCCGCCAGCTCGTTGGGCCGGCTCCAGCGCGCCTGGTCCGGCGGCACGGGGTTCTTGGCCATCCAGGCGTTGCAGACGAACTGGTAGAAGTTGTCGCAGGGTTGGACGGAGCGGTCGAGCGACGCCGGATCGATACCCGAGGTCGACGTCAAGCTCGGCGCCGGCTCGGCGAGAGCGCAGACCGGCAAGGCCAAAAGCGCGGCGGACAGGGCTGCGCGGCGAACTGCGCGGCGAAGGATGGAAGGCATCGGATCTCCTTTTCAGCGCCCGCGGGCGGACCGGGAGGTCATATATGAAGGTGCGGGGGAAGACAAGGGTGGGGTGCGTTTTGGCGGCATCCCGCACGCCCGGCGCTTCCGCACCGGGCTACCGAGACGTTGCTCCTCTGGAGCAACTCGCCCGCAGGGCGACGTTTCGATAGCCCGGTGCGGAAGCGCCGGGCTAAGGCGGGGCTGTAGTATGGGGTCAGGCGAGGGAGGAGGGCACCATGAGCTACGTCCACGGCATCCATCACGTCACGGCGATCTGCGGCGACGCGCAAGAGAATCTCGATTTCTACACCGAGGCTCTCGGCCTGCGCCTGGTCAAGCGCTCCATCAATCAGGACGCGCCCGACACGTATCACCTCTTCTACGCCGACGCCGAGGGGCACCCCGGCACCGACCTGACCTTCTTCCCCTGGCCGCAGATGCCTCCCGGACGCAGGGGCGTGGGCCTGGCGGTGGAGGTCGGGTTCGCGGTCCCCGAGGGGAGCCTCGCCTTCTGGGCCGAGCGCCTGCGGACCGTCGGCATGGCGAGCGAAGAGCCGGCCAGGCGGTTCGGCGAGAACGGTCTGCGGTTCCGCGACCCGCACGGGCTGAGCCTCTCGCTGACCGAGGCTTCCGGCACGGGGGAGTTCGTGCCCTGGCAGCGGAGCCCGGTTCCGGAACGGCACCAGATCCGCGGCTTCCACGCCGTGCGCCTGTGGGAGCGGGACCTGGCCACGACCGCCCGGTTCCTGAGCGCCGCCCTCGGCTTCGCGCCCATGGCCGAGGAGGCCGGCTGGCACCGCTTCGGCGTGGACGGGGGCGGCTCGGGCAAGTGGCTGGAGGTGCGCGAGCTGCCCGGAGAGCGGCTGGGCTCGTGGGGCACCGGCGCCGTCCATCACGTCGCGTTCCGGGTGGCCGACGAAGAGGAGCAGCTCGGAGTGCGTCAAAGGGTGCTGGCGGCGGGCTCCCGGCCCACCCCCGTCATCGACCGGTTCTGGTTCCGCTCGGTCTACTTCAAGGAGCCGGGAGGCGTGCTCTTCGAGCTCGCCACCGAGAAGCCGGGGTTCACGGTGGACGAGGACCTGGGCCATCTGGGCGAGCGGCTGATCCTGCCTCCCTGGTTCGAGCCCCAGCGGCAGCAGATCGAGGCGGCCCTGCCGCCGCTGCGCATGGTGGGGCACGAAGTGGCCTGAAGGGCCGGCAGACGGCGGTCTGAACCGGGCCGCAACGGCGTCCCGCCCTGCGCCGTCTCGTTTTCCCGACGCAGAAGCACCTTCCTGACGTAGGGGTTGATCCGCGCGGCTGCCGTTCGGGCCGACGATCCAAATTTGCCGAGCTCGGGTAGCACCTAGCAAGCGAGTCACTCCGCGATCCGCCGGGGTTGAGGAGCGTCTCGCGGCTTTTCTATTTCTTTCCCTCGGAGGAGCGGCGAATCCGTAACAAACGGTTGCAGAAGCTCGCCTCAAAGCCCGGGGGCATAACTGTGATGCATCAACGCAATCTTCTCCATCCCCGCATTCTCCTGCTGGCCGGCCTGCTGCTGTCGGCGGCGGTCCCGGCGCGGCCCGAGGAAGCGCCGGGGGAACCTCCCTATACCGTCGTACCGCCCCGCATCGAGCGGGCGCCGGTCGTCGACGGCACGATCGAGGACGGGGAGTGGCAGGGCGCGGCGCGCCTGGACGGCTTCACCCAGCTCGACCCGCAGGAGGGAGCGCCGGCGACCGAGGCGACCGAGGTGCTGGTGGCCTATGACACCCGCAACCTCTACTTTGCCGTCCGCGGCAATGACTCCGATCCCAAGGGGATGGTCGCCAACATCCTGACCCGCGATGGCGAGCTCACCTTCGACGACACGGTGGAGATCATCCTCGACACCTTCAACGACGGCCGCAACGGCTTTCTCTTCGCCACCAATCCGCTCGGGGTGCAGGTCGACGCGCTGTTGCGTAACGAAGGCGAGCAGGTCAATTTCGACTGGGACGGCCTGTGGAGCTGCGCCGCCCACCGCGACGCCGGGGGCTTTACGGTGGAGATGGCCATCCCGTTCCGGACGCTGCGCTTCAACCCCGCCGAGAGCCAGACCTGGGGGTTCAACGTCACGCGTCTCATCGCCCGCAAGCGCGAGCTCGTTTTCTGGAAGCCGGCCTCGCACGCCGACGGCTACTACGCCCACTACAAGCTCTCTCGCTACGGACGCATGGCGGGGCTGCAGGGCATCGAGCAGGGCGGACGTTACCTGTTCAAGCCCTATGTCCTCGCCGGCGGCGAAGAGCCGCGGCAGACCCGGTCCACCGACGGCGTGGGCGAGGTCGGCGGCGATCTCAAGATCAACCTCACGTCGCAACTGGTGGCGGACCTCACCTACAACACGGATTTCGCCGAGGTCGAGGCCGATGAGCAGGTCGTCAACCTGAACCGCTCGCCGGTGCTGCTCTCGGAGAAGCGGGAGTTCTTTCTCGAAGGGGCCAACCTGTTCTTCTTCGGCGAGCGCCCCGAGCCGCATTACGGCGGCGAAAGGTCGTTCCTCTTCAACAGCCGCCGCATCGGCCTGACCGACGACGGCGCGCAGGCGATTCCGGTGATCGGCGGCGCCAAGCTGACCGGCCAGATCGGCGAGACCGGAGTCGGACTGCTGAGCCTCAGCACGGACGACCTGTCTTTCGTGAGCCACGACGGCACGCTCGAGCGCGAGCCGCAAACGAACTACTCGGTGCTGCGGCTCAAGCGGGAGGTCTACGCCAAATCCACCCTCGGGCTCATCGGTCTCTCCGCCGATCCGTCGGGCACGGGAGCCAACCAGGTCATCGGCACGGACTGGGACCTGGCGCTGGGCAAGTTCCTGCGCGCCGGCGGATTCCTCGCCAAGAGCCGGGCTCCCAGCTTCGAGGGAGACACCGAGGGCGACGACTGGGCGCTCCACGCTGACCTTTACTGGGACAGCCGCCACGCCCGCTTCCACGCCCTGTACTACGACATCGGCGAGAACTTCACCGACGAGCTGGGCTACATCCCGCGCATCGGCGTGCGCCGGTGGCGGTGGGGCAGCAGCGCCATCGCCTGGCCGGACAGCAAGATCTTCCGCGAGGCCTGGGGCACCTACAACCTGGATTACATCACCGACCGCACCGGCGACCTGCAGACCCGCGTCAACAACGTCGAGGCCAACACCTGGCTGCAGAACTCGGCCGGCATCGCGCTCAAGGCCTACGACTACCTGGAGGTGCTGAAGGAAGGCTTCGAGATCCACCCCGGCGTGGTCATTCAGCCGGGGACGTACAGCTTCAACAACTATTTCTTCGGCTTCAATACCGACTACACCAAGCCCCTGGGCGGGGCGGGCCGGGTGGCGTGGGGAGACTTCTACGACGGCAAGCTGCTGCAGGACTTCTACGCTCTGCTCTACAAGCCGCTGCCGGGCCTGCTCACCTCCGTGGTCTACGAACGGACGCGGGTCAAGCTGTCGGCGGGGCGCTTCACCCGCGAGCTGTTCCTCGGCGAAGCCTCGTACTCCTTCTCGCCGCGGCTGTCGGCCAGGGCCTGGGTGCAGTGGAGCCGGGAGGACAGTCTGCGGGCCAAGGGCCACGTGCGCTGGACGTACAAGCCCGGCGCTGATTTCTATCTGATCTACGAGGATCGCCGCTGGCTGGCGGACGATCCGCTGCTGCTCTCCCGGCAGACCTTCAACAATCCCGGACGCTCCTTGCTGACCAAAGTCGGCTTCGTGTTCTGAATCCACCCGGAGGCATCGTGAGCGGAAAGGAGCTCAGCGGCAACGAGATCGCCATCGTCGGCATGGCGGGGCGGTTCCCCGGGGCTCGCAACCTCGACCAGTTCTGGGCCAACCTGCGGGACGGCGTGGAGGGAATGCGCCGCCTCTCTGAGGAAGAGCTCGCGGCCCTGGGGGTCGAGCCCGAGATCTACCGCGATCCCGCGTGGGTACCCGTGGTCTCCCAGATGGAGGGGTTCGCCGATTTCGCCGCCGACTTCTTCGGTATCAATCCGCGCGAGGCCGAGACCATGGACCCCCAGCACCGGGTCCTGCTGGAGTGCGCGTGGGAGGCCCTGGAGAGCGCCGGCTACCACCCCGAGGAGGTCCCGGGGGCCGTGGGGATGTTCGCCGGCGCGACGCTCTCCACCTATCTGGTCTACCAGCTCGCCCGCAACCGCCGGATCTCGCGGGGCATCGATCCCCTGCAGCTCATCCTGGGCAACGCCGGCGATGCGATGACCACCCGCATCTCGTACAAGTTGAACCTCAAGGGACCGAGCTGTGCCGTGCAGTGCGCCTGCTCCACCTCGCTGGTCGCCGTCCATCTCGCCTGCCAGAGCCTGCTCCAGGAGGAGTGCGACGCGGCCCTGGCCGGCGGCGTGTCGGTGAACCTGGCGCACGCCGCCGGCTACCGCTACGTCGAAGGCTCGATCCTGTCGCCGGACGGCCGCTGCCGGTCGTTCGACGCCGACGGCCGCGGCACTCCCTTCGGTTGCGGCGTAGGACTCGTCGTGCTCAAGCGACTCGAGGACGCGCTGGGGGCGGGAGACACCATCCGCGCGGTGATCCTCGGCTCGGCGATGAACAACGACGGCTCGCTGAAAGTGGGATTCACCGCTCCCGGGGTGGAGGGCCAGGCGCGGGTCATCGCCGAGGCCCTGGCGGTGTCGGGCGTGGACCCGGAAACGATCCGCTATCTGGAGGCCCACGGCTCCGGCACGCCGCTGGGCGACCCGGTGGAGGTGCAGGCGGTCACCAAGGCCTTCCGCCGGTTCACGGACGCCCGCGGCTTCTGCGCCATGGGATCGGTGAAGAGCAACCTCGGCCACCTGGACACCGCCGCCGGCGTGACGGGCCTGATCAAGACCGTCCTCGCCCTGGAGAAGGGCTGGATCCCGCCCAGCCTCAACTTCGCGGCCCCCAATCCGAAGATCGACTTTGCCGCCGCTCCGATCTACGTGGCCACGAAGCTGCAGCCGTGGCCGGAGGAGCCGGGGCCTCGCCGGGCGGGAGTGAACTCGTTCGGCGCCGGCGGCACCAACGCCCACGTGGTGCTGGAAGAGGCGCCGCCGGTCGAGGTGGCGGGTACGTCCCGGCGGTGGCAGATCCTCGCCCTTTCGGCGCAGAGCGGAGCCGCTCTCGACGCCGCCACCTCGGCCCTGGCGGACCATCTGCGCCGGCATCCCGAGCTCCACCTGGAGGACGTGGCCCACACCCTGCACCGCGGCCGCAAGGCCTTCGCCGAACGGCGGGTGGCGGTCTGCCGCGACCTCGACGACGCGGCAACCTCTCTGGAGAGCCTGGATCCCACCCGGGTGTGGACGGACGCGGCGCCGGAGGAGCTGGGGGAACGGCCGGTGGTGTTCCTCCTGCCGGGCCTCGGCGAGCACTTCGTGGACATGGGCCTCGGCCTCTATCAGTCGGAGCCCGCCTTCCGCCAGGCCCTCGACCGCTGCGCCGAAGCCCTGCTCCCCGAGCTGGGGACCGATCTGCGCGAGGTCTTCTATCCGCGGGGCGTCGCGGCCGAGGAGGCGGCCGGCCCCGGAGAGGGGCGGCTCGACCTGCGCCGCCTGCTGGGCCGCGGCGGCGACCGCGGCGGTGAAGACGCCCGGCGGCTCGACGAGACCCGCTTCGCCCAGCCCGCCCTGTTCGCGGTGGAGTATGCGCTGGCGCAACTGTTCCTTTCCTGGGGGATCCGGCCCGCCGCCCTGCTGGGCTACAGCGTCGGCGAGTACGTGGCCGCCTGCCTGGCCGGCGTCCTCTCGCTGGAGGACGCCCTGAAGCTCGTGGCCCGGCGGGCGCTCTGGATCCAGGAGCTGCCCCGAGGCGCCATGACGGCGGTCCCCTTGGCCACCGAAGAGGTCGAGCCGCTGCTGCCGCGCTACGGCCTGTCGCTCGCGGCCCGCAACGGCCACGCGGTGTCCGTGGTCTCCGGCCGGGAAGAGGACGTGGCGGCCCTGGAGCGGGAGCTGAGCGGGCGCGGCGTCGTCAGCCGGCGGCTGCCGACGACCCACGCCTTCCACTCGCACCTGCTGCAGCCGGTGGCGGAGCGGTTGACGGAGCTGGCCGCGAGCCTCGACCGCAGACCGCCGGAGATCCCCTACCTCTCGAACGTCACCGGCACCTGGATCACCGCCGAGCAGGCCGTGGACCCCGGTCTCTGGGCGCGCCACATGTGCGGGCCGGTCCGCTTCGCCGAGGCGGTGGAGGAGCTGGTGCGCGACGGGAGCCGGGTTTACCTGGAGGTGGGACCGGGGCAGGGGCTGGGATCGCTCGTCCGGCTCCATCCGGGCGGCGACGAGCGGGCTCGCCGCATCATCCCCGCCATGCCGGCGCCCCAGGCCGCTCAGCCGAGCCAGCAGGTGGCGCTGGGAGCCCTCGGCCGGCTGTGGCTTGCCGGCGTGCGGGTGGATCACGACGCCTTCTACGCCGGCCGCCGGCGGCGGCGCGTGCCGCTGCCCACCTACCCCTTCGAGCGCCGGCGGTTCTGGGTGGAGCCCGACCGCGAGGACATGGAAGGGCTGGCGGCGCCGCGCCTCTCCCCGCCCCCCTCGGCGGACCTTCCTGCCGCGGGCCATCAGCGGCCCGCCCACGTGCGGACCGGCTACGTCGCTCCCCAGGGGGAAGTGGAGAAAGCCATCGCCGGGATGTGGGAGGACCTGCTGGGCATCGCGCAGGCAGGCCGCGGCGACAGCTTCTACGAGCTGGGCGGACATTCGCTGCTGGCGACGCAGCTCGCCTCCCGCCTGCGGGAGCTGTTCGCCGTCGACCTCCAGGTCGGGCACCTGCTGGAGGAGCCGACGGTGGCCGCGATGGCGGCGGTGGTCCGGCGGCGCCGGGATGCCGCCTCGGCGGCGGCCCGGGCGCCGCGCCTCGAACGCCGGTGGCCGGCGCGGCACCGCGCTCCGCTCTCCTTCTCCCAGGAGCGGATGTGGTTCCTCAACCAGCTCGATCCGGGCACCGTCAGCTATCACATCTTCTTCGCCGTGCGGCTGCTCGGGCCGCTGGACGCGCCGGCGCTGGGGGCGGCGTTCGGCGAGCTGGTGCGGCGGCATGAGAACCTGCGCACCACCTTCGTCCGCGAGGACGGCGGCCCGGTGCAGGTGATCGGCCCGCCGCAGCCGGTGGACCTGCCGCTGGCCGACCTCGCGGGCCTGCCGGCGGCGGCGCGGCAGGCCGAGGTCCACCGCCTCTCCGAGGTGGAGAAGAACACCCCTTTCGATTTCGAGCGGGGACCGCTCCTGCGCCTCCATCTGCTGCGGGAAAGCGAGCGGGACCACGTCCTTCTGATGGCCACCCACCACCTGGTCGGGGACGGCTGGTCGCTGCTGGTCCTGGTGCGCGAGATGGCCGCCCTCTACGAGGCCTTCGCCGCGGGACGGCCCTCGCCCCTCCCCGAGCTGCCCATCCAATACGCCGACTTCGCCGTCTGGCAGCGGCACTATCTGAGCAGCGAGGCCCTGGAAGAGCTGCTGGGCTATTGGCGGCGGCAGCTCGCCGACCCTCCGCCCCCGCTTCACCTGGAGACCGACCACCCACGCTCGGCCGCCACGGGCTTCCGCAGCGGCTGGGCCGTCCGCGCCCTCGAGCCGGAGCTCGCGTTGCGGGTCCACGAGGCCGGCCGCACCGCTGGAGCGAGCCCCTTCATGATCCTCACCGCCGCGCTCCAGGCGCTCCTGTACCGCCACACCGGCGCGGCGGACGTGGTCATCGGGGCCCCCATCGCCGGCCGCAACTACGGCGAGCTCGAGGGGCTCATCGGTCTGTTCCTCAACACCCTGCCGCTGCGGCTGCGGCTGGACCCGCGAAGGGGCTTCGGCGAGCTCGCGGCGCAGGTGCGGCAGGTGACGCTGGAGGGCTACAACCATCAGGACGTGCCGCTGGAGCTGCTTCTCGAATCCGCCGTCGAGCGCCGGCCGGGGCTGGGCTCCCTCTTCCAGGTCATGATCCTGCACCAGAACGTCCCCATCCCCGAGATGGAGCTCGGGGAGTTGAGCCTGCGGCCGCTGCCGGATCAGGACATCGCCGATCTGGGAGCCAATCCGTTCGACCTCTGCCTGGTGGTCGAGGAGGAGGGCGAGCTCCGGCTCTCCCTGCTCTACAACCGCAACCTCTTCGCGGCCGCGACCGCCGAAGCGCTCGTCGAGAGGCTCCGCACCCTGCTGGCGGCCGGCCTGGCGGAGCCCGGGCAGGCGATCGGCGAGCTGCCGCTCCTCTCTGCGGCGGAGCGGCTGCAGCTCGCCGCCTGGAGCGGAGCCGGCGAGTCGGAGCCGGCCGGCGAGGTGACGGTCCTCGACCTCTTCGCCGAGCAGGTGACGCGCACGCCCGACGCGCCCGCGATCCTGGCGCCGATGGGGACCCTCACCTACCGCGAGCTCGCCCTGCGGGCGGACCGCCTGGCGCGCCACCTGCAGAGGCTGGGGGCGGGACCCGAGGTCGCGGTCGGCCTCTGCCTGGAACGCTCCCCGGAGGCCCTCGTAGCCTTGCTGGGGATCCTCCGGTCCGGGGGGGCCTGCGTCCCCTTGGATCCGGCGCAGCCCGCGGAGCGGACGGCGGCGATTCTCACCGACGTCGGGGCTCCCCTGGTGGTGGCCTCCCGCGCCCGTTTCGACCGTTCCTCCTGCGCCGGCATCCACCTGGTGGATCTCCTGGATCTCGCGGACCTCGAAGGCGAGACCCCCGCCCCACCGCCGGCGCGCACGCCGGGAGACCGCCACACGGCGTACATCCTCTACACCTCCGGCTCGACGGGCCGGCCCAAGGGAGTCGCCGTCGAGCACCGGTCGCTGGCCCGCTTCACCCTGGCGGCCCGCCGGACGTTCGCCCTAGGGCCGGGGGACCGGGTGCTCCAGTTCGCCGCCCTCACCTTCGACGCCAGCGGCGAGGAGATCTACCCCGCTCTGGCAGCGGGGGCGGCCCTGGTGCTGCGGTCCGCCGAGATGCTGGCTTCCGCGGCGGCCTTCCTCGCCTTCTGCCGCGACTGGCGGGTGACGGTGGCGGACCTGCCGACTGCCTGGTGGCACCAGCTCACCGGGGCCCTCGCGGCGGAGGACCGGCGGCTGGGCCCGCCGCTGCGCCTGCTCATCCTGGGCGGCGAGCGCGCCCTGGCGGAGAAGCTGATCGCCGGCGAGGCACGGATGGACCCGTCGGTGCGGCTGCTCAACACCTACGGCCCCACCGAGACGACGATCGCCGTCACGGCTTGGGAGCTGCCCTACGGGACGGCCGCCAGGCTCGCCGGGCGCGAGGTGCCCATCGGCCTTCCTTTCCCCCACTCCCGCGGCTGGGTGCTCGACCCCGCGGGCGGGCTCGCCCCGGCCGGTTTCCCCGGCGAGCTCCATGTGGGAGGGGCGGCGCCGGCCCGCGGCTACTTCGACCGCCCCGAGCTGACCGCGGCGAGCTTCGTTCCCGACGCCTTCTCCGGCATTCCGGGGGCCCGCCTGTACCGCACCGGTGACCGGGTCCGCTTCCTGCCGGACGGCCAGCTCGAGTTCCTCGGCCGGGTCGACGAGCAGGTCAAGATCCGGGGCTTCCGCGTCGAGCCCGGCGAGGTCGAGGCCGCCCTCCGGAGCTGCCCGGGAGTGACGGAGGCGCTGGTCATGGCGCGCGAGGACACGCCCGGCGAACGGCGGCTGGTGGCCTACGTGGTGGCCGCGGAGCCTCTCGATCCGTCCGCGTTGCGCGGTTTTCTTGCCGCACGGGTCCCGGAGTACATGCTGCCCGCGGCCTTCGTGCCGCTGGAACGCCTGCCGCTCAACGCCAGCGGCAAGGTCGACCGGCGGACGCTGCCCCCGCCCGAGCAAGGGACCCTGGGATCCAAACGCCCCCACATCGCTCCCCGCAATCCCACCGAGGAGCTGCTCGCCGGCCTCTTCGCCGAGGTGCTGAGCGTCGACCGTGTGAGCGTCGAGGACAGTTTCTTCGAGCTCGGCGGCCACTCGCTCTCGCTGGTGCAGCTCTTCGACCGCGTCCGCGAGGCCTTCCAGGTGGAGGTCTCGCTGCGCGCCGTCTATGACGATCCGACCGTGGCGGGCCTGGCCGACGCCGTGGAGGAGCTCATCCTGGCAGACATCAAAGCCCTCGGGTGATCCCGCCGTGGAGACCGCGCGATGAAGTCAACGTCCCTGGATGCGACCGACGAGGCACGAGACCTCCTGCCGTTGGAGGCGTATCGCGCTTTCGCCGAGCGCGGCTCCCCAGCGGCGGACGGCGCGACCCTGGTGGAGCTCTTCCAGGCCCAGGTCGCCAGGACTCCCGCCGCGGAAGCCTTGGTCCACCGCCGCGAGCGGCTGGCCTACGGCGAGCTCAACGGCCAGGCCAACCGGCTGGCCCACCTGCTGCGCGCCCGTGGCGTCGGACCCGAGAGGCGCGTGGCGGTGCTGCTGGAGCGCAGCCCGCGGCTGGTGGCGACCCTGCTGGCGATCCTCAAGGCCGGCGGCGCCTATGTGCCTCTCGATCCCGCCTGGCCGCGCGAGCGGACGGCGTTCGCTCTGAAGGATTCGGGAGCGGCGCTCCTGGTGACCGCGGGCCTTCTGGCGCAGGAGCTGGCGGACACCACCCTCCAGGTGCTGGACCTCGACTGCGAGACGGCGCTCGCGGCGCAACCCGAGACCGATCCGCCCGGGACGTCCGATCCCCAGACACTGGCGTACCTGCTGTACACCTCGGGCTCGACCGGACGGCCCAAGGCGGTGGGCGTCGAGCACCGGTCCGCCGCGAACCTGGTCCGTTGGGCGGCCAGCTACTTTGCGCCGGAGGAGAGGGCCGGCATGCTGGCGGCGACGTCGGTCTGCTTCGACGTCTCCGTGTTCGAGCTGTTCGTTCCCCTCTGCCTGGGCGGCAAGGTGATCCTCGCCGACAACGTCCTCGAGCTGCCGCTGCTGCCCGCCGCGGGCGAGATCACGTTCGTCAGCACCGTGCCTTCGTTGCAGGCCGAGCTCACCCGCCGGGGACCGCTGCCGCCGGCGGTGCGCACGGTCGGCTTGGCCGGTGAGGCCCTCCGCCGCGAGCTGTGCGACCGGCTCTACGCGCAGCCCTCGGTGACCGCGGTGTTCAACCTCTACGGCCCGACGGAGGCGACGACCTATGCCACCGCGGCGCGCATCGCTCGTGACGACGCAGGTCCGCCTCCCATCGGCCGCGCCCTCGACGGCCTGCGGATGCACGTCCTCGATGCCGAGCTGCGCCCGCTCGCCGTGGGCGAGCCGGGAGAGCTGTTCATCGCCGGCGAGGGCGTCGCCCGCGGCTATCTCGGACGGCCGCACCATACGGCGGCGGCCTTCCTGCCGGAGCCCGGCGACGGGATTCCGGGGTCGCGCATGTACCGCACCGGCGACCTGGTCTGCTGGCGGCTGGACGGCCAGCTCGAGTACCTGGGCCGGATCGACGGCCAGGTGAAGCTCCACGGCCTGCGCATCGAGCCGGGCGAGATCGAGTCGCTGCTCGACCGCCATCCCGCCGTCCGGCACTCCGCCGTCATCGCGCGCGAGGACCGCCCCGGCGACAAGCGCCTGGTCGCCTATGTCGTCCCCGCGCCGGGAGCGCCGCCGAACGCCCAGGATCTGCTGCGGCATCTGGCGGGCAGCCTGCCTTCGTACATGGTGCCCGCGGACTGCGTCTTCCTGGACGCCCTGCCCCTGACGCCCAGCGGCAAGCTGGATCGCCGCGCCTTGCCGGCACCGGCGCCGTCGCCGGAACCTCCGCCCCACACCCGGGTCGCGCCGCGCGATCCAATCGAAGCGGCGGTGGCGGCCGTCTGCGCCGACGTCCTCGGCGTCGCCGAGATCGGAGCGACCGACGACTTCTTCGCGCTGGGCGGCAACTCGCTCCACTCCGCCATGGTGCTCTCCCGCGTCGGCCACCTCTTCGGAGTGGTCCTGCCTGCCCAGACGCTCCTCGCCGAGCGCACGGTCGCGGGGCTGGCCCAGGTGGTGTCCGCCAGACAGGGCGAAGCCGAGCCGATAGGGGCGGCGGCTCTCGCTCGGGTCGCCCGGAACCGCCCCCTGCCCCTCACCTTCGGTCAGGAGCGGCTCTGGTTCCTGCACCGCCTGGAGCCGGGCTCGCCGGCGTACAACCTGCCCGTCGCCTTCGACGTGGCGGGCCCCTTGGACGCCGGCGCCCTGGCCGGTGCCGTGGCCGGCATCGCCGCCCGGCACGAGGTCCTGCGCACGACCTACGACGAAGCGGGCGGCGAGGCGGTGCAGATCATCCATCCGCCGCCTCCGCCCGGGCTGCCGCTGGTCGACCTGAGCGGCCTGGCTCCGGCGCGACGGGCCGGCGAGCGGGACCTCGTCACGGCGGCCGAGGCCCGGCGTCCGTTCGACCTCGTCCGCGGACCGGTCTGGCGCCCCCTGCTCCTGCGCCTCGCGCGGGACGAGCACCGGCTGCTGCTGACCGCCCACCACATCGCCGCCGACGCCTGGTCGCTGGGAGTGCTCGCGGCCGAGCTGCGGGAGGGTTACAGCGTCGGCGGGCGGATGGAAACCCGTGCCGAACCCGGCGTCCAGGTAGCCGACTTCGCGGCCTGGCAGCGGGCCTCGCTGCAGGGCGACGTCCTGGAGGAGCTCCTCTGCCGCTGGACAGCTCACCTCGCCGGTGCGCCCACCGCCCTGGACCTCCCGGCGGACCGCTCGCGGCCGCCCGTGCGGAGCGATCACGGCGGCCTGCGGCGGGCCCGGGTGTCCGCAGAGCTGGCCGGCGCGCTCCGGGAGCTGGGCCGGCGCGAGGGGGCGACCCCCTACATGGTCCTCCTGGCCGCGCTGGCGGCCCTGATCGCGCGCTGGACCGGCCGCCGCGACTTCCTGGTGGGGACCCCTTTCGCCGGCCGCACCCGGGCCGAGCTGGAAGGGCTCATCGGTTTCTTCGTCAACACGCTGGTCCTGCGCTGCGATCTCGGCGGCGGCCCCCTCTCCTTCCGCGAGCTTCTGGCGCGGGTGCGGGAGGAGTGCCTGGCCGCCCACGGCGCGCAGGACCTGCCGTTCGAGAGGCTGGTCGAGCGCCTGCAGCCGCAGCGGGACCCGTCCCGCAATCCCCTCTTCCAGGTCCTCTTCGTGCTGCAGAACGCGCCGGAGCCGATCGGCGCCGCGGGGCCGGAGGCGCTGCCGCTGGAGCGGGTCGACGTCGAGACCGGGACGGCGAAGTTCGACCTGACGCTGGACGCCGCTCCCGCCGGCGAGGGGTTCCGGCTGCATTTCGAGTACTCGGCGGACCTGTTCGATCCCTTCACCATCGAGCGGCTGGCGGGCCACTTCGAGCGGCTGCTCGCCGGCGCCGTGGCGCGGCCCGACGAGGAGCTCGCCAGTCTCGTCCTGCTCTCCCACGCGGAGCGACACCACCTCCTGCGGGAGTGGAGCGATACAGCCGCCGGCTATGGCACACCGCGCTGCCTGCACCAGCTCATAGAGGACCAGGCGAACCGTACGCCCGACGCCGTGGCCGTGATCTTCGCGGGGCAGTCTCTCACCTACGGTGAGCTGGACCGGCGGGCGAACCGTCTGGCCCACCGCCTCCTCCGGCTGGGCGTGCAGCCCGACTCTCCCGTCGGGGTCTGCGCCGAGCGCTCGCTGGAGCTGGAGATCGCGCTCCTGGCCGTCCTCAAGGCGGGTGCCGCGTATGTGCCTCTGGACCCGGAGTACCCCCGGGAGCGCCTGGCCTTTATGCTCGCGGATGCCCTCGGAGGCCTCGCCGCACCGGTGCTGTTGACGCAGGAGCGGCTCCTCCCCGCCCTCCCCCCTACGCACGCCCGGACCATCCTGCTGGACGTGCCGACCTGCGGCGAGGCGGAGCCCTCTCACCGCCCCGAGGTGCCGGTCCATCCCGATCAGGTCGCCTATCTCCTCTACACCTCGGGCTCCACCGGCCGGCCCAAGGGGGTGATGAGCTCGCACCGGGGGATCGCCAACCGGCTGCTGTGGATGCAGGAGACCTACCGCCTCGACGGCTCGGACCGGGTCCTCCAGAAGACGCCGGCGAGCTTCGACGTCTCGGTCTGGGAGTTCTTCTGGCCGCTGCTGACCGGCGCCGGGCTCGTGATGGCCCTGCCGGGCGGCCACAAGGATCCTTCCTACCTGGCGCGCACGATCGCGGAGGACGGGATCACGACGGCCCACTTCGTGCCCTCCATGCTCAGCCTCTTCCTGGAGGCGCCGGAGGTCGAGAGCTGCGGCGCGCTGCGGCGCGTCGTGTGCAGCGGCGAAGCCCTGCCTTACGAGCTGCAGCAGCGCTTTCAGAACCGGCTGGCCTGCCCGCTGCACAACCTCTATGGTCCCACCGAGGCGGCGGTGGACGTCACCTTCTGGGCCTGCCGCCACGGCGGGCCGCCCATGGTCCCCATCGGCCGGCCGGTGGCGAACACCCGCATCCACCTCCTGGACACGGACCTCCGCCAGGTGCCGATCGGAGTCCCCGGCGAGCTCCACATCGGCGGCATCCAGCTCGCTCGCGGCTACTGGCTGCGGCCCGAGCTGACGGCGGAGCGGTTCGTGCCCGACCGTCAAGCGGACGAGCCGGGCAGCCGGCTTTACAAGACCGGCGATCTCGCCCGCCACCGTCCGGACGGCGCGATCGAGTTCCTGGGCCGCCTCGATCACCAGGTGAAGGTGCGGGGAGTCCGGGTCGAGCTGGGCGAGATCGAGGCGGTGCTGGCGGAGCATCCGGAGGTGCGGGAGGCGGTGGTGGCCGCCCGCGGCACGGGTGAAGACACCCGGTTGGTCGCCTGGGTGGTTCCCGCCGCGGACACCACGCCGGACCGGCGGCGGCTGCAGGCGGATCTGAAGGCCCGCCTTCCCGAGCCCATGGTGCCCACGGCCTGGGTGTTCTTGGCGGCGATGCCGCTCACCCCGAGCGGCAAGGTCGACCGCCGCGCCCTGCCGGAGCCCGACCTGGAGCTCCGTGGGATGGGAGCCGCCTTCGTCGCGCCGCGCACGCCGGTGGAGGAGGTGGTGGCGGGCATCTGGAGCGAGGTGCTGGGCGTCGAGCCCGTGGGGGCCGAGGACCACTTCTTCGCCCTCGGAGGCCATTCGCTGCTCGCCGCCAAGGTCGCCTCCCGCCTGCGCACCGTCTTCGGCGTGGAGATGCCGCTGCGGCGGCTCTTCGAAGCGACTACGGTGGCGGCGCTGGCCGCGGCGGTGGAGACCCTGCGGCGAGCCGGGAGCGCCGCCGCGACGCCTCCTCTGGCGTCGGTGCCGAGGACGGGCCCTCTGCTTCTCTCGTCAGGACAGCGGCGGCTCTGGTTCCTGGATCAGCTCACGCCGGGCTTGCCGATGTACAACATCCCGCTGCCCCTGCGGCTCACCGGAGCGCTCGATCCGGGAACGCTCGCGCTCGCCCTCTCGGAGGTCGTACGCCGGCACGAGCCGCTGCGCACCACGTTCGCGGCCGTGGAGGGCGAGCCCCTGCAAGTCGTCGCACGGGCGCGCCCGATGCCCCTTCCCGTCATCGATCTGGGCGCCCTGACGGAAGAGTCGCGGTGCGGCGAAGCGCGCCGGCTCCTGGACGCGGAGTCCCGCAGGCCCTTCGATCTCGCCGCCGGGCCCGTGCTGCACGCCGCCCTGCTCCGCCTCGCCACCGGCGGGACGCCTGAGCACTGGCTGCTGCTGACGCTGCACCACATCGCCGCCGACGGCTGGACCCTGGACATCGTGACGCGCGAGCTGCTGGAGATCTACGAGGCCTTCAGCGCCGGCCGGCCGTCGCCCCTGCCCGAGCCGTCGGTGCAGTACGCGGACTTCGCAGCCTGGCAGCGGTCCTGGCTCGCAGGGGAGACCCTCGCCGGCCAGCTCGACTACTGGCGGCGGCAGCTCGCCGGCGTCCCCGCCTCGCTGGAGCTGCCCACGGACCGTTCGCGGCCGGCGCTGCGGAGCCACCGCGGCGCCCTGGCATTTGCGGATTTGCCGCCCGGCTTCGCCGCCGCCTTGCGGGCGTTCTGCCGGCGCGAGGGAGCCACGGTCTTCATGGCGGCCATGGCCGCGCTCGACGCCCTCCTGCACCGCTACACCCGCCAGGCCGACCTCACCGTCGGCTATGTGGTGGCGAACCGCAACCACGCCGAGACCGAGAGCATGGTGGGATTCTTCGCCAACACCCTGGTGCTGCGCGCCAACCTCGCGGGCCAGCCGCCGTTCAGGGCCCTGCTGGGACAGGTCCGGGAGACCGCCCTCGGCGCCTATGACCACCAGGACCTGCCGTTCGACGTCCTGGTGGAGGAGCTGCAGCCCGAACGCGACCTGTCGCGCACCCCGCTCTTCCAGGTGATGCTGAACGTCCACGGCGTCACCGGCTGCAGGGAGCTGGGCTCCGGCCTGCGCGCCGAGCCGCTGGCGGTGAACACCAGCACGGCGAAGTTCGACCTCACGGTGACGGTGATCGACGCCGAGCCGCTCTTCAGCGTGGAGCTGGAGTACGCCACCGACCTCTTCGATCCTCCCACGGCGGTGCGGCTGCTGGCGCACCTCACACGGCTGATCGCGGGAGCGGTCGCCATGCCTGCCAGCCCGATCGCCGAGCTCCCCATCCTGTCCGCGGCCGAGCGGGCGCAGGTCCTGGCCGAGTGGACCGACACGGCGCCGCCTCGCGAGGCGGAGGTCTGCCTCCACCAGCTCTTCGAGGCCCAGGCTGCGCGCACACCGGACGCCGTGGCCCTGGTTTCTCCCGACGGCGGTCAACGCCTGAGCTACCGCGAGCTCGACCGGCGGGCGGAAGACCTGGCGGGCCGACTGCGCGCCTTGGGTGTAGGGCCCGAGGCCCTGGCCGGCGTGCTCATGGACAGGACGGTGGAGCTGATCGTCAGCCTTCTCGCCGTGCTCAAGGCCGGCGGCGCCTACGTGCCGATCGATCCCGCCTATCCGCGCCACCGCGTCGCCGTCTTGCTGGAGAATTCTCGCGCCGCCGTCCTGCTCACCCGGCGCTCCCTTCTGGCGGAGCACGAAGGCAGACTGCCGTCCGCGGCCGTGCCGGTGTTTCTGGACAGCGGAGCGCAGGAAACCGAAGGTGTGGCGGCGAGATCGGCCGTTCAGCCCCTGCCCACGAACCTGGCCTACATCATCTACACCTCGGGCTCGACGGGAGAGCCGAAGGGCGTCGCCATCGAGCACCGCAGCGCCGTGGCCTTCGCCCGCTGGGCCCGCGAGGTCTTCCCGCCCGAGGAGAGGGCCTGCGTCCTGGGCTCGACCTCCATCTGCTTCGATATCTCGATCATGGAGATCTTCGTCACCCTCGCCTGGGGCGGCAGGATCCTGCTGGCCGAGAACGCCCTGGCCCTGCCCACGCTGCCGGCCCGCCACGAGTTGACGATGATCAACGCCGTGCCTTCGGCCATGGCCGAGCTGGTGCGGAGCGGCCGCTTGCCGGACTCGGTGCGCACGGTCAATGTGGGCGGCGAGGCGGTCAAGGGATTGCTGGCGCGGCGGATCTATGAGCAGAGCCGGGCCGGGCGCGTCGTCAACGTCTACGGGCCCTCGGAGGACACCACCTACTCGACCACGTCGGAGATTCCGCGCGATGTGGAGAATCCCGCCGTCGGGCGGCCGGTCCTGGGCTCGCGGATCTACGTGCTGGACGCGGCGCTGCGCCCGGTTCCGATCGGCGTGCCGGGTGCGGTCTATCTCGCCGGCGAGGGCCTGGCCCGCGGTTACCTGCGGCGGCCGGACCTGACGGCGGAGCGGTTCATTCCCGATCCTCACGGCGCGCCCGGCGCCCGTCTCTATCGGGTCGGCGACCTGGCCCGCTGGCGGCCGGATGGCGAAGTGGATTACCTCGGTCGCATCGACCACCAGGTCAAGGTGCGCGGCTTCCGCATCGAGCTGGGCGAGGTGGAGGCCGCCCTGGCCCGGCACCCCGGCGTGCGCGAGGGAGCCGTCCTGGCGCTGCCCGAGCCGGGGGGCACCGGCAACCGCCTCGCCGCCTTCGTGGTGCCCGCCGGCGGCCATCCCCCTCTCGCCGCCGATCTGCGCGCCGCTCTCCAAGAGGTCCTCCCCGAATACATGGTTCCCACCTCGTACAGCTTCCTGCCCGACCTGCCGCTGACCCCCAACGGCAAGCTGGACCGGCTTACGCTGGAGCGCCTGGCATCGGAGGCGGACCTCGCCGTGAACGCCGGCGGCTCCTCCGGCGCCGTTGCGGCGCCGCGAACGCCGGTCGAGGAGGTGCTGGCGGGGATCTGGGCCGACGTCTTCGAGCGTCCGGTAGGGATCCACGACGACTTCTTCGACCTCGGCGGGCACTCGCTCCTCGCCGTCCGCGTCGCGGCGCGGGTCCGCGCGTCCCTCGGGTCGGATGTCCCGCTGCATCGCCTCTTTGAGAGCCCGACGGTCGCCACCCTGGCCGCGGCGCTGGAGAAGGAGCTCCGGAGCGATGCGCCGATCTCGCCTTCGATCCGGCCGGCGCCGCGCAGCGAGCCGCTGACCCTCTCGTTCGGCCAGCAGCGGCTATGGTTCCTGGATCAGCTCACGCCGGGAAATCCCACGTTCAACATCCCCCTCGCGGCCCGCCTCAGCGGCCCGCTGGACGCCACGGCACTGGCCTCGAGCCTGGCCGCGGTGCTGCGGCGCCACGAATCTCTGCGCACCACGTTCACGCGCGCCTCCGGGAAGGTGCTGCAGGTCGTCGCCCCGCCGTCACCCGAGGCCGCGCCGCTGCCTCTCGTCGATCTCCGGGTCCTGCCGGAGGCGGCGCGGGAGGACGAGGCACACAGGCTGGCCGCAGCGGATGGAAGGCGCCCCTTCGATCTGGCCCGCGGACCGCTGCTGCGGGTGACCCTCGTGCGTCTCGCGCCTGAGGAATCGTGGCTGCTCCTCTGCCTGCACCACATCGCGGCCGACGGTTGGTCCGTGGAGATCCTCCTCGACGAGCTCGCAGAGGGCTACGAGGCTCGTCTCGCGGGCCGTCTCCCGGGCCGGCCGCCCTTGCTGATCCAGTACGCCGACTTCGCGGCTTGGCAGCGGGGCTGGCTGCAAGGCGACGCCCCCGGTCACCGGCTGGATTACTGGCGCGCGCGATTGGGGGGCACGCTACCCGTGCTCGATCTGGCGCCCGGCAGGCCGGCGCCCGCTGGAATGGTGCGGCGGGGGGACCTGCTCACCGCACGGCTCCCCAGCTCGCTCGGCGAGTCGCTGCGCCGTCTCGCGCGGCAGGAGGGCTCGACTCTTTATATGGTCCTGCTGGCGGCTTTCGGCGAGCTGCTGCGGCGTTGGGCCGGCACGGCGGACCTGTTGATCGGCACACCGATCGCCCGCCGCGAGCTCCCTGAGCTCGAGCCGCTCATCGGGTTCTTCGTCGATACGCTCGTGCTGCGCCTCGACGCCGCGGGCGATCCCTCTTTCCAGTCTCTGGTCGGCCGGGTCCGCGAAGTCGCGTTGGGAGGCTACGCCCATGCCGATCTTCCCTTCGACAAGCTCGTCGAAGAGCTGCAGCCGCAGCGCGCCGCGGGCACGAGCCCCCTCTTCCAGGTCATGTTCGCCCTCCATTCGCCGCGCCGCGAAGCCTGGAAGCTGGGCGAGGCTCGCCTGACGCCGGTCGAGATCCACAACGGCACTTCCCAGTTCGACTGGACCCTGTATGTAGTGGACGCGGACGGCGAGCTGACGGTCCAACTGGAGTACGACCGCGACCGCTTCGACGCGGCCACCGCCCGGCTGGCCCTCGCCCACTACAGCGAGCTCCTGGAGGCGGCGGCCGCAAACCCGGAACGGCCGGCCTCGGCCCTGGCTCCCGGAGCCGTCCCGGCGCGGCCGCAGGCGCTCCCGGAGCCGCCGCCGGCCTCCGCGCCCCGCCCGGAGCGGGGGGCTCGCCGGAGCCGCATCGCCGAGATGCGGGAAGGGCTCACGCCCGAGCAGCGGGCGCTGGTGGAAAGCCGGCTGCGAGGGCGGCGCGCGCCCGGCGCCGCGAGCCGCCTCTCCCTGGTCCCCCTCGAGCCCACCGGCGAGCGCCCGCCGCTCTTCTGCGTCCATCCGGCCGGCGGCGACGTGCTCTGCTTCCGGGGGCTCTCCCGATATCTGGGACCCGGCCAGCCCGTGTACGGGCTGCAATCCCGGGGCCTCGTCGACGGCCAGGAGCCCCACGAGTCCCTGGCCGAGATGGCGGCGAGCTACCTCGGCGAGCTTCTCCAGGTGCGGTCCGACGGTCCGTACCTCCTGTGCGGCTGGTCGCTGGGTGGGCTGGTGGCCTACGAGATGGCGCGGCAGCTCCAGGCCCGCGGCGGCGCGGTGGCGCTCCTCGCCGTCGTCGATACCGTGCCGCGGCTGCCCCAGCCCGGCGAGCGCGAGGCGGAGGAAGAGCAGGACGACACCCGCTGGCTGATGGACATCGCCGATTACATCGAGGCTCTGGCGGACAAGCGGCTCGGACTGAGCTACGGCGAGCTGCGGACGTTGGACCCCGAAGAGAGGCTGCGCCGCTTCACCGAACGGCTGGCGGCGGCGGAGCTGCTGCCGCCCGGCGGAACGGTGGAGCACCTGCGGCGGCTCCTGCGAGTGTTCCGCGCCAATGTGCGGGCGGCCCGCAGCTACGACCCGGCTCCCTACCCGGGACGCATCACGCTGCTCCGGGCCAGCGATCAGGCGGTCAACGGCGATCCGACGCTCGGCTGGAGCGCCCTGAGCGGCGAATCGGTGAAGGTGCACAGCATGGCTGGAACCCATCTCACGCTTCTGGCGGAGCCGCACGTCCAGGAGCTCGCGGCGCGCCTGCGGGCGGACATCGACGTCGCACTGGAGGGGAGCGCGCAATGAAGCTACGGCTGCGGAAAATTCTCAAATTCCTTGCCCTCGGCACGGCGGTGCTGCTGCTCCTCCTCGCCCTGGCGGGAGTCTGGCTCGTCCGCCGGAGCTGGCCGCAGGTGGCGGGAGAGATCCGCGTTGCCGGCCTCCATGGGCCGGTGGAGGTGCTCCGCGACCGCTGGGGCGTCCCCAATCTCTACGCCCGCGACGAGCACGACCTCTTCTTCGCGCAGGGCTACGTCCATGCTCAGGACCGCCTCTGGCAGATGGAGTTCAACCGCCGGGTGAGCTCCGGCACCCTCGGGGAGATCCTGGGGCCGGGCTTGCTGGAGGCGGACAAGTACCTGCGCACCCTCGGACTGCGGCGGGCCGCCCAGCGCGACTGGCAGGTCCTCGATGCGGAGACGCGAGGATTGATGGCGGCGTACTCCGACGGGGTGAACGCCTACGTGGCCGAGAACCGCGGCCGGCTGCCCCTGGAGTTCCTCCTCCTGGGCGTCGATCCGGCGCCGTGGACGCCCGTGGACTCCCTGGGCTGGGGCAAGCTGATGAGCCTCAACCTCAGCTTCAATCACCCCTACGAGATCCTGCGCGCCCGCCTGGCGGCGAAGCTGGGGCCGCAGGCCGTGGCCCAGCTCCTCGCTCCCTACCCCGCCGACGGCCCGGTGACCGTGCCTTCCGGATCCGGGAGTGGGGACCGCCTGACCGCCGCTCCCCCGGCGGCGACTCTCCATCCCGCGGTGAGCCGGATCCTCGCCCGCCCGCCGTTCCTCTGGGCCAGCAACAGTTGGGCGGTCCGCGGCGAGCGCACCGTCACCGGCCGGCCGCTGCTCGCCAACGACACCCATCTCGGCCTCGGCCTCCCCTCGGTCTGGTACGAGAACGGCCTTCACGGCGGCCGTTTCGACGCGACCGGCTTCTCCTTTCCCGGCCTGCCCCTGGTGGTCATCGGCCACAACCGGCGGATCACCTGGGGGATCACCAACCTCTGCGCCGACGTCCAGGACCTCTACACCGAGAAGCTGGACGACCGGCGGCACCCCAGCCGCTACCAGTTCCGCGGCGTCTGGCGTCCGCTGGCGATGACCGTGGAGACCCTGCAGCTCAAGGGCGCCGCACCCGTGCGTCTGGAGGTGCGCTCCACCCATCACGGACCGATCATCAACGACATCATGCCGGAGCTGGCGAAGGCCGAGCCCACGGCCCTGCGCTGGGTGTCCCTGGACGGCGACCGCCTGGTCTCCGGCCTGCGGCGGATGAATCTCGCCGGCGGCTGGCGGGACTTCCACGCGGCCTTGCGAGACTGGGTCGCGCCGAGCGTGAACTTCACCTACGCGGACGTCGACGGCAACATCGGCTACCACAGCTCCGGCCGCGTGCCGCTCCGGGTGGCGGGGCACGAGGGGCTCCTGCCGGTCCCCGGCTGGAGCGGACAGTTCGAATGGCGCGGCTTCATCCCGTTCGACGCCATGCCCCGCTCCCTCAACCCGGCGCAGGGTTTCGTCCTCTCGGCCAACAACAAGGTGGTGGGCGACGACTACCCCTACTTCCTCACCCGCGACATGGCGGACCCCTACCGGGCACGGCGCATCCGCGACCGGCTGGCGGCCACGCCGAAGGTCAGCGCCGAGAGCGTGCGCACCCTCCAGGCGGACGTGACGTCGCTGCCGGCCGCCGCCCTGCGCCCGTTCCTGCTGCGGGTGACGCCGCGGGACGACCGCGAGCGGCGGGCCCTGGAGGAGGTGAGGCGCTGGGACCTGCGGCTCACCGCCGACAGCCCCGGCGCCGCCCTCTTCGAGGTCTGGCTCTACCATCTCTGGTCCGACCTCTTCGCCGACGAGCTGGGCGACGATCTGATGCGCTCCTACCGGAACTTCGGGCTCGCCCAAGTCCCCATGCTGGCGGATCTCCTGGCGCAACCGGCGAGCCCCTGGTTCGACGACGTCCGCACCGCCGGCAAGCGGGAGACGCGGGACGAAATCGTGGCCCGCAGCTTCACCGCCGCGGTCTCCTGGCTCGCGAAACAGCAGGGCGACGATCCGCGGCGCTGGAGCTGGGGAGGGATCCACTCCCTCACCTTCGCTCACGCTCCCCTGGGCCAGAGCGGCATCGGGCTCCTGGACTGGGCGTTCAACAGCGAGACCCTGCCGATGGGGGGAGACACCTTCACCGTCAACGAGGCCACGCCGGACGTCGCGAAGCCGTATGCCTCCAGCTTCGGCGTGGCGCAGCGCCTGATCGTCGACCTCGCCGACTTCGACCGCACCCAGGCGATCAACAGCACCGGCCAGTCCGGCCTGCCGTTCCACGCTCACCGGGACGACCAGGTGCGGCCGTGGTGGCAGGTGAAATACCACTCCCAGCCCTTCAGCCGCGGCGCCGTGGAAAAAGCCGCGCAGGACCGGCTGACGTTGCGGCCGCAGCGGTGAGGGAATCCACCCTGGGGAGCGATCGGACCATCTTCGAAGAGAGGGGGCAAGGATGAAACCGGCGTCGGAGATCCCACGGCCGGCAGGCTCGCTGTTGACGCACTCGCTGCGGTTCGCCCGCAACACGATGCAGTTCTACGAGGACGTCTACCGCGAGTGCGGAGACATCTTCGCGACGCGCATCCCCGGCCTCGGGAACTGGGTCTACATCTGCTCGCCGGAGCTCGTCAAGGCGATGCTGGAAGCACCCCCCGGAGTCCTGGCCGGCGGCAGCGCCGAAGGCTTCAGCCTCGCCCACGTGCTCGGCTACGGCGCCACCTCCTATCTCGATGGACCCACCCACCAGGAACGCAGGGCCGTCACCGCGCCGTACTTCGACGCCCGGCACAGCCAGGGCCACGTCGACGAAGTCCGCGAGATCACCCAGAGACGGCTCGCCGAGTGGCCGTCCGGCAGGCCTTTCCAACTGGTACTGGCGCTGCAGAAGATCGCCCTCGAAGCCCTGATCAAGGTGTTCTTCACCGCCGCCGGTCCGGAGAGGGTCCGGCAGCTCGCGGACCTCTATGAAGACTTCTCCTTCAAGGGCGTGCGGTCGCCGAGCGTGCCCCATACCAGCCTGCAGATCGACCTCGGACCCTGGAGCCCCTGGGGCCGGGTCAAGAAGCGCCAGCGCGAGGTCTTCAGGGTTTTCCAGCAGGAGATCGCGGCCCGGCTGGCGTCCGTCGACCGGCCGGAGGAAGACGACCCCGTGCTCGGTCTGGGCCGGGCGCGGCTCGGCGATGCCGGCGATCGTTGCCCGCTCTCGCGCGACGCCATCCTCGCCGAGATCCTCGACTTCCTCTTCCAGGGCCACGAAATGGTGGGCGACTCGTTGACCTGGACGCTGGGCGAGCTGCTGACCCACCCGCAGGTTCTCGCGCGGCTGCGCCAGGAGCTCGCTTCGGTCGTCGGAGACGAATCACTCCAAGCCTCCGACCTTCCCAACCTCCCCTACCTCGAAGCCGTGGTCTGGGAGGGATTGCGCCGGCGCCCCACCAACCTGTTCACCACGCTGCGGCACGTGAAGCAGCCGTTCCCGCTGGACGGCTATCTCCTCCCCGAGGGCACTTGGCTCGCCGTCTGCTACCCGGCCCTGTCGGTGCGCGAAGACCTCTTCGCCAATCCCAAGGATTTCGATCCGGACGGCAACTTCTACGGCAAGACGATCCCGGCGGAGGCCTGGAGCCCCTTCGGCGGCGGCGCGCACGCCTGCGCCGGCAAGGAGCTGGCGCTGGTGATGATGAGGACCGCGCTGGCCACGATCGTCCGCAAGACCGAGCTGAAGCTCGCCCAGGACGTGATCCGTCCGGTCCGCAACGCTTACTACTACGAGCCCAACAAAGGTCTCCTCGTGACGCTCGAGAAGCGGTTGTAAGGAGAAGGCGTCCGCGAATGGCGTATCAGCGACCGAAACGGCTCCTCAACCGCGACTTCCTGTTGCTCTGGCAGGGCCAGTTCGTCAGCATGCTGGGCTCGCAGGCGTTCTCCGTCGCCATGATCTTCTGGATCAAGCGCCAGACCGACTCGGCGGCGCTGCTGGGGCTCGGCATGCTGTCGCAGTGGGTGCCGGCGATCCTCCTCGGACCGTTCGGCGGCACCCTGGCCGACCGCATGTCGCGGCGCCGGATCCTGATCCTGGCCGACGTCGTACGCGGCATCGCGGCCATCGCGCTGGCGGCGCTGGTGCTTCTCGTGCCCGGACGCTCGGGGACGATCCTCGTCGGCCTGCTCATCCTCTCGGCCGTCATGGGGGTGTGCGACGCCTTCTTCCGGCCGGCGATCAGCGCCTCGATCCCGGATCTGGTGCCCGAAGAAGAGGTGACCCGGGCCAACTCGGCGAACCGCCTGGCGCTCGACGTTTCGACGTTCCTGGGCCAGGGCTCGGGGGGAGTGCTCTTCCGCCTGATCGGCCCCGGCATCCTCTTCCTGGTCGACGGCATCACCTACATCTTCTCGGCGATCTCCGAAGCATTCGTCCGGCTGCCGCCGCCGCCCCCCACGCCCAAGACGGCCGGTTGGCGCGAGGCCGGCGCCGATTTCTGGCGCGAGCTCAAGCTGGGCCTCCGCTACGTGGCAGGCCGCAAGGGGCTGCGCTACATCCTCTTCCTGACGCCGCTCGACAGCTTCTTCATGATCACCATCGTCGTGCTCCTGCCCTTCTTCGTGGAGGACTTCCTGCACGTGAAGCCGGACTGGTACGGCTTCCTGGTAGCCGCCTTCGGCGGCGGCTCGTTCCTCGGCAGCATCACGGCCGGGGGCACCAACCTCACGGGACGGCGGCGGACGTGGGCGTATCTTCTGTGCGCGGCGAGCTTCGGCGCGGCCGCGGTCGCCTTCGCCTTCGCCCGTTCGCCATGGGTGGCCATGGCGCTGATCTTCGCCGCCGGCCTGGTGAGCGGCTTCAACACCATCCACGCCATGAGCCTGGCGCAGGTCACCAGCCCGAACGAGCTGCGCGGCCGCGTGCTCGGTCTCTTCGAGACGCTGGGGTTCAGCACCATGCCGATCGCCGCTGCCACGGCCGGCATCGTCGCCGACCTCCTCCACCGCAACATCCCGCTGGTCTACCTCGGCTGCGGCGGCGCCCTGATCGCGGTGGCGCTGCTCCAGGCCGCCAAGCGCGAGGTGCGCGAATTCCTGGCCTACGAGCCGGCGCCGGAGGTTACTGCCACCATTGTCGCCGAAGGCCTGGGGTCCACCTAGACCGGCCTCGAGCGCCGGCGACGTCCCGCGATATCATCGCGCCCTCTATCCGAAGGGGAGGATGACGATGCACCCGAGGCGGCGGACCGTGGTCGTTGTAGCGGCTTTCGGACTGTGGGCGAGCGGAGCCTGGGCACAGGATCGCGTGCCGGCAACCGGCGAGAGCACCCGCGCCGAGCGCCTCTTCTGCGAGGACAAGCTGCACGGAGAGCTCTGGTCCCGCACCGAGCTGTACTTCGGCCTGTCGCGCTCGGACGGCCCGAACATCAGCGAGGAGGAGTTCCAGCACTTCCTCGACACGGTGGTGACGCCGCGCTTCCCGGACGGCCTCACCCTGCTCAGCGGCAACGGCCAGTTCCGGGGCTCGAGCGGAATCGTCATCCGGGAACCCTCGAAGCTCCTCATCCTGTTCTTCCCGTGGAGCAACGCGAAACACCGTGCGATCGAGAAGATCCGCACGATCTACAAGAACAGCTTCCACCAGGAAGCCGTGCTCCGCTCCGACGCCGTGTCCTGCGTGTCGTTCTGAGCGAGACGCTTCGCGGCGCCTCCGCCGTGCGCGGAGGCGCCGGGATTCAGTTGTCAAAGAGCCCGCGCACCCTCCCCTTTCGGTTCTCATTCCCCGTGGGGAACGTTCCATTCCCCGTCCTTCGCGATCCATTCCCCGTGGGGAATGAACCGTTCCCCGTTCTCCGCAAACCGCGAAAGGCGGGGAATGAACTATTCCCTCCCTTCCCGAGCTCGCGAGAGCGGGGAATGAGCCATTCTCCATGGGGAACGATTCATTCCCCGTAGGGAACGTTTCATTCCCTCTGGGGAACGGTCCATTCCCTACGGGGAACGTATTCGAGCAAACTGGGAATGATTCATTCCTCACGGGGAATGAGCCGTTCCCCACCCTCCAAAATGACCTCAAGCTGGGGAATCTACGGCGGAAGCCCTTGAAAATCAAGCTTCAAGGGCTCCCGAGCCGCCGTTGAACCTTCCCCGCAGGAGGTGGAACAAACCTGGCACCCCGCGATGTTCCCAGAAAAATCGTGAAGGAGTAGGATTGACAGCGGGACGAGGACGGTGAAACATATTCGCATCGTTGACGTAGTGCGGCTTGGCCTCCTGCAGCACTGTGAACCGGGAACCATAGGCGAGGCCGACCTTGAACGAGGATCTCCGGCGCATGCCAGGGGCGCCTGGATCATTAACGGGCTAAGCCCAGAAAGGAGAAGCGACGGCCGCATTCGTCTGCCCAACAGTACGCGTGCGGCTGTTGCATGAGTGAACGGCGTGATGTAGTGTTGTGCTCGTGCGCAACACAGCCACGGGGCAGCGATGCTGGTAAACCTCGACCCGAACGACGGGCGGCCGCTTTACCTCCAGATCATGGACGAGGTACGGCGGGCGATCGTCGTCGGGACGCTGCGCGCCGAGGATCCGCTGCCTTCGGTGCGCGAACTCGCGGCGGAGCTGGTCGTGAATGCTCGGACGGTGTCGCAGGCGTATCAGGAGCTCGAGCGCGAGGGGATCGTCTATGTGCGACGCGGGCAGGGGACGTTCGTCTCGCCGGCGGTGCGGCGCGGCGGCGGGGAGCGGCGCCGCAGCCTGGCGCGCGAGGTAGCCAAGCGGGCGTTGCTCGAGGCGCGGCGGAACGGGCTGGACGCCGAGGAGCTGGTGATGGCGATTCAGAAGCTGGCGGCCGAGGAGGAACGGGCGGAGGCCCGGCTCGCGCGGGCGGCCGGGAAAGGAGACGACGAATGAGTGGCTGGCCGGAGCAGGACCGTGGCGAGGCGTTCGCGGTGGCCACGTACGGGCTGTCGATGCGCTACGGCAGCGAGACCGCGCTCGCCGGCATCCACCTTCGCGTCCCCGAGGGGGCGGTCTACATCCTCATCGGCCCGAACGGCGCCGGAAAGAGCACCGCGATGAAGGTGCTGTTGAATCTCGAGCGGCCGCATGCGGGGCGTGCGGAGGTCTTTGGGCTCGACACCGCGTCGCGCGGGCCGGAGGTGCGGGCGCAGGTGGGCTACGTGCCTGAGCAGCACGCGCACGACTATGCGTGGATGATGTGCGGCCGGCTGATCGAGCACGTCGCGGCCCATTACCCGGCGTGGGATCACGCGTACGCCGCGCATCTGATCGAGGTCTTCGGCGTCCGCCCGCATCGGAAGGTTGGCACGCTGTCGAAAGGGGAGAGCCGGCGGCTGCAGTTCGTGCTCGCGCTGGCACATCGGCCGCCGCTCCTGCTGCTTGACGAGCCGACCGACGGTCTTGACCCGGTGGTGCGCAACCGCACGCTCGCGCAACTGGCCGAGCACCTGGCCGACACACCGGCGACGGTCGTGATCGCGACGCACCACATTCGCGAGGTCGAGAGCCTCGCCGATCACGTCGGCGTCCTCCGCGAGGGGCGTCTGGTCGCACAGATGACGCGCGACGAGCTGCGGAGGACCGTCGTCCGCTACCGCGTCGAGGTGCCGGAGGGGTGGCAACCGCCGCCGGACCTTCGGATCGCGAGCCTTCGGCGCTCGCGTGCCGGCCGCGAAGTGCAGTGGACGCTGATCGGCGAGCCGGACGAGGTGACGGCGCATCTCGCCGGCGCGGGCGCTACGGTGCGCGACGTGACGCCGCTCGCGCTGGAAGAGGCCGCCCTCGCCTTTCTCGCCGAGGAGGTATCGGCATGATGCAGTTGATTCTTCACCCGACGCCGCGGGGGCGCGACGCCGTGCTCGAACAGGTCCGTATCGTCGGTCTGGGGCTCCGCCGCGAGGCGCTGATCGCCGCCGTGGTCCTCGGCATCGTCACGCTCGCGATCGGGATCGTGCGCGGAGGTGCGGGGATTCACTTCGACGCCGACGCCTCGTTCCCGACCAGCGTCGTCGGGTTCCTCTTTCCCTTCGCGATCTGGAGAGGGGAGCGGCGCTTCGGACCCGCGTTCCTCTGGACGCTTCCGGTGGACCGGCGCCGGCTCGCGTTCGCGAAAGTGTTCGCCGGGTGGGTGTGGCTGATGGCGGCGCTGGCGGTCTTTGTTTTGTGGCTGCTCGCTCTGGCGCACCTCTCCGCCGCGACGGGCGTACGGACCGTAACGCTCTTTCCGTTCACCGGGGCGACCGCGCTGTACCTGCTCGGAAGTGCGTTGGTGCTCGGCCTGCGGCACCCGCTGCGCTGGCTGCTCGGAACCATGGGTATGTTCTTCCTCCTGGTCATCCTCAGTGACGCGGTCGGCCGAACGGAAAACGGGGAGTTGCGGATGGTCGCCTGGTCGGGCCTCCTGCGCTCGGCGGTTTACGGACCGTACGGCCTGGACACGCTCCTGAGCTCCAGCGGCTTCGTTTCCGCGGCGGAACACGCGGCGGCGGCTTGGCGAGCGCTGCCCGATCTCGCACAGTGGGCGACCGCCACCTTGCTCTGGCTCGGAGCCGGCCTGGCGGCGCTCTGGGCCGCAGCCTCGCGACACGGCGAGCGCCGGCGGCACTGATTCAATCGGAGAATCGATGCTGAACCTTCGTGATGTCACCCACGTCTACCCCAATGGCACGCGCGCGCTCGACCGCGTCACCTTGTCCATCCCGCGCGGCATGTACGGTCTCCTCGGCCCGAACGGCGCCGGCAAATCGACGCTGATGCGCGCGATCGCGACGCTGCAGACGCCGACCGAGGGGACGATCCGCTTCGGCGAGATCGACGTCATCGCCGAGCCCGAGAAGCTGCGGCGCAAGCTGGGCTATCTGCCGCAGGACTTCGGCGTTTATCCGCGTGTCTCCGCGTACGACATGCTCGACCACATGGCGGTGCTGAAAGGCGTCGCCTCGCCGGCGGACCGCAAGACCACCGTCGAAACCCTCCTCCATCAGACGAACTTGTGGAACGTCCGCAAGAAGCTGCTCTCCGGCTTTTCCGGCGGCATGCGCCAGCGCTTCGGCATCGCCCAGGCGCTGATCGGCAATCCCGAGCTGATCATCGTCGACGAGCCGACCGCCGGCCTCGATCCGGAAGAGCGGAACCGCTTTCTGAACCTGCTCGCCGAGATCGGGGAGAGCGTGGTAGTGATCCTCTCGACCCACATCGTCGAGGACGTGTCGGATCTCTGCCCCCGCATGGCCGTGCTGGCGGACGGCCGCGTCCAGCTCGAAGGGGCGCCGCAGGAGCTCATCCACTCCACCCACGGCAGGATCTGGATGAAGGTCATCGATCGCGGCGAGCTCGCCTGCTATCGCGAGCAGTACGAGCTCCTCTCCACCCGCCTCTTCGCCGGACGGACGGTGGTGCACATCCTCTCCGACCGCGATCCCGGCAACGGCTTCACCGCGGTCGACGCCGGCCTCGAAGACGTCTACTTCTCCACGCTCGTGCAGTCGCGCCGCGCGGCCTGAGACCGGAACGATGTTCGCGAAAATTGCGCGATTCGAATGCCGCTACCAGCTTCGCAACCCGCTCATGTGGGTGACGGCCGCAGCGACCTTCGCGCTGTTCTTCGTCTCGATGAGCGTGGACGGCTTCGAGCTCGGCTCCGAAGGCGGCCTCCTCGAGAACGCGGCCTACGCCACGCTGCGAAACTATCTGATGGTCTCGGTGTTCTTCATATTCGCGACGACGTCGTTCGTGGCCAACGTCGTCATCCGTGATGACGAGACCGGCTTCGGCCCGATCGTTCGATCAACGAGGATCACCAAATTCGAATATCTGATCGGCCGCTTCCTCGGCGCCTTTGCGATCGCGGGGCTCTGCATGCTGCTCGTGCCGCTCGCCATCTGGCTCGGATCGCTGATGCCGTGGGCCGATCCCACGACCCTCGGACCGAACCGGCTCATCGACCATCTCTACGGCTATTTCCTGCTCGCGCTGCCGAACATCCTCATCAGCTCCGCCGTCTTCTTCGCGCTGGCGACGATCACGCGCTCGATGATGGCGACCTACCTCGGCGTCATCGGCTTCGTCTCGGGGTTTTTCATCCTGCAGAATGCCTTTGGCGATCGGCCGCAGCTCGAGACGGTTGTCGCGGTCGCCGATCCGTTCGGCGCGCGCGCCCTCAGTGACGCCACGCGTTACTGGACGGTGGCCGAACGGAACGTGACGCTACCCGATTTCACCGGAGCCTTGCTCTACAACCGACTGCTGTGGATCGGCATCTCCGTCGTCTGCCTGGCACTCGCCTATGCCGCCTACCGCTTCGCCGACCAGGGGACGTCGAAACGCGAGCGGAAGAAGCAGAAGCTCGCGCAGCGGCTGTCCGAGGAAACAGCGGTCACCGGGAATGGGGCCACGTCCTTGCCCTCCCCGCAACACGGCCATGCGGCGCTGCGCGCCCTGCTGTGGATGCGCACCAGGTTCGAGATCCAGCAGGTGGTCCTGAGCCCCGCCTTCGCCGTGCTGATGGCGTGGGGGCTGTTCGTTACTTTCTTCGTATTGATAACCCAGCGTGACCCGGACGGCCGTCCGACCTACCCGACGACGCTCTCGATGATTCCGGAGCTCGAGGACGCCTTCTCGGTGATTCCGCTGATCATCGCCATTTATTACGCGGGCGAGCTCGTATGGCGCGAACGCGACCGGAGAGTCCACGAGCTCGTCGATGCGGCGCCAATGCCCAACTGGGCTTATGTGGTGTCGAAGACGCTGGCGATGGGGCTTGTCCTCATGGCGACTCTGCTGACGACCGTCGTCGCGTCCGTCATCGTCCAGCTCTCCCTCGGATATCCCGACCTGGAGCTCGGCAAGTATCTGCTCTGGTACGTGCTGCCGAGGACCTGGGACATGCTGCTTCTGGCGGCATTGGCGGTCTTCGTCCAGGCGATCAGTCCCCACAAGGCCGTCGGCTGGGGAATCATGATGCTCTTCCTGATATGGCAGCAACTGAACACTGCCATCGATCACAACCTCCTCAATTACGGCGGGACGCCCGACATGCCGCTCAGTGACCTCAACGGAGCCGGCTCTTTCTGGAAGGGCGCATGGACGTTCCGCACGTATTGGGGAGCGTTCGCCATCCTGCTGCTCGTCGCTGCGCACCTGTTGTGGAGGCGCGGCACCGAAATCCGGCTGAAGCCGAGGCTCGCGCGCGCACGACGGCGCCTGGCGGGCGCACCTGGATGGGTGGCCGGCGCGGCCCTGTTGATCTTCATCGCAACGGGCGCCTATGCGTATTACAACACCAACATCTTGAATGAATATCGGACGCGGAATGCGAGCAATGACGATGCGGCCGAATTTGAAAAGCGGTTCTGGAAGTATCACGACTTGCCGCAGCCGACGATCGCGGACGTGACACTCGACATCGCCCTCTATCCGGAAGAGCGGCGGGCCGTGACGAAAGGCCGCTGTCGGCTCCGCAACCTGACTGCGCGGCCCATTACAAACATTCACGTCCGCCTGCTGGACCGCGACCTCGAGCTCACCAGCTCCACAATTGCCGGCACCCGGTTGATCCTCAACGACGCCAAGTACGACTATCGCATCTATCGCCTTGACCGGCCGATGCAGCCGGGCGAAGAGCGTGTCCTGACTTTCGAGACGCGGCGCCGGCACCGCGGCTTTCGCAATGGGTCTCCGAATACGCGGCTGGTCGAGAACGGCACGTTCCTCAGTAACGAGGAGCTCATGCCCGTCATCGGCATGAACCGCGCCGGCACGCTGCAGGACCGCGCGATGCGCCGCAGGTACGGCCTACCGGAGGAATTGCCGCGGCCGAAACTGGAAGACGTTTCCGCGGCAGCGAAGCCTTGTATAGGTGAGGGCTGGACGAAAGCGGACATCACCGTTTCGACCATGGCGAACCAGACGCCGATCGCACCCGGCAGGAAGGTCTCGGACGTCAGGCGCGGCGGCAGGCGCATCGCCCGCTTCATATCGGAGGCGCCGATCCTGATCTTCTTCTCGGTCCAGTCGGCCCGCTATGCGGAGAAGCATCGCAGGCACGCGGGTGTCGATCTCGCGGTGTATTACCACCCCGCGCACGCGTGGAATGTCGACCGGATGCTCGACGCGCTGGTGGCGTCGCTCGATTACTACCAGGCGAAGTTCGGTCCCTATCCGTTCGACCATGTGCGGATCGTCGAGTTTCCGGGCTATCGGCGCTTCGCCCAGGCCTTCGCCGGCACCATCCCGTATTCGGAAACGTATGGGTTCATCTCCGATTACCAAGAGCCGGAGACGATCGACCACGTCACGGGCGTCACCGCGCACGAGCTGGCGCACCAGTATTGGGCGCACCAGGTGGTCGGCGCGGACATGGAGGGCGAGGGCATGTTGTCCGAAACGCTCGCCCAGTATTCGGCGCTGATGGTCGTGAAGAAGCTCCGCGGCGAGGATCAGATCCGCCGCTACCTGCAGTTCGAGCTCGACCGCTATCTCGAGGGCCGCGCCAATGCATCGGCGGATGAACCGCCGCTCGCCCGCGTCGAAAACCAGTCCTACATCACCCATCACAAAGGAGCGCTCGCCATGTACCTTCTGCAGAAGCGATTGGGCGAGGACGCGATCAACCGAGCGCTCAGGAATCTGCTGCACCGGTACAAGTTCCAGGGCGCGCCGTACCCCCGCTCGCTCGACTTCATCGCGGCCCTGCGTGCCGAGGCGAAGACGAGCGAAGAGCAGGCCCTGATCACCGACCTGTTCGAGCGAATCACCCTGTACGACCTGAAAGTCAGCCAGCCGACTGCGGTCCGGCGCGCCGACGGCAGATGGGACGTCACGGTGCCGGTCGAGGCGAAGAAGCTCGACGTGCACGGTCGAGGCGCCGAGACGGAGACGCCCCTCGCCGAGCGCATTGAAATCGGCCTCTTCACGGCCGAGCCGGGGCGAGACGTCTTCGACACGTCGAACGTCGTCCTGATGGAGCGCCATCCGATTCGCTCGGGGCGGCAGGTGCTGAAGTTCGTGACCGATAGGAAGCCAACGTACGCCGGCGTCGATCCCTACAATTTCTATATCGACCGGAACTCCGCGGACAATGTGCTGCCAGTGAGCTGAGTCGATGTCGGCGCTGTGAAGACCCTTGACTCTTTGACTTGCCGTGCAAGCGCTTCGTCAGCGAGCATGAGCCGACCCGAAACCCAGGACCAGATTGCGGTCGCGCCGGAGACGTTGCGCCGGACCTGGACGGAAGGAGGGCGCCGCTACTTCCGCTTTCATGACCCGAGGCACACCCGGAACCTGGACCGCACGGCGATGGCGGACTCGTCGCGGAGGGCGAACCAGACGCCGATCGCACCCGGCAGGAAGGTCTCAGACGTCACGCGCGACGGCAGGCGCATCGCTCAACGCGCGCGGCCGCGAGCTCGCGTTCGCCCTGGATTAGGTGCGGACCCGAATTCAGGGGCGCTGGGAAGCAGTAACAGCTTGTTTTCAATGGTATCCCCAACGTTCGCCAGTTCGAACCCCAGATCCAAGGCAGGTGGTTCAGTTCGTCCATGAGGTGGACGCACTCCGCCGGCTTCCCTGGGCGGCTTGAGCCGGAGCACTTGGCCCAGCTCCACGAGCACGAGGCCGAGAGCCTTGGCGAACCTGACCAGTTGCAGCGGCTACTGGTTTCGCATGGTTGCCGCGGGGTCGATCCGGGTCCCCCGGCGGGCGGCCAGCAGGCTCGCTCCCAGGGCGACCAGCGCGAAGATGAGCGCCATTTCCGCGAACGTCCTCGGGTCCGTGCTGTGAGCACCGTAGAGCAACCCGGCGAAGATGCGGCCGCCCGCGGCTGCCAGGAGAAGCCCGAGGGCCAGGCCGCAACCGACCACGGTCATGCTCTGCCGGAGGATCATCCCCAGGACGTCCTGCCGCCGCGCTCCCAGCGCCATGCGGATGCCGATCTCGCGGATCCGCTGGTTGACCGAGTAAGAAATCACGCCATAGATCCCCGTAATCGCCAGCACCAGCGCCAGGAGTCCGAAGAGCGACAGCAGCGCCGCCCCCATGCGCGGTCCCCAGAGCGACACCGCGATCGTCTCGGCCATGGTCTGGACCAAGGCCAGGGGGAGCGTCTTGTCCATCGACTGGACCTCGCGGCGTACGGTCTCGAGCCTCGCCGCCGGATCGCCGGCGGTGCGCACCTGCAGGGTGACCTCCGGCAGGAAGAGCTGGTTCATGGAGAGATAGAACAGGGGCGACGGCTCCTCTCCCAGGGTGATGTACTTGGCGTCGCGAGCCACGCCGATGACCTCGATCTCCAGCTCTTCTTCGGGCACGCGGAACCGCTGCCCCACTGGGCTCCTTCCGGGCCAGTAGGACTTCGCCATCGTCTCGTTGACGATGGCCACCAGAGGTGTGTCCGGCCGATCCGCATCGCGGAAGTCCCGCCCTTGCAGGAGGGGAATTTCCAGGGTCCGGAAGTAGTCCGGTCCGACGGTGTTGGTACGTACCGGCGGGCGCTGGTCGGCGTCGGGTGAATCGTCCCCGGCAATGCGCACGCTCCGATACAAGGCGCCCCGCTGCAGGGGCCGGTTGCTCGATACGGTGGCCGAGACGACTCCGGGGAGCCCCTCCAGGCGCTCGATCACCCGGCGATAGAAGTCGCGCCCCTGTCCTTCGCCATAGCCCTGTCCGCCGACGTCGAAATTGATGTTGATGAGGTTGCGGGTGTTGAAGCCGGGATCGATCCGCTGAGCGCTCCGCAGGCTGCGCACGAAGAGGCCGGCGCCGATCAGGGCCAGCAGCGACAGGGTCACCTGCGAGATGATCAGCAGGTGGCGGAGGGGAAGGCGCCGCCGGCCTGACGACGCGGCTTCCTGCGCCTTGAGGGCGGGCACCAAGTCGGCGCGAAACGCCTGCAGCGCCGGCGCGAGGCCGAACAGCAGGCTGGTCGCCACCGAGGCCACCAAGGTGAAGAGCAGGACCCGGCCGCTCAGCCCGAGGTCCAGCGCGGTCTCGGTGAAAAAGGGCGGACGGAAGCGCCAGAGGAAACGCGGGCCCCATACGGCGATCAACACTCCCAGCGAGCCGCCGAGCAGGGCGAGGACCACGCTCTCGATCAGGATCTGCCGGAAGAGGTCGGTCCGCCCCGCTCCCATGGAGAGTCGAATGGCGATCTCGCGGCGGCGCTCCAGCCCGCGCGTGAGCAGCAGGCTCGAAACATTCGAGCAGGCGATGAGCAGCAGCAATCCCACGATGATCGTCAGCAGGGCGCCGGCTCGCGTGTAGACCGCGCGCTGTTGCGGTTCGATGGAGGCTTGCGCCAGGGGCAGCACGCGCAGTGTCAGACCCTTGTTGTCTGCTGGATACTCCCGCTCGAGCCGGGCCGCGATGGTCTTCAGGGCCGCCTCGGCTTGGGCCACCGGCACCGCCGGCTTGAGGCGGCCCAGCATCTCGAACATCTGCCAGGCGCGGTTCTCTTTGTAGGCCCGCAGCGGCGCGAGCTGATCGTACATGGACATCGGGATCCAGAGATCGGGCCCGTTGAACGTGTTGGTGCCCTTGAAGCCCCGCGGGCCGACGCCGACGATGGTGAACTGCGAGCCGTTGAGGACGATCTTGCGGCCGACCACCGCGGGGTCCGCGCCGAACCGGCGTTTCCAGAAGGCATCGGCCAGAAAGACTACAGGGCTGCCGCCGCTGGAGACGAAATCATCCGGCAGGAAGGTGCGTCCGAGCGCGGCGCGAACGCCGAGCACCTGGAAGTAGTTGTCGGTGACGATCTGGCTGAAGATGCGCTCCGGCCGGCCCTCGTGCAGCAGGTTGGGACGCAGCCACTGAAAGGCCGCCAAGCCCGAGAGGACATCGTTCTGCTGCCGCACATCCTCGTAGTTGGGATAGGAGATCGGCTGGAATGCCGGAGCGGTCTTCTGCGACACGTAGAGAACCACGACCCGGCCGGGATCCTCGACGGGCACGGCCTGCAGGAAGGCGGCGTTGACCAAGGTGAACACGGTGGTGTTGGCGCCGATGCCGAGCCCGAGCGACAGCACGGCCGCGGCCGTGAAGCCGGGCCGCTTGCCGAGCGTACGGAGAGCGAAACGGAGGTCTTTACGCAAGTTTTCCAAGTTTCCACCTCAGCAGAGAAATTGTGAAGCAGCTTCCATCGCACCAGGGCTCCACGTGATCCTCGATCAGGGCGTCGAGCCGAAGGCGGGCGCTGACGCGACCGCGTCGGGTCGCCAGCCATCCGAGGAGCAGCAGGCCGATGGAGAGACGCGTATAGGTGGCTTTACGATCGGTCATGGACGACTCCGGCCGGAAAGCATCCGGAGCAGTGCGAATTCCACACCGATTCCGAGGGCGATCCCGGCGTACTTGACGATTCGGTCCTGCCGAAGCTCGAGCTCCAGGGCGTCGGCGTAGGGAATCGTCGTGTTGGTCACCCGCGCGTGGAGGGGCGCCCAGAGATCGCCCACGACCCGGGACAGTGCGGTGTCCAGCTTGTGACGGGCGCGCAGCCAGGGCGACCGCACGCGGTCGCGCAGCACGAGGAAATTCTGCTTGGACATCTCCGCCAGGGCGTCGGTGTGCCGTTTCCGGCTCCGCTCGTACTCCTGGAATGCGGCGGCGCGGTTCGCGGGTTGCGCTTCGAAACACTGGTCCAGGAGAGCGCAGTCCTCGAAGGCGGCGTTCATCCCCTGCGCGTAGAAGGGCACCACGGCATGGGCTGCGTCACCCAGGAGCACGACGCGGTCGCGATACGACCACGGAGACGTCCGCACCGAGACGAGCGGGACGACGGGGTTTTTCAGGAATTGCTCGGCCAGATCAGGCACCAGCGGAACCAGGTCCGGATAGGTCCGAGTGAAGAAGGCGAGGACCTGCTGCCGCTCCGCGAGCGACTCGAGGCTGGTCTCACCCTGGAACGGCAGCACCAAGGAGCAGGTGAACGAGCCATCCCGGTTCGGGTGGGCGAAGAGCAGGCTCCCCCCGCGCGGCCAGAGATGGAAGGCGTTCTTCTCGAGCGGAAACGCGCCCTTCGGACCGGAGGGGATGCGCAGCTCCTTCCACCCCCAGTCCAGGTACTCCTGCTGGTAATCGGCGCGAAGTCCGCGCTGCATCGTCTGGCGGATCGTGGAGTACAAGCCGTCTGCTCCCACCCAGACGTCCGCCGTTTCACTCGTCTCGCGGCCGGCGTTGTCGAGAAAGCGAGCGGTTCCAGTGTCGCGGTCGAGGCCCGAGCAGCGCGTTTCGAAGCGTAGGCGCACGTTGTCACAAGCCCCTAGCGCCTCGAGCAGCGCCCGGTTGATGTCGTTCCGTTGCAGGGCGTGGATGACCTGGTCGCCGTTCCGTCCGTACGGTTGGAAAGCGGTCCGTCCCTCGATGTCATGGATGATGCGGCCGGTCATGGGGATGCCCATGGCCAGCACGGTCTTGGCCAAGCCGACGCGGCGCAGCGATTCGATGCCCCGGCGCGACAAGCCCAGGTTCATCGAGGGGCCCGGCACATCCAAGGCGCGCAGGTCCGGCCGGCGTTCGAAGACGTCCACCTCGAATCCGCGCCGCGCCAGGTAGATCGCCATCATGGCGCCGCCGAGCCCGGCTCCGACCACACTTACCCGCTGACCTTGATTCTTCACGACACACCTCTCTTTGGCGTTTTCATCGGATGTACCCCAGGCTGCGCAGGCGCTCGAGCTCCTTGCTGCCCAGCGTGCGCGCCGCCTCCGCGTCGGAAGGCAGCCGCCGCGACTCCGCCCGCGGGCGCCAGCCGGCCAGCAGCCCCGCCAGGCTGCGCACCACATCGGGGTGCTGCGCAGCCACGTCGCGCTGGTCCAGGGGGTCCTGGCGGAAGTCGTAGAGCTCGAACTCGGGCTTACCCTGCGGGCGCTGAACGTTGTGAATGAGCTTCCAGCCGCCGGACCAAACCGCCAGGGATTCGGTTTCCCGCGGCCGCGGCCCGAAGAAGTCGCGGGTGGCGGCCTTGACGGCGAACGCGGGCCGCTCCCGCCCGCCTAAGCCGCTCCCGGCCAGGTGCGCCAGCAGGCTCCGGCCGTCCAGCCCCGCGGGTAACGGCACGCCGCTCGCCTCCAGGAGCGTCGGCATGACGTCGAGGTTCTGCACCGTGCTGTCCACGACCCGCCCCGGCTTGACTCCCGCGCCCCAGAAGATCAAGGGGACGTTGGTCAGCTCGCCATAAACCGTCTGGCCGTGGGACGTGCGACCGTGGTCGAAGAACTCCTCGCCGTGATCGCTGGCAAACGCCACCAGGACGTCGCGCTCCAAGCCCAGCCGCCGCAACTCTCGCAGCAGCCGGCCGATCTCGGTGTCCATACCCAGGATGGCACCGTCGTACCAGTCCTTCTCGTAACCGATGAAGGTCTCAGGATCGAAGCCGGCCGCTGTCACCTCGCCCCGGCTGGGCATGCCGAAGGCCTGGAGCAGCGGATCGGCGATGCGCTCGCGCACGGCCAGGGTCCTTTTCTCGTGCTCCTCCTTGCGCGCGGGGTCGGCCCACTTGCCGTTATACGGCGGCTTGGGCTCATACGGGTCGTGCGGGTCGAGCAGATGCAGGAGGACGAAAAAAGGTACATCGCGGTGACGTTCCAGCCAGGGCACGAGCCGGTCGACGTACTCCTTGGCCGTCTTGCTGGAGCGGCGGTCGGCCAGGGAGCTGGCCTCGTGCAGCTCCTCGAAGCCCTGATGCAAGTTGGAGAAACGGCCGGTGAAGATGATCGAGGACAGGTTGAGCGTGGCGTACCCGGCGTCGCGGAAGGCCTCGGCAAGCGTGACCGCCGAGCTCGGCAGGCGGTCCTCGAAGTCGAGGACGCCGGTTGAGAGCGGGTATCGGGAGGTCAGGAGCGCCGGCGCGGACACCTTGGTCCAGGTCCCCTCCGCGAAGGCGTGGCGGAACAGCGCTCCCTCCTTGGCCATGCGCCGCAGCACCGGCGCAGTTTCCCGTGGTTCGCCGTAGACGTCGAGGTGGTCCTGGCGCAGGGTGTCCGCAAGGATCAGGATCACGCCCCGGGGCCTGCCGGCCTCCCCATCGCGCTCCCCTGCCGCGGCCACCCTGCGGCGTACCACGGGCGAGCCCCAGAATCCGAGGGCGTCCGGCCGCTTCGCCTGCAAGGTGAGAGTGAGAGCCACGCGCCGGCCTCCCCATTCAGAGAGGTCGACGGGCGCCGGCTCCCATGCCTCGGGCTTGGACACCATCCGTTCGAGGGCGACCGTCTCTTCGCCCCGGCCTTCGCGCACCGCTACCCGGAACGTGACCGGCTCGGTCTCCAAAGTGCCGACGGCGAGGTCGAGGAAGGCGTCGCGCGGCACGTCCACCTCCAGGGAGACCGCCTCCGGAGCGTGGGCGACGAGCGTCTCCCGGTAGACCTCCGAAAGGCCCTGCCAGCTCACTCCCGCTGGGATGCCCGCCAGGAAGTCCTTGCGGAAGACGAGCCGGATCGATTCGATCTCGAAGGTCGCATCCGCCGCGTCCGTCGGCCGGATCAGGATGTGGCGCACGCTCGCCGCGGGGATCGGGAACGGGTTGCTCGCCGCGCTCAGGACGTAGGTGCGCACGTCGCCGCCCGCCACGATCGGCGTCGCCACCCGCCAGGGAACCATCCGGCCCTGCCCCACGGCCTCGCCGAGGTCGACCTCTTCGGCGCCCACGAACTGGACCGCGAGATTGGAGCCGGCCGAGGCGCTCATCCGGACCTCCACCGAGTGGAGCAGATCCCGCTGGTCGAGGCCAGCGGTGCGCTCGCAGTGGAGCACGGGGAAATCGTCGCTGGAGCGGCCGGCCAGCCGGCCGTTGCGCACGGTCAGTTCCGCCACCCCCGGGCCCGCCTCCCAACCCAGATGGGCCCGCCCCGCGGAGGCCGGCGCGGCGGCGAACCGCCACTCGCTCATGGGAGAAGCCGGGAGAGCGGACGGCGCCTGCGACGAGGGTTTCTGCCGGGCGAACAGGTCGACGAGGCGGACCGCGACGGGATCGTCGGAGGTCGAGCCCCTGCAACCCGAGAGGAGCGCCAGCACCAGCGCGGCGGCGCCCGAAGCGTGTCTCTTCATCATGCTGACTTTTCCTCCTAGGCCTCGGCTGCCGCGGGTTGCGGAAGGACGCCTTCGGCCGTCCCGGGTTGCGGCTCCGCATCCGGCATGGCGTCCGGAAGCTCGTCCTCGAGCGAGCGCAGGCGCGGGTAGGCGAAGCCGGCCAGCGCCGCCCCGATGAGGAGGATGCCCATGACCAGATACAAGAGGGCGATGCCGCGGCCGGGACCGACGCCGATCCACGACCCCAGGCCGCCCGCCAGCGCGCCGCCCGGCCGCATCATCGGCTCGAGACGGTCGGACAGCGGGCCCGCCGCGAGATAGGCCACGGGAGCGGTGAACTGCGAGATGAGTTGCGCCATGGCGAACACCCGCCCTAGCACGCCCCGCTCGACCTTGGTCTGCCAGATCGCCTGGTCGCAGCCGTTGATGATCGGCACGACGAAAAAGAGCGCGAACGTACCGAGCGCGACCAGTTGCACCGACGGGCGGGCCGCGATGATCAGGAAGCTTGCACCGAGCAGCGGAGCGAATCCGAGAATGCCGAGCATCTTCCGCCGCGGCCCGCCCCAGACGCTCATGACGATGGAGCCGGCCAGCATGCCGGCGCTGGCGACGGCCAGGACGATCCCGAGTTGCGGCGGGCCCGCGAACGACAGCACCAGCGGCGTGGTCAGCACCATGCTGGACGCGAACAGAAGGTTGAGCACGGCGAAGAACAGCAGCAGGCTGACCAGTCCCGGCCGCTCCTTGATGTAGGTCAAGCCGACCAGGGCCTCGCGAACCAACCTTGGCCGGCCGGCGCCGGCGGGGACCGCGGCGCGGGGTACCTGGGGCAGCCGGATCAGCAACAGCGTCACGGCCGCGAACAGGAAGGTGGCGACGTCGATGGCGATCAGTCCCTGCAGATGGAGGATCGGCATCAGGGCGCCGGCGAGCAGCGGGGCCAGGATCCGGGAGGCCGCCGGGCCGAGCTGCATCATGCCGCTGGCGCGGCCGAGGTGCTTCTTCGGAATCAGCAGCGGCACCGTGGCCGCGAACGCCGGGTTCTGCAGCGTCATGCAGGAGGCGCCGACGGCGACGATCACATAGATCTGCCACAGCTCGAGCTGCCCGCGGACGAGTTGGATGACCAACGCCACGGTGGCGAGGACCGCGCCGAGATCGGCCAGGATCATCACCCACCGGCGGTCCCAGCGGTCGACGAGGGCCCCGACCAGCGGTCCGAGGAAGAGTCCCGGCAGGGCGCCGAAGACGAAGATCAGGGTGAAGTCGGCCACCGAGCTGGTGCGCTCGAAGACCCACACTCCCAGTCCGAAGCCGGTGAGGCCCGACCCCAGCATGGACACCACCTGACCGAGCCAGAGGAGGGCGAAGTTTCTCCAGTCACCCTCCGGCATGCGTTCTGCCATATGCATCTCCTTGCTGTGAGAAAGGTGAGATCGACATCATGGGGACCGTCTCGTCCGGGGGCGCTGGGTCCCCCTGGGTCCGCCGCATCAGATCGGAAAGCCGCAGCCGCGGGTTCTCCACCACGGCCGCCGCCAAGACCTGGATCTGCGCCGCCATCGCGGACGTGGTGGCGGCGGTGAAGAGATCGGTCGTGTACTCGAGGAAGCCGTCCAGCCCGCCCGACTCATCCTGGCTGAACCCGAGGGTGAGCTCGAAATCGGAGCCGCCGTGGTCCACCCAGAAGGGGTGCATGACGGTCTCTCCGAGACGGAGCTCCGGCAGGGCGATCTCCTGGAGCACGAACGAGACCTGGCACAGCGGGCGGAAGCTGCCGGCGTGCGCGGGGCAGACCTCCTGCACCAGGCGCTCATGCGGCAGGTCCTTGTGGGCGTAAGCCTCGAAGCAGGTCTCCCGCACCCGGCGCAGCAGCTCGCGGAAAGATGGATCGCCCGCGAGGTCGAATCGCAGGGCCAGGGTGTTGAGGAATCGGCCCATGACCCGCTCGGTCTCGGGCACCCGGTGCGACATCGGCGTGGCGACCACGAAGTCCTCCTGTCCGGAATGCCGGTGCAGGAGGACGCCGTAGAGGGCTAGCAGGACCATGAACAGCGTCGCCCCTTCCAACCTGGCAAGAGCCTTGAGCGCCTCGGTGGCGAGTGGGGAGAGCGGAACGCCCTCCCGCGTGCCCCGGTAGCTCAGGCTCGCCGGGTAGGGAAAATCGGTGCGCAGGTACAGCCGATCGGGGACCCCCCTCATCCGTTCGGTCCAGTAGGCCAGGTGGTCGCGCATGGCCTCGCTCTCCATGGACCGGCGCTGCCAGACCGCGAAGTCCGCATACTGGATCGGCGGCTCCGGCAACTCGGGCCGGCGGCCTGCCAGGAAACCGCCGTAGAAGGCCATCAGCTCGTCCAACAGAACGTGCAGGGATCCGCCGTCGGTCACCAGGCGGCCGATGGCCCGGAGGAGCCCATGGTCGCGCTCGCCGAAGCGCACCGCCATCAGGCGCAGGAAGGGGCCGGTCTCGAGAGGGAAGCGCTCCCAGTAGGCCTCGGCGCCGATCCGCTGCGCCTCGGGCTCTCGCCGGGCCTCGGGCAGGCCGCTCAGGTCGATCAGCGGAACGGTCAGCTCTACGGCCGGCGCGATCCGCTGCACCGGCTGCCCCTCCGCTTCGGGGAAGGTGGTGCGCAGGATCTCGTGGCGCCTCGCGATCTCGGCGAGGCTCATCTCGAGAACCTCGCGATGCAGGGGACCTGCGCCGCGGTACGCCGCCGAGGCATTGTGCTGCAGCACGCCATCCGGCCGGCGCAGGTTGCGCCAGGTGTCCTCCTGCACGTACGAGAGGGGCAGCGGCCGGTCGCGGGAGGCGCGCGGAATCGCCTCTGCCGCCCCGGACTCCCGGCGAGCGGCCGCGGCGGCGAGCCCGGCCAGCGTCGGATGGGCCAGGAAGGTCTCCAGGGAGACATCGACGCTCAACTCCTGCCGGACGCGGGCCAGGAGCCGGATGGCGATGAGGGAGTCGCCGCCCAGCTCGAAATAGCCGTCGCACCGTCCGATGGGCTCGATGCCGAGCAGGTCTTGCCAGATCGCGGCGAGATCGAGCTCCAAGCCGTCGTGCGGGGCCTCGTACGGCTCCTCCAGACCGGGCCGTGGATGGCGTGGCGCGGCCGGCTGCGGCGCCTGGGCTGCGGCGGCGGCCGGCCCGAGCGTGGCAGCGAGACGTACCGGCGCGCCGCCCTCGCGGACAGGCTCGATCCAGTAACGGAGGTCCTCAAAGGGATAGGTGGGCAGCGGCACGCGCCGCCGCCGCTCGCCCGCATCAAATGCCTGCCAATCCGGCCGGACGCCGACGCACCAGAGCGCGCCCAGAGTCTCGAGGGCCGCGGCGAGGTCCGAGCGCCGTTCGCTCGGATGGGGTTGGGAGGCGAAGACCCGGGCAGCCTGCTCCGGCGCCACCTGCTGCCGGACGAGCGACGCGAGGGTGCGGCCCGGGCCGACTTCGAGAACGATTCGCCTCGGCGTCCTTAGGAGCTCGACGACGGCGTCGGCGAAGCGCACGGTGCGGCGCAAGTGCGCGGCCCAGTATCCCGGGTCCGTGGCTTCCGCGGCGGTGATCCAGGTGCCCGTCACCGTGGAGACGTAGGGCATCTGCGGCGGCTGGAGCACAACCTTTTCCACCGCCTGGCGGAACTCGTCGAGGATCGGCTCCACGAGCTGCGAGTGCATTGCGGCGGCGATGTGGATGCGCCGCGCTTCGACCCCACGGGCCGCCAGGGCAAGCTCGAGATCGCGGACGGCCGCCGCCGGCCCCGAGACGACCGTGACCTCCGGCGTATTGACTGCGGCGACCGACAGCTCGGAGCCGAGGAGCGGCTCGATCTCGGCCTCGGAAAGCGGGACGCTGAGAGTGCTCCCCTCGGGGAGCCCGTCGAGCAACCGGCCGCGCAGCGAGACCAGATGCAGAGCGTCCTCGAAAGAAAATACGCCCGCCAGGCAGGCCGCCACGTACTCGCCCAGGCTGTGGCCGGCCATGGCGTGCGGCCGGACGCCCCAGGATATCCAGAGGTTCGCCAGGGCATGGGAGAGGACGAACACCGCCGGCATGGCGATCGAGGCCCTCTCCAGCAGGGCTGCGGCTGCGGCCTCTTCTCCTTCGGCGGGATGGAGCAGCCGGCGCAGATCGTGCCCGAGCAGGGGCGCGAGCAGCCCGGCGGCCCGATCGATCGTCTCTCGGAAGACCGCCTCGGAGCGGTAGAGATCCCGTCCCATGTGGACGTGCTGTGCGCCCGAGCCGGGGAACAGGAAGACCACCTCCGGGTCGGCCGACGCCGTACGGACGGCTCCCGCGATCCGGCGCAGCGCCGCGGCGGCGTCCGCGCGGTCACGGCAGACCACGGCCACGCGGCGGTCAAAGGCGCGCCGGCCGACGTGGAGCGTGTAAGCCGCATCGGCGAGATCGATCTCCGGCCGCCCTTCCAGGTGGCTCGCCAGGCGCTCGGCGGCCCGGGCCACGGCGCCCTCCGTCCGCGCTGAAAGGGTCAGGACCTGCCAGGGGCGGCTCTCGCCTGCCGGCTGCGGCCGGGGCGCCTCCTCCAGGACGGCATGCGCGTTGGTGCCGCCGATCCCGAACGAGCTGACACTGGCCCGCCGCGGCCCGCCGGTCTCCGGCCAGGGCCGCAAGCGGTCGTTCACGAAGAAGGGGCTTCCGTCCAGGCCGAGCTTCGGGTTCGCCGTGCGGAAGTGAAGGCTCGGCGGGATCTCACCGTGGCGAAGCGCCATCGCCGCCTTGATGAGGCCGCCGGCTCCCGCGGCCGTGTCCATGTGCCCGACGTTGGCCTTGAGCGAGCCAAGGGCGCAGAAGCCCGCTTCCGGTGTCTGCGACCGGAAGACCTCCTTGAGCGCTTCGATTTCGATGACGTCGCCCAGGGCCGTGCCGGTGCCGTGGGTCTCGACGTAGGAAACCGAGCCGGCAGCCACCCCGGCGCGACGTAAGGCGTCGCGGATCACCCGCGCCTGCCCCTCCGGGCTGGGCGCCGTGTAGCCTACCTTGAGGCTGCCGTCGTTGTTGATGGCCGACGCCTTGAGCACGGCGTGGATGAAGTCGCCGTCCGCCAGGGCGTCGGCGAGCCGCTTGAGCACCACGATGGCCACGCCGCTGCCCGGCACCGTGCCCCTGGCCGCGGCGTCGAAGGCCCGGCAGTGGCCGTCGGGCGAGAAGATCCCTCCCTCGTCGTAGACGTACCCACCCTGGTGCGGCACCGGGATGGTGACGCCTCCGGCGAGAGCCATGTCGCACTCGTCGTCGAGGAGGCTGCGGCAGGCGAAGTGCGCGGCCACGAGGGAGGTCGAGCAGGCGGTCTGCACCAGCACGCTGGGACCTCGGAGGTTCAGCTTGTAGGAGACCCGCGTGGGCACGAAGTCCTTCTCGTTGCCGAGGATCGCCGGCGCCAGGCCCGCGGCCTGCAGCCGCTCCTCGTTGGCCAGCAGATTGCTGACGAAGTAGCTGTTCCGCCCCACGCCGGCGAAGACGCCGATCGCGCCGGAGTAGGCCTCCGGGTCATAGCCCGCGCTCTCCAGCGCCTCCCACGCGCACTCCAGGAAGTGCCGGTGCTGGGGGTCCAGGATCTCGGCCTCGCGCGGGCTGTAACCGAAAAACGGCGCGTCGAAACGATCCACGTCCCGCAGCACGCCCTTGGCCCGAACGTAGGACGGATCCGAAATCAGCTCCTGGGGGATTCCTGCGGCGAGGAGCTCCTCGCGGGAGAAGAACGAGATCGACTCCACGCCCTCGCGCACGTTGCGCCAGAGCTCGTCCACGCTGTCGGCCCCGGGGAACCGCCCGGCCATGCCTACGATGGCGATATCCCGGCCCTCGCGGCGCGCCGTGGCCGGCGCCTCCTCCGCTCCTCCAGCTTCCTTGCCACCTTCCAGGAGCTCGGCCAGAGCGGCGACCGTGGGGTGGCGGAAGAGGTCGATCACCTGGACCTCCCGCCCCAGCGCGTCGCGCAGGCGCGCTTCCATCTGGATCAGGAGCAGGGAATGGCCGCCCAGCTCGAAAAAGTTGTCGTGCAAGCCGACCCGCTCCACGCGCAGCAGGTCGCGCCAGATCGCCGCGATCCGACGCTGCAGCTCGCTCTTCGGCGGCGCCGCCTCGTCCGCGCCGCGTTCGAACACCGGGCGCGGCAAGGCCTTGCGGTCCACCTTGCCGCTGGCGTTGAGGGGCAGGCGGTCGAGGAAGACGAAGGCCTCGGGCACCATGTGCGCCGGCAGCTTGCCCTGGAGGAAGGCGCGCAGTTCCGCGGCGGCCGGCGGGGGCTCGCTTCCGGCGACCACGTAGGCCACGAGGCGCTTCGGCCCGGGCTCGTCGGCCCGTGCCAACACCGCCGACTCGCGCAGCGCCGGGTGCTCGGCCAGGGCCGCCTCGATCTCGCCGGGCTCGATGCGGTAGCCGCGGATCTTGACCTGATGATCGACGCGGCCGAGGAAGTCCAGGTTGCCGTCCGGCAGGCGGCGGACGAGGTCGCCCGTGCGGTACAGCCGCGCTCCGCGCTCCTCCGGCCCGGCGAACGGATCGGGGATGAAGCGCTCCGCCGTGATGCCGGGTCTCCCCAGGTAGCCGCGGGCGACCCCGATCCCTCCGATGAAGAGTTCGCCAGGGACGCCGGCCGGTACCGGCTGGAGGTCGGGATCCAACACGTAGAGGCGGACGTTGGCCAGGGAGCGGCCGATGGGGAGCCGGGCGTAACCGAGGGCCTCGCTTTCCTCGTCGATCTTGAAGGAGCTGGCGCAGACCGTGCCTTCGGTCGGTCCGTAGTGGTTGAGGAAGCGGAACCGCCGTCCTGCCAACAGGCGGTACCAGGTCCGCACCTTGTCGATGCTCACGCTCTCGCCGCCCACGACCAGGGCGCGCAGAGAGGACGGCGGCGCCTGCTTGCGCGACGCCAGGTCGTCGGTCCACTGTTGCCAGAAAGCAGCGGCGAGCTCGATGCAGGTGATCCCCTGCCGTTCCAGGTAAGGCTCCAGGTCGCGGCCCAGGAGCGCCTGGGGCGTGCGATGGAGCACCAGGGTGGCGCCGCTCACCAGCGGTGGGAAGAGGTCCCCGACCGACGCGTCGAAGGCCAGCGAGAGGAGCATCAGCATCCGGTCTCCCGGCCTCAGCCGCCAATTCTCGGCGAAGGAGAGCGCCAGGTTGACCAAACCGCCGTGGGGGACCATGACCCCTTTGGGACGGCCGGTGGAGCCCGAGGTATAGATCTGGTAGGCGAGGCTCTCCGGCGTCGCCAGCGGCACCAGCGGCTCCGCCGACTGCATCGACAGGACCTGCCGCTCCGCGTCCATGCGGACCACGGCGGCGGCGCTGGGCGGCAGGCGATCCGCCAGCGCGCTTTCGGTGACCACGATCCCCACGCCGGTATCGGCGAGCATCCAGGCCAGGCGCTCCGCCGGCTGTCCCGGATCGAGCGGCACGTAAGCGCCACCCGCTTCGAGGATTCCCAGCACGGCCACCAGCAGGTCGGGCGACGGCTCGAGTGAGAGGCCGACGAGGTCGTCGGTGCCCACGCCGAGGGCGCGCAGCCGGCGGGCGAAGCGGCGGGCGTCCACCAGCAGCTCGCGATAGGAGACGACGCGCTCCGCCGAGATCACCGCGGGCAGGTCCGGGGTCCGCGCCGCCTGGGCGGCGAACAGCTCGTGGATGCAGACCCCGCGCGGGCGAGCCAGGGCGCTGTCGTTCCACTCGTGGCAGAGCTGGTGCCTCTCAGGGGCAGTGAAGAGCTCCAGCTCGGAGAGCCGGCGGCCGGGATCCGTCACCACGTCTTCCAGCAGCATCCGGTAGTGCTCCAGGAAGCGAACCATGGTGGCGGCCGTGAACAGATCCCGGTCGTATTCGACGCCGCAGACGATGCCCTCCGCGGCGTCGCGGGTCAGGAACGTCAACTCGAATTTGGCCGTGCCGTTGTCGATCCGCCGCAGCTCCAGGCGCAACTCCGGACTGTCGTCAAGCCAGAGACCGGACTTCTGCAGCAGGAACATCACCTGGATCAGCGGCGCATGATTCGCCGCCCGCTCCGGCCGCAGCTCCTCGACCAGCCGGCCGAAGGGAACGTCCTGATTGTCGAAGGCGGCGGAGACGGTGCGGCGGTGGCGGGCAAGCACCTCGCGGAAGCTCGGATCTCCCCCGAGGTCGGCGCGCAGCGCCAGGGTGTTGACGAAGAACCCGACCATCCGCTCCACCTCCGGCCGAGTGCGGCCGGCGATGGGAGTCCCGACCAAGAGGTCGGTCCGTCCGGTATAGCGGTAGAGCAGCACGTCGAAGGCGGCGAGCAGGGTCATGAAGAGAGTCGCCCCCTCCGCCTGGGCCAGCGCCCGGACCCGCCGCGAGAGCAGCTCGGGCAAGGCCGCCGACAGAGTGGCACCGCGGCCGCGCGGCGACTCGGACCGCGGGCGGTCGGCAGGCAGCTCGAGCACCGTGGGGGCCGCTTGGAGCTGCCGCTTCCAGAACTCGAGCTGCCGCTCGATGGCCGCGGTCTGCCGCTCGCGCTGCCAATGGGAAAAATCGGCGTACTGGAGCTTCGGCGCCGGCAGCGGCGATGGCTCGCCGCGGTCGAAGGCGCGGTAGATCTCCAGCAACTCGGCGACCAGGATCTGGATCGAGGTGGCGTCCGAGACGATGTGGTGGAAGGCGAGCAGCAGGTGGTGCTCTCGAGGCTCCAGGCGGAGCAGCAGGGTCCGTGCCACGGGGCCCCTCTCCAGGTCGAAGGGGCGGGCCGCCTCGGCGCGCTCGAGACGGTCGGCCTCGGCGCCGCGCGCGGGCTCCGGCAGGACGGCGAGATCCACCACCGGCAGAGGCCGGAGCGGCGGCGGAGCGATGACCTGAACGGCCGCGCTGTCGCCATGGGCGAAGGTGGTCCGGAGAACGGCGTGACGGCGCACCAGCTCGTCCACGGCGCCGGCCAGGGCGCCGGGGACGAGAGCGCCCGCGAGGCGCAACGCATAGGCCTCGTTGTAGGTGGCCCTCCCCGGCTCGAAGCGCTCCAATACCCACAGCCGCTCCTGGGCGAAGGAGAGGGGCGCGACGCCGGGATCGCCGGTGCGGGGCAGGATGGGAAGGCTCGCCGTGTCCACACCGCGTTGGCGGAGCAGGGCCTCGAGCAGCTCGCGCTTCTTGGCGTCGCCGTTCATCCGTTGACCTCGCCCACGCCGGCCTGAGCGGCGAGCAAAGCTTCCAGCTCCTGGGTCGACAGGCTTTCCAAGTGGGCCAAGAGCTCTCCGACCTGATCCGCCGCTGCCGCCGCGGGAAGTGAGCGGCAGGCCGCGGCCAGGCGAGCGATGGTCCCCGCCTCGAGGAAGGCCGAGACCGTGACCTCGCGGCCGAGCGCGGCCCGCACCCTGGAGACGATCTGGGTAGCCAGGAGCGAGTCGCCGCCGAGGGCCAGGAAATCGTCGTCAACGCCGATCCCCTCGAGGCCGAAGAGCTCCCGCCAGATCGCCAGGATGGCGCTCTCGGTCTCGTCCCGCGGCGCGTCCTCGGCGGCGGCTCCGGCGGGCAGCTCGGCGGGACCGTCCGGCGGCGCCGGGCTGAGGAGCACGAACGTCGCTCCCGCCGGAGCCGTCGGGCCGAAAGCGGCGAGGAGCTCGGGCGACAGCGGACCCGCCAACGGCCGGGCGATCCACCCGGCCGGGGTCGCCGGCGAGCCCCCGGGCGGCACGGCGAGGAGGATGACCGCCTCCCCCGCGGGAGCGGAGACCGCCGGAGGCCGCGCCTCGGCCCAGTAGCGCTGCCGCTCGAAAGGATAGGTCGGCAGGGGCACGCGGCGGCGGCGCTCCCCCGCATGGAAGGCGGCCCAATCCGGCTCGATGCCGACGGTCCAGAGCCTGCCGAGCGCCTCCAGGAAGGAGCGCGAGGCGGAGCCGGCGGCGTCGCGATACGGCAGCGAAGCGACCACCGTACGGCCAGCCGCGGCGGGATGGCGGCGCACCAGCGAGCTCAGCGCGTGGCCGGGGCCGACCTCCAGGAGCACCTGCTCGGGATCGGCGGCGAGAGTCGCGACGCCATCCGCGAAGCGCACCGTGGCGCGCAGATGGCGCGCCCAATACGCAGGATCCACCGCCTCCTCCGGGCGGATCCAGCCGCCGCTGACGTTGGAGATCCAGGGCAAGGACGGAGGCCGGCGCTCGACTCGGGCCACGGCAGCGGCGAAGCGATCGAGGACAGGGTCCATCATCCCGGAGTGGAACGCGTGCGAGACGCGCAGGGGGCGTCCTTCGATCCCCTCGGCGCGCAGGCGCCGGCGCAGCGCCTCGATGGCTTCCTCGCTTCCTGAAACCACGCACGCCGAGGCGCCGTTGACCGCCGCCAGGGAGAGATCACGCCCGAGCAACGGCAGCACCCTCTCCTCCGGGAGCGGCACGGCGAGCATGGCGCCGGACGGCAGCTCCTGGATCAGCCTGCCTCGCTCGGCGGCGAGGGCGAGCGCGTCCGGCAGCGAGAACACGCCTGCCAGACAGGCCGCCACGTACTCGCCGACGCTATGGCCGAGCATCGCCGCCGGCCGGATTCCCCAGGACATCCAGAGCCGCGCCAGGGCGTGCTCGACGGCGAAGAGGGCCGGCTGGGTGAAGGCGGTCTGCGAAAGCCGCTGCGCCGCCTCCTCCTCGAGCTCCGCGGCCGGGAAGAGCAGACCTCGCAGGTCGAGACCGAGGGGACCGCGGAGGATCTCCGCAGCGCGATCGAGCTCGGCGCGGAAGAGAGGCTCGCCGCGGTAGAGATCCTCGGCCATGCGCACGTGCTGCGCTCCCTGGCCCGGAAAGAGGAAGGCCACCGAGGGAGCCGTGCCGGCCTCGCCGCCGGCCAGGGCGCCGCCCTCCAAGGCGGCGAGGGCCTCGCCGGCATCGCCGCAGACCGCCATGGCGCGGCGACCGAACGCCTTGCGGCCGACGTGCAGGGTATAGGAGACATCCGCGAGATCGGGACTGGCGGAGCGCAGGTGCGCCGCCAGCCGGCGCGAGGCTTCGCCCAGAGCGGCCGGCGTGCGGGCCGACAGCGTGAGGAGCTGCCAGCGGCGGGAAGGTCCCGAGGGGACGAGCTCCGGCGCCTCTTCCACCACTACGTGGGCATTGGTGCCGCCGATGCCGAACGAGCTCACCCCCGCGCGGCGCGGCCCGCCGTCAGTCTCCCACTCGCGCGGCGCGGCATTGACGAAGAACGGACTCTCCTCCAGGCGCAACCCGGGGTTGGGACGCGTGAAGTGCAGGCTCGGGGGCAGCAGCCGGTGCTGCAGGGCGAGCACGGTCTTGATCAGCCCGGCCACGCCCGCCGCGGCGTCCAGATGGCCGACGTTGGTCTTCAGCGAGCCGATGGCGCAGAAGTTGCGGCGGTCGGTGGAGGCCCGGAAGGCGCGGGTGAGCGCCTCGATCTCGATGGGATCGCCGAGCGCCGTGGCCGTGCCATGCGCCTCCACATAGGCGATGGAGTCGGCGGGCACACCAGCCTCCTCGTGCGCCTGCCGGATCGCCCGCTCCTGGCCCTCGGCGCTGGGCGCGGTATAGCCTACTTTGCCGGAGCCGTCGTTGTTGATCGCCGAGCCCTTGATGACGGCCAACACCCGGTCGCCCTCGGCCAGCGCATCCTCCAGCCGCTTGAGCAGGACGACGCCCACGCCGTTGCCTGGGACGACGCCGTGCGCCTCGGCGTCGAAGGCGCGGCAGTGGCCATCCGGCGAGGCGATCCCTCCCTCCTCGTAGAGGTAGCCGGCCTCCTGCGGCAGGACGATGCGCACGCCGCCGGCCAGCGCCATGTCACACTCTCCCGCCTCCAGGCTGCGGCAGGCGAGATGCACGGCCACCAACGAGCTCGAGCAGGAGGTCTGCACCGCCAGGCTCGGCCCGCGCAGGTTGAGCTTGTAGGAGACCCGCGTGGGCAGGAAGTCCTTGTCGTTGCCGAAATGGGCCTCGGGATCCTCGGCGAGGGTGGAGCCGTGGAGGTGATGGAGGTAGTAATACGCCTTGCCCACCCCGGCCCAGACGCCGACGGCTCCTGGGTAGCGGCCCGGGTCGTAGCCGGCGCTCTCCAGCGCCTCCCAGCAACACTCGAGAAACAGGCGGTGCTGGGGATCGAGCAGCTCGGCCTCGCGCGGCCGGAAGCCGAAGAAGGCGGGGTCGAAGAGATCCACCCCGGCGAGGACCCCGCGGGCGCCCACGTACCCGGGGGGAGCGCCCGCGGGCGCCGGGAAGAAGCTGATGGATTCGACGCTCCGGCTCACCTTGTCCCACAGCTCGGCAACGCTGCCGGCGCCCGGAAAACGCCCGCTCATCCCGACGATGGCGACATCGCGAGAGGCGGCCCGCCAGCGGGTGGGCACCGCGCTGCGGGCCGTCTCCTTTCCGCCCCCGAGGTGAGCGGCGAGGGCGCTCACCGTGGGAAAGCGGAAGAGGTCCAGCACCGGGACCTCGCGCCCCAGCTCCTGGCGCAGCCGGCTCTGCACCCGGATCAGCAGCAGCGAGTGCCCGCCGAGATCGAAGAAGTTGTCGTGGAGGCCGATCCGCTCAGCGCCGAGGACGGCGCACCAGACAGCGGCGATCCGCCGCTGCAGCTCGCTGGCCGGGACCTCCTCCACGCCCAAAGGCCGTGCCCGCTCCGGCGCGGGCAGAGCGCGGCGGTCCACCTTGCCGTTGGCATTGAGCGGCAGCGCCTCCAGGAAGACGAAGGAAGCCGGCACCATATGGGGAGGCAGCTCGCCGGCCAGCCGCTGACGCAATCCGGCCACGTCCACCGGCCGCGCCGTCTCCGGCACCACGTAGGCCACCAGCTCGGCGGCGCCGTCGAGTCCGACATGGGGCGCCACGACGGCTTCGCGCACCTCCGGCTGGCGCGCCAGCGCGGCCTCGATCTCGCCGGGCTCGACGCGGAAGCCGCGGACCTTGATCTGATGATCCGTGCGGCCCAGGAACTCCAGATTGCCCTCCGGGAGGAAGCGGGCGAGGTCACCCGTGCGGTACATCCGCCCGCCCGCGCCGGCGAAGGGATCGGGGACGAAACGCTCCGCCGCGAGGTCCGGCCGGCCGAGGTAGCCGCGCGCCAGACTGGCGCCGCCCACGCAGAGCTCGCCGGGGACGCCGGGAGGCGCCAACTGCAGCCAGCGGTCGAGGACGTAAACGCGAACATTGGCCAGCGGACGGCCCAGCGGCACCGTGCGAGCGCCACGCGCACCTCCGCCCACCTCGTAGGTGAGCACTCCCACCGTCGTTTCCGTGGGACCGTAGTGGTTGAGGATGCCGAGGTCCGGCGCGAGCGCGCGCAGCGCCTCGACGCTCTCCGGGGACGACGCCTCGCCCCCCAGCACCAGCCGGCGCGCCGGCAGCACGCCAGCCGGATCCGGCCCGCTCTGCAGCGCCGCCAGGTGCGACGGCACGATCTTCAAGCAGTCCACCCGCTCACGGCGGAAGTACTCCGCGAACGACACCGGATCGGTGACGCGCCGCTCCGAGATCACGTGCAGGCAGCCGCCCGTGCAAAGGGCCGGGAACAGGGCCGTGTGGCCGAGGTCCGCCGACAGCGTCGAGACCGTGGCGTACGAGCTTCCCGGCGGCAGGCGCAGGCGGCTCAGCACGCCGTCGACATAGCCGGCGAGCTGCCGGTGCTCGACGGCGACCGCCTTGGGGTGGCCGGTGGAGCCGGAGGTGAAGAGGACGTACGCCAGGTTGCCCAACCCCGCCCGCAAGGCCGGCGCCTCGGCGCTCCGCTCCTCGATCGCCTCGCGGTCGCGATCCAGGCAGACCGCCTCGACGCCGGCGGGAAGGCAGTCCAGGAACGCCGCGGCGGTGACGATCACGGCGATCTCCGCGTCGCGGACGAGACGCGCCAGACGCTCGCCCGGATAGGCAGGGTCGAGCGGCACGTAGGCTCCGCCCGCCTTGAGCGCGGCGAGGAGGGCGACGATAGCTTCGGCGGATCGCTCGAGGCAGAGCCCCACCCGGACCTCGGGGCCCACCCCGAGCCCGATCAGGTGGTGCGCCAGGCGGTTCGCGCGCTGTTCGAGCTCGCGGCAGGTGAGGCGCACCTCTTCGCAGGCCAGCGCCGGCGCCTCGGGATGGCGCGCGGCCTGCTCGGCGAAACGCTCGTGGACGCAGGACGCGGGCTCCGGCCCGCGAGCGCCGTTCCCCTGCGCCAGGAGCTGATCCCGCTCCGCCTCGCCGAGGAGCGGCAGCTCTTCCACCGCCGTGCCGGGAGCGGCCAGAGCGCTCGCGAGGAGCTTCTGGAAATGGCCGGTGAGACGCTCAGCCGTGGCGGCGTCGAAGAGATCGGCGTCGTACTCGAAGTAGCCCTCGAGCCCGTCCGGGCCCTCCCCCAGAGCCAGGGTGAGGTCGAACTTGGCGGTGCCCAGGGGCAGCCCCTGCAGGCGGAGCGTCCGCGACGGCAGGGCGAGGGCCGGTACCTCGTTCTGGAAGGTGAGCAGCACCTGGAACAGCGGCGGATGGCTGAGGTCGCGGCGCGGCGCCAGCTCCTCCACCAACCGCTCGAAGGGCAGATCCTGATGAGCGTAGGCCGCGAGCGCGACGTCGCGGACGCGGCGCAGCAGCTCCCGAAAACCAGGCGAGCCGCCGAGCTCGGCCCGCAACACGAGGGTGTTGACGAAGAAACCGATGAGGTCCTCGATCCAGGGCTGGTTGCGGTTGGCGATGGGCGTGCCGACGGCGAAATCGCTCTGGCGGCTGTAACGCCCGAGCAGCGCCTGGAAGGCCGCCAGGAGGACCATGAAGCGGGTGACGCCCTCGGCGCGAGCCAGGGCTTTCAGCCCCTCGCTCAGCTCCGCCGGCAGGGTGAAAGGCCTGCTGGCGCCGCGCGAGGCGCGCAGCGCCGGGCGCGGCCGATCGGTGGGAAGGTCGAGCGGCGGCACGCCGGCGAGGCGCCGGCGCCAGAAAGCGAGCTGCGCCTCGAGCCGCTCGCCGCACAACCAGCCGCGCTGCCAGACCGCGAAGTCGGCGTATTGCACCGGCAGAGGTGCCAGCGGAGCGGGGGCTCCGACTTCGCCGGCATTGTAGAGGTCGCCCAACTCCCGCAGAAAAACGCCGAGCGACCACCAGTCCGCCACGATGTGATGGAAGACCACGGCGAGCCGGTGATCCCGCGCTCCCACCTGCAGGAGGAGGAAGCGCACCAGCGGACCCCGCGCGAGGTCGAAGGGCAGCCGCGCCAGGCGTACCGCGCGTCGCTCGGCTTCGGCCTCGCGGTCACCGCTCGGCAGGCCCCGCAGATCCGCGACCGGGAGACGGAAAGAGCCGGCCGGCCCGATCACCTGGACGGGCTCGCCGTCGACCACGCCGAAGGTGGTGCGCAGCGACTCGTGCCGCGCGACGATCGCCGCCAGGCTGCGCTCCAAGGCGGGGACGTCGAGATCCCCTTCCCAGAGCAGCAAAGCCGGGACGTTGTAGGTCGGCTGTGCGGGCTTCAGGCGGTCCAGGAACCAAAGGCGCTGCTGGCTGAACGACAAGGGGAGGGGCCGGTCGCGCCGCATCGGCGCCAGCGGCGGGAGCGGCTCCTCGCCGCCAGCCGGCTCGCGCAACGCACCCTCGAGGCGAGCTGCCAGCTCGGAGATCGTGGGAGCCTCGAAGAGGACGCGCATGGGCAGCTCGACCCCGAGGCCGGCGCGGAGCCGCGAGACCACCTGGGTCGCCTTCAGCGAATGCCCGCCCAGGTCGAAGAAGTTGTCGCGGACGCCGATCCGATCCTGCCGGAGCACATCGGCCCAGACGGCGGCGACCATCTCCTCGATCGGCGTGCGCGGATCTTCATCGCCGCGCTCGTTCGCTCGGCCGGCCGGCTCCTGCTCCAGCAGCGCCTTGCGGTCGATCTTGCCGTTGGGCGTGAGCGGCAGCGCTTCCAGCCGGACGAAGACCGACGGCACCATCGGCTCCGGCAGGCGATCCCGCAGGAAGCGGCGCAGGACGTCGGGAGCCGGGACTTCCGAAGTAGGAGCCGCGTAGGCGACGAGCGCCGGCTCGCCTTCGTCGTGCCGCACGACGACCGCCGCCTGCTGCACCCCCGGAACCTCGTGCAGGGAGGATTCGATCTCGCCCAGCTCGATGCGGTAGCCACGGACCTTGACCTGATGGTCGAGGCGTCCGAGGAAGAAGAGATGGCCGTCCGGCAGGTAACGAACGAGGTCGCCGGTTCGATAGAGACGCGCTCCCGGCACGCCGCTGATGGGGTCGGGCACGAACCGCGCCGCGGTCAAATCCGGCCGGTGGAGATAGCCGCGGGCCAGGCCCTCGCCGCCCAGGAGCAGCTCCCCGGGGGATCCTAGGGGTACCGGCCCGAGATCGGCATCCACCAGGTAGGCGCGGGTGCCGGGGAGCGGCCGGCCAATGGCTGGCACCCGGTTGGCCCCTTTTCGCTGGAGCCTGAACGTGGAGTAGGTCGTGTCCTCCGAAGGACCATAGAGGTTGTAGACCCGCCGCACACCGCGGGCGTAGACCTGCTGCACCAAAGCGTTTTGCAGCGGCTCACCCGCCAGGTTGACCGTGTTCACCGACGGGGGCACGGCATCGAGCCGCATCAGCTCGGCCATCGCCGAAGGCACGGTGTTGACGAGGGTCACCTCGCCCGCCTGCGGCAGGGCGGCGAGGGCGAGAGCGTTCTCGACCAGGAAGACCTTCCCGCCCCAGGCGAGCGGCACGAAGATCTCGAAGACCGAAAGGTCGAAGCAGACCGAGGTCCCGGCGAGGACGCCCGCCAGACTTTCCGGTGGGAAGACCTCGCGCGCCCAGCGCAGCAGCGCGACGGCGTTGCCATGGGTGATCGCCACGCCCTTGGGTCTGCCGGTGGAGCCCGAGGTGTAGATGAGGTAGGCCAGGCTTTCCGGCGCCACCCGGACATCGTCCGGTCTCTCGCCGCTCTCCTGCTCCAGCCTCTCGCCTTCCTGGTCGAGACAGAGGGTGGCGAACCGCCCCGCCGGCAAGGTGGTCAGCAGACCGCTTTTGGTAACGACGACGGCCGGATCGGCGTCCTCCAGCATCAAAGCCACTCGCCGCGCCGGGTAGGCCGGGTCGAGAGGGGCGTAGGCCGCCCCGGACTTGAGGATCCCAAGGAGTGCCACGACGAGGTCGGCGGACCGGCGCATGAGGAGTCCGATGCGCTCCTCGGGGCGGGCGCCGAGCCGCCGCAGCCGCCGCGCCAGACGGTTCGCCCGGCGGTCGAGACCGGCATAGGTGAGGGCCGTATCCCCACAAACGAGGGCGATCGCATCCGGTGTCCGCTCGGCCTGCTCTTCGAACAGGCCGTGGATCGAGCCCGCCGCCGCCTTCGGCGGCAGCGAGTCGTTCCAATCGACCAGGAGCTGATGGATCTCCGCCGTTGCCAGCAGCGGCAGCCGGGCGACCTCGGCCGCGGGATCCTTCACGATGCCGGCGAGCAGGTTCAGCCAGCGATCGAGCAGGCGATCGACCGTCGCCGGTTTGAAGAGGGCGGTGGCGTACTCGACGGCCACCAACGCCTCCCCTGCCCGCTCCAGGAAGGTGAACCCCAGGTCGAATTTGGCCGTGCCGGCGTCCAGGGTGCGCAGGCCGGCGGTGAGGCCGGGGGGGCTCGGCGGCTGCCATTCGTTTTCGACGGTCAGCATGACTTGGAACAAGGGCGAGCGGCCGAGGTCGCGCTTGGGTTGAAGCTCCTCGACGAGACGTTCGAAAGGGGTCTCCTGATGTTCCTGAGCCGTCAGGACCTCGTCCCGGGCCGCCGCCAGGAGACGGCGGAAAGGAGTCTCGCCAGCCACCTTGCCGCGCAGCACGAGGGTGTTGGCGAAGAAGCCGATCAGCTCCTCCAGCTCCGACCGCCTGCGGTTGGCAACCGGCGTACCCACGGCGAATTCGCCCTGGCCGGTGTGGCGGTAGAGCAAGGCCTGGAGAGAAGCGAGCAGCGCCGCGAACAAGGTCGCTCCTTCTCGGCGGGCCAGGGCCTGCAGGTCCGCGGCGAGCCCGGCCAGAGCCCTGTGCACTCTCTCCGCGCCGCTCTGGCTTTGCACCGGCGGACGCGGGTGGTCGGTGGCGAGGCCCAGGCCCGGCACGCCGGCAAGGCGCGCCCGCCACCAGTCGAGCTGCCGGTCCAGCGTCTCGCCTCTCAGGTGTGCGTTCTCCCAGACCGCGTAGTCCGCGTACTGGATCGGCAGCTCCGGCAGACGCGCGGCTCTGCCCTGCAGGATCTCTCCATAGAACTCGGCCAGCTCTCTGAGCAGCACCCGAACCGACCAGCCGTCCGCCACGATGTGATGGAGGACGAGGACCAGCTCGTGCTCCTCCCGCCCCAGGTGAACCAGCAGGAGCCGCAGCAGCGGACCCTGAGCGAGGTCGAACGGCGCCCGGGCAGCGGCCGTGGCCAGACGTCCGACCTCCGCGGCGCGGAGGGGCTCCGGCAGGCCCGTCAGGTCCACCCGGGGCGGGGCGGGCGTGGGCGCGATCACAATCACCTGCACCGGTTCGCCGTCGCGTACCGGAAAGATGGTGCGCAGCGCCTCGTGGCGCCGAACGATCTGGTAGAGAGCAGCCTGCAGCACGGCCGCGTCGAGCGGACCGCGGAGATCCAGTGCCAGCGGGACGTTGTAAGTGGCCATCCCCGGTTGGAGCTGATCGAGGAACCAAAGCCGGCGTTGCGCGAAAGAGAGAGGCAGCGGATCCGGTCGCGATCCTGGGCACAGGGGAGCGAGCTCGGGCACTCCACGCTCCCGCTCCAGCCGCGCCGCCAGGCCGGCCACGGTGGGCGCGTCGAAGAAGGCGTGGAGAGGCAGCTCGACGCCGAGGACGTTGCGCACGCGCGCGGCGACCTGCATCATGTTCAGCGAGTGGCCGCCGAGGGCGAAGAAATCCTCGCCGATCCCCACCCGCTCGCGGCCGAGCACCTCGGCCCAGATTCCCGCCAACAGCTCCTCGACCGGGGTGCGCGGCAGCTCTTGCGCCACCGCCTCCTCTGCCGGAGCCGGCAGGGCGCGGCGATCGATCTTGCCGTTGGGGGTGAGGGGCAGCGACGCCAGTCGGACGAACGCCGCGGGGATCATCGGGGCCGGCAGCTTGCCGTCCAGGAAGGCTCGCAGCTCGTTGTCGGAAGGCGCGGGCAGCCCGCCGTCGGCCACCACGTACGCCACCAGCCGCTTCTCCCCGGGGCGGTCCTCGCGCGCCATGACGGCGCAGGCGGACACGCCGGCGTGGAACAACAGGACCTGCTCGACCTCGCTGGGCTCGATGCGGAAGCCGCGGATCTTGACCTGGTTGTCGAGGCGTCCCAGGAACTCGAGGGTCCCGTCAGGACGCCGCCTCCCCAGGTCGCCGGTGCGGTAAAGGCGCGCTCCCGGCGCGATCGAGAATGGGTCGGGAACGAAGCGCTCGGCCGTCAGGTCGGCCCGCTCGTGATAGCCGCGGGCGAGGCCCTCGCCGCCGGCGCAGATCTCGCCCGGCACGCCGATCGGCACCGGCCTGAGAGCCGGGTCCACCACTTGCACCCAGGTGTTGGCGATCGGGCGGCCGATGGGCACCGGACCCGCCGGCGGAACGTCGATGGCATGGCAGCAGGTGAAGGTGGTGTTCTCCGTCGGCCCATAGCCGTTGATCAGGCGGGTTTCCAGCAGACCGGCCATCGCCTTGCCAACGTGCACCGGCGACAGGATGTCGCCGCCAGCGAGGAGCTGGCGCACGCCGACGAGGCTGGCCAGGTTCTCGTCCACCATCTGGTGGAAGAGGCCGGCGGTGAGCCAGAGCGTGGTGACCCGCTCCCGGGCGACGATGCGTCCGATCTCCTCCAGCGTCGGCGTGCCCGGGCCGCAGATCACCAGCGTGCCGCCATTCAACAACGGACCCCAGATCTCGAGGGTCGCCGCGTCGAAGGAGACCGGGGCGAGCTGCAGGAAGACCTCCGCCTCGCCGAAGCGGGCGAAGTCGGTCTCGCGGACCAGCCGGATGACGTTGCGATGGGTGACGATGACGCCTTTCGGGCGGCCGGTCGAGCCTGAGGTGTACATGAGGTACGCCGCGCTGTCCGGCCCGGCCCAGGCGGCCGCGGCCGGCGGCGCAGCCTCCCCGTCCTCGGCCACGATCTCCTCCAGCGCCAGGTGGCGGGTAACGCTCGCCGGCAGGCGTTCGCCGAGACTGGCCTGGGTAAGCACCGCCGCAAGGCCGGCGTCCTCGATCATCCAATCCAGCCGCTCCCGCGGGTACTGCAGGTCGAGAGGCACGTAGACGGCGCCCGCCGCGAGAATGCCGAGGATGCCGGCCACCATCTCCGGCGAACGCTCGGCGAACAGGCCCACGCGCGCCTCGGCCCCGATGCCGAGCGCCGCCAGGTGCCTCGCCACCCGACCGGCCTGCCGCGCAAGCTCGCGATAGGAGACGCGCTCGCCGGCGAAGACCAGGGCGGTGGCCTCCCGATCGCGTGCCGCCTGATCCGCGAAAAGCTGGTGGATGCCACGCTCCCACGGACAGGGACGGTGGGTGTCGGCCCACTCGACGGCGAGCTGATGGCGCTCGGCGGCGGTCGAGAGCGGCAAATCGTAGAGGCGCCGGTCCGGATCGTCGGCAATGCCGCCGAGCAGCTCGATCAGGTGCCGGGCGAGGCGTGCGGCGGTGGGAGGATCGAAGAGGTCCTGGGCGTACCACAGCCGGCCTTGCAGCCCCTCCGCACCCTCTCGGATTTCCAGCTCGAGATCGAACTTGGCCGTGCCGGTGAGCCGCTCGGCCGCCGCCCAGGAGACCCCACCCTCCTCGACGGCGGGCAAACCGAAGGGCTGCAGCACCAGCGCCGCGCGGAAGAGCGGATCGCGGCTCAGCCTGCGGTCGGGGCGCAGCTCCTCGACCAGCGTTTCGAACGGCAGATCGCCATGAGCGAAGCCGTCGAGCGCCGTGTCGCGCGCGCGGCCGAGCAGCTCACGGAACACCGGGTCGCCCGTCAGGTCCGTGCGCAGCACCAACATGTTGACGAAGAAGCCGACCAGCTCTTCCAGCTCGGGCCGCTCGCGGCCGGAAACTGGCGCGCCGACCGCGACGTCGGTCTGGCCGGTCCAGCGGTGGAGCGCCGCCTGGAACGCCGCCAGCAGCACCGGGAAGAGCGCGGCTCGCTCACCCTGACCGATCCGGCGCAGCAGCGCGGCCCGTGCGGCATCGAGCTGAAGGGGAACGAAATCGCCGCGGGAAGTGGGCGCCGTCCGGCCCGGCCGGTCGGTGGGCAGCTCCTGTGCGGCCAAGCCGTCCAGGCGGCCGCGCCACCAGGCGCGCTGGGCTGCGGCCTCCTCGCCGCGCAGCCATTGCCGCTGCCAAAAGGCGTAGTCGGCGTAGTCGAGAGACGGCTCCGGCAGCGACGGCTGGACGCCGCGAGAGAGATCATGGTAGAGCGCCGGCAGCTCGCGGAAAAGAACGGCCATGGAGGTGCCGTCGGCCACGATGTGATGCACGTCGAACAGCAGGCGGTGGTCGCCCTCCGCGAGGGCCACCAGGGTGGCACGAAATAGGGGCCCGCGCTCGAGATCGAACGGGCGCACCGCCTCCCGGCGTGCGAGCCGCGCGGCCTCGGTCTCCGCCTGCGGGGTGGTCAGACTCCGCAGGTCGACGAAGGTAAACGCCGCGGAGGCCGGCGTTCTTTCCGGCCGTCCGGCCACGGCGGGATAGGCGCAGAGCAGGATCCGGTGACGGGCGGCGAGCGCCGCCAGGGCCGCCGCGAGCACCGCCGCATCCAGCCCGCCGCGCAGCGCGAGGACGAACGGCATGTTGTAGGCCGGATCCTCCGGCGCCAGGCGCGACAGGAACCAGAGCTGCTCCTCCCCCACCGAGAGCGGGGCCGGCGCGCCGGGCGGCCGGTGCTGGATGCTGGCGGCGGCCGCCAGCATCCCTTCGCCGGCGAGCAAGGCGTCGAGCCGGGCGAGCTTGCGCGCGGAGAGGCCCTTGCGGGCGGGGGATTGCCTCACGCGCTCGCCCCGGCCTCGGAGCTGGCGCCGAGGGTCATGGCCATCACGGAAGCTTGCGTGATCTCGGCCAGACGCCGCGGACCGATCTCGATCTCCACCGCCACCTCGCCCGCCGCCACCAGCACCGTGGAATGCTCGAAGAGCTGCTCGTCGAGCAACACCCGGACATCGCCGGCGCCGATCGGCGAAACGCCGCCCGGCGAGAACCCGAGGAGCGCCTCGAGCTCCGGCAGGCTGGCGAGCTCCAGACGCGTGCAGCCGAGGTGCTCCGCGAGCCGGCGCAGGTCCACGCGCTCGTGCACCGGGCAGACCAGAACCGCGTAACTCTCATGACAGTTGCAGCGCACGAACAGCGACTTCGTGATCCGCCCGATGTCGTAACCCAAGGCGTGGGCGAAGTCCCGCGGACCACGAATGGGAATCGGCTGGTTGGCGTGACGGTGAACCCGCACCGGCACCTGGTTGCGCTCCAGGATCTCGCGCACGCGGGGATGCACCACCTCCAGGGCCTCAGTCCCTCCGAAGGGAATGCCGAAGCCCTCCACCACCTGGCGCACCTCTTCACGCAGGTGGGCCGGGATTCTCTCGCCATGACAGGCGAGATAGGCCTCGACGAGACCCTTGTCCCCGCGCAGGAAGGCGAAGTCGGTGGGCACCATATTGCGGATGACCAGCATCGGCACCGGGCTGCGCAGCGGCAGGAAGTCAGGGTTCCAGAGTCCCGCCTTCTTTGGCGGTCCGGCGTGGAACTCGCCGATCATCAAGCCCTTTTCGACGTAGATCGGCTTGAGGCGCTCCTGCGTGGCGTCGACCAGGCCGGGCACGTCCTCAGGCAGCAGGTCGGGGAACAGGATGAGGATCGTCTTGAAAGCGGCGTCGGCCTCCTGGCGCGGTTCGAGGTCCAGGAACCAATCGCGGTAGCGCACCAGCGTGCCTTCGATCCCGTCGCGGTCGAAGTCGCGGCCGCGGCAGACGGCGAGGTAGAAAAGCCCTTTCTTCATCGCCACTTGCACGTAAGGGCAGACCGGCCCTTCACGGCCCAGCTCCGGATGGGGCCTGCAGAGGTACTCCTCCGCCCAGGCGACGATCCGGCGCAGGGGATCAAGGCTGTCGGCGATCCGCTCCGGCGGCGGATCCTGCCGGAGATCCGACAGCTCGACCAGGAATAGCTTCGGGTCCTTCTGCAAAATGAGCATCTGTCACCTCTGAAGAAAGGCAGGCTTCGGGTCTGTGGCCGTCAGGGCGCCAGCCGCACCTCCGCGACCGCTTCATCCATCTCTTCCTCGTCTTCGTCGTCGAGGCCGGCGAGCAGCTCGGCGATCCTTTCCACCTGCGCCCGCCGGGCAGGGTCTTCCAGCAGCGCCTCACCAAGCCCTGCCACCGTGGGCTGACGGAGCAATGCGCGCAATGGCAGCTCGACGCGGAAGACCTGGCGCAGCTTGGAGACCAGTTGGGTCGCCTTCAGCGAGTGACCGCCCAGGGCGAAGAAGTTGTCGTGGAGGCCCACCGCGGGCAGACCGAGGACCTCGGCCCAGAGCTCCGCCACCACCGTCTCGACGGGCGTACGGGGAACCGCGAAGCGCTCGTCGGACGTCCCGGCGTAGTGCGCCTCGGGCGCCGGCAGGGCGGCGCGGTCGATCTTGGCGTTGGGCGTCAGCGGCAGGGCCGGGAGGAGCACGAAGGCGGAGGGAATCATGTGCTCCGGCAGCCGGTCGCGTAGGAAGGCGCGCAGGCCGGTGGGCTCAACCGGCGGGCCGCCGGCGGGCACGACGTAGGCCACGAGCTGTTTGTCCCCCGCCACGGCGCGCGGCACGACCACGCACTCCCGCACGCCGGGGTGCTCGCCGAGCGCTGCTTCAATCTCCCCCGGCTCAATGCGGAAGCCGCGGATCTTCACCTGTTGGTCGAGGCGGCCGAGGAATTCCAAGGTGCCGTCGGCGAGCCAGCGCGCCAAATCGCCGGTGCGGTAGAGGCGGTCTCCCGGCTGTAGCGAGAACGGATCGGGGATGAAGCGCTCCGCCGTCAGGTCCGGCCGGCCGAAGTAGCCGCGAGCCAGCCCGTGCCCACCGGTCAGCAGCTCGCCCGGCACGCCTTGAGGAACCGGCTGGAGATCAGGGTCCACCACCACCACCCGCGTGCCGGCCACCGGCCGCCCGATCGGCACCGAGGCGGCGAAGGCCTCACCGCTACGCATGGAATGGCAAGAGGTGAAAGTGGCGTTCTCCGTCGGACCGTAGCCGTTGATCACTACGCCGTCCAACGCCGCCAGCGTCCTCTCCACGTGCGGCACCGACAGCACGTCGCCGCCGGCAATGAGCTGGCGCACGCCGCGCAGGCTGTCGAGTTGCTCATCCACCATGAGGTGGAACAGTCCAGCCGTGAGCCAGAGGAAGGTGACGCCGTGGCGCCGCAGCTCCCCTCCCAGCTCCGCCAGCGACAGCTTGCCGGGAGGAGGCAGCACCAGCCGCGCGCCGTTGAGCAGCGGGCCCCAGATCTCCAGCGTCGAGAGATCGAACGGCATGGGCGCGTACTGGAAGAAGACCTCGTCAGGGCCGAGCTCGGCGAAGTTGGTGCCGCGCACCAGCCGCACCACGCCCCGGTGGGCAATGGCGACGCCCTTGGGCCGGCCGGTCGAGCCGGAGGTAAACAGGAGGTAGGCGAGGCTGTCCGGCAGCGAGGCGCAGGCGGGGTTCTCCTCGCTCTCTCCTGCCAGGGCTGCCGCGTCCTCCAGCAACACCGTCCGCGCTCCCTCGATCGGCAGTCTGGCGAGCAGGGATCCGGATCCCACCAGAACGGAGAGGCGGGCGTCCTCCATCATCAGTAGCAGGCGCTCGGCCGGATAGGACGGGTCCAGCGGCACGTACGCTCCGCCCGCCTTGAGGATCCCCAGCAGGCCCACGATCAAGTCGCAGGAGCGTTCGACGCAGAGGCCCACCGGCAGGTCCGTTCCCACGCCCAGCCGCCGCAGCCGGTGCGCCAGCCGGTTGGCCCGGCGGTTGAGCTCGCCATAGGTCAGCGACTCCTCGCCGGCAATCACCGCCAAGGCCTCGGGATCCGCCGCGCAGCGCTCCTCGAACAGCTCGGGGATCGTGCGCTCGAGCGGTGCGCCGCTCGCTACCGCCCCCCAATCCTCGAGGAGCTGGCGGCGCTCGGATGGGCTCAGCATCGGCAGCTCGGCGACCGCGCGGCCAGGATTCGCCAGGGCGCCCGCCAGCAACTCCAGCAGGTGGTCCATCAGGCGGGCCGCGGTGGCGAGATCGAAGCGGTCGGTGTCGTGCTCGAGCGCCAAGCCGATACCACGCTCCTGCTCTTCGATGAAGAGCGTGAGGTCGAACTTGGCGGTACCGGTATCGACCTCCTCAGGGCAGACCTCGAGCCCGGGAAGGACCGGCGGCGGAACCGAAGGATTGGCGGCGAGAAGGATCTCGAAGAAGGGGTTGCGGCCCTCCTGCCGCGCCGGTCGCAGCTCCTCCACCAGCCGCTCGAAGGGGACGTCCTGGTGGTCGTAGGCGGCGAGGGCCATCCGCCGCACCCGGGCCAGCAGGTCACGGAAATCGGGACGGCCCGAGAGGTCGGCCGGGATCGGCAGCATCTGGACGAAGAAGCCGATGAGCTCTTCGAGCTCGGGCAGGCGGCGGCCCGCCACCGGCGTGCCGACCACGAAGCGATCCCGCCCGGTATAGCGGTAAAGAAGCGTCTCGAAGGCGGCGCGCAGCACCATCAACGGCGTCGCCGTTTCGCGGCCGCCCAACTCGCGCAGTGCGTCCACCAGAGGAGCGGGCACAGCCCTGCGCAGGGTCGCCCCGCGGAGGCTCCGTACCGCTGCGCGCGGGCGGTCGCCGGCCACTTCGAGAAGTCCCTGATCCTCCGCCAGTCGCTCTTTCCAGAACGCCACCTGGCGCTCGGTCCAGCCCTCCTGGAGGCAACGCCATTGCCAGACGGCGTAGTCGGCGTATTGGAGGGGCGGCTCCGGCAAAACGGGAGCTTCGCCGCGCCGGCGAGCCGCGTAGCAGGCACCCAGCTCGCGATGGAGCACGCCCATGGACCAGCCGTCCGCCACCGCGTGGTGGACAGTGAGGACGAAGACGTGCTCGCTCTCTCCCGTGCGTAGCAGCAGGGCGCGCAGCAACGGCCCGCACACCAAGTCGAAGGGGCGCGTCACTTCGGCGGCGACGCGCTCGGCGCACTGCCGGCCGCGCTCCTCCGCGGAGACACCGCGGAGGTCGGCGATCGGCAGCGGCAGCGGCATCACCGGCGCGATCACCTGCTCGGGCCGGCCGTCCGCCGCCGGCGGCAGGATCGTGCGCAGCGCCTCGTGCCGGCGCACGACGTTATCGAGAGCCCGGGCGAGGGCTGCTGCGTCGAGGTCGCCGCGCAAACGCAGAACGGCGGGGATGTTGTAGAAGCTGCTTTCCGGCGCGAGCTGGCTGAGGAACCAGAGCCCCTGCTGAGCCGGCGACAGGGGTGCGCGGTCGCCGCAGCCAGCCCGCTCGAGGGGCGGCGGCGGGGCGGCCGCGGCCGCCGTCCGTGCCATCTCCACCCGGACGGCCATGCCCGCCACGGTGGGACTCTCGAACAGGCTGCGCAGCGGCAGATCGATCCCGAAGGCGGCGCCGACCCGCGAGATCACCCGCGTGGCCAGTAGCGAGTGGCCGCCGAGCAGGAAGAAGTCGTCGTGGAGGCCGATGGACCGGCGCTCCAGGACGTGACGCCAGATGCCGAAGAGAAGCTCCTCGGTCTCGTTGCGAGCCACCGCGGCGGCGCCGTCGTCCTCGCCCGGTTCGGGTGCAGGCAGTGCCCGGCGGTCGATCTTGCCGTTCGGCGTCAACGGCATGGCGGCGAGCCGGACGAACGCCGAAGGGATCATGGGAGCCGGCAGCCAACGGCGCAGCGCGGCCCGCAGCTCCTCGTCACTGGGAGTCTCGCCGCCCGCCAGCCACGCTACCAGGCGCGGCCGGCCGGCGGCGTCCGCCACCGTCGAGACCACAGCCTGCCGCACTCCCGCTAGCCGGGCCAGACAGACCTCCACCTCCGCCGGCTCGATGCGCAGCCCGCGCACCTTGACCTGACGGTCGGCGCGGCCGAGGAACTGAAACTCCCCATCCTCGCGGTAGCGCGCCAGGTCGCCGGTGCGGTAGAGGCGCTCTCCCGCTCCGCCGAAAGGATCGGGCACGAAGCGCTCGGCGGTGAGATGCGGCCGGCCCAGGTAGCCGCGCGCCAGCCCATCTCCCGCCAAGAACATCTCTCCCACCGCGCCGAACGGGACCGGCCGCAACGCCGTATCCAGCAGATAGACGCGCACGTTGTCGATCGGGCGGCCGATGGACGGCGGCAATCCGGTGGCGTCGATCGGCGCCACCGGCGCGCAGGTCGCGACGACGCTGTTCTCGCTGGGGCCGTAGTGGTTGACGAGCTCGCACGACAGGTCCGCGGAGCCCCTCCGGCGGAGCTTGTCGCCGCCTGTCAGCAGGGCGCGAAGAGCCAGCCCGGGCGGCGGCGTCTCGGCGAGGACCATCTCCGCGACCGGCGTCGGCAGAAAGGCGACGGTGATCCTTTGCGCCGCCAACCAGTCGAGGAGAGGCGCTGGGGCGAGGCGCACCTCCTCCGGCGCCGGATGCAGGCTGGCTCCGGCCGCGAGGCAGGGCCACATCTCCCACACCGCGGCGTCGAAAGAGAGCCCTGCCACCCAGGACGCGCGGTCCGCCGGCGACAGCGCATAGACGCGCCGGTGCCAGGCGGCCAGGTTGGCGAGGCCGCGGTGCGGCACGCCGATCCCTTTGGGCTCGCCTGTGGAGCCCGAGGTGTAGATGACGTAGGCCAGGGCCTCGGGATCGACTGCGACCGCCGGATCATCTTCCCTCCCGTCCGCCCGGAGTGCCTGCTCGTCCAGCGACACCACGGTCATCCCCGGGGTGGACACCTTGCCGAGAAGGCGATCCTGGGCCAGGAGCACGCGCGCCCGGGAGTCCGCCAGCATGGCGCACAGGCGCTCGCCCGGCAGCTCCGGATCGAGGGGAAGGTAGGCGGCGCCGGCCTTGAGGACCGCAAGGCAGGCCTCCACCAAGGCTGGCGACCGCTCGGCGAGGACGCCGACGACGGCCTCCGGGCCGACCCCCATCCGCTGCAGCCGATGCGCCAGCCGATTGGCCCGGCGCTCGAGCTCACCGTAGGTGACCCGTTCGCGGCCGGAATCGATGGCGAGCCTCGCGGGCGCCGCGGCGGCGACCTCCCGCACCTGGACGTGCACGGGCCGGCGGTCTCCGCCGTCGAACCGCGTGCGATTGTGGTCGGTGAGCAGGTGCCGCAGCTCCTCTTCGGTGAGCAGGGGGAGATCCGCCACCGAGCGCTCCGGCGACGCGGCGAGAGCCGCCAGGAGACGCGGGAAGCGCTCCGCCAGACGCGCCATGGTGGCCCTCTCGAAGAGGTCGGTCCGGTACTCGAGAGCGCATCGCAGGCCACCGTCTGCCGGCTCCACAAAGAGCGTCAGGTCGAACTTGGCTGTGCCGCTGTCGAGGTCGATACGAGCAGCTTCGAGACCGGGCAGGCCGCGGCGCTCGACTGCGGTCTCTTCGAGCGCCAGCACGGTCTGGAAAACGGGCGACCGGCTCGGGTCCCGGTCCTCCCGCAACTCCTCCACCAAGCGATCAAAGGGAACTTCCTGATCCGCATAGGCGTCGAGCGCGGCGGCGCGCACCCGCCGCACCAGCTCGCGCCCGCTCGGCTCCCGCGAAAGGTCGGCACGCAGCGGCAGCAGATTGACGAAGAAGCCGATCAGATCTTCCAGCGCGCGATGGGTGCGGCCGGCGACGGGCGAGCCGACGGCGAAGTCCGCCTGGCCCGAGTGGCGCGACAGCAGCGCCTGCCAGCCGGCGAGCAGGACCATGAACAGAGTGGCCTCCGAGCCACGGCCGAAGCGGCGAACGGCCGCCACCGTCTCGGCCGTCACCGCGAAGCGGTGCGTGGCGCCCCGGCGGCCCGGCACCGCCGGCCGCGGCCGATCCGTCGGCAGCTCCAGCGCTGGCGGCCCTCCCGCCAGACGCTCGCGCCAGCGACCGGCGGCGGTTTCCAGCTCCGAGCCCTGGAGCCGCTGTCGCTGCCAGACGGCGAAGTCGGCATATTGCACCGCCAACTCCGGCGCCCGTGGCTCGGCGCCGCGCGCGTAAGCTTCGTAGCCGGCGCCCAACTCGCGAAAGAGCACGTCGAGAGACCAGCCGTCCGCCGCCACGTGGTGCACCATGACGAGCAGCAGGTGGTCGCCGGCAGCCAGACGGAAGAGGGCGGCGCGCAGCAGCGGGCCTGCCTCTAGATCGAACGGCCGGCGCGCCGCGGCCTCGGCCGCCGCCACGGCCGCGCGCTCACGCGCGGCGAGCGGTACGCCTCTCAGGTCGGTCATCGCGAGCGGCACCGTCTCGGGCCGGGCGATCACCTGGACGGGCGCGTCGCCGCGCACCGCGAAGGTCGTGCGCAAGGACTCGTGCCGCGCCACGATCCAGTCCAAAGCCCGCGCCAGCGCCCGGATGTCGAGGGCTCCCCGCAGCCGCACCGCTTCGGCGACGTTGTAGACCGGGCTCCCCGGCTCCAGACGATCGAAGAGCCAGAGGCGCTGCTGGGCATAGGAGAGGGGAAGGTCGCCCTCGCGCGACACCCTCGCGATGGCGGCCGGGGAGGCCCCGGTCGACCGCCGCCGCTCCACCTCGGCGGCCAGCCCGGCAACGGTGCCGGCGCGCAGACAGGCGTGCGCCGGCACCTCGATGTCGAAGACATCGCTCAGCCGGGCAGCAGCCTGCGCGGCCAGCAGCGAGTGGCCGCCGAGCTCCAAGAACAGGTCGTTGATTCCGACCGGGGAAACGCCCGTCAAATCCGCCCAGAGCGCGGCGATTCCCTCTTCGACCGCCGTCCGCGGGGCTGCGAACGGAGTGGACATTCCGTCGCGGCTCCCGCCGGGCTCAGGTAGAGCCCCGCGGTCGATCTTGCCGTTAGGCAGCCGCGGCAGCGTCGGAAGCAGAACGAAGGCGCTCGGCACCATGTAAGCTGGCAGGCGCTCCATCAGCCACGCCCGCAGGTCGGAGATCGCCACCGGCCAACCAGGCACCAGCTCGGCAAAAGCCACCAGCCTCTGCTCCCCTACCTCCGCCTGCCGAACCTGGACTACGGCCTCCGCGATATCGGGATGGGCGGTGAGCACCGCCTCGATCTCCCCCAGCTCGATGCGGAAACCGCGGATCTTGACCTGATGGTCGGACCGCCCCAGGAAGGCCAGCTCGCCATTCGGCAGCCGTCGCACGAGGTCGCCGGTGCGATAGAGGCGCGCTCCGGGCTCGCCTGCGAAGGGGTCGGGGATGAACCGGTCCGCGGTGAGCTGCGGCCGGTCGAGATAGCCGCGGGCGAGGCCCTCGCCGCCGAGGTACAGCTCCCCGATCTCGCCGTCCGCCACGGCCTCCAGGCTGGTTGCGAGGACATGGGCCTGGGTGCCCTCGATCGGGAGGCCGATGGTCGGAGGGCCCTCGCACTCCCGTGGCACGAGGACCGCCGTCGAATACGTCGTGTCTTCCGAGGGCCCGTAGAGGTTGTAGAGCCGCTGGACCGTCCCTGTCGCGTAAACCTCCCGCGCCAAGCGGGAGCGCAGCGGCTCGCCCGCCAGGTTGACCGTCCGCACCGAGGCGGGCAGCGCTCCGGCCCGCAGCAGCTCCGTCATGGCCGATGGGACCGTGTTGATCAGCGTCGCCTCCCTAGCGGCGGGGAGGTCGGCCAAGTGCAGGACGTCGTGTGCCAGGATCACCCGTCCGCCCATGCTCAAGGGGGCGAAGATCTCGAACACGGAGAGGTCGAAACAGAACGACGTTGCAGCGAGCACCCCGGAAAGATCCTCTGGCGCATACCAGCCCAGAGCCCAGTCCAGGAACGCCACCGCGCTGCGATGCTCGATGGCCACGCCCTTCGCCCGTCCGGTCGAACCGGAGGTGTAGATCAAGTACGCCAGGTTGCCCGCGGTCACCGGTGAGATCGGAATGGCATCCGACCGGGAAGCGATGTCCTCGCCATGTGCGTCGAGCAGGACGGGCTCGGCGGCCTCCAAGCCAAGACCCGCCCACACATCGCCGTGGGTCACCACCAACCGCGCCCCTGAATCCGCCAGCACATAGGCGAGACGCGCGCGGGGATAGGCCGGATCGAGCGGCACATACGCTCCGCCGGCTTTGAGGATGCCCAACATTCCGACCACGGCGTCGGCGGAGCGGTCGAGGCAGAGGCCGACCCGGGTTTCCGGCCGGATACCCAGCGCTTGGAGATGCCGGGCGAGACGATTGGCCCGGCGGCTCAGCTCGCCATAAGCCATCTCGCGTGCTTCGTCGATCACGGCAACGGCGGTTGGTGAACGGACTACCTGCCGGTCGAAAACGTTGTGGAGACAGTTGTTCCTTGCACGCTGCATTGCAGTGTCCCGTGTAATCGCCCCTTGCGACTCACCTACTATGTGCAACGACTAAGAGAAAGCGAGCCGCGGTGCTAAGCCGAGAGTTTCACAAACGCTTTGCGCAACGGAGCGGCCCGACCTTCCTGAGAAACGTCCTCGCCCGCTGGTTTCCCTCACTAACGTTGGAACGCCCGCGCTCCGGAAAAGCCCTTCCGTTGGTTTGGCGTTGTAGTGAGGCTTTTCGTTTCACTGGTCGCGCACTTTCGCCACCCTGACCGTTGATCCGCAGGCCAGGCTCTCCGGTGTCCCGGTGCATCTCTGGCAGCGCTTCGCCTAGGGCGAGATCGACGTTCTACCCGTGGTTGTCTACTCGACTGGTAGGCGGGGTTCTGAAGAAAGGAGACTTTTGGCCGAATGCGTTGGAGCGGGCCAGCACGTGTATCCCCAACGGTTACCAGTTCGAACCGTGGAGCCGGACCAGGTGATTGAGTTCATCCACGCAGCAGACGCGCTTCGTCGGCTCTCCTGGGCTGCCTAGTTGGCCTAGCGCGCAGGCCGCGACGATTTCCGACCAGAAGCGGCAGGCGCTTACAGGGAGACCCTGATCCGGGGACGCATTTTTTTGTTGCCTCAAACGCCGCCGGATTGACCGAGTCGGAGGGAGACGAAAGGCGTCGCGGTCGTCATCGAAGCCGCGCCGCAGGCCTTCATCGGCATGAAGCTGCGGAAGAACCAAGGGAAGCAACTGGTGCAGCTCTCGGGTCGTAACTGGCCAACGCGGGGCGAGCCGAGCGCGCTGGACAGCCCGGCCCGCTGGTGAGCCAAGTCAGAACGGTCGCCGGTGCTGCTGGTCGTCGTCCTTCTCGTTTTCCGTCTTGGGCTTGCCCGCCTCCTCCGACAGCTTCGGCCGCTTCTGGGGCCTGGCCTCGCCCGCCTGCGCGGCTTGGCGCTGGATCTGCTGCCGGGTCTGCAACTGCTGCTCGGCGTGCTGGCGCTGCTCCTGTTGCGCCTGCAGCTCGGCCGCCTGGCGCTGCGCCACCTGTTGCCCGCTGGCCTTGTTGGCCCTCTCCTGCGCCTGCGCCGTCTCTCGGCGGTGGATCTGCTCCAGGGTTCGCCGTTCTCTGTCCTGGCTCGCCCTCAGCTCGTTCTGCTCGCGTAGGAACTGGCGCTCGTCGTCGTCCCGTGACGCGGGCCTGGTGCGCGGGGCGACGGGAATGGTCCCTTGGCGGATCGGCCCCACCGCGGGCGGCCAGGCCTGCGTTTCGGACCGGTACGGCAGCGGCGCCGCCTGCGGCAAGCCGGCGTTGTTGCGCCGTGCGACCCTGACCGTCTCCAACTTGATTCTCGTGGGCCGGTAGATGCTGATCAGGTCGCGTTGCACGCTCGCGGCACGAAGGGTGGTCGCGGTGGCGACGCGGAAACGCGGTGCTCTCCTGCCGGTCGCCCGCTCGATACCCTCGATCGGCACGCCGTGGTTGATCACCCGGTCGTCGACGACGGTGTAGTTGGTCATGTTCGTGGTGTTGTCGATGAGCGTGGCATTGCGCGCCTCCGGCACGATATAGCCACCGATGCGGGAATCGAGGAATCGACGTTCCTCGACGAAGGCGTAATCGCGCGGTGCGATTCCGAGGTCGAAGCGGCCGAGCCGGATGCCGACTCCGCTCTCGAAGCCGACCGCCGGCGGCAGCGGCGCCCAGCCGACGTAGCCGTTGCCGTGCTGCCACGCCACCCACGCCGGTGCCCAGTCGGTGCCGGGCACCCACAACCAGCCGACATGCGAGTCCCAGGCCCAGCGACCGTAGTGGTAGGTCGCCCAGCCGAACGACTCATCGGAAATCCACGTCCAGCCGTAGTCGCTCTCCACCCAACGGCCGAGAGAGTACGGACGCCATCCCGGGTGGACGTGACGCGGGAACCACGCCCAGCCGTACCGGGGATGCCTCACCCACTCACCGTACGGGGACAGCTCGTTGTAGAAGAAGCCGACGTCGATGTCCAGAGCCCCGTCGCGGTCGTAGACATAGTCCGGCTGACGATTGTAAAGATCGTCCGGCTGGCGCCAGTAGACGTCGTTCGGGTCCGGGCCGCCGGGACCGCTGTAGGGTTCACTCTGGCCATAAGCCGTGCCGGCGACGACGATTCCCGCCAACAGCGCCAACATTGCAATTCGACTCATAATGAGGTTTCGTCTCATGACGTACCGTCCTTTCACGAACGTCCTCAACCTAGTCTTTTGATCCCCTGCTGGGAAGAGCACTTACTACGCGGGACTCGGGATGCCGGCGCCCGTAGTTTCTACCCGCTTTGCGCCGGGTGCTCCCGGGTAGTAATTGCTCTTACCGCTCGGAGATCAAAGGGCTAAATTAGGGCCGTTCCCGGAAAGGACGGTAGCGCATGAAAATGAAGACGCTCGTAAAGGCAGTATTGATCGGCGCAGTGCTGATCGGCGGCACCGCGGTGAACGCCGCAGACAACCAGGCGGATTGGACCACTACGCTGAACGTCAAGCTCGCTCTGCTCAATAAACTGGGCACCGATAGCTTGCACGTGGATGTCGATTCCAACGCCGGAGCCCTGATGCTCAAAGGTACGGTCGCCAAGCGCGGGACCCGCGAGCTCGCTGGGACGATCGCCAAGTCGGTCGACGGCGTGACCAGCGTGCAGAACGACATCCTCCTCGAAGCCAGCGTGGAGAATTCCGACAAGGCGGGTGTTGCAGCCGGTGAAGCCGAGGCCGAAGTGAAGGATGCCGTCCTCGCGACGCGGGTCCGTCTTGCTTTGGTCAGGAAGATGGGCGCGGACGGATTCAAGGTCGGTACCGAGGCCGCCAACGGCGTGGTGACGCTCAGGTTCGGCTCAGATTTCACCGCCGCGCAACGCGAAATGGCGGGCAAGGCCATCAAAAACGTCACAGGCGTGACCAAGGTTCTCGCCGTTCACAAGGCTTAAGTCTTCCTTGCGAGGGCGTGCAGGATATAGGGCCCGCTCGGGGCAACCCGGGCGGGTCACATCGTTTTCTACAGGGTCTCGAGCCCGGTGGCGCTCAGAGCAGGTTGTGTTCTTCGGCGTAGTTCACCAGCTCGACCCGGCTGACCAGCCCGAGCTTGCCCATCAGGTTGGCACGGTGGTTCTCGACGGTGCGCACCGAGAGGCCGAGCAGGCCGGCGATCTGCCGGTTGGTGTTGCCCTTGGCGAGGAGGCGCAGGACGTCGAGCTCGCGGGGGGTCAGCGCATCCACCGGCGACCCGCGCCGGTGCTCCGTCGTGACGGGCTGCTGAAGGAGCGCGCGGGTCATCGCGGGGTGCACGTAGATGTCGCCGCGGCTCGCCGTGTGGATCGCCTGGATGATCTCGGCCTCTTCGGCCCGCTTGATCACGTAGCCGGCGGCGCCCGCGCGCAGCACTTCGTGCAGCAGGCTTTCGTCCTCGTGCATGGTTAGGAACAGCACGATGAGCTCCGGATGCTTTTCCTTCAGCCGCTTCGCCGTCTCGATGCCGTTCTCGGGGGGCATGGTGATGTCGAGCAGGACGGTGTCGGGGTGCAGCGTCTCGGCGAGGCGCAGCGTCTCCACACCATCTTCCGCCTCGCCGACAACCTCCAGATCAGGGTCTGCGCGGAGCAAGGCCCGGAGGCCGGACCGGACGACGGCGTGGTCATCAGCGATCAGGATGCGGATCGGCACTCGGCACCTCCACCACGACCGTAGTCCCTGCCCCGGGCGCGCTTTCCACCGCCAGGGTGCCGCCCAGAGCCTCGGCTCGCTCCCTGATGCCCAGGAGACCGAAGTGATCCCCGCGCTGGACCTGGTCCGGTGCGAACCCGACGCCGTCGTCCTCGACCATCACCATGACCCGGTCGCCGCGATGCTCCACCAACACGTCGACCCGGGTGGCGCGGGCGTGGCGCACGACGTTGGTCATCGCCTCCTGGACCACGCGATACAGATCCGTCTCCACCACCGCTGGGAGACGCGCGCTGGTGAACCCGCGCGACTTGAAGCGGACCGCGAGGCCGAGCTCGGACCCCGCCGACCGCGAGTACTGGCGGAGGGCCGCCTCGAGCCCCAGGTGATCGAGGCTCACCGGTCGCAGGTCCGCGGCCAGACGGTGGAGGCTGTCAATGACGGCATCGGTCCTCTGCACGAGCTCCGCCACACGTTCGGTAACGCTTCCGCCCTGGTCGATCTCCCTCTCCAGCAAGCGGAGTCCGTAGCGCAGCGATACCAGGACCTGGCCCGCCTCGTCGTGCAGCTCGCGGGCAATGTTACGCCGCTCGCTTTCCTGCACTTCGACGAGGCGGCGTGAGAGCGCCTGCATGCGCACTGTCGATGCCTGCATCTGCTCGAAGAGAACCGCGTTCTCGACGGCTACCGAAGCCTGGGAAGACATTGCCTCGGCCAGCCTTACGTGCTCGTCGTTGAAGTAGCCGGGCTCGCGCTTGGACAGCGAGACCAAACCGGCCACTTCGCCACGCGCGAAAAGCGGAATCCCCATCCAACTCGCTTCGGACGAGCGATCCGTCGGCAGGCTCCACTCGGGGTGGGCGCGGACGTCGGGAATCAGAACCGCCGCGCCGGTCGTCAAGATGCCGTGGACGATCGGATGATCGGTCGGATCGAACTCCGGCCGCACCTCGGGCGTCAGGGGAACGACGCGGTCGCCGTCGAAGACGGCCCGGACGGAGACCCGCGACGCCTCCTCGACGAGCATGACGCTGGCGCGGTCGAAAGGGACCATCCGCCGCAGCCGGTCGAGCAGGGTCGTCAACACGGTCTCGCGGTCGAGGCTGCGGGTGAGCGCCACGGTCGCTTCGCGCAGGGCGTCGGCGACAGTCTGGGCGCGCTGCTCGGCCTCGTACCTGAGCATCGCCACCGCGATCATCTCGGCAAAGACCTCGGCGAGCTCGCAGTCGCCCGCAGAGAAGCCCCTGGGCTTGTTGATCAAGCCGAGAAGCCCTGCCACGTCGCCGGCGATGATGATCGGTGCGAGCAGCGCACTCTCCGGGATTGCGCGGCGGCCGGGAGGGGACCTCTTCGCCGTGCTTTTCGACAGGTCGTTGGCGAAGACGGTGCGGCCCTTGGAGGCGCGGGCGCTCAGGCGGCGGAGCGGCGCGGGCAAACCGGTAGCGGAGCTGAGCTCGAGGCTGCCTGAATCGAGGAGGGTGACATCGAAGCCTTTGCCGTCCGCCGCGACGACGAGGCCGGCGTCGGCGCCGAGGATCGTCTTGCACGCCCCCAAGACCGCTCTCGCCGCGTCGGCGAAGGCGCGGTTCTCCAACACCGCGCGCGCCGCCGCCAGCAGTGCGGCAACCTCACCGCTGTGGTCGTTCTTCTTTCCTGGCGGTTGCGGCGACTTCCTCACCAGACCTCCCCTCACGGTGCGACGAATGGCGCGGCTCGGGGGGCGGCTGCTTTGAGAGAAACATACCACCGAACGCCGTGAGGCAGGTCGCTGCCTGACCAGCGCTATGCCTGCCCCGCCGAGCACGTCCGGCTGTGGATCTCCCGCGTCAGCGTCTCGACGTGTTGGGTGAGTTCGCGGGTGATCCGCGTCAGCTCAGTGTTCTGCTCCAGCAGCTTGAAGACCTGCTCCTGCTGGCGGGTGGCGATCTCCTGCCGTTCCAGGCTGGCGGCGGCGAGGGCCTCCCGGTGCAGGGCGTCGGCCTCGGATATGACCTTGTCGCGATCGGCCTGCCGCGCCTGGGCGAGGAGGATGAGCGGCGCCGCATAGGCTGCCTGAAGGCTGAAGGCCAGGTTCAGGAGAATGAAGGGATAACGGTCGAAATGGGTGAGCCCCCAGACGTTGAGCACGATCCAGACGCCAACGATAAACGTCTGCGCGATGATGAAGGCCGGCGTGCCGAAGAAACGGGCGAACCGCTCCGCCTTCTGGCCGAACCAATCGCTGCCGAAGGCCGGGGCCAGATGGCGGTGAGGAGCGTGGAAGCGGAAGTGGTGGCTGTGCGGCGGAACGGCGGCTGGCGTCAAAGTATCCGGTGCCATGGGTCGATCTCCAACTCTCGGAAGGCGCCGACTTAGCAGAGCGTCTCAACTGAAAACCCCGGCCGGCTGGCAGGTTCGCCCTCCGGTCCGGGGACTTCAAGCTCGCGTCACGGCCGCCGCTCGTACAGGCGCGGCGGCCGCGGGGGATCATCGCCTGGTGATGGTGAACTTGCCGAAGCTCACGCCGAGCTCCACACCCGTCCCGTTGCCGGCCAGGGCCAGGGAGACCTCACCCTTGGTGAGGGCCTGCGCCTCGGAAGACTTGACGGCGCCCGCGGCGGCGGTGGCGCTGGCATAGCTGCCGAACAGCTCCTTGATGTCGGCGACCTCGGAGAACTTCCCGTGGCCGTCGCGGACCTGGGACTTGCCGGCCGTCAGGCCGCCACCCTTGGCGGAGATCTTCGCTCGCGACGTCTGGCCGTTGTCGCAGGTGATCGTTCCCGATCCACGCGACGTCTTGTAAAAAGCCGACCAACCCTTGAGCGTGTAATCCATACGGCAGACCGTCATCTTGCCCGCGTCGCCGGCGGCCGGAGCCACCGCGATCAGGGAGAGTAAGAGGGCCGAGAGACCCAGAATCATGTGTCGTTTCATGAGCGATCCTTCCAGTAGGTGGTAGTTCTCGGAGAGCTCTGGCGCGCAACACCTGCCGCGAGAGAGGGCCGGAACTCTAATGTGAGGCCGAATGAAGTCACTGCACGAAGCGAGCCACGTCAAGCGCCGGGGGCAGCGTCCGCGGGCGCGTCGGCGGGCATCGGCTGGAGCGACTCCTTGTAGATGTCGAGGATCGATTTGAGCAGCGAGAAGACGAGAGGCCCGATGACGAGACCTACGAAGCCGAAGGCCTGCAAGCCGCCGAGGACGGCGAAAAGTAGAGGAATGGCAGGTAGTTGCGCCTTTCCCTTCATCGCCCAGGGACGGATTACGTTGTCGATCGTCGACACCACGAGCAGCCCCCATACCGCGAGAAAGATCGCCCAGCCGTAGCCGCGGTAGCCCAGGGAGGCGGCGACCGCAAGGTAGATCGTGGCCGGCACCCACACGACGGCGGCGCCCACCATCGGCAAGAGCGAGAGGACCGCAGCGACCGCTCCCCAGAGGAGCGCCCCGGGCACCCGCGCGATCGCCAGACCGACCGTGACGGCGATCGCCTGCGCCAGGGAGGTCATCAGTTGGCCCCGAAAGGTCGCCTCGATGACCGCTTCGAACCTCGCCGCGAATTGGCGGCTGTAGCGGCGCGGCAGCGGCGACAGGGCCTCGAGCTCGCGCAGGATGCCCTCTCCCTCGATGAAGAAGAAGTACGCCGAAAGCAGGACGAGGAAGATGCCGACCACCAAGCCGGCGAGTCCGCCGAGGACGGCCTGGCCGTGTTGCTCGACCCAGCCGGGTACCTGCCGCAGGAGCGGCAGGATCATCCGCTCGGGGCTGAGCGTGGCGGGATCGAAGCTTGGGATATGACGGGTGAGGAAGCTCAGCCGGCCGGCCAGGTCGAGCGAGGCGAGCATCGCTTGGGCCTCGCCGCTCTGCAGCTTGTCGATCAGCAGCTTGGCCTGGCCGATCAGCAGGATGACGACGAGCACGGTCGGCAGGACCAGCAGGAAGGTGGCACCGACCAGCATCAGGAGCGCCGCCAGATGGGACCGCCCATGCAGCCCCGCCAGGAGGCGCCGGTAGCTCGGGTAGGTCAGGATGACGAGGATCGCCCCTACCACGATGGCGGAGAGGAAGGGCCAGAGGATGAGGAAGGCGGCCGCGAGCACCAGGAGCGCCAACAGCCCGAAGGCGATGAGGCCGGCGAGCCGCCACTCGCGCTCCGGGACGGGCTCCGATGGTTGTGGATCCAGCATAGGTCGCGGCCCTGAGTTTTCCGGGCAAGAATAGCGCCAAACGCGAGCGGCGGCAGGAGGGCCGTGCCTTCGCGATGGCTCGCGGCGTGCTATACCTCGCGATCATGGACTGGGCCAAGCCCAAGGCGGCGGCGAGGTTGGCGCTGGCGGACAGCGGCGCCGCTGAGATGGCCTTCTTCCTGGCGCTGTCGCTGGTGCCCTTCGTCGGCATCTCCATCGCGCTGGTCAGCCGCTGGATTCCTCTCGACTTGAGCACATCGATCGAGGAGGTGCTGCGCGGCGTGATGCCGACGGAGTCGCACGCCGATGTGGGCGAGATGGTGCGCTGGGCGCGCTCGTCGGCCAGCCAGGGGTGGCTGACGGCCGGGTTCCTGTTCGCGCTGTGGACCTCATTTCGCTTCATGTCGCTGTGCGTACGCACGCTGGGCACGACGATCGGCGGCGACGCCGTCCCTCCCGCGCAGGGCTGGCGCGGGGCGGCTCGCTCGCTGCTGCTGCTGCTGGTCTGGAGCGTGGCGTTGGTGGCGACGGCGTGCTTCCTCCTGGTGGCGCCGGCCATCGAGAGGGGGCTCTTACGTCTCCCCGCGCTCTCGGCCCTGTCCCTGTCGGCCTTTGTGGCGCTGCGTGCATGCCTTTCCGCCGGCGTGCTGTTCGGCGCCATCTGGCTGACCTACCGCGTGGTGGCGGGCCGGCGGGTGGGCGCGCTCCGGCTGGCTCTCGCTGCACTGCTGGCCGCACTGGGCTGGATCGGCGCCGGCCTGGGTTTCTCCTGGGCCGTCGCGGTTCTGTGGAGCGCCACGCAGCTCTACGGCGCGCTGGGCAGCATGGTGCTGTTCCTGATCTGGGCCTACCTCAACTCGTGGATCCTCCTGCTGGGAGGGTTCCTGCTGGTGCGGCCCGGGGTGGCACGGATGGCACCGCCACCGCCTCCAGAGATCCTGCTTTGATGCAACCGTGAATGTAGAATTACCTTTCTCTATGGCTGGCAGAACGCGGAAACCGATGGTGCCCCGACGCCCCAAGACCGCACCGGCTCCGGTGGATGAGGCCGGCACGCAGGCGCCAGGCTCGCCTTTCCCGATCGTCGGCGTCGGCGCCTCGGCCGGCGGGCTGGAGGCCTTCACCCAGATGCTTGGCGCGCTGCCGGTCGACACCGGCATGGCCTTCGTGTTGGTGCAGCACCTGGCCCCCAAACACGCCAGCCTGTTGGCGGAGATCTTGGCCCGGACCACCGCGATGCCGGTCACGGAGGTCCAGAATGAGCCGCGGGTGAAGCCGAACCGCGTCTACGTCATCCCTCCCGACCGCAACATGGTCATCTCGCGGGGGGTCCTGAACCTGCTTCCCCGGGAGGAAGCCCGTGGCCGGTACCGGCCCATCGATTTCTTCTTCCGCTCCCTGGCGGAGGAGCAAGGGCAGAGGGCGATCGGCGTGATCCTCTCCGGCACCGCCACCGACGGCACTCTGGGGCTGGAGGCGATCAAGACCGAGGGCGGGATCACCTTCGCTCAGGACAACACGGCCCAACAGAGCAGCATGCCGCAGAGCGCCGTCGCCAGCGGCTGCGTGGACTTCGTGCTCCCTCCGGACGAGATCGCCAGGGAGATCGGGCGCATCGCCCGGCACCCGTACGTGGCGCCAGACCGGCGCAAGGCGCCCGCAGGCGAGCCGGACCTCGGCCAGATCCTGGAGATCCTCCGCAAGGTCAAGGGAGTCGATTTCAGCCTCTACAAAGCGAACACCCTCTACCGCCGCATCACCCGCCGCATGGTCCTGCACCAGATGCAGGAGCTGCAAGACTACGCGCGCTTCCTGCGGAAAAATGCCGGCGAGGTGGAGTCCCTCTACCAGGACACCCTCATCAGGGTGACGAGGTTTTTCCGCAACCCGGAGGCCTTCGAAGCGCTCAAGGCGAAGGTCTTGCCCAAGCTGTTGAAGAACCGCTCCGGGCAAGAGCCGCTGCGCGTCTGGGTGCCGGGGTGCTCGACCGGCGAGGAGGCCTACTCCATCGCCATCGCCTTCGCCGAGCTCGCCGCGGCCAGGGGCAGCCAGCTCCCGGTCCAGGTCTACGCCACCGACCTGAACGAAGAGTGCATCGACAAGGCCCGCAAGGGCGTGTACTCGCAGAACATCACGCACGACGTCTCGCCGGAGCGCCTGCGGCGGTTCTTCGCGGAGGTGGACGGCAGCTACCGCATCAGCAAGCCGATCCGCGACATGTGCGTGTTCGCCCGGCACAACGTGCTGACCGATCCGCCCTTCTCCCAGATCGACCTCATCAGTTGCCGCAACCTGCTCATCTACCTGGAGCCGGCGCTGCAGCAGAAGCTCGTGGAGCGCCTGCACTATGCCTTGAAGCCGGCAGGCTTTCTCTTGCTGGGGAGCTCGGAGACGATCAGCTCCTACCGCGCCCTGTTCGAGGCTGCAGACGCCAAGCACAAGATCTACGCCAAGAAACCAGGCACGCACCGGATGGCCCTCGGCCAGCCGGCCGGCCGCTATCAGGGCCGAGCCGAGCCCGGCCACGGCCCGGGTCGCTTGCAGCCAGCCAGGGCCGACGTGCGGACAGAGGCCGACCGCATCCTCATGGCGAGATACGCCCCGCCTGGCGTGCTGGTCAACGCCGAGCTGGAGATCCTGCAGTTCCGCGGCGACACCGGGCCCCCCTTCTCCAGGTCGAGCATGAGATCCTCGATCTTGCCTAGGTTTTCCCCAGCACGGTTGACGACGCTGTCGCCGATGACGGCCGCGGTCGACAGGACGTTGGGGTGGATCTCTACGGTGGTGGTGATGGACATGATGGAACTCCTAGTCGTGGTCACTCGAGCAAACCCCGATCAGTCAACCCAGTGTAGGCGAAAGATCCTCGGAGTTGGCGATAACCAATTCGAAAAGGCTGCAAGATCCGGGCCGTCAACCATACCTCATCTTGCCAGCATGCTCTCTTATCGCCTCGGTCAGTTCCCGATCAGCACTCGACGGGATTGCCGCGGCGGCTCGGCGATTTCCTCTACCGCGCACAGCATGACCCCGAGCTGCGATTCTCTTGTCCCTAACGCCAAGTCTAAGTGTTCCTCAGCAGCCCGGCTTTCTGCGGATCTTCAGGCGGCTGCGGGCGGCGTTGTCATAGCCTTTGCGTTCCCAGAGGAGCGTCCCCGGCAGGGACACGAAAACGCTCTGAGTCATGTTCGGCGGCAAGGAAGCCGGAACGATGAAATCGACCGGAAACGAGGCTACGCCGCGGCCCATGCCGACGTCGTACAACTGGAGCGTCTCGGAAGTGGGGAAGAAATAGGCGTTCGGGTCGGCATCCGCGTAGATGGCAACTTGGAACTCCTCCCGTAGCGGACCGTCATTGCCGATCGTCGCGTAGAAGCTGACTTTGTCACCAGGACACACGAGCAACGGATTGGGATGCGGCGCATCTCCCCGAGTCGGATCGATGTTGTTGTCGACGAGCATACCGTTGCGCAAAAGTTGGGAAGAGACGAAAAGGTTGCGGTAGCTCGGATCGAAGCCGTAGATCCTGGAGATTCCATAAACATCGTCACCCGTGAGCTCGGAGCCGAGGCCGCCGCTGCCAGGGGTCATGCCGACGAAAGGCGCTCGCGCGCCCAGGCCGTCTCGCATGACGGCGAAGGCGCTGGAGTGTTCCATCCCCATCGCGTGGCCGATCTCGTGCAACATGACGAGCGCACCAATCTTGGTCCCGGCAGGTGCCTGAGTAATCACGGCCGACTCGTCGGCGCGATCGAAATTCAGGTCGGGGGCCACCATGACGTCGGCCGTGATGATGTGCTCGTCCTCCCACGAGAAGGTGCAGCCGTCGTCCTCCGTGATGGTGAGCCCGAGGCCTCCATCGATGTCCTCGCGGTTGACCAGCGCGGCATCGGATCGTCCATTGTCATGCTCGATGAGGCAGCGGCCGTTGTGAATACGCTTGTAGCCGGCACCAAAGCCCAGGGCCTTGACGTAGTTCCGGACTTCGTACAAGGCAGTGAAAAAGGCTCTCTCCTGGGGGCTGCCTTCCGGCATGCTGCACAGATCCCAAAAGATCCCCATTGGCTGATACTTCGGGCGAACCGGAGTACCGTTGCATTCCGTCCAGTTAGCCGAAAATCCGGGCGTGCCGCAGAACAGGGTCAGCGACAAGCCGATAAGAGAGAACCGCGCCGTTCTCATGGACGTCTCCGTACAGTTGAGCGAACGTTGAGCCCGGGTTTGGCCGTCGGCGTGGAGCTCCAACATCTCCAGTAAGGATTGAGCGTGAGCCTGCCGCCGATGTCGACCCGCGCGCTTTCGGCTGCGGCTCTTACGGCAGCTACCAGGGATTCTGCTGAGAAAACGGGAATATTGTGAAGGGCGGCAGCCGACACGGCCGGCCGCTCGAAAAGCTCTGATTTCCGAATTTCTGCGAGGGACGGAGCGCGGGCGATGGCCGAGTCTTCGGTACGCGCCGGCGCCGGCGCCGGTGCAGGTGCGGGTGGAGAGCCGCTCGCTGGACGGATTGTGGGGTCGGGATTCGTCAGGAAAGAGCTGGCGTGCGGCGTCTGTTGGGATGCCTCGGCTTCTCGATAGCCCCGGCGTTGGCCTCCGACCGCCTCGCTGACGGGGTTGGCCGATAGCAGCGGACCACCAGGTCCCCAACCGGTCACGGCGTAACCCGCGGGATTGATCAGGACTTCACGGCCGGCGACCGCTTCCCTGCGGAAAGCGAGATTCCCTACGATGGGGCTGAACGTCCAATCCGTGTTGCGAAGGAAGACGACGTACTCGGAATTCAGGGCGAGCTTCGGCAGTTCCGAGACCCGAATCCAGGTGCCGTACGGCGTCGGTCCGCCGAGGACTTTTACCGTGACCTGGGACTGCACCTGCGTTCCCGCCAGAGTCGCGGCATCAGAGAACACATAGTGAGTGCGCGGGCCAGCGCATTCGTCGTACGTGAACCGCACCTCTTTGAGGAGACCGCGGAAGATGGTCGCCGTCTGGGCCAGCATCTGTTGGGAGCTGTCGACGGGGGCTGGGGCAAGCTTCTGGTAGCCCGCCGGGAGAACGGGCTCCGGCCGCTCGGGCTCAAGGGTAGCGACGCTGACCGGCTGGGCCGTCTTGCAAGCCGAGAGCAGAATGGCGACCGTGAAAATACTTGCAAACGCGAGGATCTTACAGCGATCCATATTCATTCTCCTCTTTCGCCCTGTAACGAATGGATAGACGGGTGTCCGCCTCAGGCTGTCCGTTCTTGTCAGGCGAGGGGAGGCCCCGGAAAGTTACAGATCGTCGAGTCGCGAGAGAGGCCTCCACTCGATCCCCCTCGAGTGGCGCCGCTTGCGATTGTAGAAGACTCGATGTAATCCAAGAGGTCCTGGCGAGCCTGCTCGCGCGTCTCGGGCCACCGTCTCCCCGCGACTCTGTCTTCAACGAACTGAAGAAGCTCTCCACCATGGCGTTGTCCCAGCAGTCGCCACGCCGACTCATGCTGACGTCGACGGCAGCTTTCCGAATCGAACTTCCCGCAGTCCTCAGCGCAATGCCTGCACAGATCGTCGCAGGTCTCGCAAACCTGCCGGAGGGGCCGACCGCCACCCCGCCGACAGGTCAATTTGACGCCTATGGGGACAGGGGGTGAGGCTGCGGAGGGCATACCGGTCCGCAGGCTCCGGTTCCGTTTGCCTGGATCAGCCGGAGATCCACAGCGCCGCGACGATCGCCACGCCGATGAGGGCGTAGAGTGCGCGGTACCGTGCCTGGAGGCGAGAGACGCTGCCGAAGGTGAGGAGGCCCTCGCGCAGAGTTTTGAACGACCAATAGAGCTGAACGGGATGGAGGAGGACGACGGCCGCGAGGGGTCGCGGAAGAATCTCCCGCAGGGCCAGCAGAAGAAAAAGGAGGTGCGCCAGAGTGAAGAGGACCAGGCTCGCGGCGAACGTCCGCCGCGGCCCGAAGATCACGGCGTTGGTCCTGATAGCGTTCCTGGCATCGCCCTCATAGTCGCGGATCTCCTGGGTCAAATGTCCGGCGGCGAAGATCAGGGCGAAGAACGCGGCGGTGGTGACGCCGCGGCGGTCGATCGCGCTTCCGAGGGAGTAGCCGAGGAGGAAGTGCACGATCCCGCCGCCGAGATGGGCCGCTGAATTGAGTAGTGGTTTTCCTTTCCAATCGAATCGCGGCAAGGAGTAGAGGGCGCTCAGGACGGCGATCGCCAGCGCGAGCGCGGCCGTCAGCGCGCCGAGGCGGCTGAAGAGAAGCAGGCTCACGGCCAGGAAACCGGCCGTCAGTCCGCCGATCTCCCTCGTGCCCACACCTCGGGCCCTGAATACACCGGCGGCCTTGTGGGGGTCCGTGAGATCCGCGGCCAGGCCGGCCCAATCGTTCAGCATGAAGACGTGTGCCATCAGCAGCACGTTGCCGGTCAGCAGGATCGCCAGCCGGCTGAAGTCGTGCGTTTGCGGACGACCGATGGCCAAAGCGGCGCCGATCAGCGGCGAGCCCTGGAGAACGAGGATGTCTCGCAGGCGCAGGATCGAAGCGTAGCGAAGCAGTGCCGATTTATGAACCGAGGTGGGGATCACGGTGGTGTTCATATTGATCGTAGAGCCTCAGCCAGAGCGCGTAGCCGACGTCCTCGGACCAGTAGTATCGCGCAACCGTCGCCGTGAGGTCGTTGTGGTACAGGAGCGGCGGATCCGTTCGTAAGAGGGCGAAGTCCTCTCTGGCGAGCTCGCGCAGCACGGCCCGGATCAGGACGGCGTCGGGTGGTGAGGTTTTCGCCAGCGCCGGGGGCATGAGCCAGCGGGCGGCGGCGACCCAGATTTCCTGACCTGGAACCGCCGTGCGCATCCGTGCCTCGGGCAAGGGCAGATCGCAGCCGGCAGCGTGGAGGTCGGCCAGGCGCAGGATCGGGATCAGCGGCGTACCTCGGTAGTAGACCCAGATCCGGTCCGCGTCGAGGTTGGAGCGAAGCGCTTCACACAACGCGTGGCCGGCCGGCGGCCGGACTTCGGCCAGCAGCAGGAGCAGGTGCATCTGGATTGCGACGTCGGCCGGGTTCGGATCGGTACCCGGATCGAGACATCGGTAGGCTTCACGCGGCGCGAGCCACGACCGATAGAGGCCCTCGCGCGTCCGATAGCGGTCGATCGTCGCCAGTGCGGCCGTCAGTTGGCCGCGCTCAGGGCCGGGAGCGATTCGCCAGACGAGAGCCGTGTCATCGGTATCCGGTGTGATGGCGCAGCCGAGAGTCCCGATGCCGGGACCGTCGGGCCGCCCGTGATAGCGCACCAGTCCGCCGGCTTCGATCTGGCCGGTGAGATGCCGGCGCGCGCGCTGCAGGTTGTCTTCGAGACCGCGGCTGGCCGCCAGAGGATCGAGCAGGTCGACGAGGAGCGCGGTGAGAAAGGTGTTCATTTCCGGCCGCGGCTCGTGAAAGCGCGTGCCGCTCGTGTAGGCGGTGAGCCAATATCCCTCCGCCTGCTGGTGCTCTCGAATCCGGGCCGCGGCCTGCGTGGCGTTCTCGCCGAGATCGTCGCCGGCGGCTGCGGTGGGCGGAGCGCCGGTGGTCGCTCCTGGTGCCGTCAGCACGGTCAGTTTCCGCTCCTGGAGGTAATGACCCTCGCCCCCTTCCGAGGTCCAAACGAAGACGGTCAGGGAGTGCTCGCCGGGAGCCATACCGGTGGTGTCGATGGGGATGCGCCAGCCGGCGGGGCTCGCCTCGTGCAGCGTTTCGCGGACGTCGGGGCGGTCGAAAAAGCTACGAGAGGCGAAGGGCCGGCCGTCCATGCTGATCGCGACCTGCCAGGGTGTCGCGTGACCGGCCAGCGCCCAGCCGAGAGCGGCGACCTCCTCACCGGCGGTGACGACGGACGTGGCGCGTCCGCCAGCCTCGATCCTGTCAAGAGTGCCGCGAATCTCGGCCGCCAGCTCCGCCGGCGCGGGGCCCTGCCGCAGAGAGGTGAGGAAAGGGGCGTTCCGCCACTTCCAGACGGCGCGCATATCGTGGTATTCCGCCCCGCGGTCCGCGGCGAAGATCGGAATATCGACCGCAGGGGAGTACCAGAAGGCGCCGATCGCCTCGATCACGATCGCCGCGCCGACCGCCGCCAGGAAGCCGATGCGTGCAACTCCGCGCAGGGCGGAAACCACCGGCACCAGCATCCAGATGAGAAACGGCAGCAGGTCGGTCAGGTAGCGCGGCCCCCACGACAGGCCGCCCCGCCAGTCGGCCTTGGCGTAGAGCAGGATCTGGATGGCGACCGCGGCGATCATCGCCGCCATCAGCAGCCGCTCTTCGCGGCTCCGCGGCATGGACCGCGGCGCCAGCGCGAGGAAGAGCAGAAAGGGGGAAAACACGAACAGGCCCCGCGCCGGGCTGAACAGCAATCCGGCGACCCCCACAAGCAGATCGTGGTTGAAGAAGCGGGCCTTGCCGATCAGGCCATAGCCGCCGAGGAAATTGCCGGCGGCGCCGAAGTTGTAGAGCAGCAGGGCCGTCGCCGGCAGCGCCACCGCCGCGGCGAGCCACGCTGCGCGGCGCCGGCCTGCCCAGAAGAGTGCGTAGACTCCGAGCGTCGCCGCGAGGACGGCGTCCGGCGGGCGGTTGGCGGCCAGGAGCCCGCACAAGAGTCCCGCCGCGAGCGCCCGCGGCGCGGTGGACGGCCCGGTGAGGAGCAGCAGGACGGCGATGACCAGCAGCGCGCCCATGCCGTGCTGCCACAAGGCCTGGCTGCCGATGACCCACGTGGTCGTCCCGAAGGCGTAAGCCACGGTGAGCAGCAGCGCGATGGACGCCCGCGCCCGCCGCCGCAGCAGCAGGTAGAGCAGCGACGCGGAGAGCGCCGCCAGCAGGGAGGCGGAGAGCTTCTCCATGATCTTCGCGACGCGATCCAGCCGCGCATCCGTCCAACCGCTCAGGCGCAGGTAAGCAACCGCCGGAACGTAGAGGGGAGCGACGAGCACCGGCACGACCACGGGGTAGAGCGAGATGATGTGGCCATCGGGCCGGGACACCATCCAGAACGCCGTATTGCCCCGCCCCTGAGCGGTGACCGACGCGACCGGATCGAGAAAGAGGGTGTGATACTGGACGATCGCGAAGGGCAGGTAACGCGCCGGGTAGGTGTCGCCGGCGCTGATGGCACGGCGGTTGGCGTTGTAGACTAAGAGGCAGCAGAGGCCGATGAGGAGGCTCGCGCGGAGTCGGCCCGGCGCGCGGACGCTGGCGTCGGGCCGCGCGGCGGCCGCCCTCATCGGGTCATGGGCGATGGCTTCCTGCTGCATCGATTGCACTTCCCTAGGGTAACGGGAACGGACCGAAGCCTACTACAGTGCGAGACATCATGTTCCTGCAAACTTGCTGAAGGCATGACCGAACCAGAACTGACGCGGAATCACTTGAGGCCTCCCCTTCGGCTGATCGTCACCGGCATGCACCGGTCGGGCACCTCGTTCGCCGCTTCGCTCTTCGCGGCGTGGAACGTTCGCATGGGCGACCGGTTGCTGCCGGCCGACGGTGGGAATCCCGCCGGTTACTTCGAGGACGTAGAATTCCTCGCTCTCAACCGCCGCATCCTCGCCGCCTGCACTCCCCCGGAGGCCGGCCATCGCGACTGGGGATGGACGGAGAGCGGGACCTTCGACGCCGGCCCGTTGCCGGCCTATCGCGACGCGGCCGCGGCGCTCGTCACCGCGCGCGACGGCGCGGGCGCCGCGTGGGGCTGGAAGGATCCGCGCACCTCGATGCTCCTCGACTTCTGGGACGAGGCGCTCGGAGGCGAAGCGCGCTTTCTTCTCCTCTATCGCCACCCGTGGGAAGTCGCCGATTCGATGCTCCGCACCGGCGCCGAGGTCTGGCTCAAGCATCCCGGCTATCCGTCGCGCATCTGGACGCTTTACAACCGCCGCATCCTCGACTTTCACCGGCGCCACCGCGAGCGGACCCTGCTCGTCAGCACCAATCGCCTGCTGCGCGACGCCGCGGAATTCGCCGCCCTGGTGCGCCGGCGCCTCGGCGTCGAGGCCGGTGCCGACACGCTCGCGGATTTGCGCGCCGCGGACGCGTTTGTCTCCTTCCCGGACGGCGATCCGCTGCCGCGCCTCTGGCGGTACACGAACGCCGAGGCGATGGATCTCCTCGCAGCGCTCGACGACGCGGCGGACCTCGGCAACGAGCGCGGATGGGAAGCGTCGGCGCGCGGAGGCGTTCCTCGCCACGCGGAGCGGCCGCGCCTCTCCGTCATCATCCCCTGCCACGACGACGGCGACTATCTCATCGACGCCGTGGCGAGCGTGGAGCGGAACGCGCCCGCGGCGGAGCTCATCGTCGTCGACGACGGTTCGACGCAACTCCGCACGCACGACGTGCTGGCCTCGCTTCGCGCGGCGGGGCACCACGTGATCGAACAGCCGCACTCCGGCCTCTCCGCGGCCCGCAACCGCGGGATCGCCGCGGCGGCCGGCGAGTACTTCCTGCCGCTCGATGCCGACAACCGCCTTCTGCCCGGCTTCGCCGCCGAGGCGGTGGCGCTGCTCGACGCCGATTCCGCCGCCGGCGTGGTCTACGGCGACCGCCGCGAGTTCGGCGCGCGAACCGGCAACGTCGCCGTGCCGGAGCTCGATCTGCCACGAATGCTGTGGAGCAATACCATCGATGCCTGTGCCGTCGTGCGGCGCGCGGTCTGGAGCGAGGCCGGCGGGTACGACATCGCCTTCCACGACTGGGAGGACTGGGACTTCTGGCTCGGCGCGGCGGCGCGGGGTTGGCGATTCGTTCGGCTTCCGCGACCGGCGTTCGAGTACCGCATCCGGCCCGACTCGCTACACCAGCGGTTCCTGCGCCGTACCGACTATTCATCGACGCTGCGCCGCCTCTACGGCAAGCATCGCGATGCCGTTTCCGAACACGCCGCCGAAGCTCTCATCGCTGGGCACGTCGAACGGCGCCAGCTCTTCGCCGACGCGGCGGCGCTGCGCGCCTCCCGCGACGCCATTCAGGTGGAAATCGATCGTCTCGCCCTCGGCACGCGCGAGCAGACCGCGGCGCTGCGGGAGATCCTGGCCGCGCGCGATGCCGAGCTGGCCGCGGTCAAGTCCGTTCTGCAGGCGCGCGATGAAGAGCTGGCCGTGCTGCGAAACCTCCCATCCGCGGACCGACCGGCCGCCCCCATCGCGGCGACAGAGGCTCCGCTGACGGATGCGACATGGGTGTTCACGATCATCGCCCGCAACTATCTCGCTCACGCGCGCGTGCTCGCGGCCAGCCTGGCGCGTCACAATCCGCAGGCCCGCCTGCGCGTCGTCGTTCTCGACGATGCCGAGCGGAGCCTCGCCGCGGAGCCATCGTTCGAGATCATCCACGCCGGCGAGCTGCCGTTCGATCCACCGTCGGATCTCTACACGATGGCGGCGACCTACGACGTCACCGAGCTGGCCACGGCGGTGAAGCCGTGGGCGTTCGAGCATCTCTTCTCGCGCGGCGCGTCGGTGGCGATCTATCTCGATCCGGACACCGAGGTTTTCGGCTCTCTCGGGCCTCTCGAGCCGTTGACGCGCGCCCACGGGATGGTCCTCACGCCCCACGTCACGGAGCCACTGCCGCAGGACGGCAAGCGTCCCGACGATCGCGATCTGCTGGTCGCCGGCATCTACAATCTCGGCTTTCTCGCGCTCTCCGCCGAGGCGGCGAAGACGTTTCTTCCCTGGTGGCGAAGGCGGCTCCGGCGCCATTGCCTCAACGACCCGGCCCGCGGACTGTTCGTCGACCAACGCTGGATCGATTTCGCGCCGGCGCTCTTCGCGCCCGCGATCCTCAAAGATCCCGGCTACAACGTCGCCTACTGGAATCTGCCGTATCGCGTTCTCACCCGCGACGGCGATCGAATCCTTGTCAACGGACGGCCGCTGCGCTTCCTTCACTTCAGCGGCTTTTCCCCGCGCGCGCCTCACCTCCTCTCGAGGCATCAGCACGCCTCGCCTCGCATTCTCCTCAGCGAGGCGCCGTTCCTCGCCGGCCTCTGTAAGCGCTACGCCGAGGCGCTGGAGGAGGCCGGTTTCGCGGACTGCCTCGCGTTACCGTACGGCCTCGCCACGACCGCCGCGGGGCTGCTTCTCGACGCATGGGCGCGCCGAGCGCTGCTCCGAACGTATGTCGAGGACGAAGAGCGGCAGCGCGCTCCCTCGTTTCCCAATCCGTTCTCGCCGGAGGGCGCCGGCGACGTCGTCCAGCGCCTGCTGCGGCCCTCGGCGCATGTGCCCGGCATCCCCGCGTATCTCGGCGAGATCTGGAACGCGCGCGCGGACCTGCGCGTCGCCTTTCCATGCATCGACTCCGTCGACGCGGAACGGTTCCTCGACTGGGTGAGGACGCAAGGTGTTCGCGAGCACCACATCCCTCCGCAGCTCATCCCTCCTCCGGCCGCCCGGGCAGCCCTGCCGATGGCGCGCGGCAAGAACAGGAAGATGATTCCCGGCGTCAACGTCTACGGCTACGTGTACGCGGAGAGCGGCACCGGCCAGATCGTCCGTTCGGTGGTGGCCGCGCTCGCCGCGGCAGGGATTCCGTATGCGGTCGTGCCGTTCACGCATACCGTCAGCCGCCAGCAACGGGAGTTTCGCGACCTCGGCACGGCGGTTCCCGTGTTCGATACGAACCTCATCTGCGTCAACGCCGATGCGGTGCCGCCCTTCTTCGAGAGCATGCGCGGGCAACTGCCGGCGGGTGCGCGCAATATCGGCCTCTGGGCGTGGGAAGTTGAGGACTTGCCCGGCGAGATGGCGCGAAGCGAGCGCTATCTCGACGAGATCTGGGGCATCAGCCGCTTCACCGCGGAGGCGCTGGCGCATTGCCTCACCAAGCCAGTGCGCGCGTTCCCGCTGCCGGTCGCTGTGCCGGAAGTACGACCCCGCACGCGCGCCGAGCTCGGGATGCCGGAGGGGTTTCTGTTTCTGTTCTGCTTCGACTACGACAGCGTTTTCCGGCGAAAAAACCCGCTGGCTGTGGTGGCCGCGTTTCGGCAGGCCTTCGCCGATCGCCCCGAGGTCGCGCTCTACATCAAAACGACCAATGCCGGACGGCACGCGGCGGAACAGGAAGAGCTGCGCGCCGCCGCGGCGGGATGGTCGAACATCGTCATTCGCGATGCCTATGTCGCGAGCGGCGACTACTTTTCGATGCTCGACGCCTGCGACTGCTACGTCTCCCTTCATCGCTCGGAGGGTTTCGGGTTGACGGTCGCGGAGGCGATGGCGCTGGGCAAACCGGTGATCAGCACGGCGTACTCCGCGACGCTCGAGCTCGCGAACGAGTCGAACAGCTTCCTGGTTCCGGCACGGCTCACCGAGGTCGGCGACGGCGCGGCGCCGTATCCGCCCCGCTCGCGATGGGCCGAGCCCGACGTGGCGGCCGCCGCGGAGCGGATGGCGCGTGTGTATGCCGACCGCGGCGGCGCGGCAGCCGTGGGCGCCCGCGCCCTCGCCGACATCGCGACGCTGCATGGCCCGTCCGCACGTGGACCGCTACTGCGCCGCCTGCTGGATGAGAACCGTCGCAGGCGCAGCGTTGCCGCCGCACGCGATCCGATGGAGACGGCCGCCTCCGCGCAAGCGGCCGAGGTGACGGTCGAGCCGCCCGGTCTGTTCGAAGCGGACGCCATGGCCGCGGAGTCGCTGCTCGGATCGCCGCGGCCGGACCTCCCCTCGCGGATGCAGCGTCTCGTGACGCCGTTGCGGCGCCTGGTGCTCCGCTGCCTCCGTGTCTACTGGGTACAGCAGCTCGCGATCGATCGCGCCCTGCTCGACGCCATGCGCACGCTGCGCCGCGATGCGCGCGGCGAGATCGCGTCGCATGCCGCCCTCCTGCGGCAGCAGAGCTCCGCGCAGGAACGGATCGACGCCGACGCGGCCCGCATGCGCGAGGAGCTGACACGGCTCTCCGCCGATCTGCGCGCTCTGCACGAGCGCATCGCCACGGTCACGAGCGCCGCGCCGAAGGCTGCGCGAACGCCGGCTCGAGCGGATGACGATCGGCCCGCGCGCTATGAAGGTGGACGAGCAACGAAATCCTGACCGCCGAATCTTCGCAGCGTTGCGCTCCCTCCTCTTCACTTCCATTGCCGAGCCTCCTGGAAGACGACGGGTTTGGTCTTCTCCTGGAGGCGCAGTACGCGGTCCCCTGAGTAGAGACCGCGCATGCGGCGCATCCCTCGCGCCGGCGAATGGCCTCTACCAACCCGACTGCTTCATCCTTCGATAGATAACCAAGTTGCGAGCGCCATAAGTGGTCCCGCGTCAGAGACGACGGTCACAGGTCTTGATCGCCAGCCTCAACGGTCTCATTCCTTTGGCATGACGCCATGGGCATAGCTCCGCTCCGACGCCGTGTCCTGCGTGTCGTTCTGAGCGAAACGCTTCGCGGCGCCTCCGTGATGCCCCCGGAGGCGCCGGGGATTCAGTTGTCAAAGAGCCCGCGCACCCCTCCCCTTTCGGTTCTCATTCCCCACCTTTCACGTGCCGTTCCCCATGGGAAACGTTTCATTCCCCATTCTCCTCGCGCCAGGAGAGCGGGGAACGGGTCATTCTCCGTAGGGAATGGTTCATTCCCCATGGGGAACGGGTCATTCCCCGTGGGGAACGGACCGTTCCCCGTTCGGCTGAGCTCGCGAGAGCGCGGAATGAATCATTCCCCAGGGGGAACGGGTCATTCCTCACGGGAAATGTATGCGAACGTGCGGGGAATGTCTTATTCCCCAGGGGGAATGGAACGGAAACGATGGGGAACGTCCCATTCCCCGTCCTCGCCATGCCGCAGGACGGCGAGCCTACACCGCAAAGCCATGAAAGCCAAGATCTCGGCGCTCCTGAGCTGTCAATGAACCTACCTCACGGGAGATGGAACCAACGCGAGGCGTGCTTTTCTTCCCGCGATCTGACATCGATGGTCTTGACACGTAATGCAAACGGTGTAATCTATTCGCACGCAGAACGTAGTACACCGGAACCTCTCGCAGCACTGTGGAACGGGAACCATGGGAGAGGCCGGCTTTGAACGAAGGATCTCCGGCGCGTGCCAGGCGCCTGGATCATTAACGGGCTAAGCCCAGCAGCCGCCGCCGGCTCCGGCGCCCGAGACCGAGCCGCCGGTCATCGAGACGGCGGTGCCGTCCGAAGCTGAGGAGTAATGCCGTAATCCGGGGGCGTGGCCTTTCACGTCCCGCCTTTTTCACGCTGAGTGATGCAGGGATGGGTGGGTGGGCTGCTCTTTGAAAACTGATGTCCGCGGAGCAGTCCCGGATCGGGGGCACGGGACCGCTTCGCGTGATGCGTCCGGCGGTGTTCTCACCGCAGGACGTCTAGAGTTCGATCGCAAAGCTGGGAGCTAATCCAGATATCTTGGCGCCGGCGGATGGCCCCGACTAGATCGATCGCTTCTTCCTTCGAGAGCTGGCCATCCTGGCAGGCTAGCAGGATCAGCCCCAGCGTTCCTTTCAGCCCAGTTCGGATGCCTGTGCCGCTCGCCGGGCACTGAGATCATCGACGAGGAGCCACATCGCCTCCTTTTCGATAGCGAGAAGGATGCTCTGTTCCTCTCCGCGACCCAGAAGGGCGGGCTTGGGCAGCGAAGCGCTGGCTGGCGAGACGATACTCAGATCCCCGGACCGGTAACGAGCATCGAGCAAGGCTGCGTCTGGGGCTCCAAGGCGCAGGCCCTCTGTAATCAGCTCATGGTAAACCGCCGGCGGGGTGAGGATCTTCGGGAAAAGCCGGAAAAGGGTGTCAAGTCCGCCGATCTTGGCGAACGCCATCAGAGGTCCCGCGTCAGAGACGACGGTCACAGGTCTTGATCGCCGGTCTCAGTCTCGACCTCAGGCGTCACACCGTGGGCATAGGCCAAAGGAATCATCTCCCGAAGGGAGACTCCCGCTTTCTGTCGTTGGCCACGCGGATGCCCCCACCTGAAGGGGGTTTTGGCCAGAGCTAGGGACCGGGGCTTGGCCAGGTATGGGACCACCCTTGTGGTAGGCCGGACCTCTTGCGAGAAGCAGGAGGTGCGCGGTGTCCTACCGGGAGGTCCACGTGGTCGAAGTCAGAGAAGTGGTACGGCTGTGGTCGCGGGGCGAGTCGCTGCGAGCGATCTCGCGCCTGACCGGGCTGGATCGAAAGACAGTTCGACGGTACGTGAAGGCGGCCAGGCAGGCCGGTTGTGAGGTGGGTGAGCCGGCGGGGGATGCGGTCGTCGGCGAGGTGATCGGGCGGGTGCGTGCGCAGGGTCCTGGGGTTCGGGGTAGCTCTTGGGCAGTGTGCACCGAGCACCGGGAGCTGTTGGCGGGTTGGCTGGACAAGCAGGTACCGCTGAGCAAGGTGCAGGAGTTGTTGGGCCGGCACACGGGTGTGGTGGTGCCGTATCGGACGTTGCATCGGTACGCGGCGCGAGAGCTTGGCTTCGGCGGCCGTCGGGTGACGGTGCGGGTGGCCGAGGGCAAGCCCGGCGAAGAGCTGCAGCTGGATTTCGGTGCCGCAAGTTGGATCCGCGAGGGCGGTCGGCGGCGGCGAGTGTGGGCGCTGGTGTTCACGGCGATCGTGAGCCGACACATGTTCGTATGGCTGACCTACCGCCAGAGCGTGGCCGATGTGGTGGCAGGCTGTGAGGCGGCGTGGGTGTTTTTCGGTGGGGTTTTTCGAGTCCTGATCCCAGATAATTTGAAGGCGATCGTGACGACGGCGGATCGGGATACGCCGCGTCTGAACGCCGCCTTTGTCGAGTACGCGCAAGCCCGCGGCTTCGTGGTCGACCCGGCGCGGGTTCGTCATCCGCAGGACAAGGGCCGGGTCGAGCGCACGGTGCACTACGTGCAGACGTCGTTATTCGCGGGCGAGGCGTTTTCCACGCTGGCCGAAGCGCAGGTCGCAGCTGAGCGCTGGTGCGGGGTGACCGCCGGCGGGCGGATTCACGGCACGACCCGGCAGCGGCCGGCAGAGCATTTTGCACGTGAAGAGCGGCCACTCCTGCTCCCGGCTCCTGAGGTCTCCTACGAGGTGGCGCCGTGGAGCGAGGTCCGGGTGCAGCGCGATCACCACCTGTCGGTGGCCAAGGCGTTGTACTCCGTACCGACAGAGTACATCGGCGAGCGCGTCCAGGTGCGCAACGGCCGCGACCTGGTGCGGATCTACCACCGCGGAAAACTGATCAAGGTGCATCCGCGTGTCGGCCCTGGACAGCGCAGCACCGATGGGGCGGACTATCCACCTGGGGTTCGCGAGTTGGCCTGCCGCGATCAGCAGGCCTTGCTGGCGCAGGCCAGAGACGCCGGCGCTGCCATCGGTGTCTATGCCGAGCGTCTACTCGCCGCCCCCCAGCCGTGGACGCGCATGCGGCACGTCTATCGCCTGCTCGGCCTAGTGCGCCGCTACGCGGTGCCGGCGGTGGAGCAGGCGTGCGCCCGCGCGCTCGAGGCCGATGTCGTCGACGTCACGCGAGTCGCTCGAATGGTCGAACAGGCGGTCGAGCAAAGCCCCCTGCCGGCACGGCCGCAGCCCGGAGAGGCTGCGCCTGGAGAGCTGCGGTTTCTTCGCCAAGCCAGCGAGTACCGGCTGGCCCGCGGAGGCGATCATGAATGAGCTGATCTCCCTGGAACTGCGCGCTGCGCTACGGCGGCTCAAGCTCTCGCCGATGACCGAAACTTTGCCCGAGCGCTTGCGGCTGGCTCGGGAACGCGCCATGCCCTACCAAGACTTCCTCGAGCTGGTCATGGCCGAGGAGTGCGAGCGGCGCAACCACATCGCGGCGAGCCGGCGTGCGCAGAAGGCGCGCCTGGATACAGCCCTCAACCTGGAGGCCTGGGACGACACGGCCAAGGTGACGCTGGATCGCCAGCTTCTCGCCGAGCTCGCCTCCACCCGTTTCATCGAGGCTCACCACAACGTCTTGATCCTCGGGCCGGTCGGGGTCGGTAAAACCCACTTGGCTTCAGGCTTGGGACATGTCGCCTGCCGCCGCGGCTACAGTGTGCTTTTCGTGCGCACCGAGGACATGCTCAAACAGCTGCGCGCCTCTCGTCTCGACCACAGCACCGAGCGCGAAATGCGCCGTCTCATCGCGGTGGACCTGTTGGTCCTCGACGATTTCGGACTCGACACCCTTGACCCGACGGAGAGCCGCGATATCTACGAGGTCCTCGTCGAACGCCACCAGCGGCGCTCGACCGTCGTCACCTCCAACCGAGCGCCCGAGGAGTGGCTGTCGACGATGTCCGACCCGCTGCGCGCACAAAGCGCCATCGACCGGCTGACCAACGCCGCCTATGAGCTCGTCCTCGACGGCGAGTCCTATCGTCGGCGCCAGAAGCCCAGCCTGAAAAGGGAACGGTCATGACCGCGCCGCCGGCTGGGGTGTCGGCCCTCCGGTGGGCTTTCCCCACCCCCCACCCTCGCCCACCTCCGGCCCGACACCCCAGCCGGCCATGCACCAACGGCAACAACCGAGAAGGGAGAGTCAGCGAACTATCGAGCAGTCGTGACAACATCAACCCGGGTGGTCCCATGCTCGTGGCTGACACCCGGTCCCATCCTGCTGGCTAGCGACACGCTTCCTGAGCCGCGTAGGCGAGGGATCCTTCACCTCGCTTGTACGCGTCCAGAGCCTTGCGGACCTTCCACTCGCGCAAGCCAAGCACGAGGACCTCCTGTCTTTCCTTCGGGTCGGGAGGCAACTGGCGCGCCAACTCTTCAGTCACGGCGATTGAGATAGTGGGACGTGACATTTGGGTCTCGGTAGGCTGCCAAGGGAATCGAGCAAACCTCATTCCAAGGAATCATAGCAGGGTATGGTATTCCCAGGGCCTGGGGGATCAGGGGCTCGATCGCCTGCGCAGCTTCTTCGGTATGTAGCTCGAGGTCATCCCGCGGTCAAAAGACCGGAAATGTCATGACCGCGTTCCTTGAGGAGCCGTGCCGCTTCTGCGCGCAACAGAATAGCCCGGTCGTACTGGAGAAGCAGCCTTTCCAAGGTCTTCTCTTCGGCGAGCGTCAGGTTTTCTTTTCTGCTGTTGTGATTGAGCGCTTCGAGCCGTAACCGATCAGCCTCGGCGAGAGAACTTCGGGCGGCACGCCAGTGCTCCGCGTCGCTCAAAAGCTCAAGGGCCGCCACCGCTTCGGCCACCTCTGCATGAGCGGTCATTTGTCCTCCTAGCGTCTGCCCGCCTTCATGATAGCAGGCCTCAGCGGCGCGATACCTGACTCATCCTATGCGGATCACCAGCCATCATGGCCGCGGGACGCCGAGCACCCTGGGTGGTTATCGCGAACAGCTCTTCCGCGCAAGTCTTTGATGCCAAATGGTATCCCCAGCGGGATTCGAACCGGCGCCTTGCGATTTATCTGGCACCTATTCCTCTCGCCGGATTGCCTCCCGAGGGTTGAAACCCGCACTGAGCCTTCTTTCAGCCTTCAGCAGGTCGCGCCCGCCTGCTAGTTCTTGCTTTGTTGTATCCTGAAAGCTATGGACGTGAACCCGGCACAGCCTTGCATCTCCTGCGGTAAGCCGACCACTGCCTTCGTCCACATCATTGACCGGCCGATGTGCCCGGACTGCTCCATACGCTTCGAGGACTACCTGGCCGAACAGCACGGAGCGCCGCTGCCGCATCCACCCCTGCTCTACCGCTATCGACCGCCCAGCGACGTTGAGCGCAAGGACGGTGCTCCCAGTTGGTTCGAGCAATTCATTACTACAGACCAGGTGTGGGCGTCGAACCCGACGGAGTTCAACGATCCCTATGATTGCCGTCAGACGCACGACTTCGCAGCAGCCTCGCGTGACGAGTGGAAAAGGCGAAACGACCGGATGATCGAACTACTCAGGCCAGGGGCCAAGTCCCTCCAGGATGAAGAGAAGCTCCAGGCTCTTGGGGGAGTCATGAATGATGAGGCTAAGTACGTCGATCCCGCCTTCCAGGCCGGCATAGAGCGCAGCACGCAGGAAATCCTCGATAAGGCCCGGGTCCTATGCCTGTGCGAGACCCAGACCAATCCAAGATTGTGGGCTCATTACGCGGCCGGGCATCGCGGCTTCTGCCTTGAGTTTGATACAAGTATGGAGCCCTTTCATGCGTTCCGGGTGAGATATACGAGGGACTACCCGAAGCTGGGCATCGACGCCACTTCCGGTCAGCTCCTCCGGACCTTCCTCCTGACCAAGTCGGAACTCTGGAGAGACGAACAAGAGTGGCGCTGCCTGAAAGTCCCGGGCGGCCCTCCACAATGGTCGATTTCCGAAAAGGCGCTCAAGGCCGTGATCTTCGGCACGCGGGCGAAACCCGAACTGCGGGCGACCATCGCTCAGCTGATCGAGGAGCACAAGCCCTGGGTCGAGTTGCGAGAGGTGGTAGAGGTCCCGTTCTCGTACGATCTTCAGGTGAGGCCACTGCCACCGAAGGACCCGAGAACTCGATCCTAATCGTCAGCGGGGTCATCGCCGTCGGCGGCCGGGTTCGAACTCCGGCAACCTCAACATTCTTCACCTACTTAGGTGAGGTTTCTGGCTAGCCGGCCCGCGTGGTATCCCCAACGGGATTCGAACCCGTGTTGCCGCCTTGAAAGGGCGGAGTCCTAGTCCACTAGACGATGGGGACGTGGAAGGAACGGCAAGGCGCCGCAGAGGCGGCGCCGGGCATAATTTACCACATCAGGGGCTGATCCCGCCTGCCGTGACCGCCTCCCCCACCTCCTGTGGATGGGCCTGGGCGGGCGGCGGGAAGAAGCCGGTGCGGACGAAGTAGTCGAGATAGGCGCGGAAGAGGTCGGCATCCAGCGGCGGACAGACGATGCCGGAGCCGGCGAGCGCCCGGCGCGTCTGGGTATCATCGAAGAGGATCTCTTTCCGGTTCTCCATCACCAGCCCTTTGGCTTCCGCCTGGTCCCGGAAATCGCCGAAGCTCTCCGCTACACCGGCAAAGACCGCCAGGGCGTTGTTCTTGTCGACCCGGGCGACGTCGAAGAGATGCCGGCCCCAATCCTCGTAGGACATGCTGGTCATGGGATAGCCGTAGTCGCGGACGATCTCGTAGGCGTCGCGGAACAGCGGCGGGCTCGGGTGCGGGAACTGGTAGAGGCCCTCGATGTTCTCGGGCCGCAGCGACAGGTGAACGATGGACCTCACGACGTAGTCCACCGGCGTCACGTCCACGTGCAGGTCGTTGATCGGGTAGACCCCCATCTGGATGCAGCTCTTGAAGTTGTTCCAGACCAGGTCGCGGGCGTTGCTCACGCCGGTGCGGCTGTGGCCGGAGAGCACGCCGGGACGGTAGATGGCGATCGGCAACCCACGGGAGCGCGCGATGCGGACGAGGCGCTCGCAGACCCACTTGCTCTCGCCGTAGCCACCGTAGAGGCCGAGCAGGCTCTCCGAGTCCTCGTGCTCGTAGACGACGGGCACGTCCCGGAAGCCGTAATCGCCTTCGGGGGTAGCGGCGATACTGGAGACGAAGTGCATGGGCTTGGCGCATCCGAAGCTCGCCAGGCGCATGGCCTCGACGGTGCCCTGGACGTTGGTGGGCTTGAGCACCTTGTAGGGATAGGTGAAGTTCACCCAGGCGCCGCAGTGGTAGACGGCGTCCACGCCTTCACCCAGGGCGCGGAACGCTTCCTCTGAAAGGCCATAGCGGGGTTCGGCCAGGTCGCCCGCGACGGGGACGATGCGCGCCGCGTGCTCCTCCCGCCAGATCTCCCGGTCCACCAGGGTCTGACGCAAGCGTTGCAACGCGGATTCGGCATCGGCGGCGCGCACCAGACAGTGGACGCGAGCCTCAGTCCGGTCCAGCAACTCGACCAGCAGGTGGGATCCCAGGAAGCCGGTGGCGCCGGTGAGGAAGATCTCCCGCAAGGGACCGATGGCGCCGTTCCATGGCGCCTCGGGCCGCACGTCGGCATCGAGCTCCGCAGCCTCGGCGCGGAGGTCGACGGCATCGCGTTTCGCTGCCAGAGCCTCGTAGCCTTCGCGCTCGATGAGCTCGACGCCGGCGGCCATCTTCGCCACGGTCGGCGACTCGAAGAGGTCGCGCATGGGGAACTCGAGGTCCAGGCGCCGGCGCAGCTCGATGAGGAGCTGGGGCGCGTTCAGCGAATGGCCTCCCAGCTCGAAGAAATTGTCGTGGCGGCCGATCCCCTCGATGCCCAGCACCGCCTCCCAGATGCCGGCGAGGCGGCGCTCGAGATCGGAAGCGGGCGGCACGTAGGGAGTGCGCAGGTTGCCAGGCCGTTCGTGGCGCGGCAGCGTGCTCGCCGGGATACCCGAATCGGCTTCGCCGGCCGGCGCAACCGCCCGCGGAGCGGCGCTCGGACGGTCGATGAAGTAGCGCCGGCGCTCGAACGGATACGTGGGCAGGATCACCCGCCGCCGGCGCTCGTGAGCGTGGAAGCCGCCCTGCCAATCGACCGCCAAGCCGGCCAGCCAGAGACGCGCCAGGGAGCCGAGGATGTAAGCGGAGTCGCTCTGGCGATCCCAGGCGGAGCGCACGGTGGCGACGGAGACGAGCGGGCAGCCGGCCTGCCGGGCCATGGCGGTGAGCCCCTGGCCGGGACCGACCTCGACGAGCACACGCTGGGGCTCCTTCGCCAGCTCGGCAAGGGCGTCGGCGAAGCGCACGCTCTGGATCATGTGACGGGTCCAGTACCCGGGATCGGTGGCCTCTTCGGCGGTGATCCAGGTGCCGGTGACGTTCGAGAGGTACGGGATCTCCGGCGGATGGAGAGTCACCTCCCGGACCATGCGTTCGAAGGCGTCGCGGATGGGCTCCATCATGCTGGAGTGGAACGCGTGCGTCGTGGGCAGCCGCCGGGCCGGCGTACCCCGCTCCGCGAGGCGCCGCTCGACCTCGGCGATGGCGTCCTCGGGACCCGCGAGTACGGAGACGCAAGGGCCGTTGAGGGCGGCGATGGAGAGCCTGCCGTTCAAGAGCTGCCGCGCGTCCTCCTCGGCGAGTGGGACGGCCAGCATGGCTCCCGCCGGCAGGCCGTCGATCAGGCGGGCGCGGCGGGCCACCAGGGCGAGGGCGTCCGGCAGCGAGAGGACGCCGGCGACGCAGGCCGCCACGTACTCGCCGAGGCTGTAGCCGACGAGGGACTGCGGCCGGATGCCCCACTCCATGAGCAGCTTCGCCAGCGCGTACTCGACGGCGAACACCGCCGGCTGCGCGTAGAGGGTGCGGTCGAGCTCACCCGCCGCCCGCCGTTCGCCGCGGCCGAGCATGGCGCGGAGGTCGGGGTTCGGTCGCTCCGGAGGAGCGACGTCTCGGTAGCCCGGTGCGGGAGCGCCGGGCGCGGTGAGGTCGGGAAAAATGATCCGTCTGAGATCCATCCCGACATGGGGAACGAGGATCTCGCAGCAACGGTCCAGCTCCTCGCGAAACCTAGCCTCCGTCTCGTACAGCCCTTGCGCCATGCCGGGGTAGTGCTCGCCCAGACCGGAGAAGAGGAAGGTGACGGGGCTCTCCGCGCTCTCCTGATGGCTGAGGAGGACGCGCTCGGGATCGCGCGCCTCGAGGGCCGCCAGAGCGTCCTCGCGGTCGCGGCAGACGAGAGCCAGCCGGTGATCGAAGGTGCGGCGGCCGGCCTGAAGGGTGAAGGCGACGTCGGCGAAGTCCTGCTCCGGATGATCGCGCAGATGAGCGGCCAACCGCGAGACGGTGGCCTCCAGAGCGGTCGGAGTCTTGGCCGAAATCGGCACGAGCTGCCAGGGGCGGGACGGGCTGCCCGGCCGCGCCGCCGGCGCCTCCTCCACGACCATGTGGACGTTGGTGCCGCCCATACCGAAGGAGCTGATGCCCGCGCGCCGAGGCGCGCCGTTCGTCTCCCACTCGCGGGCGGCGGTATTGACGAAAAAGGGGCTGTTCGCGAAATCGATCTGGGGGTTCGGCGTCTCGAAGTGGAGGCTAGGCGGGATCGTCCGGTGCTCCAGGGCGAGGACGGTCTTGATCAGGCCCGCGACGCCGGCGGCGGCTTCGAGGTGGCCGACGTTGGTCTTGACCGAACCGATGGCGCAGAACTGCTTGCGCTCGGTGCCGGCCCGGAAGGCGCGGGTGAGGGCCGCCACCTCGATGGGATCGCCCAGCGGCGTACCGCTGCCGTGGGTCTCGACGTAGGAGATGGTTTCGGGCTCCACGCCGGCCACGGCCTGAGCCAGAGCGATGGCCTCGGCCTGGCCGTCGACGCTGGGGGCCGTGTAGCCCACTTTGAGCGAGCCGTCGTTGTTGTAGGCCGAGCCGCGGATGACGGCGTGGATGGGATCGCCGTCGGCCAGCGCTTCGGAAAGGCGCTTCAGGACCACGATGCCCGCGCCCTCGCCGAACATGGCCCCCTGCCCGCCGGCGTCGAAGGCGCGGGTGTGGCCGTCCGGGGAGAAGATGCCGCCGTCGACGTGCGTGTATCCCGCGAGCTGCGGGAAGTTGACGCGCACGCCGCCGGCGATGGCCAGGCTGCACTGGTAGGAGAGGAGGCTCTGGCAAGCGAGGTGGGCCGCCACCAGCGAGGTCGAGCAGGCGGTCTGCACGTTGACGCTCGGCCCGCGGAGCCCCAGCTTGTAGGAGATGCGGGTGGCGAAATAATCGCGGTCGTTCGAGAGCAGGAGCTGGAAGAAGCCGGCCCGGGCCATCAGCTCGGGGTTGGCCGCCAGGTTGCTCATCCAGTACGAGGGCAGGCTGACGCCGGCGAAGACGCCGATCCAGCCGTCGTACGACTCGGAGACGTAGCCGGCGGATTCCAGAGCCTCCCACGCGCACTCCAGGAAGACGCGGTGTTGAGGATCGAGGATCTCGGCCTCGCGCGGGGAGAAGCCGAAGAAGCCGGCGTCGAACAGCTCGGCGTCCGCGATGGGGGCCGCCACCCGGACGTAGCCGGGAGCGTTGTAGACCGCCGGATCGATGCCGGAGGCCTGCAGGTCCTCGTCCGTGAGCCAGCGGACGGACTCGACGCCGTCGCGCAGGTTGCGCCAGAACTTCTTGAGGTTTGCGGCGCCCGGGAAGCGACCGGCCATCCCGATGACGGCGATGGCCTCCGTCTCCTGCGTCTCTTCCGGGCCGGCCGGCAGCTCGCGATCTTCCATTCCTACTCCTTGGGTGTTCTCTTGCGCAGGCGTTCCATGGCCTGCCGTTGACGGCCGAGCGCCGCCTTCTGTTGCTGCGCCAGGGTCTTGACCTCCTGGAACGAGGGTTTCTCTTCCCCCTGGCTGAGGTGGCGGGCGAGAGCCCCGACGCTCGAGTGGCGGAAGAGGTCGACGACCGTCAGCTCGCGGCCCAGGGTCTCGCGGAGACGGGCATGGGCGCGCACGATGAGCAGCGAGTGGGCTCCGAGATCGAAGAAGTTGTCGTGCAGGCCGATGCGCTCGACGCCCAGCAGCTCGCGCCAGATGCCGGCGATGGTGCGCTCCAGCTCCGATCGGGGAGCCTCGTAGGCGGCTGGCAGCTCGGGACGGTCTCCATCGGGCTCCGGCAGCGCGCGGCGGTCCACCTTGCCGCTCGGGGTGAGCGGCAGAGCCGGCAGCTCCATGAACAGGGCGGGCACCATGAACTCCGGGAGCCGCTCCTTGAGGAACGCCCGCAGGTCGGTTCCACCCTCCGCGGTCTCCCGCACCGTGTACGCCACCAGCCGCGGGTCACCTCCCGGGCCGGGCTTCAGAACGACGACGGCGTCGCGCACCGCTGGATGCGACCGCAGGGCGGATTCGATCTCCCCTGGCTCGACGCGGAAGCCGCGAAGCTTGATCTGCTGATCCACCCGGCCCAGGAATTCCAGATCGCCTGAAGGGCGCCAGCGCACCCGATCGCCGGTCCGGTAGAGGCGCTCGCCCATGGATCCGAAGGGATTGGGAACGAAGCGCTCCGCGGTGATCTCGGGCCGCCGCAGGTAGCCACGGGCGAGGCCGAAGCCTCCGATGTGCAGCTCGCCGGCAGCTCCCACGGGCACGGGTCCACCCCAGCGGTCGAGGACGTGGACAGCAGCTCCCGGGATGGGCCGACCGATAGGCGCCTCGTCCGGTCCTCTGGTGAGATCCCGCCGCGTGGAGACGATCGTGGCCTCCGTGGGGCCGTAGGTGTTGAGCAGCCGCACGCCGGAGCCGACGCTCGCGCGCCACTGGGCCACCCGCTCCGGCAGGACCTTCTCGCCTCCCAGAATGACCAGGCGCACGCAGGCCGGCAGGTTCCCTTCCGTGCCGAGCCCCGCCACCAGCTCGTGCCAGAAGGCGGTGGGCAGATCGAGGACGGTGATGCGCAGCCGCTCCACCTCGCGCAGGAAGTGAGCGATCGACGCCGCCATGTCGCCGGGGCGGAGCACGAGGGCGGCGCCGCTGGCGAGCGCCGGATAGATCTCCTCGCCGCTGGTGTCGAAGCTGATGGAGGCGAACTGGAGGACCCGGTCCTCCGGCGTCAGCTCGAAAGCGGCCATGGCGCCGACCGTATAGGCCGCGAGTGATCGGTGCTCCACGACGACACCCTTGGGCTTGCCGGTCGAGCCCGAGGTGTAGATGACGTAGGCAGGGTTGGCCTCCTGCGCGGAATCCAAGGACGGCGATTCCTCGTCCCGGCGTTCCGTGGAGTCCTTCAAGTCCTTACTCGTCAGCATCGCCACCACGCCGGCGTCCTCGATCATGAACGCCCGCCGCGCCTCGGGGTAGGCGGGATCGAGTGGGAGGTACGCACCGCCGGCCTTGAGCACGGCGAGCAGCGCCACGATCATCTCCGGTGAGCGGGCCATAGCCAGCCCCACCAGCACCTCGGGTCCCACACCGAGCTCGCGCAGGCGGTCTGCCAGAGCGTCCGACCGGCGGTCCAGCTCGGCGTAGGTGAAGCGGCCGCCATCCCACTCCAGAGCGGTCGCTTCGGGCGACAATCGCGCGCGCTCCGTAAACAGGGCTTCCACCCGCCGCGCGGCCGGCTCGCCCGGTGGTCCGGCGCTCCACTCCAGGAGCTCACGTCGCTCAGGCTCGGTGAGCAGGGGCAGGTCGCGCAACGGCATCTCGGGATTGCCGACGGCCCCGCGGAGCAAGACTTGCAGGTGGGTGCTGAGGCGGACGATGGTGCTGCGGTCGAAGACGTGGACGCCGTAGCTGAAGTATCCGTCCACACCCTCGGCGCTCTCGCTCAGCCAGAGGCTGAGATCGAAATCCGAGTGATCGCTCGACACCGCGACCGGCTCCAGCCGCACGTCGGAGACCTCGATGGCGGAGGTCGGGAAGTTCTGGAAGACGAGCATCACCTGGAACAGCGGCGTGCGGGAGAAGTCGCGCTCTACATGCAGCGCTTCGAGGAGCCGCTCGAAGGGCACGTCCTGGTGAGCGAACGCCCCCAGGGTGACCTCCCGGGCCTGTTCGAGGAGCCGGCCGAAGCTCGCCTCTCCCTCGGGCCGGAGCCGGAGCACCAGGCTGTTGATGAAGAAGCCGATGAGACCTTCCAGCTCGGCGCGGTTGCGGTTGCCGGCGAAGGTGCCGACGGCGAAATCCTCCTGGCCGGAGTAGCGGGCGAGCAGCGCCGCGAAACCGGCGAGAAGGGCCATGAACAGGCTGACGCCCCGCCGCTGGGCCAGATTCTTGAGGTCCGCCGAGAGCTCAGGCGTCAGGGAGAAGGGCTGTTTGGCGCCCTCGAACCGCTGCACAGGCGGACGCGGGCGGTCCGTGGCCATCTCCAGGGCGGGAACTCCGGCGAGCTGGCGGCGCCAGTAGTCGAGCAGCTCGCCCAGACCCCCCCCTTCCAGGCGCCGACGCTGCCAGACGGCGAAGTCGGCGTACTGCACCGTCAGCTCGGGAAGGGGCGAAGGCCGACCTTGCGAGAAGGCGAGATAGAGCGTGGCCAGCTCGCGGAAGAACACCCCCATGGACCAGCCGTCGGAAACGATGTGGTGGATGGTGAAGAGCACCAGATGCTCCCGCTCGGCGAGGCGCAGGAGCCGCACCCGCAGCAGCGGGCCGCGGGCGAGATCGAACGGCTCGCGGAGCTCCTCGTGGGACACCCTCCGGACCTCCCGCTCGCGGACCTCGGCGGGCAGGCCTGACAGGTCGGCAAGGGGCACCGCGAGCGCGAGGTCGGGCGCGATGACCTGCACCGGCTCGCTCTCTCCCTCGACGAAAGTGGTCCGCAGCGTTTCATGGCGGCGCACGATCTCCGCGAGGGAGAGTTCGAGAACGCGGATTTCCAGCGCTCCCACGACGCGGGTCGCGCCGGGGATGTTGTAGGCCCCGGCGCCCGGCAGCAGGCGATCCAGGAGCCACTCCCTGAGCTGCGAGGCCGAAACCGGAAAGCGGTTCGTATCCCGCGGCAGATGCGGAATGCGATCGGACGGAGCCTCGGTCAGGGTGCGGCTCTCGGCCAGGGCCAGCGCCAGCTCGGCCACCGTAGGCTTCTCGAACAAAGTCGGCAGGGGGACGTCGACGCCGAACGTCTCGCGCACGGCGGCGAGCACGCGCGTGCCCATGAGCGAGTGGCCGCCCAGCTCGAAGAAGTTGTCGTGGACGCCAACCCGCTCGATCTTCAGCAGACGCGCCCAGATCGCCGCCAGCTCCTCCTCCACTGGATCGCGGGGCAGGATGTATCCGGCCGCCGAGGCGGGCCGCAACGGGTCGGGCAGCGCCCGCACGTCGAGCTTACCGTTGGGTGTGAGGGGCAGGGTCTCCAGGCGCGCGAAGGACGCCGGCACCATGTAGTCCGGCAGCAGGCCGCGCAGGTGGGAGCGCAGCTCCTCCTCCCGCGCCTCGCCCACGAAATAAGCGGCCAGCCGGCGGTCGTCCGTGCCTTCGTCGCGAACGATCACCACCGCCTGCCGGACCCCAGGATGGCCGCGCAGCGCGGCTTCGATCTCGCCCAGCTCGATCCGGAAGCCGCGGATCTTCACCTGGCGGTCGATCCGGCCGAGGTACTCCAGGTCGCCGTACGGCAGGTAGCGGGCGAGATCCCCGGAGCGGTAGAGGCGGCCGCCTGGCTCATCCGCGAGGGGATCGGGAACGAAGCGGTTGGCGGTCAAATCGGGACGGTTGAGGTAACCGAGGGCGAGCCCATCGCCGCCGATGCACAGCTCTCCGGGGACGCCGACCGGCACCGGCCGGCCGTCGCGGTCGAGCACGGAAAGGCTGAGATCCGGGATGGCGCGGCCGATCAGGCTGCGCCCCCGCTCTAGGTCCCCGCGACGCAGAGGGCGATACGTTACGTGCACGGTGGTCTCGGTGATGCCGTACATGTTGACCAGCCGAGGCGAGCCGTCGCCGTGGCGCGCGAACCAGGGAGCGAGGCTTCCCGGATCGAGCGCCTCGCCGCCGAAGATCACGAGCCGCAGCGCCAGCTGGTCGCTGTTTTGCGTTGCGTCAGCCTCCATGAGCTGGCGGAACGCCGAAGGGGTCTGGTTGAGCACGGTCACGCGTTCGCGCGCCAGGAGATCGTGGAAGCGCTGCGGCGACCGGCTGACGTCGAAAGGCACCACGACCAGCCGGCCGCCGTAGAGCAGCGCGCCCCAGAGCTCCCAGACCGAGAAGTCGAAGGCGTAGGAGTGGAACAAGGTCCAGACGTCGGGCGGTCCGAAGCAAAACCACTCGTCCGTGGCCAGGAACAGCCGGTCCACCTCGGCGTGCCGCACCACCACGCCCTTGGGCCGGCCGGTCGATCCCGAGGTGTAGATGACGTAGGCGGGATCGGCCGCGGATATGCCGGCGCCGGGGTTTTCGTCGCTCTCCTCCGCCAGCGGATCGGCGTCGAGGAGGAGGGTCCGCGCACCGTGCTCGGGCAGCGCCTCCATCAGGCGCGATTGGGTAACCACCACGGGAGCTTGGCTGTCCGCCAGAGCGAAGCCCAGACGCTCCGCGGGATACGCCGGATCGAGAGGCACGTAGGCTGCGCCGGCTTTTAGAGTCCCGAGGACGGCAACCACCAGGTCCAGCGAGCGCTCGAAGAACAGAGCCACCCGCGTGCCGGGGCCGGCACCCAGCCGCAGCAGCCGATGGGCGAGCCGGTTGGCCCGCCGGTTCAGCTCGCCATACCTCAACGGCTCGCCGCCGCAGACCACGGCCACGGCTTCGGGCATACTCGCCGCGATGCTCTCGAAACGTTCATGGAGGCAGCGCCGCGGACCGGCCGCCCGAGCCGGCACGTTCCACTCGCCGACGAGCTGGTGCCGCTCGCCCGCGGTGAGCAAAGGGAGATCGGAGAGGCGCCGGTTCTCATCTGCTACGACACCGGCCAGCAGGATGCCGAAGTGCCGCGCCATACGGGCCACGGTAGCGCTTTCGAAGAGATCGGTGCGGAACGTCCAGTCTCCGAAGATGGCGTCGGGCGTGTCGCGCAAGGACACCACGAGGTCGAACTCCGCGGTCTCCTTCTCCCGCTCGGCGCCGCTCAAGCTGAGGCCGGGAAGCTCCAGATCGGAAAGCGGCGCGTTCTGCACCTGGAAGAAGGTCTGGAAGAGGGGTGAACGGCCGGGATCGCGCCGGATTCCCAGCTCGGCCACCAAACGCTCGAAGGGGAGGTCCTGGTGAGCGTAGGCGTTCACCATCTCCGCCTTCACCCGGGCGAGGAGGTCCTGAAACGGCGGATCGCCCCTGAGGTCGGCCCGCAAGGCCAACGTGTTGACGAAGAGCCCGATCAGGTCCTCCAACTCGCGCAGCCGCCGGTTGGCCACGGCGGTGCCGACCGCGAAATCGTCCTGCCCGGAGTAGCGGTGCAGAAGGGTTTCGAAAACGGCCAGCAGGACCATGAAGGGAGTCGCGCCGTGCCGCTGGCAGAGCCGGTGGAGCTCCGCCATGGCGATGGGCGGGGGCTCCATCGGCCGGCTGGAGCCGCGGAAGGCCGCCGCGGCCAGGCGCCGATGGTCCGTGGGCAGGTCCAGCTCCGGCGCGACCGCGAGCCGCTCCTTCCACCACGCGAGCTGCTCGGCGAGGACGTCTCCGGAGAGATACTCGCGCTGCCAGTCGACGTAGTCGAGATACTGGACAGGCAGCTCGGGCAGAGGCGAAGGCTTTCCTTGCGAGAACGCCGTGTAGAGGAGTGCCACTTCGCGGACGAGCACCCCCATGGACCAGGCGTCGCTGACCAGGTGGTGGACGGCGAAGAGGACTCTATGCTCGCCTGGCTCGGTCCACAGCAGCGTTGCCCGCGCCTTCAGGCCTCGCTCCAGGTCGAAGGGCCGCCCCCCTTCCTCGCCGAGCCGAACGGCCTCGGCCGCGCGCGCGGGCTCTGGCAGGGCGCGCAGGTCGACCAGGGGAAGCGTCACCTCGACCGAGGGTTCGGGCATCTGGAACGGCTCGCCCTCGATCACGACGAAGCGCAGGCGCAGGGCCTCATGCCGACGGACGACTTCAGCGAGCGCCCGGCGGAGAGCGCCGCGGTCGAGCCGACCGCTCAGGCGAAGGGCCAGGGCGATGACATAGGCCGGGCTCTCCGGATCCATCCGTGCGGCGAGCCACATCCCCCGCTGCTGCGGCGAGAGGGGGTAGACCTCAGGCTCCGCCGGTCCTTCCGCGAGAAGCAGATCTAGCAGCTCCCGCCGCTCGGGTGAGAGCTCGGCCAGCTCCGGCGTCTCGAGACGGACCTCGGTCATCGGGACTCTCCGTCCCGGGCGGCCTTCTTGCGGCGAAGCAGCTCCTGTACCTCTGCATCCGAGAGCTCTTCGAGGTGAGAAAGGACCTCGGCGGCGCCGCGGCGGCGGGCCTGGATCTTCGGCAGCGCCGGACCGGGGCGCTCGGCCCGTTCGCGGTCGATCCAGGCGGCGAGCTGTGCCAGGGTGGTTTCCCGAAAGAGCACCGGCAGCGGCAGCTCGATGCCGAAGGCGTCCCTGACGCGGGCGGCGACACGCGTGGCGAGGAGCGAGTGGCCGCCGAGATGGAAGAAGTCGTCGCCGGCGCCGACCCGCTCGACGCCGAGCAGGTTGCGCCAGATCTCCGCCAGCGTCTCCTCGGTGGGGGTCGACGGTGGGACGTGAGGGCGCTCCCGGTCTTCATCCGGCGCCGGCAGGGCGCGGCGGTTCACCTTGCCGTTGGGCAGCAGGGGCAGCCGCTCCAGGATCACAAATGCCGAGGGAATCATGTAGGCCGGCAGGCGCTGGCGGAGGTCCTCGCGCACCGCCGCCGGATCGGGGGGGTTCTCCGGGTCCGGCACAAGGTAGGCAACGAGCCGGCGGTCCCCAGGTGTGCCCGGCACCTCACGGGCGGCAACCACCGTCTCGCGGATGCCGGGCTGCAATCCCAGAACAGACTCGATTTCCCCGGTCTCCACCCGGAAGCCGCGGATCTTCACCTGGCCGTCGGCGCGGCCGGCGAAGGTCACCTCGCCGGTCGGCAGATAGCGGCCGAGGTCGCCGGTGCGGTAGATCCGGTCTCTCGGCCGGCCGGTGAAGGGATTGGTGACGAACCGCTCGCCGGTGAGAACTTCGTCTTCCAGGTAGCCGCGCGCGAGGTGAGGACTGCGGAAAGCGATCTCTCCCACCTCGCCGACACCGGCAAGCCGACAGTCCCGGTCGAGCACCAGAAGCTGGCAGCCGTTCATGCCTCGGCCCAGGGGCAGAACGGCAGGCAGATCCGTGTCCCGTTCCACCACGTGATAGCTCAGGGCGCGCTGGGTCTCAGTGGCGCCATAGAGATTGACGGAGGTCACCCGGGGAGCGGCACGGTGAAGGCGCTCCACGTCGCGCCGGGTCAGCACGTCACCGATCAGGAAGGCCCTGCGTAAGGATGGGATCTCTGGAGCCTCAGCTCCGCCTCCCGGCGGTTCGGTCAGCATCTGGGCCATGGCCGGCGTGAGGTTCGAGACCGTCACCGCCTCGCGAGCCATCCAGGCGGCGAGCCGCCCGGGTGCCGCGAGATCCTCCGGCGACGGGATGCACAGGGTGGCGCCCGTGCAGAGAGCGCCGAAGACGTCGCGCTGCAACGGGTCGTGGGAGAGCCCGGAGAGCATGCTGTGCCGGTCGTCCGTGCCGAGGCCGAACCGTTCGCACATCCAGGGCAGGAAGTGCGACAGCGGCCCGTGGCGGCCCAGGATCCCTTTGGGCACACCGCTGGAGCCCGAGGTGAACGCAACCAGAGCGAGGTCGTCCGGCCCGAGGGCAGTGGCGAAGTCTGTAGGGCCATCCGGCAGTTCCGCCAGCAAGGCCCGCGCTCCCGCAGGCCCGCCGCCTGGCAGATCCAGACGCAGGGCTACACGGACGAAACTTTCTCTCAGCTCCGGCCCGGGCTCGCCCGCCGCCGCAAGGGCGAGGATGGCCGCCGGTTTCGCGAGATCCACCACTTGGGCGAGGCGGGCGGGCGGATAGGCAGGATCGAGGATCACGAAGGCGGCGTCGGCTTCGAGGACGGCGAAGATCGCCCAGACCAGCGGCGCGCTGCGGTGCGCGTAGATGGCCACTCGGTCACCGGGCTGAACGCCGTTTGCCCGCAGCCAGCCGGCCAGGCAGCGGACCGACTCTTGGAGCTCGCCGTAGGTCCACGGCCCGTCGGAATCGGAGAGCGCTACCTTTTCAGGCCGCCGGCGCGCCTGCTGGGCGAACAGCTCATGGACCAGGCCGGGACTCCCCTCGTCGAGCGGCTCCTTGGGATCGGGCAGCAGCGCCGCCGCCGCTGGCGTCAACAGCGAGACGGAGTCGATGGACCCGTCCGGCTCCCGCACCATCTGCGAGAGCAGCGATTGGTATTGCCGCAACATCTCCTCGATGCGGGCCCGATCGAAGAGGTCGGCGTTGTAGACGAAATTGAAAACGAACCCCTGCTCGCCTTCCGCGGCATAGACGGTCAGATCGAACTTCGCCTCCAGCTCGCCGAACGGCAGGTTCTCGACGGACAGGCCGCCAGGCAGCGACACCCGGGACGGCGGGAAGTTCAGCATGTTGAAGAACACCTCGAAGAGCGGCGTGCGCGACAGGTCTCGCTCGGGCTGCACCTCTTCGAGCACTTTCTCGAACGGAACGTCCTGATGGCTATAGGCGCCCAAGGCAGCGGCACGCACCCGGTGCACCAGCTCGCGGAAAGCGGGGCTGCCCGACACATCGATGCGCAAAACAAGGGTGTTGAGAAAAAAGCCGATCAGATTCTCGAGCTCCGGCCGGGTACGGCCGGCGACCGGGATGCCGACGAGGACGTCGTCCTGGCCGCTCAGGCGCTGCAGCAGGATCTCGAATCCGGCCAGCAGAACCATGAAGGCCGATGCTTTTTCCGTCAGGGCCAGCGACTTCAGCCGCTGCGAAAGGCCGTAGGGAAGTTGCAGCAACGCCGAACCGCCGCGGAAGGTCTGTACCGTGGGTCGGGGCCGGTCACGCGGCAGGTCGAGCCCTGGCGGGTGCCCCGCCAACCGCTCGCGCCAGTAGGCGATCTGGGCGGCGAGCTGCGGACCGCTCAGCCAGCCGCGCTGCCAGCGCGCGAAATCGGTGTACTGCACAGGCAGGGCCGGCAGAGGCGATGGACGCCCGAGCGCGAAGGCTTCATAAAGCTGGGTGAGCTCGCGGGAGAGCACTCCAACGGACCAGCCGTCGGAGACGATGTGGTGGACCGTCATCAGGAGGACATGCTCCTCCTCCCGCTCGATCCTGCCTAGCTGCAGCAGAGCGAGGCGGATCACCGGCCCGCGCTCGAGATCGAAGGGCAGGGTGGCCTCTTCGGTGGTGATCCGCTCGGCCTCGCCCCGCCGAACGGCGAGGGGCAGCGCCGTGAGGTCGATCCGCGGCAGGGAGATCGGACCGGACGAATCGACGATCTGGACCGGAGCTCCGTCCCGGTTCTCGAAGCGCGTCCGCAAGGCTTCGTGCCGATGCAGGATCTCGGTGAAGCAGTGCTCGAGCACCGCAGGCTGAAGCGGTCCACGCAGGCGCATCGGCGAAGGGATGTTGTAAACCCAGGAACCGGGCTGAAACTGGTCGAGAAACCAAAGCCTTTCCTGGGAGAAGGAGAGCGGCGCCTCGCGCCCAGACTCGCCGCGGAGATCCGCGGGCGCGGCTGGCTCCTCACCCGCTGTAGCAATGGCTGCCGAGAGCTCGCCGAGCGTGGAGCTCTCGAAAACGGTACGCAAAGGAAGCTCCACTCCGAAGGCGGAACGGATCTGCGCCAGGAGCTGGGTCGCGAGCAGCGAATGTCCCCCCAGCTCGAAGAAGTTATCCTCTACACCGACCTGCTCCGTCCCCAGCACTTCCTGCCAGATCCTGGCGAGGACGATCTCGGCCGGGCTCCGCGGCGGAGCGTCCAAGGCACGTCGAGGCTCCGGAGCCGGCAGGGCCCCGCGGTCAACCTTGCCGTGGGCCGTCAGCGGCAGAGCGTCGAGCAGGACGAACGCCGACGGAACCATGTAGGCCGGCAGCTCCGCCCGCAATGTGCGGCGCAGCTCGGGCAACAGAATGCGGGCGGCATCGGGCTGCGGCACCGCCGTCTCGTCTGGGACGACGTAGGCCACGAGCTGGGGACTTTCGCCGAACCTGCCGGAGGCTCGGACGGCGGCGACCGCCGCCCGCACTCCCGGCTGCCGTGCAAGGGCGCTCTCGATCTCGCCCAGCTCGATGCGGAAGCCGCGGACTTTGACCTGGTCGTCCAGCCTCCCCAGGAATTCCAGCGTGCCGGCGGGCAGCCGGCGGGCGAGATCGCCGGAGCGGAAGAACCGCGTCCCCTCGCGAAGCGGAAACTTCTCCGCCGTCAACTCGGCGCGGCCGAGATAGCCGCGGGTCACGCTCGCGCCGCCGATCCACATCTCTCCCGGCACGCCGGCGGGCACCGGCCGCTCGCCGGCATCGAGGACATCGACCGTGACGCCGTCGAGCGGGCGGCCGAGGAGCGGCCGGGCCACGCCCTCAGCCGGTAGTAGGTGGGCCGTGGCGAGGACCGCCGCCTCAGTGGGGCCATAGAGAATCCAGATCCGCGCCTCCGGAAAGGTCTGCCGCAAATCGGCCGCCAAATCGGCTGGCACCACGTCTCCGCCCACGAAGAGGGTCCGCAGCCGGGACCGTTGAAGCGGCCGGCGGCGAACGGCCTCAACGACCTGCCGCATCAAGGCTGGCACGGCGTGGAGGTGCGTAGCTCCCGAGAGCACATCCACCAGTGCCTCGACGTCCAGCGCCGGATGCAGGGGCATGAGCTGCGAAACGCCACCGGCGAGCAGCGGCGAGAGCAGCTCGAAGAGGAAGATGTCGAAGGAGAACGGGGCCAAGCACGGCATCCGGTCGCCGGGACCGAAGGCGAAGAGCCGGCGGGCGGCGGCGAGCGTGCTCTCTAGTTGCCGGCGCTCCACCATGACGGCTTTGGGCTGCCCCGTGGTCCCCGAGGTGTAGATCAGATAGGCCAGATCCTCGGGGCCGCCGAGAGGCTTCGGATCGGCGTCGCTCTCGGTGGCGATCTCCGCGGAGTCGACCACCACCACCGTCCGTACGCCATGGGCCTCGACGATGGGCTCCGAGTGCTCGTCCGCCACCACCAGCGGCACGCCCGAGTCCCGCAGGAGGAAAGCGAGCCGGGCCGGCGGCAGCGCCGGGTCCATGGGCACGTAAGCGCCTCCCGCCTTCCAGATGCCGAGCAATCCGGCCATCATCGCCGGCGACCGCTCGACGCACAGACCCACGGTCAGTCCGGCACCGGCGCCCAGGCGCCGGAGACGATGGGCCACGCGGTTGGCCCGCCTGTTCAGATCGCGGTAAGAGACCGTCTCGCCGCCTGCGATGACGGCCGCGGCCTCGGGAGCGCTCCGCGCCAACTCTTCGAACCGCTCGACCGTTCCCGGCGCGGCGTCCGGCGCCCGGGTGTCGTTCCATTCGCGGAGCAACTGATGCCGCTCCGTGTCCGCGAGCAGCGGCAGCTCGGACAGGCGTCTGCCCGGAGCGGCCGTGGCGGCGAGTAGCAGGCATTCGAGATGGCTGACAAGACGCGCTATCGTCGCGGACTCGAAGAGGTCCGTGCGGTAGATGACCCGCAGCCGAAGCTCCGCATCCAATTCGTCGAAGCTGAGCTCGAGGTCCAAGCGAACGTTGGCCACCTCGAACTCAAACGGTCTCATCGAGACGCCGGGGAAGGCGCCTTCCACCACCGGCACGTTCTGCAGGGCGAACAGAACCTGAAACAGCGGGTTGTGCGATAGGTGCCGCTCGGGCCGCAGCTCCTCGACCAGGCGCTCGAAAGGGAGATCCTGATGGCCGTAGGCGTTGAGCGCCGTTCGCCGCACCCGGTCCAGCAGCTCGTCGAAAGTCGGGTCGCCCGCGAGCTCCGCCCGCAGCGCAAGGGTGTTGACGAAGAAGCCGATGAGCGGCGCGATCTCGGATCGGTCGCGGTTGGCGATCGGCGAGCCGATCAAGAAGTCCTCTTGGCCCGAGTAGCGGTTGAGGAGGGCCTGGAGCCCGCCGAGCAATGCCATGAACAGCGTCGCATCGCGTCGGCGGGCCAGGGTCCGCAGGCGGTCCGTCAACTCCGGCCTGAAGTCGAACGAAGCCCTTGTGCCGCGGAAGCTCTGGATCGCCGGCCTCGGCTTGTCGGTGGGCAGATCGATCGACGCCGGGGCTCCGGAGAGCCGTTGCCGCCAGTAGGCGAGCTGCCGCTCGAGCGCTTCGCCGGCGAGCCACCGGCGCTGCCAGACGGCGAAGTCTGCATACTGGACGGGCAGCTCCGGCAAGGCTGGTGCGATGCCCCTCCTCGCCCGGCCATAGAGCTCACCGATCTCTCTCATCAACAGTCCCATCGACCAGCCATCGGAGACGATGTGGTGGAGATTGAGCAGCAGGCCGTGCTCTTCCGGCCCGAGGCGCAGCAGACAAGCGCGCAGCAAGAATCCGCACGTGAGATCGAACGGTCGCTGAGCCTCTTCGCAGGCCAGCCGCCGCGACTCGGAGGTGCGCATGTCCTCCGGAAGCACGGAAAGGTCCAGGACCGGCAGGAGCCGGCGCTCGGGAGGAAGGATGACTTGAATCGGCTGACCGCCCGACTCGCGAAACGCGGTGCGCAGGACCTCGTGGCGCAATACGACGGCGTTGAAAGCCGCCTCGAGGGCTGCCCCATCGAGCTGTCCCTGGATGAGGAGAGCAGAGGGATTGTTGTAGGCTGCGGCGCCGGGCTGCAGCCGATCGAGAAACCACAGCCGTTCCTGGGCGAAGGAGAGAGGGACCGCAAGGCCAGGATCCCGGCGAGGGATCTTCGCCGCCGCTGTTTCACCCGCGTATCGCAGGGCCTCGACGGCCGCGCCGAGATCGGCGAGGGCCGGATGCTCGAACACGATCCGCAACGGGACCTCGACGTCGAAGGAGGTGCGCAGGCGCGAAACGAGCTGGGTGGCCAGCAGGGAGTGGCCGCCCAGCTCGAAGAAGTTGTCTTCGACGCCGACCTGCTCGATTCCCAACAGCTCCTTCCAGATCTCGGCGATCGCGGTCTCGGCAGGAGAGCGGGGCGGCGTGGCTCCGGCGCGCAGGGGCGCTGGGGCCGGCAAGGCGGCGCGATCGACCTTGCCGTGAGCCGTCAGCGGCAGCGAGTCGAGCAAGAGGAAGGCCGAGGGGACCATGTAATCCGGCAGTTCCGCTTGGAGCGCGCAGCGCAATTCGGGCACCAGCGTGCGGGCGAGCCTGGTCCGCAGCGGATCGTTGGCATAGCTCCGCCAGGGACGGTCCCGCTGCGCGAGCGCGGCATGCCGTGCCCCAGCAACGGCATCACCGTCGCCGACGTGCAGGACGACGTCGTAGCGGAATCTTGTCAGCTCGTTCCGGTAACGGCTGCGCTTGTCGAGGATCTCGGTGCGATGGATCGGCAAGCACTCCTCGAGCCCACGGAACAACTCGGGATCAAGGACCAGTTCCTCCTCCTCCGCCACCCGCCGGAGCACACGCCGCTGCAGCTCCTCTCCGGACAGAGAATCGCCAGTCCGGAAAAGCTCGATGGACTCGTGCAGCGCCGCGAGCAGCGGCAGGCTGCGCACGTCGCCGATCCATACGGCGCCGCCCGGCCGGACGGCCCGCACGGCCCCTGCGAGCACGCGCAGGAGGTAGTCAACGCCGGGGAAGTACTGCACCACCGAGTTGAGGATGACGAGGTCGAACGATCCGGGATCGACGCCTGTCCAGTCATCGGCCGTCCGCCGGGCGAGCTCGACCTGAGCGAGGCCACGGCGCGCCGCTTCGCGACCGACGAGATCCAACGCCACGGAGGAGAAGTCGGTGCCTGCATAATGCTCGGCCTGAGGGGCCAATCGGAAGAGTAGGAGGCCGGTGCCGCAGCCCACTTCGAGGACGCGGCGGTGATCGAGGGCCAGCAGCCGCTCGACCGTTAAATCCACCCATTCGCCCATCTCTTCGGCTGGGATTGGCTCGCCGGTATAGCTGCTGTTCCATCCACGGAGGTTGAATCCGGCGTCTCCGCCGTCCGAGCCCTCTCCGTAAGTCTCGTCGTAGAGAGTCCGCCACTGCGCTACGTGCTCGGCTGCTTCCGGACCGGCGCCCTCAGTTCCGGTCCGGCGTGGCACGACGTAGGCGACGAGCCGCTTGCCTTCGCCGCTCTCGTCGCTGCGCACAGCTACCATCGCCTCGCTCACCCGCGGGTGCCTCGCCAGGGCGCTCTCAACTTCGCCCAGCTCGATACGGAAGCCGCGGACCTTCACCTGATCGTCCAGGCGTCCCAGGAACTCCAGAGACCCGTCCGGCAGCCGGCGGGCGAGATCGCCGCTGCGGAAGTAGCGATGTCCGCCGCGGAGGGCGAACTTCTCCACCGTCAGCTCGTCGCGATTGTGGTAGCCACGGGTGACGCCCGTTCCACCGATCCACATCTCCCCCGGCACTCCGACGGGCACCGGGCGTTCACCGGGATCGCGCAGGTCGATCGCGACGCCCTCGAGCGGACGCCCGAGAATAGAACGCGCCGGGCCGTCCGCCGGCACAGGGTACGCCGTCGCCAGGATAGCGGCCTCGGTAGGGCCGTAGAGGATCCAGATCCGTGCTTCCGGGAAGGTCTCCCGCAGGTGCTTGACCAGATCCTCTGGCACGATGTCTCCGCCGACGAAGAGAGCGCGCAGCCGCCGCGGGCGATCCGACCGGCGGCCTACGGTCTCGACGACTTGCCGCATCAGCGCCGGCACGGCGTGGAGGTGCGTCGCACCGGCGAAGGCATCCACCAGCGCCTCGACGTCCAGCGTCGGGCGAAGCGGCATGAGCTGGGAGACGCCCCCGGCGAGCAAAGGCGAGAGCAGCTCGAAAAGAAAGATGTCGAAGGAGAACGGTGCCACGCACAGCATCCGGTCGCCGGGCGCGAAGTCGAAGAGCCGGCGTGTGGCGGCGAGCGTGCTCTCGAGATGCCGTCGCTCCACCATGACCGCCTTGGGCCGGCCCGTGGTCCCCGAGGTGTAGATCAGATAGGCCAGATCGTCGGGCCCTCCCCAGGGCTCCGGATCGACTTCGCTCTCGGCGGTGACCTCAGGCTCACCGACGAGGACCGCGCGTGCTCCGAGGGAGGGCAGCGCGGCGGCCGAGCGCTCGTCCGTCACGACCAGCGGTACGCCCGAATCTTCCAGCAGGAAACTGATGCGGGCCGGCGGCAACGCCGGATCGATAGGTACGTAGGCGCCGCCCGCCTTCCAGATACCGAGCAGCCCGGCCGCCACCGCCGATCGCTCGACGCACAGCCCGACCGCCACTCCGGGTCCAGCGCCCAGCCGGCGCAGGTGGTGGGCCAAGCGGTTCGCGCGGCGGTTCAGCTCGCCATAAGAGATCGTCTCCCCAAGCGCGGCGAGGGCCGAAGCGTCCGGCGTGCGCCGCACCCATTCCTCGAACCGCTCGATGGCGCCCGGCCCGGGCTCGGGCTCGGGCTCGCCAGCGTCGTTCCATTCCCGGAGGAGCTGGTGGCGCTCGCCATAGGCGAGCAGCGGCAACTCGGAGATACGCCGCTCGGGCTCGGTCATGGCACCGCGAAGCAGCGCCTCCAGATATCCAGCGATCCGCCGGACCGTCGGCGGATCGAATAGATCGGCGCTGTGGGTGAAGATCGCCAGCAGGGCATCATCTTCCTGTTCCCAGACGTTGAGCTCCAGATCGAACAGTGCGGTCGTGACCTCGAACTCGAGCCTGGAAAATGAGAGGTCGGGAAGGTCCATCCGGCCGATCGGCGCGTTCTGCATGGCGCAGACGACCTGGAAGAGGGGGTTCAACGACAGGTGCCGCTCGGGACGGAGCTCTTCGACGAGGCGCTCGAACGGGAGGTCCTGATTGGCATAGGCCTCCAGTGTGGTCTGTCTCACCCGGCCGAGAAGCTCACGAAAACTCGGATCGCCTGAGAGGTCTCCTCGCATCACCAGGGTGTTGACGAAGAAACCGATCAACGGCTCGACCTCGGCCCGATGGCGGTTGGCAATAGGCGAGCCGATGGCGAGGTCCTGCTGTCCACTCAGCCGCCCGAGGAGCGCCTGAAAGCCGGAGAGAACGACCATGTAGGGGCTCGCCTCATGCCGCCGGGCGAGTTGGACCAGGCCGCGCGCCAAGTCGGGACCGAACATCACATTGATTCGCGTTCCGAGGTAGCTCGGCGAAGCGGGCCGGGGACGATCTGTCGGGAGATCGAGGGAGACGGGGACGCCCGCCAGGCGCTCCCGCCAATAGGCGATCTGCGCCTCCAGAATCTCGCCCTGGAGCCGCTGCCGCTGCCAGAGCGCGAAGTCGGCATACTGGATCGGCAGCTCCGGCAACGGCGACGGCGTTCCGGCGATCGCGGCGCCGTACAGCGCCGTAATTTCACGCACGAATACTCCCAGGGACCAGCCATCGGAAACGATGTGGTGCATGCCGAGCAGCAAAGCGTGCTCGGCATCGGTCAGCCGCACCAGGCTGGCGCGCAGCAGCGGTCCCTGGCGCAGGTCAAACGGCCGCTCGGCCTCGTCTTGGGCCAGGCGCCGGGTCTCGGCGGCGCGGGCGTCTTCCGACAGGGTTGAAAGATCGACGAGCGGCAGAAGCCAGGGACCGGCGGGAGCGATCACCTGCACCGGCTGTCCTTCGGCGTGCCGGAAGGTAGTGCGAAGGGCTTCGTGCCGGCGCACCACCTCGCCGAGGATCGCCGCCAGGACGGCCGGCGAAAAACTGCCTTCGATGCGCAGCGCCAGCGGCATGTTGTAGGCAGTCAGGCCCGCCTCCAGACGGTCGATGAACCAGAGGCGTTCCTGAGCGAAGGAGAGCGGGAGGAGGGCGAGATCCGCGGGCCGGCGCGGGATGCGCTCCAGCGGCGAATCGGCCCGCTTCTTGCGCTTGCGGATCTGCTCGAACAGCAGAGCTCGCTGCTCTCGCGAGAGGCCGGCCAGCCGGTCCTCGGTGGCCGTCGAATCCCTCATCGGCCCTCCTCGGGTCCCCGCTCGGCTCTCGCCTTCAGTGGAGTCACCGACAGCTCCTTCATGTCGCTCAGAACCTCATCGAGAAGCTCGTCGCTCACGTCTGCGAGTTCCTGCTGGACCAGGCGGTCGGCCAGATCGGCCAAGTTCACCGAGTCGAAGACCATCTGCAGCGTTACCTCTAAGCCGTGATCCTGGGTCAGACGCGAGACGAACTGGGTCGCGAGCAGCGAATGCCCGCCGAGATCGAAGAAGTTGTCTCCCATCCCCACTCGCTCTAAACCCAATACCTCGGCGGCCACCTTCGCCAGCAGCTCCTCGAGCAAGTTGGCGGGGGCGATCCAGGTCTCGGCCCCTGAGGGATGCTCTGGCTCCGGGAGGGCCGCCCGATCGATTTTGCCGTTTGCCGTGAGCGGCAAGGCGTCAAGGAGGACGATGGCGGAGGGAACCATGTACTCCGGGAGCACCGACGCCAGAAATCTCCGCAGCTCCGGCATCAGCCGTTCCCGATCCGCGGGCGGCTCGCCCACCGCGGCCGTCCGCGGCACAACGTAAGCGACGAGGCGTCGGCCGGCGGAGCCGCTGGCCTCGCGCGCGGCCACGGCTGCTTCGCCGACCTCCGGATGGCGGCCGAGCGTCCTTTCGACCTCCCCCAGCTCGACGCGGAAGCCGCGCAGCTTGATCTGCCCGTCGCGCCGGCCACGAAACTCGATACGGCCGTCAGCCTGCCAGCGGACGACGTCGCCCGTCCGATAAAGCCGCGACCCTTCCCTCCCTGGCTCCGCGAACGGATCGGGCAGGAAGCGCTCGGCGGTGAGATCAGGGCCGCGGAGGTAACCTCGGGAAACGCCGTCTCCACCCGCGAAGAGCTCGCCCCAGACGCCGCAAGGGACCCGCCGCAAGTCCGAACCGAGCACATAAGCTTGCGTGTTTCCAATGGGCCGGCCGATCGGCACGGTCACCGACGCCGGACCCAGGTCCGTCAAGGGGCAGCAGCAGGTGAAGGTGGTCACCTCAGTCGGGCCGTAGCCGTTGACCAACGTGACACCCGGCAGGTTCGCGAGAGCGCGGCGGACGTGCGACGGCGACAGCACGTCGCCTCCGGCCAGGAGTTGCCGCAGCGGCCGCAGGGCTTCGAGGTGGTCATCGATCATTTGATGGAACAGGCCCGCAGTCAGCCACAGCGAGGTCACGCCGAAGCTTCGAATTGCTTCTCCCAGGTCCTTCGGAGATAGCCGTCGAGGCGGAAGGATCGCCACCCGTCCGCCATTGAGCAGTGGCGCCCAGATCTCCAGCGTGGAGGGGTCGAAGGAAATGGGCGCGAGCTGCAAGAACGCGTGATCGGGACCGAGATCGGCGAAGCCACTCTCGCGCACCAGCCGCACAATGTTGCGATGGGTGACGCCCACTCCTTTGGGTCGACCGGTCGAGCCGGAGGTGTACATGACGTAGGCGAGGCCGTCGGGCAGCGGCCCTATCGGATCCGGCCCGCCGAAATCCCCGGGATCGGCTGTCAGCTCGACCACTGGCAGACCTCCGAATCGCTTGGGAAAGGCGGCGAGCAGCTCCGGCTCGCTCAGGATCACCTGGGCGCCGGAGTCCGAGAGCATCCACGCCAGCCGCTCGGGCGGGTATGCGGGATCGAGCGGCACGTAAGCGCCGCCGGCCTTCACGATGCCCAACATTCCCACGATCAGAGCAGGCGAGCCTTGCGCCAGCAGCGCGACTCGCACTTCAGGACCCGTGTCGGCAGCGGCCAATCGTCGGGCGAGGCGGTCTGCTCGCTGGTCGAGTTCACCATAGGTGAGATCCCCGTCCTCGGTGGACAGGGCCACGGCACGGGGCCTTCGCCTCGCCTGCTCGGCGAACAGGAACGCCAGGTCGTCCGAGGGGAGATCCGCCGCCGTGTCGTTCCATTCTGCAACGAGTTGGTGGCGCTCCGGCTCGGCGAGCAGCGCGATCTCCGAAAGCCGCCGAAACGGCTCCGCGAGAGCCGCCCTCAGCAAGACATCCAGATGCTGCTGCAGCCGCGCGATCGTCGCCGGATCGAAGATCTCCGTGCTGTAAGCGAGCTGAATCGCGAGCCCTCCGGCGAGCTCGTTGACGAGCACCTCCAGATCGAATCGGGTGACAGAGGATTCGAACTCAACAGGCGAGGAGGTCAAGCCGGCAAGGTCGACGGCGCGCGAGATCGCGCTCTGGACCGCAAACATGACCTGGAACAGAGGGTCGTGCGACCGCCGGCGCTCGGGGCGCAGCTCCTCCACCAAGCGCTCGAAGGGGAGATCCTGGTGGGAATAGGCTTCGCGGGCCGATTGCCGGACGCGCAGCACCAGCTCAGCGAAGGGGGGATCGCCCGAGAGATCACCACGCAGGGCCAGGCTGTTGACGAAGAAGCCGATCAGCGGCTCGACCTCAGCGCGGGTGCGGCCGGCGATCGGCGAGCCGACGACGACGTCCTCCTGACCGGTGTAACGGCCAAGAAGGACCTGCAGTGCGGCGAGCAGAACCATGAAGAGAGTGGCATCGTGCTGCCGCGCAAGCCTCTGCAGAGCCTTCGTCGCCTGAGCGTCGATTGCGAAGGTCCGGGTAGCGCCGCGGAAGCTGCGGACCGGCGGGCGAGGCCGATCGGTAGGCAGGCCGAGAGCCGGGGCGTCCGCCAGCCGCTCACGCCAATAGCCAAGTTGGCGGTCGAGCACTTCGCCCTGCAGCCATTGGCGCTGCCAGACGGCAAAGTCCGCGTACTGGATCGGCAGCTCGGGAAGAGGTGAAGGCACGCCTTTTCGCGCTGCTTCGTAAAGTGCGCCGATCTCCTTGGTCAGCACGTCGATCGACCAACCGTCGGAGACAATGTGGTGCATGTTGAGGAGCAGGCCGAGCTCCTCCGGACCGAGGCGAAGGAGAGTGCCACGCAGCAAAGGGCCACGCTCGATATCGAACGGCCGCCGGCCCTCATCGGAGGCGAGCCGGCGGGCCGCTGCGCCGCGCGCCGACGCCGGCAGAGAAGAGAGGTCCACGATCGGCAGCGCCCAGCGCTGGTGGGCCAGGATGGCCTGCCGCGGCTGCCGGTCCACCTCGCGAAAGACAGTACGGAGGACCTCATGGCGCCGCGCCACCTCGTTCAAGGCCGCCTCCAGGGCCACCTGATCGAGCGCCCCTCGGAGCACCAGGGCGATTGGGATGTTGTAGGCCGGACTGCCGGGCTGGAGCCGGTCAAGGAACCAGAGCCGCTCCTGGCCGAACGAGAGCGGGATCGCCGTGAGCGTGGGATCCCGGCGCTGGATTCGCGCTTCCGTGGCGGCCTGCTTCCTTTGGCGCAGCCGCTCGAACAGCAATGTCCGTTTCTCGCGGCTCAGCCCCGCCATCCCGTGGGGGACCAGGACGCCGGTCACGAGAGCTCCTCCATTTCGGCCATCAACTCGGCGAGATCCCCGACGTCCGCGTTGGCCAGCTCCTCTTCCACGATGCGGTCGGCCAGTTCTCTCAGACTGGACGTTTCAAACACCATCTGCAGCGTCACTTCGAGCCGGTAGCGGTCCCGCAGCCGAGCCACCCATTGCGTGGCGAGCAGCGAGTGGCCTCCTAGGTCGAAGAAGTTGTCCGCCATGCCGATGCGCTCGCGGCCCAGAACCTCCGCGCAGACGGTGGCAAGTTGCTCCTCGATGGCACTGGCCGGCGGCACGTACTCCGGCTCCGGCCGGCCGATACGCTCAGGGGCCGGCAGAGACCGCCGATCGACCTTACCGTTGGGTGTCAGCGGCAGTCGCTCGAGCGTCACAAATGCCGCGGGGAGCATCGCCTCCGGCAGCCGAGCCGCCAGATGTCGCTGCAGCGCGGCCGGGCTGGGAGCGTTCTCCGGGTCGGCACCGATGTAGGCGACCAATCGCCGATCTCCGGCCTGGTCCTCCCGCAGGATGACCGCAGCCTCGCGGACCGCCGGATGTAGAACGAGCGCTGCCTCGATCTCCCCCAGCTCGATCCGGATGCCGCGCACCTTCACCTGGCCGTCGCGCCGGCCCAGGAACTCCAGCACGCCGTCGGGCCGCCAGCGGACGAGGTCTCCCGTGCGGTAGAGGCGCGCACCCGGCTCCTGCGCGAAGGGGTCGGGAATGAAGCTTTCAGCGGTGAGGGCCGGCCGCTCGAGATAGCCGCGCGCCACGCCGTCGCCGCCGGCGAAGAGCTCGCCCCAAACGCCGGCCGGCACCGGCTGCAGGTCGGCGCCGAGCACGTAAGCCAGGGTGCCTCGGATGGCCCTGCCGATCGGCACCATGGACTCCAACCGGCCGTCCGCAAGATCGGCGGCGGTCATCGAGTGACAGGTCGTGAAGACGGTGTTCTCCGTTGGACCGTAGCCGTTGATCAGAGTGCAGTCGGGCAGGGCTGCCAAGGCGCGGCACACATGCGGTGGCGAGAGCACGTCTCCTCCGGCCAGGAGCTGGCGCAGCGGCCACAGGGCCTCGAGCCGCTCGTGAACCATCTGGTGGAAAAGCCCGGAAGTCAGCCACAGCGTCGTCACTCCATGACGAATGATCACTTCGGCCAGCTCATCAAGAGACGGGCGGCGGCCCGGGAAGAGCGCCAGCCGGCCGCCGTTGAGCAGCGGCGCCCAGATCTCGAACGTCGAGACGTCGAAGGCCAGGTTGACGAGCTGCAAGAAGGTCTCGCCGGGCCCCAGATCCGCCCAATCAGCGCCGATGACCAGGCGCACCACGTTGCCATGCGTGACCGCCACCCCTTTGGGCGTGCCGGTCGAGCCCGAGGTGTACAGCACGTAGGCAAGGTGGTTCGCGGCGACCTCCGGCAAGAGCGGCATCTCGTCACCGTCTTCCTCGTCAAGGGCGAAGACCCGCATCTCATCAAGGCCGAGGTCGGCAGGCAGAGACGCCAGCGCCCGGCGCTCGGCGAGGAGGACAGTGACCCCGGCATCGGCGAGGAGGAAAGCCAAGCGCTCGATCGGCAGCTCCGGGTCGAGAGGAAGATAGGCGCCGCCAGCCTGTAGGATTCCCAGCAGCCCCACGATCAAAGCGGGCGAGCGCTCGGCGACGACGGCGACCCGCGACTCCGGCGGCAGGCCGTGGCGGAGCAGGCGACCGGCGAGCCGGCCGGCGCGAGCCGCAAGGACGGCATACGTCAATTCCTCGTTGCCGCACATCACCGCCACCGCCTCCGGCGTGCGAGCGGCCTGTCGGGCAAAGAGACCGTGAATGGTGGCCTCGCGTGGATGGAGCGGGGCGGCGCCATTCCAGTCCACCGCCAACTGGTGGCGCTCGGCCTTCGACAGGAACGGTAAGGAGCGCGGCGGTCTCTCGGGAGAGGCGGTGAAAGCCTCCAAGAGATGAGCGATGTGGCCGAGCATGCCCTGGGCCGTGGCCGGCTCGAAGCGGCGGTCGGCGATCAGGCGTAGAGTGAGATCCCCGCGCGCCACGACGGTCAGCGTGAGCGGATAGTTGGTGCGCTCGCCGAGCTCGACCTCGTCGATCCGTAACTTCCCCAACCGCTCGGAAACGGAAGCATCGACGGGGTAGTTTTCGAACGCGAGGAGGCTCGCAAAGAGAGGCTCGCCGGCGAACCCGGCGAGAGTCTGAATTCGGGCGAGCGGGGTCCACTGATACTGGCGTTGCTCGAACTGGCTCGCCTGGAGCCGCACCAGCCAGTCAGACGTGAGTTTGCCGTCCGGGATTTCGACCCGCACCGGCAGGGTATTGATAAACAGACCCACCATGGACTCGACGCCGGGGAGCTCGGCGGGGCGGCCGGAGACCACGGCGCCGAAGACGACGTCGGAGGTCTGCGCATAGTGCGACAGCAGGAGCGCCCAGGCCCCCTGCACCAAAGTGTTGAGGGTTACCTGCAGCCGTTGCGCGAGCGCCTCCAGCGCCGCCATCTGCTGCGGCGCCAGCAAGGTCTTCCGCTCGTAGTAATCCTCAGGCCGGCTGCCGTGCGCTCCACTCATGCCTGTGGGCCGGTCGAACGGGAGCGGGGTCGGCGCGGTAAAGCCACGGAGCACCTGCTGCCAATAGCGTTCAGCCTCGGTTTCTTCTCGTTCCGCCAGCCACGCGATGTACTCGCGATAGGGCCGCGACGGCGGCAGGTGCGCCTCGCCGCCGGAGACCGCCGCCTCGTAGAGCGTAAAGACCTCGGTCAAGAGGAGCGCGAAGCACCAGCCGTCGAAGATCAGGTGATGGGAGCTCCAAACCAGCCGATGGCTGGCTTCGCCGGTGCGCACCAGAGTGAGCCGCATGAGCGGCAGCTGCGCCAGATCGAAGCCGCGCGCGCGGTCGGCGGCGAGGAGCTCCTGCCAGCGCCTCTCGAGGATGGATGGCGGCAGGCCAGCCCAGTCTTCCATCGTCCAAGGCAGTTCCGCTGCGCGCCGCACGAGCTGCAACGGTCGCTCGACCCCTTGCACCAGGAAGGCCGTGCGCAGCGCAGCGTGGCGCTCCACGACCCGCTGCCAACTGGCCGCGAAGGCGAAGGCATCGAACGGTCCCTCCAGCACCGCGGTGAACTGCTCGAGGTAGAGATCGGCGCCGGTCGTGTAGAGGCTGTGGAAGAGGATGCCTTCCTGCAGAGGCGTCAGGGGATAGAGATCCTCGACGCCGTGATCGTTGCCGAGCAGGCGATCGAGCGCCGTCTGGTCGAGACGTGCGAGCGGGAAGTCGGAAGGAGTGAACCCGCCCGCCTCCGGCGACAGGCAGTGGTCTACCAACTCCTCGATTTCGGCGAGGAAGCCTCGCGCCAGGCCCTCGGCGGTGGCCGAGCGATGGCGTTCCGGGTCGTAGGTCCAGTTGATCCGCAACCGGTCGTCCAGGACCAGCAGGTCGATTTCGAAAAGGTGGCGACCCGGCACGGCCTCCCCGTCGCTCCCGCGGGCCACTTCGGCTGCGAAATCGAAGAGCCCATGCTCCCCCATGGCCGGCTGGAACCGGCCAAGATAGTTGAAGGAGACCTGCGGCGCCGGGAGGGCGGCCAAGCGCTCACGCACCTCTTCGCTGGCAAGGTAGCGCAGCACGCCGTAGCCTAGACCGCGGCCAGGAACCGAGCGGAGGATCTCCTTGACCGTCTGGATCGTCTCCCGCGGACCGGCCCCGGCAGGGAGCGACAGGGCCACCGGGAAGAGGGTGGTGAACCAGCCGACGGTGCGCGAGAGGTCTACGCCAGGAAAGATCTCCTCCCGCCCATGCCCCTCAAGGTCGACCAGCAGCGTATCTTCTCCGGTCCAGGCGGCGAAGGCACGCGCCAGTGCCGCGAGCAATAGATCATTGACCTGAGTGCGATAAGCCTCGGGGGCTTCGCTGAGCAACGCCCGCGTCTTCGTGGGACCCAGCTCGACCGAGACGGTCGCCATGGCGGCGCCGCCGTCATCTCTGTCGAGATCGACAGGTAGCGGCGGCACGGATCGGGGGAGGGCGAGCCAGTAGGGGATTTCGTCCTCCGCCAGCTCGGGCGCGACGGCGAGCTCGGCCAGGTGCTCCGCCCACCGCTTCCAGGAGGTCGTCTTCGCCGGCAGCTCGGGTGCGCCACCGGCGGTGAGCTGCCGGTAAACGGCTGTCAGATCCTCGAGCAACACGCGCCAGGAGACACCGTCGACGATCAGATGATGGGCGGTGAGGAGCAGCCGATCGCCTTCTTTTTCCAGCCCATCTGCCGCGCGGAATAGAGCAGCGGTGACGATCGGACCACGCTCGAGGTCGAGCCCCGATTGGAGCTGCTCCATGGCCACATCGAGCGCTCGCCCTCGCTCGGCGGGTGCCAGAGCTTCGAGGTCGATCTCGAGGAGCGGCGCCGACTCTGCCGCAGCGTCAGCCGGACCATGAATCTGCCGCCAGCCAAGTTCCTCGCGAAAAAAGCGCAGCCGCAGCGCATCGTGGTGCTCAGCCAACAGGGCCAAGGCATTGGCCAGCGGCACTACGGCGAGCCGCTCACGCGGGGCGAGCGTCACGGCCTGGTTGAACCGAAACGGCTGCCGCCGATCTTCGACGAAGAAGCGCTGCTGGATCGGCGTGAGGGGCACCTCTCCCACGACCGGCCCCTGGCTGGCACTGGGCGCTCCCGCGTCCTCGGCGGCGGCCGCGAGCCCGGCGATCGTCTGGTTGTCGAAGAACTGCCGGGTCGTGATGAGCAGGCCTGCCTGGCGGGCCCGCGCTACCACCTGGATGCTGAGGATCGAATCTCCGCCGAGCTCAAAGAAGTTGTCGTGGATTCCCACCCGCTCCAGGCCGAGCACGCCGCGCCAGATCTCAGCCAGCAGGGATTCCCGGGCGTTTCGCGGAGGTGCCGCGCCGGTCAGCGCTTCGCGCGTCGCCGCCGGCGCTGGCAGGGCCTTACGGTCAACCTTGCCGTTGGGGTTGAGCGGCAGCGAGGCCAGAGGCACGAAGATCGCGGGCAGCATGTATTCCGGCAGGATCCTGCCGAGGAAGCCACGGAGCTCCTCGACCGCCAGCGTGGCGCCCGCAGCCGCGACCCAGTAGGCCACAAGCTGGTTCTCTCCTCCCGCCCCCGGTTGTGCCACAACTGCAGTCTCCCGAACCAGCGGATGGGTCATTAGCGCCGCTTCCACCTCACCCGTCTCGATGCGGAAACCGCGCACCTTGACCTGGAAGTCGTTGCGTCCGAGAAACTCCAGGGCGCCGCCCTCGGCCGCAACTTGCCGGACGAGGTCTCCGCTGCGATAGAAGCGGCGGCCGGCCACTTCGACGAATCGTTCGGCGGTGAGCTCCTCCCGGCGGAAATATCCGCGAGCCACGCCGGGTCCACCGATCCACAGCTCGCCGGGAACCCCGGGTGGGACCAGCACGCCCTTGGGATCCACGACCCGCAGCTCGACCTCTGGAAGCGGGCGGCCGATGAGCGCCCGCTCGGGACGGCGGCTGCGAGGCACCCGGTGGACCATGCAGATGATGGTCGTCTCCGTGGGCCCGTAGACCACATCCAGGTGAGCGAAGGGAAAGACCCCGAGCAGGTCTTCCTGGAGCTCGGGAGTCACCACCTCGCCACCGATGGTGATCGCGCGCAGGGCGGCGAACCGCTCCGGCCCGAGATCGCGCGCTCCGGGTATCACGCGGCGCACCAGAGAGGGAACGGTGAACACCGTGGTCGCCCGCTCGAACGCCTGCAACAGTCGATCCGGATCGAGAAGCTCGTCCCGGGTGAGAATCTCCACACTGCCGCCCGTGAGCAGCGGCGCCACGAGATCCAGGAACGAGGCGTCGAAGGTGTAGCGCGAGAAGGTCGGCATGCGATCGCCGGGTCCCAAGGAGTAGCGATCTCGAAAGGAGGTGAGTGTCGCCGCGAGACAGCCGTGCTCGATCATTACCGCCTTGGGCTTTCCCGTGGTTCCCGAGGTGTAGATGAAATAAGCGAGATGCTCGGGACGGACGTCCGGCAGAGCCGTCTCCGTTGTCAGATCCTCCTGGGTCGCAAGATCCAGGCTCCGTATCCCGGTCACGATCGGTACCGGCAGCGGGCCCCGATGGAGCACCACTGCCGGCTCGGCGTCGGCGAGGAGGTCCGCCAGGCGGGCGGCGGGCGAGTCCGGATCGAGCGGAACGTAGGCGCCGCCCGCCTTCCACACACCGAAGATGGCGATCGGTACGTCGAGGGTACGATCGAGCAGGAGCGCCACTCGCGTTTCGGGGCCGACTCCCAGGGCGCGCAAGTGCTTCGCCAGGGCGGTCGATCGGTCGTCGAGCTCACGATAGGAGAGCGTTCCCCCGGCGGCGGCGACGGCGAGGGCTTCCGGTGTGCGCGAGGCCTGCTCGGCGAAGCGCTGGGGCGCCGTCCAGGCCGACCGCGATCGGGCCGTGTCGTTCCACTCGCTGGCGACTTGATGGCTCGCCGTCTTCGGCAGGACCGGCAGGGCCGAGAGGTGGATCTCCGGATCGGCCACCGCGGCCGTGGCTTGGAGCAGGAACCGTTCGATGCGCCGGACGGTGGTCGCGGCGTCGAAGAGGTCGGCGTCGTATTCCAGCGAGCCCACCAGACCGCCAGGAGCATCGAAGAGCGTCAGCAGCAGATCGTAGCGGGCCCGGCCGTCGTAGGCGTCCACGGGCTCGAAGCTGGCGCCCGCGAAATTCGCTCCCGCGGGCTGGCCGCCGAGCACCTGGACGAGCGTCTGGATCAGCGGCTGCCGGCTGGGGTCGCGCTCGAGCTGGAGCGCCTGGACGAGCTGCCCGAACGGCAGATCTTGGTGGGCATAGGAGCCCAGGGCCGACTGGCGGACGCGCACGAGGAGCTCGCGGAAGGTCGGATCGCCAGCGAGATCGATAGCGAAGGGGACTTGGGTCAGGAAGCAACCGAGGACCGGCTCGATCTCCGGCCGGTTGCGGTTCGCGTTATTGGCACCGAGGATCACGCGGTCCTGGCCGGAGTCGCGATGGAGCAGCGAGGCAGCCCCGGCGAGGACTGCCATGAATAGGGTCGCTCCCTCCTGGTGGGCAAGGCTGCGCAAGCTATCCGCCAGCTCCCTGGGCACCGCAACCGGAAGCCTGCCGCCGTGCATGCGGAAGACCGCCGGCCGAGGCCGATCGGTCGGCAACTCGACCGTCACTGGAAAGCCGGCCAGCCGCTCGCGCCACCAGGAGGTCAGCTCGTCGAGGACCTCGCCCTGGAGCCACTCGCGCTGCCAGATTGCGAAATCCGGGTAGTGGACGGGCGGATCCGGCAACTCCGGCCGCCTGTCCGCGGCAAACGCTTCGTAGAACGACGCGAGCTCCGCCCAGGCGATCTGAAAGGAGATCCAGTCGGTCACAGTATGGTGAACGGTGAGCACACATATGTGTTCGACGGCACTCAGCCGCACCAGGCTCGAGCGCACCAGCGGGCCTCGCTCGAGGTCGAAACAAGTCGCCGAATCCTCGTTGACCAAGCGGAGAACCTCAGGCTCGCGCCGCTCCGCCGGCAGGCCGCCCAAGTCGATCACCGGCAGCCGCTGCGGCCGCGGGGCCTCGACCCGTTGCACAGGCTTACCGCCGACCGCCGGAAAAACGGTGCGCCAGGCGGCGTGGCGCCGCACGATCTCCGAGAGTCCCGCCGCCAACGTCACGGGTAAGAGCGGCCCGCGCATGCGGGTGGCCGCGGTGATGTTCAGGCCAGCGCCGCCCGGGTAGAGCTGCTCCATGAACCAGTAGCGCTCCTGATCGAGCGATAGCGGCCAGTCCCCTTCCCCCGTGGGGCCGCTGACCCTCCGGATCGGCGGCGGCTGATGGAGGCGCGCGGCCCTGCGCTGCTTTTCCCGCAGCTTCTCGAACAGGGCCCGCTGCTCGGGCGTCAGCACGGCGATGCGCTCGGCGACGCTCACCGCACCTCCTCCGCCTGTTCCAGCATCGCCTGCAGATCCTCCTCCGGCGACACCCCTTGCATCTCACTCAGGACCTCGTCGAGGAGCAGGTGGTCGGCGCTCTCAAGCTCCTGCCGGACGATTCGGTCGGCCAGATCGGCCAGAGTGGCCGAGTCGAACACCATCTGCAAGGTGACCTGAATGCCGTGAGATTGAGTGAGGTGCGAGACGAGCTGAGTAGCAAGCAGGGAGTGCCCACCGAGATTGAAGAAGTTGTCTCTCATGCCCACCCGTTCGACGCCGAGCACCTCGGCGACGATCTGCGCGAGCAGCTTCTCGAGTTGGCTGTCCGGGGCGACCCAGCCCGCGGCGGTCTCGGCGGGGCGTTCGGGCGCCGGCAACGCGGCGCGGTCCACCTTGCCGTTGGGCGTGAGCGGCAGCGCGTCGAGGAGGACGAAGGCGGACGGGACCATGTAGTCGGGGAACTCGGACTCCAAGCACCGCCGCAGGTCCGGCACCAGTCGCCATGCCAGGTCCTCGCGCCACTGCTCGACGTGCTGCGGCCCCTCGCCGGCGCGGGACGCCGGCGGCCGCGGCACCACGTAGGCGACGAGCCGCCGACCGGTGGGGCCGCCGTCATCGCGCGCCACCACCACTGCCGCGTGCACTCCCGGATGGCGGCCGAGCGCACTCTCGATCTCCCCGAGCTCGACGCGGAAGCCACGCAGCTTGACCTGGCCGTCGCGGCGGCCGCGGAACTCGATGCGGCCGTCCGTTCGGAAGCGCACGATGTCGCCCGTCCGGTAGAGCCGTGACTCTGCCGCTCCAGGTTCCGCCATCGCGTCGGGCACGAAACGCTCGGCGGTGAGCTCGGGACTGCCGAGATAACCCCGCGAGAGGCCGCCGCCGCCAATGAAGAGCTCGCCCCAGACGCTGGCGGGCACCGGCCGCAGATCTGGACCCAGAACATGGACCCGCGTGTTGCCGATGGGCCGCCCGATGGGCACCGTCGCGCCCACCCGCTCCGGATCGGTCATGGAGAAACAGCAGGTGAATGTCGTCCCTTCAGTCGGGCCGTAGCCGTTGATCAGGGTTAGGCCCGGCAGACCGGAAAGGGCCAGGCGGACGTGTGGCGGCGACAGAACGTCGCCTCCGGCCAGGAGCTGGCGCAACGGCCGCAGGGCTTCAAGCTGGTTCTCGACCATCTGGTGGAAGAGCTCCGCGGTCAGCCACAGCGAAGTGACGCCGAAACGCGAGATCGCCTCCGCCAGCTCTTCCAGGGACGCCCGCCGCGGCGGGAAGATGGCGATGCGTCCGCCGTTGAGCAAAGGCGCCCAAAGCTCTAGCGTCGAGGCATCGAAAGAGATCGGCGCGAGCTGCAGGAACACCTGGTTGGCGCCGAGATCGGCGAAGCCGCTCTCACGCACCAGCCGCACGATATTGGCGTGGGTGACGCCCACGCCCTTGGGTCGGCCGGTCGAGCCGGAGGTGTACATCACGTAGGCGAGATCGTCAGGGAGCGGGCCCGCGGGATCGGGACCCGCGATCTCCACGGGCTCTGCCGTCAGCTCGACCACCTCGGGCATGGCGATTCCTTCAGGTAGCTCGGCGAGCAGCTCCGGCTGGGCAAGGAGCACGCGGGCCTCCACGTCGGCGAGCATCCAGGCGAGCCGTTCGGCGGGGTACGACGGGTCGAGCGGCACGTAGGCACCTCCCGCCTTGAGAACGGCGAGGATCCCCACCACCAGGGCCGGCGAGCGCTGCGCGAGCAGAGCGACGCGGACGTCGGGACCGACGCCGGCTGCGGCGAGGCGGCGGGCAAGCCGCGAGGCGCGCCAGTCGAGCTCGCCATAGGTGAGGTCCCCCTCCTCGGAGGAAACGGCGACGGCTTCGGGCAGGCGCCTCGCCTGCTCCGCAAACAGGGCGGCCACATCCCGCCGCGGGATCTCGGCCGCAGTATCGTTCCACTCGGCTAGGATCTGGTGGTGCTCCGGCGCCGAAAGGAGCGAGAGATCCGACAGCCGCCGTGAAGGATCCGCGAGCACCGCTGCCGAGAGCGACTCCAGATGCCCCATCAGGCGCTGCACGGTGGCAGCATCGAAGAGATCCGTGCTCCAGGTAAGCTGCATCACCAGACCGCCTTCCACTTCCGTGAAGAAGACCTCCAGATCGAAGCGGGTCGCCGGAAACTCGAATGCGACTGGCGAGAAGGTCAGACCGGGGAGACCGACGGCGCGCACCGGCGCATTCTGGAACGCGACCATGACCTGGAAGAGCGGATTGCGCGCCGGCTGCCGTTCGGGACGCAGCTCCTCGACGAGCCGCTCGAAGGGGAGGTCCTGGTGGGAATAGGCCTCGAGGGCCACGCGCCGCGACCGGGCCACCAGCTCGCGGAACGGTGGATCGCCCGAGAGATCGCCGCGCAGCACCAGGCTGTTGACGAAGAAGCCGATGAGCGGCTCGATCTCGGCACGGATACGGTTGGCGATCGGCGACCCCACGGCCAGATCTTCCTGCCCTGCGTAGCGGCCGAGCAGGGCCTGGACGGCGGCAAGCAGGACCATGAAAAGTGTGGCGTCCTGCTGCCGCGCAAGGGAGACGAGCGCCAGCGTGGTCTCCGGCGCGATCGGGTGGTTCCGGGTGGCGCCACGGAAGCTCTGGAAAGGCGGGCGCGGCCGATCGGATGGCAGATCGAGGGCCGCCGGGACGCCCGCGAGCCGCTCGCGCCAATAGCCGAGCTGGCCATCCAGCACACTTCCCTGCAACCACGCGCGCTGCCAGACGGCGAAGTCCGCGTATTGGACGGTCAGCTCGGGGAGGGGAGAAGCCGTGCCGGCGAGCGCCGCGGGATAGAGGGCGGCGATTTCCTCTACCATCACGCCGACCGACCAGCCGTCCGCCGCAATGTGATGGACGGTGAGCAGCAGCGCGTGCTCGGCCGCACCCAGGCGCACGGCACGGGCGCGCAACATCGGATCGCGCTCGAGGTTGAACGGCGCTGCCACGGTCTCATCGGCCAGGCGCCGGACCTCGCCGCGGCGCAGCGTCTCCGGCAGGTCCGAGAGGTCCACCAGGGGCAGCCGAAATGGAGCGGGTGACGCGATCACCTGCGATGGGAGGTCACCCCGCGGCTCGTAGGTGGTGCGGAGCGCCTCATGGCGACGCACTATTTCCGAGAGTGCCGCTTCCATGGCGGGCAGGGACAGCTCGCCGTGGGCGGCCAGAGCGAGCGGGATCGTATAGGCCGCGTTGCCCGGCGTCAGCCGGTCGAGGAACCACAAGCGCTCCTGGGCGAACGAGAGCGGCAGGTGGCCTTCCCTTGGTATGGGCCGGATCGGAGGCGCCGCTGCGGCCAAGGTCCCGGCCGAGAGAGCCGCTTCGAGGGCTGTCGCCAGGGCCGCGACCGTGGGCGACTGGAACAGCTCGCGGACTGGCAGCTCAGCGCCGGTGGCGGAGCGCAGCCGGCTCACCACCTGGGTGGCCAGCAGCGAGTGCCCGCCCAGCTCGAAGAAGTCGGAGGAACGGGAGACCCGCGGCAGGCCAAGGACCTCGCACCAGATCCCGGCCACAAGCTCTTCGGCGGGGGTGCGCGGCGGGGCGCCCTCGGCCTCCTCCGCCGGAACCTCGGACGCGGGCAGGCGCGCGCGGTCCACCTTGCCGTGGGCGGTGAGCGGCAGCTCGGGGAGGATGACCAAAGTGGATGGGACCATGTACGACGGCAGGCGCGCCACCAGATGCTCGCGCAGCTCCGATGGCTGACAGTGGGTCGCGGCCACCACATAGCCGACCAGCCGCCGCTCCCCCGTGCCGTCCGCGCGCGCGACCACCACCGCCTGGCGCACCGCAGGGTGCTCCAGCAACGCCGCCTCGACGTCGCCGGGCTCGATGCGGAAGCCGCGGATCTTCACCTGGAAGTCCGTACGACCGAGGAACTCCAGGGCTCCCCCTTCTGCCGGGAGCTGCCTTACGAGATCGCCCGTGCGGTAGAAGCGCCGGCCATCCACCTCGACGAAGCGCTCGGCGGTCAAATCGTCACGGCGGAAGTAGCCGCGGGCCACTCCGGGCCCGCCCACCCATAGCTCGCCCGGCAGCCCCAAGGGGACGAGCCTGCCTCGGGTGTCCACGACCCGCAGCTCGACGTTGTCGAGCGGACGGCCGAGGAGCGACCGCTCGGGCCGGCGATCCCGCGGCACGCGATCACCGGCGCAGACGATGGTCGTCTCGGTGGGACCGTAGAGCGTGGCGATATCGGCACTGGGAAAGGTGGCGAGGAGGTCCGCCAGGAGGTCGGGCGGCACCAGGTCGCCCCCCGTGACGAGCATTCTCAGGCGGGCGAGCCTCTCCGGACCTCGCTGGCGCGCTTCCTCCACGATACGGCGCATCAGGCTCGGCACCGCATGCGCCCAGGTCGCCCGCTCCAACACGGCGAGCAGGCCGTCGGGGTCGAGAATGTCGTCCCCCGGCACGATCTCGCAGACGCCGCCTACGAGCAGCGGTGCAAAAAGCTCGATCAGCGAGATGTCGAGGGAGAACCGCGACAGATGGGCCACACGGTCGCTGGCCACAAACCCAAAACGATCCACCACCGTGCCCAGCACCATGGCGAGGCCGCCGTGCTCGATCAGGACCGCCTTCGGCCGGCCGCTGGTGCCCGAGGTGTAGATCAGGTAAGCGAGATGGCCGGGGCGGACCTCCGCGGATGGACCCTCTCCCTGCTCGCGCAACGGTTCTGGAGACGCCATTTCCACCGACTGCACCCCGGCCGCGAGCGGCACCGTCAGAGCTCCATGGTGAATAACGACCTCCGGCTCTGCGTCAGCCAGGATGCCCGCGAGGAGCTCGGCAGGCGCAGTGGGATCTAGCGGCACGAAGGCACCGCCCGCCTTCCACACACCGAAGATGGCGACGGGTACGTCGAGCGTACGATCGAGCAGGAGCGCCACTCGCGATTCGGGGCCTACTCCCAAGGCGCGCAATCGTCTCGCCAGCGCGTTCGATCGGTCGTCGAGCTCCCGATAGGAGAGCGTTCCGCCAGCGGCGATTACAGCGAGAGATGCCGGCGTATGCGCCGCCTGCTCAGCGAAGCGTTCCGGCACGGTCCACCCGGGGAGCGGCCGGGCCGCATCGTTCCACTCGCTCAGGACCTGATGGCGCACTCCCGCGGTGAACACCGGTAGATCCGACAGGCGCAGCCCGGGATCGGCCGTGAACGCCTCGGCCTGAAGCAGGAACCGCTCGGCCAGCCGCTGGACGGTCGTGAGATCAAAAAGATCCGCGTCGTATTCCAGGGAGCCGACCAGCCCATCCGGCTGGTCGAAGAGCGTCAGCATCAGATCGTAACGGGCGTTGCCGTCGTAGGCGTCCACCGCCTCGAAATCGACGCCGGCCATGTGCGCCTTGGAGAACTCACCGTCGAGCACCTGAACGAGGGCCTGGATGACTGGCTGGCGGCTACTGTCGCGCTGCGGCTGGATCGCCTCCACCAGCTTGCCGAACGGCAGGTCCTGGTGGGCATAGGCGCCGAGAGCCGTCTGGCGAACCCGCGCCAGCAGCTCGCGGAAGGTCGGATCCCCCGCGAGATCGAGCGGGAAGGGGACTTGGGTCAGGAATGGACCGATCACCTGCTGGAACTCAGGCCGATTCCGGTTCGCGTTGTTCGCTCCAAGAATCAGCTTCTCCTGGCCGGAGTCGCGAGAGAGCATCGCCGTGGTGGCCGCGAGCACGGTCATGAAGAGAGTGGCCCTTTCCTGCCGAGCGAGGGTCCGCAGCCCCTCGGACAACTTGCGCGAGGCGCGCAGGAGCCGCCGGCCCCCCCGCATCCGCAGCACGGCCGGGCGCGGCCGGTCGGTGGGCAGGTCCAACGCCAGCGGGAATCCGTCCAGATGCTCGCGCCACCAGGCCGTCAGGTCTGCGAGCACCTCGCCCTGGAGCCACTCGCGCTGCCAGATCGCGAAGTCCGAGTATTGGACCGGCGGCGTGGGCAACGCTAACCTGCCGCCCGCGGCGAAGGCTGAGTAGAGAGCGGCCAGCTCGCTCCAGGCGAGCTGAAAGGAGGGAAAGTCGATGATCAGGTGGTGGGCGGTGAGCAGGCAGAGGTGATCGCCGCCATCCAGCCGGAGAACGCTCGCCCGCACGAGCGGCCCGGAATCCAGATCGAAGGGTGCGGCCGTGTCCTCTCCTACCCGGCGCAGGGCCTCGGCCTCCCGCCGTACCGCAGGCAGGCCCGAGAGGTCGACCAGCGCGAGCCTCAACTCCCCGGAGGCCGCTACCTGCTGCACCGGCGCGCCGTCGATGACCGGAAACGTGGTGCGCCAAGCCGCATGGCGGCGGGCAATCTCGTCGAGCGCCGCAGCCACGAACGGAATCAGGACCGGTCCCCGCATCCGGCTCGCGGCGGTAATGCTGAGCCCCGCTCCTCCCGGATAGAGCTGCTCCATGAACCAGAAACGCTCTTGATCGAGCGACAGTGGCCAATCCCCCTCGCCGGTCGGGCCGCTCCTCCGCCGGATCGGCGGCGGCTGATGAGCGCGAGCCGTCTTGCGCTGCTTTTCCCGGAGCTTCTCGAAGAGCGCCCGCTGCTCGGGCGCGAGGGCGGCGAGGCGGTCCGAGACACTCAAGCGGCCACCTCCGTAAGGGAGGGGAGCTGCGACAGGCTGATTTCAGGATCGGCGGTGACCGCGTCGATCAGTCGATAGAAGAGCTCCAGCAGCCGACCGACCGTCGGCGCATCGAAGATGTCGGCGTTGTACTCCAAGGGTCCGGAGAGGCCGACGTCGTGGTAGTCGTAAAGCCCGAACATCAGATCCCAGCGGGAGTTGCCGTCGTAGAGCCCGACGGGCCGGAACTCGAGGTCCCCGGATCGTCCGTAGCTCTGACCTTCCAGAATCAACAGCAGGACCTGCACGACCGGATTGCGGCTCGAGTCCGGCGCCACTCCCAGGGACTCGATGAGCTTGCTGAACGGAAAGTTCTGGTGCGCGTAGGCCGAGAGGGCCGTCCTGCGGGTGCGGGCGAGTAACTCGCGAAATGTCGGATCTCCGGCCAGGTCGGCGGCAAAAGGCACTTGGGTGAGGAAGAAGCCGGCGACGGACGCGACCTCCGGCCGGACGCGATTGGCGCTGTTCGAACCGATGATGAGCTTCTCACGCCCGGTGACGCGCCATAGCAGGGCGTACAGCACGGCGAGCACCGCCATGAACATCGTAGCCCCCTCATGCCGCGCCAGGGCGCGCAGGCGGTCCGTGCGTTCGGCACCGACTCGTACCCGGTAAAGCCCTCCCCTCTGGGTCTGATTGGATGGCCGCGGCCGGTCCCCGAGAAGATCGAGAACCAGTGGGAAGCCTTCCAGCTCGCGCCGCCAAAAGGCGGCCTCCGCCTCCAGCACCTCGCCCTGCAACCACTCGCGTTCCCACAGGACGTAATCCGGATACTGGACCGGCAATGGCGGCAGCAGCGAGGGGCGGCCCGCCCGCAAGGCCTCGTAGACTTCCATCAGCTCGCCGAAGAAGACCTGGAAAGCGATCCAGTCGGTAGCCAGGTGGTGGATCGTCACCAGGTAGAGGTGCTCCCGTCCGGAGAGACGCACCAGCGCGATGCGCAGGAGAGGCCCCTGTTCCAGGTCGAACGTCTGACGCGTATGGTCGTAGATGGCTGCATGCCCGGTGTGCTCGCGGAGCTCGGACGGCAGGACGCCGAGATCGATTACCAAAATCTCGGGCTCCAAGAATGGATGAACCCGCTGCACCGGTCGCCCGTCCACGACGGGAAACGTGGTGCGCCACGCCGCGTGCCGGCGTATGAGCTCGCGGCAAGCGGTGATGAAAAGCGGAATGTTCAGCTCACCCACGACGTGACTGCCGGCGTCGACGTTCCACGACACCAGGCCGGAGTTGTCCCGGTGAAGCTGCCACAAGCGCTCCTGATCGAACGACAGGGGCCAGTCGCCAATGCCGAACGCGCCGGACACCGGGCGCACCGGCGGCGGTTGGAGCGGCCGCACAGCCTCGTTTTCCCGCTGCTTGCGGCGCAACGCCTCGAACAGCGCCCGCTGCTCCGGGGTGAGGACCGAAAGGCGTTCGACAACGCTCACGCCGGAGCCTCCATCTCTGCCAGCCTGCGGGCCGCGTCCTCGGGCGAGAGCCCCTCCACGAGAGCGAGGAGGGCTTCGAGATCCTCGGGACTCTCCTCTCCCCGCGTCCGCCCGATCAGCTTGGAGAGCGCGGCGATGGTCGGCGCCTCGAACAGTGCCGTCACCGGCAGGTCGGCGTCAAACAGCGAGCGGACCTGAGTCACCATCTGAATGGCCAGCAGCGAATGCCCGCCGAGCTCGAGGAAGCTGTCCTCGATGCCGATCGGCGCGATGCCGAAAAGCTCCTCCCACAGCGCGGCGAGCCTCTCCTCACGTTCATCGCGCGGCGATACGTAAGAAGTCGGAAGCCCGTCGCGGGAATGGGTTCCCCCGGAGCGGCGGGCCTTCTCCATCTGCGCGAAGAAGCTTTCGGCGGTCAAGGCATCGGTTTCCTCGATCACCGCCTCGAGGTCGCGCGCCGAGACGATGACCCGCGACAGACCGGAACCGAGCACGCGGCCCAGTGCCTCGCCGCTGGTCGTCACGGGAATGGCTCCCGCCTGCAGCTCCTCCTGCTGCTCCGTCTGGAGTAGGGTGCCGAGACCGGCGACGAGCCAGGCCTGCCATTGGTATGGATCCCAATGGGCCGCCACCATGCGGCGCGGTCCGCTGGCCAGCGCCTGAGCCAGAGCGTCGAAATACGAGCCGGCAGCGGCGAGGTCGACTTGGCCAAGGCCGCCCGTAAAGCCCAGGGTTGAAGACATCAGGACGACAAAAGCTCTTTCGTCATCCACGAGAGCCGCGAGCAAGGCACGCGTCCCATTCTCTATCGGGGCGAGGGCGGCGGCGAGGGTCTCCCGGGTCTTCAACTGGATCAGGCCGCCGGTGAACGAGCCCGGAGTGTGGAAGGCGCCGTCCAGTGGACCGAAGCAAGCCCGAACCTCGTCCAAGGCCTTCCGCAACGCCGACGCATCCGTCATGTCGGTGCGGAGGATCAACAGGTTGCCGGCGATCCCGGGACCGCCCTCCAGGGCCAGCAACCGCCGCGCCACGTCGCCGACGTGATCCTGACCGGGAGTTTCCGGCCAATTCGCCCACAGCTCCCGGACCGGGAAAGCGGGCGGCAGCAGCAGTGCCACTTTGGAGCGCAGCGTTGCAGTCAACAGCTCGGCAAGCCCGACGCCACATGCGTTGCCGCCGTCGGTGATCAGATAAACACCCTCTTCCCGCAACACGGAGAAGGACGCCTGAGGCAGCCGGATCCGGTCGAAGGTGCGCACCCAGCGCTGCCGGCCGCGGTAAGCCACAACGGGGTCTAGGGTGTCGCGGGACATCTCGGCAAGCAGCCGATCGACCACCCCCTCGTCGGGCGTGCAATCCAGGCTGAAGCAGGTCAGGCGCGACGATTCCTGATGGACCACCTTGCAGGCGCCCACCACAGCCGCCTTCGCCGGCTGCACACGGTCCCCCTCCAGAATCTCGTGCAAGCGGCTGCCCACCACGCCGATGCGGATCGCCGGCCCGTCCGTCCCGGCCGCCACCAGGGCCTGCTCCAGGAATACCAAGCTCAGAAGTCCCATCTCCTGGGCATCCTCGGAGCCGGTCTCCTCGCCCAACCCCCAGAGATGGACGATGCGGGAGGGGAGACCGCCGGCCTCGCGAAGCAGGTGGACCAGCGCTTCGTAATCCTCGCCGCGGGAGGGGTCGAGGGTCACGGCTCCCTCCTCCGCCCGAAACGCTCCGCCAGCCGCGACGGTGAGCACGTCACGGCCTTCGCCACGCAGCCGGGAGGCGAGCCGTTCGCCGACTCCGCAGCGGTCGAGGAACACGAGCCAGCTACCGAGGTCGCTATTCTCGGCAGGAATAACAGGAGCAGTCTGCTTCCAGACGGGCACCCAGAACCAGTCCGCCAGATCGGGCTCTCGCGCGAGGGCTCCGGGGCGGGGAGTCTCATCCCGCGCTGCGTCCTTCGGTGGATCGATCCAGCAGCGCTGGCGCTCGAAGGGATACGTGGGGAGCGGCACGCGCCGCCGCCGCTGGCCAGCGAAGAGACCGGTGGCTTCAAGGGGAACGCCCTCGACCCAGAGCCGGCCCAGAGCGTCGAGCAGCACCGCGAGATCCGAGCCCTGCTCGCTCTCCCGCCGCATCGTCGCGATCGCGATGCGGCCGGCCCCGGCGTCGGGGTGCTGGCGGACCAGGGCGGAAAGCGTGCCGCCCGGCCCCACCTCAACCATCGCGCGGTCCGCATCGCGCAGCAGCTCGGCCAGTCCCTCGGCGAAGCGCACGGGCCGCACCATGTGGCGCGCCCAGTAACCGGGGTCCTGAAGATCGGCGGCCGTGATCCAGGTGCCAGTGACATTCGAAACGTACGGAATCTTCGGCGTCCCGACCGTCAGGCTTGCTGCAAGCTCCGTCAGAGCCGCAGCGGCCGGCTCCATCATGGACGTGTGGAAGGCGTGAGTAGTGGTGAGCCGCAGGCAGGTCACACCCTGCCCGGACAGCCGCCGGTCCAAGTCGGCGACCGCGTCGTCTGGGCCGCCCACGACGCAGAAATGGGGACCGTTGGTGGCCACGATGGCGAGGCTCTCGCCAAGGAACGGCCGGAGCTCAGATTCCGGCAGCGGCACGGCCAGCATGGCGCCCGCGGGCAGCTCCTGGATAAGCTTCGCCCGCCGCGCCACCAGAGCCAGAGCGTCCTCCAGCGATAGAGCTCCTGAGAGGCAGGCCGCAACGTACTCGCCGAGGCTGTAGCCGATCATGGCCTGCGGGCGCACGCCCCAAGCCATCAGCAGCCGGGCCAGGGCGTACTCGACGACGAAGACGACGGGCTGCGCGTACTCGGTGCGGTCGAGCCGGCGCGACGCTTCGTTTCGGTCGTCTCCGCCCCGGCGTAGTAGGGCCCGTAGGTCGGTTCGGCGCTCGGGTCCCGCAGCCGGCGCCTCCCGCGGAGCGGCCGAGAAGAGAACTTCCCGAATATCGGCGCCCAGGTGTGAACGCAGAATCTCCGCGCAGCGGTCCACCTCGGCGGCGAAGGCGGGCTCGCTCTCGTACAGCTCTCGGCCCATGTCCACGTAATGATCGCCAAGGCCGGGAAAAAGAAAGACCAGAGGCCGCTCGCTTCCCTCGAACGAGCTGGACGCGCCTTTTCCCATCCGCAACTCGGAAATGGCATCCGAGCGGTCATGGCAAACGACGGCCATGCGGTGGTTGAAGACTCTGCGGCCGACCTGGAGGGTGAAGGCCACGTCCGCGAGATTCAGGGGTTCGCCAGTGTCCAGTCGATCTGCCAGGCGTTCGGCCTGGGCTGCCAGCGCCGTGGGCGTGCGGGCCGACAGCAACAGGAGCTGCCAGGATCGCGACGGTCCCGAGGGCTCTACCTCCGGCGCTTCCTCCAGCACGGCATGGACATTGGTGCCCCCCAGCCCGAACGAGCTCACACCGGCGCGGCGAGGTGAGAGGTCCTCCGGCCAAGGCAGCGCTTGGTTCGGCACGTGGAAGGGACCGAAGTCGGCCTGGGGATTCGGCCGCTCGAAGTGCAAGCTGGGCGGGATCGTGCCGTGCCGCAGGGCCAGCACTGTCTTGATGAGTCCGGCGATGCCCGCGGCGGTGTTCAGGTGGCCGATATTGCTCTTGACCGACCCCAGGGCGCAGGGCCGGCCGCCGTGCCCCGCCCGCGCGAACGCCTGCCGCAGAGCCGAAATTTCGATCGGGTCGCCGAGGGACGTACCGCTGCCGTGCCCCTCCACGTAGGCGATGGTGTCCGGCTCGACGCCGGCCATCAGCAGGCCCTCGGCGATGACCTCGGCCTGCCCTTCGATGCTGGGGGCGGTGAAGCCCACCTTGGCCGAACCGTCGTTGTTGGCCGCTGAGCCGAGGATGACGGCATGGATGGTATCGCCATTCTCCAGAGCATCAGCCAGGCGCTTCAACACCACCAGGCCGGCGCCAATCCCCGGAACCGAGCCGGAGGCCCCAGCATCGAAGGACCGGCAGTGTCCGTCGAATGAAGAGATGCTCCCCTCCTGATAGAGGTAGCCCTCCTTGACCGGCACGTTGATGGATACCCCGCCGGCCAAGGCCAGATCCGACTCGCCCGCGAGGAGACTCTGACAGGCCATATGGACCGCCATCAGCGAAGTCGAGCAGGCGGTCTGTACCACGGCGCTCGGTCCTCGCAGGTCGAGCTTGTAAGAGAGACGGGTGGCAACGAAGTCACGGTCGTTCAGGATCAGCGCCTGGAGCGGGCCCACCGTCTCCAGATCGGCGCGGCTCGGCAGCAGATTGGAGAACAGGTATGAGCTGGTGCCAGAGCCTACATAAACCGCAGCCCGGCCCGAAATGCGCGAGGGATCGTCGCCCGCGTCCTCGAGTCCCTCCCAGGCGCACTCGAGGAGAAGCCGGTGCTGCGGATCCATCAGCGCGGCCTCGCGCGGGGTGAAGCCGAAGAAGGCGCAGTCGAACATCTCCACTCCGCCGATTACGCCCTTGGCACGCACGTACTCAGGGCTTCCGAGGAGGGTGGGATCGATCCCCTCCTCCATCAGCTCGTCCGCGGTGAAAAAAGAAATGGATTCGACGCCGTCGTGGAGGTTGTGCCAGAACTCCTCCAGCGAGCGGGCACCGGGAAACCGGCCGGACATGCCGACAATGGCGATGCCGTGTGCCGGTGTCGTCTCTTCGGGGTCACTCATCGGCAATATATCCCTTTCGCTCAACCGTCCTGCCGCGGCGACCGGTACGGGCCTCGCGGAGCTGGCGCAGCGAGCTCTGGCGTGAACGGGCTCGCTCGCGGACCTGGCCGGTCCGGGTCTCGTCGGGTAGGGCCTCCTCCGCGTCTTCGGCCAGCTTGCGCGCCAGGGCGTCGATCGTGGTGTGGCGGAACAGCTCCATGACGGGGACGTCCCGCCCGAGAGCTTCCTTGAGGCGGGAGTGCAGCTTGACGATCAGCAGCGAGCTGCCGCCGGATTCGAAGAAGTTGTCGTTGACGCCCACGCTTTTCAACTGCAGCACCTCGCGCCATACGCGGGCGATGTCACGTTCGAGCTCGTTGCGCGGCGCGACGTAGGTCCCTCCTCCCGCCACCGACGGCTGCGGCGCGGGAAGAGCCGCGCGGTCGAGCTTGCCGTTGGTCGTAACCGGAAAGGCCTCCAGCTCGACGAAGGCCCAGGGGACCATGTACTCGGGCAGGATCTCCAGCAGGAATTCCCGCAGCCCTGCGGCTGTAGGCGCTGGACGGGCGGATGGTATGACATAGCCCACCAGGCGTTTCTCTCCCGGGAAATCCGCCCGCGCCAGTACGACTGCTTCCCGTACGCCGGGGTGACGGGAGAGGGCCACCTCGATCTCCCCCAGCTCGATGCGGTAGCCGCGGACCTTGACCTGCTGATCGATCCGTCCCAGAAACTCCAGATTCCCGTCGGCGCCGCACCGCGCGCGATCGCCGGTGCAGTACATCCGTGCGCCCTTGCGCTCGGGTCCCGCGAAGGGGTCGGGGAGGAACTGCGCCGCCGTCAGATCCGGCTGGTGAATGTACCCCAAGGACAACACGCCGCCCCCGATGTAGAGATCCCCGGCCACACTCACCGGAGACGGGCTCAGGCCCTCGTCCAGCACGTAGTACCGGGCGTCGTCGATGGGCCGGCCGTAGGGGATGCTCGGCCAGCGAGGGTCCACCTCGTCGATCGGATACCAGTTGGACCACACCGTAGCTTCGGTCGCGCCGCCCAGGCTGATCACCCGGGCGCCGGGGAAAGCCGCCCGCACCTGGTCGGGCAGAGAGACCGGTATCCAGTCGCCGGAGAGCAGCACGAGACGCAAGGGGCTCGGCGCATGGATCGCCTCCTCGCGCGCGGGGACGCGCGCGGGGAAGAGCGGCGCGAGCTGCTGCAGGGCCGCCGGCGCCGAGTCCCAGAGGGTCACTGACTCCTCGCGCAACATCGCCGCCAACCGCACCGGATCGCGCACCGCCGCCTCGGGCGCAACGTGGATGGTGCCGCCGGCGGCGAGCGTGCCGAAGATGTCGTAGACCGACAGGTCGAAGCCCAGCGACGTCGTGAACAGCAGCCGGTCGCTCGGCCCAACATCGAAAGTGCCGTTGACCCAGCGGATCAGAGCCACCGCAGGACGGTGCTGGACCCCGATCCCCTTGGGCTGACCGGTGGAGCCCGAAGTATGGATCACGTACGCGGAGTCGTCCGGTGAGGCCGGAGACGGCGGGCGCCGGGAGGGACAGTGCTCCGCGTGCCAGCCGGTCCATAGGCGCTTGCGCCGCGCAGCTGTGGGCCGCTCGCCATCGCAGCGGGTCAGCAGGACGTCGTAGCGGAAGCGCAGCTCGTTGGCGAAGCCCTCGCAGCGGTGGAGAACCGAGACCTCTCCCGCTTCGGGCAGCGCCGCGGCGACGTCGTGGAAGAGGTCCTCGTCGAACCAGCTCATCCGCCTGGGAGCCGCCTTTCCGGACACCCCGAGAGATTCCTGGAACTCGTCCCGCCGCCGCGCATCGGGCACATCGGCGATGAGCAGCGCGCCGCCGGGGGCGAGCCGCCGCAGTCCCTGCTCGACGATCCGCTCCAGGTAGAGCGGACCCGGGAAGAACTGGACCGTGCTCGCCAGAACAATGAGATCGAACTCTCCCGCGGCAAGATCATCGATCTCGTGGGCGAAGCCGGTGAGCAGCTCGACGTTGGTCAAGCCGCGCTCCACCGCATAGGCACGGTTGCGCTCCTGGGTAAGCTCCGAAGGATCGACGCCTACGGCGCACGCCACCCGCGTTGCCATCTCCCACAGGATCAGGCCCGAGCCGCAGCCGATCTCGAGCACCCGCGCGTCCGGCCGCAGCCAGGGCGCGGCCAGCGAGAGCACCCGATCGCGGTACTCGTCCACTTCGGGCTCGGAGAACGGCAGGCCGGTGTAGCTGCTGACGAACCCGCCCGCGCTTACCCGGTCGACCGCCCGCGCGGCTACGAAATCCCAGAGAGCGCGCACCTCTCCGGCGTCGACCGGCTCGGCAGGCGGCCGGGGGGTGTCCACGTCGAGGCAGACGACCTCGGCGAGAGCGGTCCGCCATTGGACTTCCAAGGCCTGCGGCAGGAGCTCGGAGCGGGTGACAACAATCGGCGCCCGTGACGTGGCGAGGATCGCTTCCACCCGCTCGGCCGGCCAAGAGGCATCCAGCGGCAGGTAGTGACTACCGGCTTTGAGGGTGGCGAGCACGGCCACGATCATGTCCAGCGAACGCGACAACCAAATCCCGACCGGCATGCCGGGTCCGGCGCCGAGATCGCGCAGCAGCCAGGCCAGCCGGTTCGCCCTCGCCTCCAATCCTCCGTAGGCCAGGGACTCTCCGTCCCAGACCGCGGCGAGCGCCTCAGGCCGCAGATCCGCCCGTTCCTCGAACAGCCGATGGATCGTCAGATCCCGAACGAGCGGTGACCGCGTGTCGTTCCACTCCCTTAGGATCTGCTGCCGCTCGGCAGCGGAGAGCAGCGGCACCTCGCCCAACCGGCCGCGGGGACGCGCCACCAGCTCGCCGAGCATCACGCAGAGGTGGCGCGCGTAGCGCGCGGCGGTCGCCGGCGCGAAGAGGTCCGTGGCGTACTGGAGGAGGCCGTCGAGCCGGCCTTCCTCCACCTCGACGAAGACGAAGGAGAGATCAAACTTGGCGACGCCGGCGAGGATCTCCTCAGGCACCAGCCGCACCGCGCCGAGATCGACCGCCGGCAGCGGCGCGTTCTGCAGTGCCAGCGCCACCTGGAAGAGCGGCGAGCGGGAGAGATCGCGGTCGGGCTGCAGCTCGTCGACCAGCTTCTCGAAGGGAAGGTCCTGGTGCGCGTACGCCCCCAGGCTCGCCTCCCGCACTTGCCGCAGCAGGTCGCGGAAGCTGGCCGTCCGCGACAGGTCGGCCCGCAGCACGAGGGTATTGACGAAGAAACCGATCAGCGCCTCGGTCTCGAGATGGCCGCGGTTGGCGATGGGCGAGCCGACCGTCAGATCGCGCTGCCCCGTCAAGCGCAAAAGCAGGGCGAACAGACCGGCCGCGAGAACCATGAACGGGGTCACCGCCTCCCGCCGGGCCAGCTCGGCGATACCGTGGGACAGCTCTCCCGCCAGCGTGAAGCGATGCTCGGCGCCGCGCTGCGACAGCACCGGGGGGCGCGGATGGTCGGCCGGCAGCTCCAGCGCGGAGGGCGCTCCGCGCAGCCGCTCGCGCCACCAGGCGAGCTGCCGATCCAGCGTCTCGCCGGCGAGCCACCGGCGCTGCCAGGCAGCGAAGTCGGCGTACTGGACCGGCAGCTCGGGCGGCGACGAGCCTGCATAGAGGGCATTGATCTCCCGCACCAGCACGCCCATGGACCAGCCGTCGGTGACGACGTGGTGGAGGTTGAGCACGAGCAATGCCCGTTCGGTGTCCAGCTGGAGCAGGAGGCAGCGCAACAGCGGTCCGCGGGCGAGATCGAACGGCCGCACGGCCTCCTCCGCCGTAAGCCGCTGCGCCTCGAGCTGGCGTGATGCCGCAGGCAAATCTCGCAGGTCCACCGACGGCAACGGGACCTCCGCCGCGGGCATCACGACCTGCACCGGCTCGCCGCCGCGCTCGGCGAAGACGGTGCGCAGCACTTCGTGACGGCGCGCCAACGCCGAGAGCGCGGCAGCGAGGCGGCGGGCGTCGAGCCGTCCTTCCGCATGCACCGCCAGCGGAACGTTGTAGGCCGAGCTCCCGGGCTGCAGGCGGTCGAGGAACCAGAGGCGCTCCTGGCCGAAGGAGAGCGGCAGGTCTGCCGCGCGCGGCGCGCGGCGGATGGGCGGCGCGGGCGCGGCGGCGCCCTCCGCGTCCAGGATCGCCGCGGCCATACCCGCCAGCGTGGAAGCCTCGAAGATGCGGCGCAGCGGCAGGTGCACCCCGAAAGCCTCGCGGACGCGCGACGCCACCTGGGTGGCGAGGAGCGAGTGGCCCCCGAGCTGGAAGAAGTCGTCGTAGAGGCCCACATGCTCCACCGCGAGCACCGTGCTCCAGATTTCCGCCAGCAGCTCCTCGGCCGGGGTGCGCGGCCGTACGAACGGCTCGCCGTCGCCGCTCCCCTCCTCGGGCGCGATGCGGGACAGGGCCTCACGGTCGAGCTTGCCCGTAGCGGTCAGGGGGAGGGAGTCGAGCCTTGCCCAGGCCGTGGGCACCATGGGGTCGGGAAGGCTCTCCGCCAGGAACGCCCGCAGCTCGCCGAAGGCCGGCACCTCCACCTCCTCCCGGAGAACGACGTAGGCCACCAGCCGGCGCGCGCCCGAGGCCTCCCCGCGCACCGCCACGGCGGCCTGCTGCACCGCTTCATGACGGGCGAGCGCCGTCTCGACCTCGAAGAGCTCGATGCGGTGGCCGCGGATCTTGACCTGCGAATCGCGGCGGCCGAGGAACTCGAGCACGCCATCCGCTCGCCGCCGCGCCAGGTCTCCCGTGCGGTATAGCCGGTCGCCGGGCCGCCAGCCTTCAGCCCAGTCGAACGGATCCGGCAGGAAGCGCTCGGCGGTCAAGTCGGGCCGGCCCTGGTAGCCGCGCGCCAGGCCCGCGCCGCCGACCCAGATCTCCCCCGTCACGCCCACCGGCACCGGCTGGAGATTCGCGTCGAGCAGAAAGACCCGTGCGTGATCCACCGGCAGGCCGATCGCCGGCCGCTCCGGCCAGCAAGCCGGATCTCCTGCCAAGGATAGCCAGGTGGCGGCGTGCGTCTCCGACGGACCGTAGTGGTTGTGCAGAACCGCGCCGGGAAGGCGAGAGAACAGCGCGGCCACCTGGGGCGTCACGTGGAGCTGCTCGCCGGCGCTCATCACCTCCCGCAGGCTCGCGGGAAAGATGCCGGGGTCCCGGTCCTCGATCGCTGCCATCGCGACCTGCTGCAGCGCCACGAACGGGAGGAACAGCCGTTCGACGCGCTGCTCCGCCATCCACCGCGTCAGCGCCACCGGATCGCGCCGCACCTCGTCGGCGACGAGCACCAGAGTGCTCCCTGCCCACCACGTCGAGAAGATCTCCTGGAAGGAGACGTCGAACGACAGAGAGGTGAACTGGAGCGTGCGGCGGGCCTCCGCGGCCGAGGTGCGGAGCTGCCAGAGGAGCATGGCGGAGATGGCGCTATGCGTCATCGCCACCCCCTTCGGCCGGCCGGTCGAGCCCGAGGTATAGATGACGTAGGCGAGGTGCTCCGGCATCACCCCGGCAGGCGGCAGGAGAGGCTCGTCCTCTCCCTCCAGCTCGTCAACCCGGACGATGCGCGCCGTGCCTTCCGGCACCGCGCCGGCCAGGGGTGCGTGGGTCACGAGGACCGGCACCTCGGCATCCTCCAGCATGAGCCGCAGGCGCTCCGCCGGATAGGTCGGGTCCAGAGACAGGTAGGCCCCGCCCGCCTCCAGCACGCCGAGGAGGGCTACCGCCATGTCGAGAGAGCGCTCAAGGAACAGTCCCACCGGCACGTCCGGACCCACTCCCAGCTCGCGCAATCGCCGCGCCAGGCGCCGGGCCCGCGCCATCAGCTCGCCGTAGGTCAGACTGTCCGCGCCGTCGGTCACCGCCACCGCACCCGGCGTCCGGGCTGCCTGGGCCGCCACTCCGTCATGAACGCAGAGCTGCGGAGGCTCCGGGAGCAGGGGACGGGTCGACGCGAGCAGTTCCGCCCGCTCGGCTTCCGTCAGAATTGCCAGCTCCGAGAGGCGCCGCCCGGGCTCCGAGCCGGCGGCTGCGAGCAGGGTGCGGAGGTGCCCGAGGATGCGGTCGACCGTCGCCTCGTCGAACAGGTCGCGGGCATACTCCAGGACTCCAGCCGCCCCGCCCGGCGTCTCGGTCAGCATCAGGGTGAGGTCGAACTTGGCGGTGCCGGTGTCCACATCCAGCAGCTCGGTCTCCATCGCGGGCAGGCTGGGCGGGGCCGGCGGCCTCTGAAGGACGAGCATGGTCTGGAACAGCGGATTCCTGGCGAGGTGCCGGTCCGGCGCCAGCTCCTCGACGAGCTTCTCAAAGGGGAGATCCTGGTGGGCGTAGGCCTCCAGGGCCGAGGCGCGAACGCGCCGGCCGAGCTCCCAGAACGAGGGATCGCCCGAGAGATCCAGCCGCAGCGCCAGGGTGTTGGTGAAGAAACCGATCAACCCCTCCAACTCCAGCCGGTTGCGGTTGGCGATGGGCGAGCCGACGATCACGTCTTCCTGATTGCCGTAGCGGGACAGCAGAGTCTGGAAGCCGGCGAGCAGAGCCATGAACGGCGTCCAGCCGTCACGGCGCGCCAGCTCCAGGAGCCGCTCCCAGAGGCCGGCGGACAGCTCGAAGGGCCGCCTGCCGCCGCGGGTCTCGGCCCCCGGCAACGGAGACCGGTCGTAAGGCAGCTCCAGCGACTCCGGGGCTCCGGTGAGCGTCCGGCGCCAATACGCCACCTCCCGTTCCAGCATCTCGCCGGCCAGCCAGCGCCGCTGCCAGCGGGCGAAGTCCGAATACTGGACCGGCAGCTCCGGCAGACGTGAGGATTCTCCGCCGGCGAAAGCCCTATAGACCTCCCCCAGCTCCCGCAGCAGCACGCCCAGGGACCAGGCGTCCGAAACGATGTGGTGCATCACCAGCGCCAGCAGGCGCTCGTCATCCGCGAAGCGAAGCAGCCGCAGCCGGACGAGCGGTCCCTGCTCGAGATCGAACGGCAGGCGCGCCTCCCGATCGAGCAGCCGGCCGGCTTCGGTCTCCCGTTGCTCGGTGGAGAGAGCCGTGAGATCCACCACCGGCAGTCGCAGGTTCGCCGGCGGCAAAACGACCTGGACCGGCGTGCTCCCTGCCATATGGAAGACTGTGCGCAACGCCTCGTGCCGGTGGACGATCTCCGTCAAGGATCGCTCCAGCATCTCCTCGTCGAGCGATCCGCGCAGGCGCAGCGCGCCGGGGACGTGGTAGGCGTCCTTCGGATCGAGCTGGTGCAAGAACCAGAGCCGCTGCTGGGAGAAGGAGAGGGGAGCCTCCGTACCTTCCTCACGGATCAGCGGCGGCGGCGGTTCGGTTCCAGGCGCTCGGCGGATCTCCTCCAGGCGACCCGCCAGAGCCGTTGGCGTCGGCGCCTCGAACACGGCCGCGAGCGGGAGCTCCACACCGAAGGCCGCGCGCACCCGGGAGGCGAGCTGCGTCGCGAGCAGGGAATGCCCGCCCAGGTCGAAGAAATCGTCGCGCGGCCCGACCCGCGGCACTTCCAGCAGATCGCCGAAGAAGCCCGCCAGCAACTCGGCTACCGGCGAGGCCGGGCCGCCTTCCGCGTCCCGTGCCACGCCTGCCACGACCTCCTCCGGCGCGGGCAGGGCGCGGCGGTCCAGCTTGCCGCTCGGGGTTCGCGGCAGGGACTCCAGCCGCACGAAGAGCGACGGCACCATGGATTCGGGCAGTGTGCGCCGCAGGAATTCGCGCAGCTCCGCCGGCGGCACCTCCTTCGGGACTCCGGGACGGCCCACCCAGTGGGCCACGAGCCGCGCTCCCCCGGAGTCCGCCACCACCGCCGCCGCGGCGACCGCGGGATGCCGCAGTAGGGCCGCCTCGATCTCCCCCGGCTCGATGCGTACACCCCGCACCTTGACCTGCTGGTCGGCGCGGCCAAGGAACTCCAGATTGCCGTCCGGCATGCGCCGGGCGAGGTCACCCGTGCGGTAGATGCGCCCGCCCTCCACGAAAGGATCGGGTACGAAGCGCTCGGCGGTCAGGTCCGGTCGCCCCAGATAGCCGCGCGCTACGCCGGGTCCGGCCACGCATAGCTCGCCGGCCACACCGATGGGGACCGTCTGCAGGCCGCGATCGAGCAGATGGATGCGCGCGTTGGCGATCGGCCGGCCCAGGGGCACCCGCCGCGGGTCCTGCCCCGGGGCACACACCCAGCGCGTAGTGTCGATGGAGATCTCGGTGGGCCCATACTGGTTGTCCAGCGGCACGGGGAGACGCGCCAGGAGCCGGTCGCGCAGCTCGGGAGCGAGCGCCTCACCACCCGCGAAGACCTGCCGCAGGGACGCGCACGCCTCCACCCCCTCTTCGCGCAGGAGGACGTCCAGCATGGAAGGAACGAAATGGACGATCGTCACGCCGCGGCCGGCGATGGTGCGCACCAGGTACGAAGCATCCTGGTGCCCGCCGGGACGGGCGACGACCAGGCGCGCGCCAGCGATCAGGGGCGCGAAGCACTCCCAGATGGCGAAGTCGAAACCGAAATTGGCCTTCTGGAGGACCACGTCCTCCGCGGTCAGGCGGTAGACCTGCTGCGCCCACTGCAGGCGGTTCACCAGGCCGCGGTGCGGCAGAGCCACGCCCTTGGGCCGGCCGGTGGAGCCCGAGGTGAAGATGACGCACGCGAGGGTGTCCGGCAATGGCTGGCTCGGCAGGAGGGGCTCGCTCTCTTCGGCAGACTCCTCGAAGCGAAGAACGCGGACTCCCCCCGGCAGAGGTGGCAGCTTGCCTGCAAGGCGCTCCTGAGTGACCACGACGCGGGCGCCGCTCCCCTCCACCATCCACGCCAGGCGCTCCGCCGGAGAGTCCGGATCGAGAGGGACGTAGGCGCCGCCCGCCCGGAGGATGCCGAGCAGGCCGGCAACCATCTCGAGCGAACGCTCGGCGAAGAGACCGACGGTATCCTCCGGCCCCACCCCGAGCCGGCGGAGATTGCCGGCAAGGCGCCGCGCCTCCCGGTCCAACTCGCGGTAAGTGAGCTGCCGGTCTTCGAAGAGCACGGCCGGCGCGTCCGGCGTCCGCGCCATCTGAAGCGCCACCAGATCGTGCAGGCACAGGCCGTCGGGCAGATCCGCCGCCGTGTCGTTCCACTCCGCGGTGAGCTGCCAAGCTTCGGCTGCCGCAAGCAGTGGCAGATCGCAAAACCTGCGGGAAGGATCGGCCGCCGCTCCCGTGAGGAGCCTCAGCAGCCAGCCGGCGATGCGCTCGACGGTGGACGCGTCGAAGATATCCGTCCGGTACTGGAGCCAGCCCTCGAGGCTCCCCTGCCACTCGTGGATCGCCAGTGAGAGATCGAACTTGGCGAGCGTGGCCTCCAGAGTAACCAGCTCCACGGCGAGGCCTGGGATACGCAGCGACATCGCCGGATCCGCGAGGAAGGAGAACAGCGCCTGAAACAGGGGCGAGACGGCCGGATTGCGCTCCGGCTGCAGCTCCTCGACGAGGCGCTCGAAAGGCACGTCCTGGTGAGCCTGGGCGGCTACGGTCGCGTCGCGGACCCGCCGCACCAGATCGAGGAACGGCGGATCGCCCGCGAGATCGGGGCGCAGCACCAGGGTGTTGACGAAAAACCCGATCATCCCTTCGGTCTCTGCCCGGTTCCGGCCGGCCGACGGCACGCCGATCCCGAAATCTTCCTGGCCGGAGAGGCGGGCGAGGAGCGCCGCGAATCCGGCGAGCAGAACCATGAACGGGGTGATCCCATCGCTGCGCCCCAGAGCGGATAGCGACTCCACGAGCTCGACGGGCAGATCGAGCCGCAGGCTACGGCCTCGGGGGCTGCGATGCAGCGGGCGCTGCCGGTCCGCGGGCAGCTCCAGGACCGGGATGCCGGCGAGCTGACTCCGCCAGTAGTCGAGCTGCCTCGCCAGGGCGCCGTCGGCGAGGGCATGGCGCTGCGCCAGCGCGTAATCCACGTAGCGCAGCGGCGGTTCCGCCGGGAGAGAAGGAAGGCCGGCGACGAAGGCTTCATAGATCGCCGTCAGCTCCCGGGCGAACACACCCATCGACCAACCATCCGTGGCGATGTGGTGGAAGGTGGCAGCCAGAACGTGCTCCTCGGCTTCCAGCTCCACGAGGAGAAAGCGGGCCACCGGTCCGCGCTGCAGATCGAAGGGGAGCACCGCCTCATCCTGGAGAACCCTGTACAGCGCCTGCTGCCGCGCCGGTTCCGGCAACCCGGCCAGAGAGATGTGCGACAAGGGAGGCGCCGCCGGAGGTGGCAGAACGATCTGCACCGGCTCGCCGTCCATCTCGCTGTAGACGGTGCGCAGAGGTTCGTGACGGCGCAGGATCGCGCCCAGCGCCCGGCCGAGCTGCTTCACCTCCAACCGACCGGCGAGCCGCAACGGGACCAGCAAGTTGTAGAGCGCGCTCCCTGGCTCCAGCCGGTCGATCAACCAGAGCCGCTGCTGGGCGAACGACAGAGGATACGGTCCTTCCGGGGGAGCCGCAGGGATCGGCGCCTCTTCCACCGCCTCCCCTCGCGCGTGTGCCAGCCACACGGTCATCTCGGCCACCGTCGGTGCCTGGAACAGCGCCGAAACCGGCACCTCGACGCCGAACACTTCCCCCGTCCGGAACGCGGCCCGAACGGCCAGCAGCGAGTGACCGCCCCGTTCGAAGAAGTCGTCGTGGATGCCCAGGCTCTCCAGCCCGAGCACCTCGGCCCAGAGAGCGGCGAGCGTCTCCTCGGTCTGGTTCCGCGGCGCCGCGGTCCCTCCCTGCCCGGCCCGCGACGGAGCCGGCAGCGCCCGGCGGTCCACCTTGCCGTTGGGAGAGAGCGGAAGCGCCTCCAAGACCATCCAGACGGTGGGGACCATGGCGCCCGGCAGCAGCCCGCGCACGCAGGCGGCAACCTCTGACACCAACTCCTCTCCGGTGGCTGCGCCCTCCTCCGCCACCAGGTAGCCCACCAGGCGCGAACCCGTCGTGCCGTCCGATCGCAGGGCCGCCACCGCTTGCCGGACCGCCGGATGCTGCTCCAGAGCGGCCTCGATCTCCCCCAGCTCGATGCGGATGCCGTGGAGCTTGACCTGATGATCGAGGCGGCCGAGACAGTCGAGCTGCCCATCGGAGAGGACTCGCACCCGGTCGCCGGTGCGGTACATCCGAGCACCCGGGGGGCCGAACGGGTCGGGGACGTAGCGGTCCGCCGTCAGATCTGGGCGGCCGAGATAGCCGCGCGACAGGCCCTCACCCGCCAGAAACAGCTCGCCTGGTACCGCGACGGGCGCCAGGTTGCCGTTCGCGTCCAGAACCCGAGCCTGAGTGTTCGCGATCGGCCGTCCGATGGTGACCAGCGCGGCACCTTTCGGCACCCGCGCACAGGTGGAATACGTCGTGTCCTCGGTCGGACCGTAGAGGTTGTAGACACGCTCGACCTGAGGGTGGGCGTAGACGCGCTCGACCAGGTCCGGCTTCAACGGCTCGCCTGCCAGCTTCACCGTCCGCAGACCGGCAGGAAGCGGCCTGTCCACCAGCTCCGCCATGGGGGAGGGCACACCGGTGACGAGCTTGACCTCGCGAATGGCTTTCAACTGGGGCAGCCCCGTCACGTTCGGCGCCAGGATCACCTTGCCGCCCATGGACAGGGGAACGAAGATCTCGAAGATCGAGACGTCGAAGCAGACGGACGTCGCCGCGAGCGACCCCGCCAGATCCTCCCAGGGAAAGGTCTCCAGGCTCCAATGGACGAAGGTGACGGCGCTGCGGTGCTCGATCGCCACCCCTTTGGGCCGCCCCGTCGAGCCGGAGGTGAAGATCACATAGGCCATGTTGCCACCGCCGGCTTCGCGAGCTGGACCCGGCGGCTCCGCGGCGGCTTGGATGCGCTCGCAGTCAACGTCGAGGAGGAGAGTGGGGGCAGCGAAAAAGGCCAGCCGGCCGGCGAGTGCCGACTCGGTCAGCAGCACCTGCGCCTGGGAATCAATGAGCATGACCTCCAAGCGCTCCTGCGGGTAAGCGGGGTCGAGCGGCACGTAAGCTCCGCCCGCCTGCAGGACACCGAGGATCGCCGCGATGAGATCCGGCGTGCGTTCCAGACAGATGCCTACCCGTACCTCGGGGCCGACTCCCTGGCCACGCAGGAAACGGGCGAGCCGGCCCGAACGCAACAGGAGCTCGCGGTAGGTCAGGCGCTCGGCCTCGCCGACCACGGCCTCGGCGTCCGGCGTCCGCGCCGCCTGAGCGGCGACGAGATGATGCAGGCACAGGCCGCTCGGGTATGGGGCGCCGGTGTCGTTCCATTCCGCGAACACCTGCTGGCGCTCGGCGGCGGTGAGGAGCGGCAGCCCGGAGAGGCGGACGGCGGGATCGGCCGCCGCGGCGCCCTCGACGAGCATCTGCCAATGCCTCAGCAACCGGTCGATCGTCGCCGGATCGAAGAGCGCGACGGAATACTCGGCGAAGACGTCCCAGCCGCCGTCGGCGCGGGGAGAGACGGCGAGGACGAGATCGAACTTGGCCGTGCCGCTGTGGCTGCGCACCGGCTCGAGCACCAGCTCCCCGGCGGTACGGGCCGGCAACGGCTCCTCCAGCACGAGCACCACCTGGAAGAGAGGGTTCTGCGACAGCTCGCGGCTCGGCTGCAGCTCCTCCACCAGACGCTCGAACGGCAGGTCTTGGTGCGCGTAGGCGTCCAGACAAGCCTCCCGCACCCGCGCCATGAAATCGCGCAGGGCGGGATCGTCTCCGATCCGGACATCGAGCACCAGCGTGTTGACGAAGAGTCCGATGAGACCTTCCACCTCGGGACGCCGGCGGTTGGCCACCGGCGAGCCCACCGGGACCGCGAGCTCGCCGGAGAGGCGCGCCAGCAAGGTCTGGAAGACCCCGAGAAGGGTCATGAAGAGGGTGAGACCCTCACGGCGGGCGAGTTGGGTTACGGCCGCCACCGTGTCAGACGGCACCGCGAGAGAGCGGACGGCACCCCGCGGATCGCGCACGGCGGGCCGCGGCCGGTCGGCCGGCAGCTCCAGAACCGGCAGGCCGGCGAGCCGTCCGCGCCAGTAGGCGAGCTCCCGCTCCAGCGTCTTGCCCTGCAGCCACTCCCTTTGCCAGAGCGCGAAATCGGGGTACTGGACCGGAAGGTCCGGAAGCGCCGGCGCCGCCCGGCGCGCGAGCGCTCCATAGGCCGCCGACAGCTCATCGAGGAAGACGCCGACGGACCAGCCGTCCGCAGCGATATGGTGGAACGTCACCAGAAGCCGGTGCTCCTCTTCGCTCCACCGCAACAGCAGAGCTCTCCAGACCGGGCCCCGCACCAGGTCGAAGGGACGCCGCGCTTCTTCCCGCACCCGCCGCTCCGCTTCATCTTGCCGCGCTCCGTCCGGCAGCGGACTGAGGTCCACCATCGGGAGCGCCTGCGGTCCCGGGGGCTCAACTCGCTGGACCGCCTCACCCCCCTCCAGAACAAAGACCGTACGCAGGGCCTCGTGCCGAGCCGAGATCTCTCCCAGAGCCGCGGCCAAGGCCGGCAGATCGAGGCGGCCCGCCAAGCGAACCTCGCCCGGAATGTTGTAGACCGCCACTCCGGGCTCGAGCTGCTCCAGGAACCACATCCGCCGCTGGGCAAAGGAGAGCGGCAACGACCCGGAGCGCGGCAGGGGCCGGATCGGCGGCGCCGCTCGAGTCTCGGAGACGGCTCCGATCTGCTCCGCCAGGCCCGCTACCGTAGGAGCTTGGAACAGAGCGCTCAACGGCAGGTCCACACCGAAGACGCGGGACACCTGGGCGACGACCCGGATGGCGAGCAGGGAATGCCCGCCGAGCGCGAAGAAATCGTCGTGGATGCCGACCCGTTCCTGTCCCAGCAGTCCGGCCCAGATCCCGGCCAGCAACTCCTCCTCGGGCGTCCGCGGCGCGTCCGAGCCCGTCTCTGCGAAAATCTCCGCGGCCGAGGCATGGCGGGCCAGCTCGCCGCGATCCACCTTGCCGTTGGCGTTGAGCGGCAACGCCGGCAGAGCGGCCCACGCGGCGGGAATCATGAAGTCCGGCAGACGCTCGCGGAGGAAGGCGCGTACATCTTCCGGCAGGGCGGGGGCCACGAAAGCCACCAACCGTCGCTCTTCTCCCGGTGCGCCCACGGCCAGCACCGCCGCCTCGCGGATATCAGGATGCTCCGTCAGCACGCTCTCGATCTCGCCCGGCTCGACGCGAAAACCGCGGATCTTCAACTGATCGTCCCGCCGGCCGAGGAACTCGAGGGTCCCGTCCGTGCGCCGCCGTGCGAGGTCGCCCGTCCGGTAGAGCCGGGAACCTGGAGAACCGGATGAATCCGGGACGAAGCGTTCGGCCGTGAGGTCGGGACGACCCAGGTAGCCCCGGGCGAGCAGGCCGCCCAGGCACAGCTCGCCGGGCATCCCCGCGGGCTGCAGATTGGCGAAAGCATCGTGGATCCGCGCCACGCGTCCAGGCAGCGGGCGGCCGATAGGCACTGGCCCCGCTCCCGCCTCCTCCGGCCGCAGCTCGTGGAGCGTGGCCGAGACCACCGCCTCGGTGGGGCCATAGCAGTTGAGGAGCGGCACGCAGGCGAGCGACGTCAGGCTCCAGCGGCGGGCAATCTCGCGCCGCAGCTCCTCGCCGTAGATGCCGATCAGCCGCAGACCGCCGGGAAACTGAAGGTCGCCGGCGTCCTGAACCCAGCGGCTGAAGAAGGCCGTCGGCAGATCGATGATGGTCAAGCCGAGCTCGGCGATCCGCTCCGTCAGCTCCCGGGGACCCCATGGCTCGGGGCCGCGCAGCACCAGCGTGGCCCCCGCGAGCAGCGCAGAGAAGATCTGCTCCAGCGAGGCGTCGAATCCGGCGGAAGGGAACTGCAGCACCCGGTCGTGCTCCGTCATCCGGTAGATGCGGCCCCAGGTCAGACAGTGCTCCGCCGCCGCACTATGGGTGACGGCCACGCCCTTGGGGCGGCCGGTCGAGCCTGAGGTGTAGATCAGATAAGCGAGGTTCTCCGGCAGGGTTTGGACCGCCGGCGTCTCCTCGCTCTCCTCGACATTCGCCGCAGCATCGAGGAGGACGGCTGGAACGGCAGTCTCCGGCAGCCGCGCGGCCACGCGGCTCTGGGTCACCAGCGCCGCCGCGCCGGCGTCCTGCAGGACGAAGGCGAGCCGCGCCGGCGAGTAGTCCGGATCCAGAGGCAGATAGACGCCGCCCGCTTCCAGAATGCCGAGGGCGCCGATCACAAGGTCAGCCGACCGCTCGACGCAGAGCGCGACCGGAATTTCCGGACCGACCCCCAGTCGGCGCAACCGGCGGGCCAGCGTGCGCGCCTTCGCCATCAGCTCGCCGTAGCTCAAGCGTTCCTCGCCGGCCACCACGGCCAAGGCGGCGGGCGACCGCTCGGCTCGCAACGCCACCAGCTCGTGCAGCGGAAGCTCCGGCGTCGGACCGGATGGCTCGGCCGCGACGCTCCAGTCGCGCAGCAGCTCCTCCCGCTCGGCGGAGGTCAGCAGCGGGAGATCCGACCACGCGCGGTCCGGATCGGCCACCGCCGCCTCCAGCAGGGTCTGGAAGTGGCCGAGCATCCGCTCCGCGGTGGTGGCATCGAAGAGATCGGAGCTCACCTCCAGCGACAAGCCGAGGCCGCCGGCGGGGAGCTCCGCCGCGTTGAGCGAGATCTCGAACAGCGCACGGCGCTCGCCGAGGGCGAGCGACTCCAGTTCCAGGCTACCCAGGCGAACCCGCGCACCCTCTTCCCCCAGGGCGAAGCCCGGCAGGCCGAAGTCGTCCTCGCCACGCCGCTGCTGGAGCGCGAGCATCCCCTGGAACAGCGGCGGGCGGGCGGGATCCCGGACCGGCCGCAGACGCTCCGCCAGCAGCACCATGGGAAATTCGGCGTGCTCCAATGCCGCGAGCACCGTGCGCCGGGAACGTTCCAGCAGGATCCGGAACGACGGATCACCGGCGAGATCGACCCTCAGCGCCACCGGATTGACGAAATAGCCCACCACCCCGTTCCACTCCGGCGATCCGCGTCCGGCGGTCGGAGAGCCGACCGCGAAGGCATCCTGGCCGGTGTAACGGCCGAGCTGCGCCTGGAACGCGGCGAGCAGAGTGGTAAAGAGAGTCGCGCCCTCCGCTGCCGCCAGGCGCCGCAGAGCGCCGGCGAGATCTGCCGACAGCTCTCCCGCCCGGGAGAGGCCGCGCCAGCTCTGGAAAGGAGGCCGCGGCCGGTCGATGGGCAGCTCGAGATCCCGAAGGTCCCGAAGCTCCTCTCGCCAGTAATCCCAGAGCTGCTCTCCCCGGAGGCCTGACAGCAGCTCGCCTTGCCAGTGCACGAAGTCGCTGTATTGCAGGGCAGGCGGTGTGAGATCGGCCGGCGGACCGCCGGTCTCCTGGAGATAGAGCGCCGCCAGCTCTCGAGCCACCACGGCGAGCGACCAGAAGTCGGCCACGAGATGATGGACGGCGAAGAGCAGCACGCGCTCGCCTGCGTCACGTTCGTAGATCCGCAGCCGCAGCGGCGGGCCCGTCTCGAGGTCGAACGGCCGCCAGGCTTCGGTCTCCAGCCAACCGCGGAGCTCCGCTTCGCTCCAGCTCCGCGCGTCCTCGACGGCGGTGTCCGAACGAAGACCGGGCACCGCACGCTGCACCGGCTCGCCGTCGACGGACCGGAAGACCGTCCGCAACGCCTCATGGCGCGCCGTCAGCCCGTCGACGGCTCGGCACAATGCGGCCGAGTCCAAGCCCTCCCGCACGCGTGCGGCCACGGCGACGTTATAGGCTCCGGATTCCGGCGCCAGCCGCTCCAGGAACCAGAGGGCCCTCTGTCCGGACGAGAGGGGCTGGGCGCCCGCGAGAGCGAGCGCGCGCGGCGGCTGCACCACCGCAGCCGTCTCCACGTCGATGCCGGCCAGCAGGAGATGAGTCAGCTCGCTGATGGCGATTCCCTGCACGAGCTCGGAAAGCGGCAGGGCGAGCCCCAGCGCGGCCTCGACGCTCGCCTTCAGCTCCACCGCGGAGAGCGAGTCGAGGCCCAGGCTCGTCAACGGCCGATCCAGCGGCACTCCGGACGCCCGAATGCCCAGCACGGCGGCTGCCTGCTCGCGCAGGTAGGCGGCGAGCATTTCGCGGCGCTCTCGCGGCTCGAGCGCGGCGAGACCATCCCGCGTCAGGGCGAAGGAGAGCTCCGGTGCACGATCGGCCTCCGTCAGGGCGCTCCGCCCTACGACCGGCAGCTCGTCCGCCAGGTAGAGCCGGCGGCAGAGGCTGCGCTGCACCTTGCCGCTGGAGGTCTTCGGCAGCGCTCCCGGACGGATCAGCACCACCTCGAAGACCTGAACCTCGTGCTCCGCAGCCACCGCCCGGCGCACGGCCTCGGCCACCTCCTCGAAACCCTTCCGGCGCCGGCGCTCGACCTCGAGGACGAGAACCAACCGCTCCTCTCCCGAGACCTCGACCGAGAAAGCCGCGCCGTTGCCGGGCCGCAAGTCGGGGTGGCTGGCCTCCGCCGTCAGCTCCAGATCCTGCGGATAGTGGTTACGGCCGCGCAGGATGACCAGGTCCTTGAGACGGCCGGTGATGTAGAGCTCGCCGTCCGCGACGAAGCCGAGGTCGCCCGTGCGCAGGAACGGTCCCTCGCTGTGCCCTTCCGCGATGAGGAGGAAGGCGTTGAAGTCGCGCTCGGTGGCTTCCTGATTCCGCCAGTAACCGCGGGCGACGCTCGGTCCGGAGACCCAGATCTCGCCCACGGCGCCGGCCGGGCACGCGGTTCCCGTTTCGGGATCGGCCACCACGACCCGCTGCCCGCCCCAAGCCTGGCCGCAACCCACCACCAGACGCGCCGTCCCGTCCGCCAGTGCCGCCGGCACCGCCTCGTTACGTTCCAGCGCCTCGGCATCGAGGAGCGCTCTTCGCGGCTGGCGGCCGCGCCCGCCGCCGGTGACGAACAACGTCGCCTCGGCGAGGCCATAGCAAGGATAGATCGCCTGAGGTCGAAAGCCGCAGGGGGCGAAGGTCTCGGCGAAGCGCTCGAGCGTCGAAGCCCGCACCGGCTCGGCACCGTTGAAGGCCACCTGCCAGCTCGCAAGATCGAGGCCGACAAGCGCTTCCGGGCTCGCCTTGCGCAAGCAGAGCTCATAGGCGAAGTTGGGGCCGCCGCTCGTCGTCCCGCGGTGACGCGAGATCGCTTCCAGCCAGCGCAAGGGTCGCTGCAGAAACGAGATCGGAGGCATCAACACGCAACGGGCCCCCGCGTGCAGCGGCTGCAGCACGTTTCCGATCAGGCCCATGTCGTGGTAGAGCGGCAGCCAGCCCACGACCACCGATTCCTCGTCCATGCCGAAGGCTTCGCCGATCAGTTGCTCGTTGTGGAGCAGGTTGGCGTGGGTGACCATCACCCCTTTGGGCTCGGCGGTGGAACCGGAGGTGTACTGGAGGAACGCGATCGCTTCCGGATCCGGCTCGGGGAGCGGTTCGCCAGGAGCAGCCGCGGTATCGAGGAGATCCGTAGCGATCCAGCGCACCGCGCCCAGCTCCGGAACGACCGCCGCCAGCCCCTGCGCTCCGGCGAGCAGGGCCGAGGTAGTCAACGCTGCTCGCGCCTCGGCGTCGCGGGCGATCGCGCGCAGACGAGACTGCGACCGGTCGTTCGGGCGCGGCGGATAGGCGGGCACCGCCACGACTCCGGCATACAGGCAGCCGAAGAACGCGGCGATGAAATCGAGTCCGGGAGGGTAGAGCAGCAGCGCTCGTTCGCCCGGAGCGACCGCCTCGCGCAGCGCGGCAGCGATGACCGCCGCCGCCCGGTCGAGAGCGGCATACGTCAAGCGGCCGGCCTCGATCTCGCCATCCGCGAGGAAGGTGAACGCCACCTGCTCCGGCCGCTCCGCGGCGCGAGCCCGCAGCACTCCCGCGAACGTGGCGAGCCGGACCGCAGACCACACCGTCGGCTCGATCACCGCTCTTCTCCCAACGACGCTGGTATCTCTGAATCCGTCCCGCTGGAAACCTTGATGATCTGTAGAAACCTTCGATACTTCATTGACGCTCATTGCCAGGGACGAACGCGGAAGGCCTCAATGCTCACGGCCACCACAAGCGATCGCGTACCGATCCCTCATAACCCAAGATACAGTGCCCCTTCTTCCCCTCCGCGAGACACCCGGACACGAAATCGTCACCGCGTCCGCCTGTCCCGCCTCGACAGACGGGGAGCACCGTTTAGGAGGAACGAGAATCCGGCCAGTGGCTCGGACGTCGAAAAGGAGAGCGCATGCTTGGTACTGGAATCAACGAACGGCTCGAGGAAAACCCGCTCCGCAAGGCGCTGATTCATCATCCCTTCTTCAAGGAAGTCAAGACTTCGCACCTCGATCGCGAACAGGTCGGCACCTTTCTCGGCCAGTGGTGGCACCCTCTCCACTACTTCCCGAACTTCCTCTCCCGCACCATCGACCAGGTGCCGATACTGGAGATGAAGACCGCGATCTCCAAGATCCTCTACCAGGAGCTCGGCGAGGGAGATCCCGCACGGGCTCACGAGCGGATCTACGTCGCCACCATGACCGATGCCGGCTTCGACCGCGCCACCGTCTCCGAGGCGGAGCCGTTCGAGGAGACCCGCCGCCTGGTCCAGCGTTATCGCGAAGCCTCGGCGGAACGCCTGAGCGCGCTGGGCTTCGTTTACGGGACCGAGGTCGCCGACCTGGCGATGGTGGCTGGCATCGGCAATGCCGTCCGCCGCGTCTCCGGCATGCAAGACTTGCCGTGGGTCGACATTCACATCCTGCAGGAGCCGGACCATGTCGAGCAGGTCAACGAGGCCATCGAGCCCGATTTCACTGCGCAGGAAGTGGATCGCATCGTGGCGAGCGCCGAGGAGATGTGGAGCCTCTGGATCGGCTTCTTCGACCGGCTCCGGAAGGTGATGTTCGGCAGCGAGGAGCTCCCGGCCTCAGAGCCGGCGCTGGTCGCCGCGACATCGTAGCCGCGAGCGGCGATCTTCAGCGGGATGGTGACCGGGAGGTTGCACTGGGCGGCCTCCCGTATTTTAGTCGCCCTTCAGCACCTTCTCCTCCAGCCATTGCAGAAGAACCCCCAGGGCGTCCTGACGGATCTCGTGCCCCATCTCGAACTCGCGGTAGGTGATGGCCACTCCGAAGGCGCGCAGGGCCTCCCGCGATTCGCGGGCACGCTCGACCTCGATGCGATCGTCCCGCGTGCCGTGCATCACCAGGACGGGAAATCCCTGGTGTTCGGGGAGCTTCGGCAGGTCCTCCACCAGCAGCGCCGGGAGCCAGCTCGAGAGGGCGGCGAGGCCGGCGAAACGCGCCGGCTCCCGCAGGGCGAGATCGTAGGCCATCACACCGCCCTGGCTGAAGCCGGCGACGACCACCTTCTCGCGATCGATGGGATAGCGGTCGAGGGCCCTCCCGACGAACTCACGCAGGGCCTCCGAAGCGCGGCGAAAGGAGTCGGCGTCGATCGGTTCTCCGGGCCGCAGAGGAAACCAGCCGTAGCCGTACTGGCCGCCGCCGAACGGCACGGCAACCGGCCCCTGCGGACAGAGCACCAGGGCCCGGCCGCCGTGCAGCATGGGCGCGAGCCCCAGCAGATCGTGGGCGCTCGCGCCCCAGCCATGGAGAGCGATCACCGCCGGAAAGGGTCCGTCGCCGGCGGGAACATGGGAGGTATAGAGGAGGTTCATTGCGTAAAGAAGATCATTCCCCCGACGGAGACGCTTGGAGATCGCCCCATCGAACCATCTGAATCCCAGGAATGTTCAAGCGGTCATCGTTGGTCAAGAACGAAGCACATCCGCCCTGGAGCGCGGTGGCGCCATGAACGGCGTCAGGCGGCTTGATACGATTCTGGGCTCGAAGTCTGGCCGCCTCGATGAGGACTTCGCGCGAAACCGGAACGACCAGGAGGGATCGGCGGTCCCGCAGGAATTCGAGGTAGACTTCTGCGATCTCCGTCCGTCCCAGCTCCAGTGGTTTGACGAGGCACTCGGCCAAGCTGAGCTCGCTCGTGACCGCCTCACATTCACCTCTGTCCAGGGAGATCAGAATGCGTCTGGCAGCCTCGGCCCAAGGCTCCGATTCTTCCAGAACGTAAATGAAGAAATTGGCATCGAGGTAGAACCTCTGTCCGAGCGTCTCGCCGATCAATCCCAAGCCTCACGCTCCGACTGCAGGAAGGCATCGACGTCGGAAGCGCTGGCAAAACAACCCTTGCCTTTGCCGATGAAGCTGACGAGAGGCCGGTCCTGACCCGCAGGTTGCCTGACGAGCACGACAACCTCCGCCGTCATCCCTACAGAGAGACCAGGATGACGGATCTCGATCACCCCTTCCTGCTCCACGGTGACATGTTCCCGAATCGCTCTGGTCATGCTTGCCTCCTCCCGCCTCAGCCTACTCTTGCTGCCCCTCGGGAACCGCTACAACGGGATTGATCGGGCCGAGCGGCAACTCGCCTCGGTAGGATACCCGTTCCAGGAACAGGCCGGAAGGCGGGGCAGTCCACTCGGCAGGCAATCCCTTTCCCGACTGAGGCTTCTTCGCCGACACCAGCTCTTCGAATCGCTTGAGGTCGAGCTCGCCGGCTCCGACCTTCACCAGCGTCCCTACCACACGGCGGACCATCTTCCAGAGGAAATGCGATGCGGCGAGGCGCACCAGGATCAACGCTCCGTCCATCGCCACTTCCGCGCGCTCGACCACCACCAGCGTGCTCGGCTGCTCGGACGGCCTTTCGCAGAAGAGCCGGTAGTCGTGCTTGCCCGTCAGCAGGGACGCCGCCTCGGCCATCCGCCGCTCGTCCAGCGGACGCTTCACCCACCAGACCCACCGCTTCGCCAGCGCCGTTCGCCGCCGCGAGATCTGGTAGAGGTAGGAGCGGGAGACCGCGTCGTGCCGGGAATGGAAGCGGTCCGGTGCCGCCGCCAGCGAGAGGACATGGATGTCGGCCGGCAGGCGGTCGTTGACCTCGCTCCGGAAGGGCTCGGGATCGATCGCCGATTTCAGGCGCAGATGGGCCACCTGCGCCAAGGCGTGGACTCCGGCGTCGGTCCTCCCCGAGCCGCCCAGCTCGCGCACGGTCCCTCCCGCCTCCTCCACGGCACGGCGCAGCTCGCCGGCCACCGAGCGCGCGTTCTTCTGCTCCTGCCAGCCGTGGTAGCGGGTGCCCTCGTACTCCAGAGTGAGGCGGTAGGTAGGCATCCGTGGATTATTGCAGACCCGCCGGCGGCCCCGATCCGCCCTGCCATTGAGCATGTTAGGATCGCGTTTCGAACTGGACCGTCCAGGAGGACTCCCGCAATGAAAAAAAGCAAGCCCGTTCTGCTGACCCTTCCCGCCCTCCTCCTCGCGCTCGCGATCCCTCTAGCGAGCGCCGGCACCAAAGGCACCTGGACCGGCTGGATCACCGACGATCACTGCGGGGCCAAGGGCGCCAAGGCCGAGCACAAGAGCTGCGCCGAGAAGTGTCTCGGACGCGGCAGCAAGCTGGTGTTCTACAACTCGGCGGACGAGAAGCTGTACAGCCTCGACAACCAGGACCTCGCCAAGGAGCACCTTGGCCATGAGGTGAAGGTGACCGGCGAGGTGGACGGCAGCGCGATCAAGGTGGAATCGATCGCCATGGCCGGAGGCGGCCAGTAGAGCTACACGGCTCGCAGGACCTTTCGTAGGGGCGCAGCATGCTGCGCCCCTTACACCAGCGGCGCGATTCGACTTCTGCTGGCGCGCAATCGCTTCGCCTAGATCCTCACCTTGCGGCTCACCACCGTCACGTCGCCGTCCTGAATCGGCACCGCGTGCTTCGGCCGCGCTGCGAGCAGCGCCTGGCCCGCAGGCGGCAGGCCGTAGGTGCGGTCGAACACATACCAGTCTCCGGGCTGCGCGGCGCCGAGCACCACTTTCAGCTCGCTCCCCTCGGACGGGAGCGTCAGGTTGGCGTAAAGCTGACAGCCTCCCGGCCGCCCGAGGTCCTCCATGGGAACGGATCGGCCATCGATCGCGATCGACTCCAGCTTCGCGCTTTCCGGCACGCAGACGGTGGCGACCGGCGCGCCCCGCGGCGAGGCCAACCGCAGCCGCAGGTGCCGCTTGCCTCCGGCCGTCGAGTCCTCCAGCACGGTGAGCTCGGGGGCGGCAGCGTTCAAGCCCGGCGCCAGCGCTACCAGCGCCCGCGCCATCGGGGACGACCAGGGGAACGGCACGGCCGGCCGCTGCGCGAAGCCGCCCGCCTTGAGCAACGCGGGAGGATACGGCGGAGCGCCGCGCAGCAACCAACGGGTGACGCCGGAGTCCGCCTCCTCGTGAAGCTGCAGGGTTAGGTTCTGGGGGGCATCGTCGGCGAACGGCGGCGAGACCATGGCCAGAACGGCGCAGACCACCGCCGTGGCCGCGGCCGCGGCCGGCAGCCAGCGGCGGGCCGAGGGACCGGCCACCGCCACCAGCGGCGCCAGGGTGGCGTAAACCAAGGCCAGCAGCACGGCCGCGAAGAGGAGGCCGGTCAACCCCAGGCCGGCGTAGAGAAAGATGAGGACGGGAAACCAGACGAGGGCCGCCGCGACGATAGGCAGGAGCGAAACCAGCGGGCGTCCGGCTCCCGCCAGGCCGGCGAGGCCGGCCACCAGCGCCGGCACGAGGAAGAGATAGCTCAAGCCGGGAAGGACCACTCCGAAGAGCAGGCCCAGCAGCGCCCAGAGGATCCAGACTCCCGCCCAGGCTCCGGCCATGCCGCCGCCGCGGCGGGTCATGAGGACCACCGTCCACAACGTGGCGGCGAGCGAGACCAACCAGAAGGCGGCGATGGCCGGCAACGGCCGTGCCACCCAGGGAGAAGGGAAGACGCCGGCGAGGAGCGCCTGCAGGCCGAAGGCCACGGCCAGGGTGAGCAGCAGCGCCGCCAAGGGTACGAGCAAACCAAAGGCAGCGGCACCCCACGTCGTGAGACCGCGCCGGCGGGCCAGGACCGTGGCGGCGAGAGTGAGGGCCAGCGCCAGGAGCCCGAGCAGGGGCGAGAGCCCGGCCGGCCACCGCACCACGGCGACGCGGAAGAGGTCGAAGAACACCGCCCGTCCCCGCGGCGACCGTGCGAGATCGCCCTCCGCCAAACCCCGCACTGCGGCCAGGGCGTTGTCGCCCTGGTGCTGGAGGCTGGCCGGCGAGACGTTCGCCAGGCTGTCCTGCGGGGTGTGGTAGTGGCTCGGGTCGCCGATGAAGGCGAAGTTCATCCCGGGCACCTCGCGGGCCTTGAACAGCGTCAGGTCGGTGTCGTTCGGCAGATATTGGTAAACGGTGGCGAACAGCGAGTTGGTGAACGGCCGCGGGGCTCGGGCCGCGAAGCGGCCGACCGTCCAGGCGTCCGGACCGCTGGTCTCGAACATCAAGCTGGGACCCGACGTGCCGCGAGCCTCCAAATTCACCACCGCTCCCACCTCGTTCATGGCGGGGCTGCGCTCCACGAAAGCGCGGGCACCGAGCAGTCCAGGCTCCTCGCCGTCGTCGAGCAGCAGCAGGACGCCGTGGCGGAGCGGCGGCCCGGCCTTGAGGACGCGCGCGATCTCCAGGATCGCGGCCACGCCCGCCAGATCGTCACTGGCGCCCGGCCCGGCGGGCACCGAGTCATAGTGGGCCATCAGCAGCACCGACTTGCCGGGCTCTCTCCCGGCGAGCCGAGCCAGCACGTTTTCCACCCGCGCACAGGCGCCTCCTGAGCTGCAGGAGAAGTCTTCCTGCGTCTCCGGCGAATACCCCAACCAGCGGAGCTGCGCCACGATTCGCTCGCGCACCCGCGCATGAGCCGGGGTCCCGACCGGGTGAGGCGCGCCGTCGCCGAGCAGACCGCGCTCCACCTCCCGGGCCCGCCCGGCCGAGAATTCCGTCAACGGCACGTTTTTGGATTTCGCCGCCGGCGGAACCGACTGAATCACCGCCAGCAGCAGCGCCAGCACAAGCAGCGCCAGGCCTGCGGCAAGCCCCCAGTCCGACCGCGGTTCGACCTCACCTCTCGGATCCGCCATCACGTCCTCCCGCGGCAGGGCTCCACCGCATGTCAGCAGATTCGTTTTGCCGCGCGATTCTAATCGTCATCCGTCTTCTTCTAGTGCGGGAGATTGACGCACCCGGGGCAGCTTGACTACCCTCCTGCCGATGACCTCCGGTCAAGACGACCTCCTGTTCGGGCGGATCGCCCTGCACTACAAGCTCGTCACCCGGGAGCAGCTCCTGGAGGCGGCGCAGTGGCAGGCGCGCGAGGCCAGCTCGCTCAAGCTCGGCGAGATCCTGGTCGAAAAGGGCTACCTGACGCCGTCCCAGCTCGAGCAGATCCTCACCGTCCAGAAGCAATACCTGGCGCGGCAGCCGGAACCGGCGCAGCCCGCCACCCCGGCGCCAGCCCCCGAGCCGGCTCCCTCTCCCGCACGGCAGGCCGTCTCGCTCGACGAGCCCCGCGCCCTCGACCGCCTGCTCGAGCACGCGCTGAGGTCGGGAGGGAGCGATCTCCACCTCCACACCGGCGCGCCCGTGCAACTGCGCATCCACGGCCGCCTGGCCGCTCTGGATTCCGCCGCGCCGCTCGATCCACGGACGGCCGAGCGCCTGGTCCTGGAAATCCTCACCCCCGAGCAGGCGGCCGCGCTGCGCGAGCGCGGCCAGGTGGACTTCGCCTATTCCCTTCCCGGAGTCGGCCGTTTCCGCAGCAACGCCTACCGGCAGCAGCGCGGGGTCGACGCCGTATTCCGGGTGATTCCGCCCCGGCCGCCGACTCTGGAAGAGCTTGGACTGCCGTCCTCGCTCGCCCGCTTCGCCAACTTCCATCAAGGAATCGTGTTGCTGACCGGCCCGGCGGGTTGCGGCAAGTCCTCGACCCTCGCCGCCCTGCTCAACATCATCAACGAGGAACGGCGGGACCACATCGTTACGATCGAGGATCCCATCGAGTTCATCCATTCCTCGCGGAGCTGCGTCGTCAACCAGCGCCAGGTGGGACCGCACACCGGCTCCTTCGCGCGCGCCCTGCGGGCCGCACTGCGCGAGGATCCTGACATCATCGCCATCGGCGAGCTGCGCGATCTCGAGACCATCTCGCTGGCCCTGACAGCGGCTGAGACCGGACACCTGGTGCTCGCCACCCTGCACACCAACAACGCGATCCGCACGGTCAACCGCATCCTCGGCGTCTTCCCGCCGAACCAGCAGGAGCAGATCCGCACCATGGTCGCCGAGTCGCTGCGCGCCGTCGTCTCGCAACGCCTGGTCTCCCGAGCGGACGGCAACGGCCGCGTGCCCGCCCTGGAGATCCTGGTGGCCACGCGGGCGGTGGGCAACCTGATCCGCGAGAACAAGACCTTCCAGATCCGCTCCGTTCTCCAGACCGGCGGCTCGCTGGGGATGTGCCTGCTCGACACCTCTCTTACCGAGCTGGTGAAGTCCAGAATCATCACTCGCGAGGAGGCATTGCGCCACGCCGAAGACCCGCAGAGGATCACGGGATGAAGCGAATGGGAGAGAAGGGGACACGATACCAAGGGATCAACGAACCATGGCGCGCATCGACGAGCTGTTCCAATATCTGAAGGCCCACAAGGGCTCGGACCTCCATCTCGCCGCCGGGCTCGAGCCGCGCGTCCGCGTCCACGGCTCGCTCGAGCCGGTCGCCGGATGGGCCGTGCTCTCTCACGACGAGCTGCTCTCCTTGCTGCGCGAGATCGCCAGCGAGGAAGACTGGAACGACTACATGGGCTGCGGCGATCTCGACTTCGCCTATGGCCTCGAGGGCGTCGCGCGCTTCCGCGCCAATTTCCTGCGGCAGGAGAACGGCTGCGGCGCCGTCTTCCGCATCATCCCGGAGAGAATCGTGCCGCTCGACGAGCTCGACCTGCCGCAGGCGATCGAGGGCTTCGCCCATCTCCAGCAAGGGCTCGTGCTCGTCACCGGGCCCACCGGCTCGGGTAAATCCACCACCCTCGCCGCCATCATCGACCGGATCAACTCCACCTATCCGAAGCACATCGTCACCATCGAAGACCCGGTCGAGTTCGTGCACCAGAACAAGCTCTCCGTCTTCTCCCAGCGCGAGGTGGGCTCCGACACCGACAGCTTCAGCGCCGCCCTGCGCGCCGCCATCCGCCAGGACGCCGACGTCATCCTGGTGGGCGAGATGCGCGACCTGGAGACGATCGCCCTCGCCATCACCGCCGCCGAGATGGGCGCTCTCGTCTTCGGCACCCTGCACACCAACGGCGCGGCCAACACCATCGACCGCTTGATCGACGCCTTCCCCGCCGAGGAGCAGCCGCAGGTCCGCACCACTCTCGCCGAGTCGATCGCCGGCATCGTCTCGCAGCTCCTGCTGCGCACCGCCGACGGCCGCGGGCGCTGCGCCGTCAACGAGATCCTGCTCAAGACCCCCGGCTTGCCCAACGTCATCCGCGAGGGCAACACGCCGATGATCACCTCGATCATCCAGGGCGGCCGCGCCCTCGGCATGCAACTGATGGACGACGCCCTCATGGCGCTGGTCGAGCACAAGCGCATCACCCCGCGCGAGGCCTACATGAAGGCCAGCAACAAGACGCGGTTCGAGGGGATGATCGAGGGGGAGTCGTAGCCCCCACTAGCGAGAAGCGGTGACACTTCTATGGGTTCATGCCGGGCTGCGATGCCGCGCATGCATGAACGAAGCGGTCACTCACAAATATCTCACTCGCCCTTAAAGACGTCTGGGGGCGACCTGAACAGCCGGGAGATTGCCGGCCGGACCATTTATATTTTGCACGTCTGGTTCGCTGATGACGATAACCCAGGAGAAGATGTAAGCTGGGCGAGCGAGCTGGTTGGTAGTGCCGCCGACTCGGAACTAGAAACCGATCTCCTCTCTACGGTGGCGGACCTTCTCGAGTATGAGTTTGCTGCACCTAAGCCAACCGACCCTGATTTGATGGCTCTTCAAGGAACGAGTCCCTGAAGAGGCTTGCAGATGGCCGGCATTTGCACTGCTGCTCGGTAAGCTCGCGAATGGTTGCTCCTACCGCTTGGGACGCATTTCGCGGCCAGTTGGGTCCATCGCGAGCACCGACTCGTGTAAGCCAGTCAGCTGTCCCAGAACATTCCCCGCCTCATCTGTTTGGACCAGAGCCCATTGGACATCTGCCACTTCAGGCTCCACCGCCCCAGGGTCTTCCAACAAATAACAAAACTGAAATAGTAGCTCCACCTGCATTCCCCGAACCAAATCCGTAATCTCTTCGTCTGTTGCCCCTCGGGATCTAAGGCGCTTCAGGGAGTGCCCAACCCCTGCAAATGGTTCATCTGGCTTGTTTTCCGCGGCACGGATATAAGCATCAATCCAATGAGAGTCATCCTCAGATACAATACTACGCCAAGCCTGCCTCAGGAAAAGATACCGTGCAAGCTGAGGAATGCCTTCGCGAAGCTGGGAATAAGCCCATCCCTCAGGATCTGAGACGCCTAACTTTCGGAATATCTCTATTAACTCATCTGCCTTGCCAGCCATATTTACCTCACCAATCAGGAACAGGAACAGCGCTTACCGCAAGCGCCCGTCTTTCATTCAGGCCTCCAAACCTCCCTGAATTCGACTCCTTTAAGGCCCGACGATTTCCATTGCTGGACAAATCTATCGCTCACAAACGTCTCGCTGACCCTTGGGCCATGCAATTTAAAGACATTTTCGCCTCGTAAGATCTCGGGCCTAAACACGTGGCGCTTGATCCACATAATACATCCATCTTCAAACCGCACGATCTGCGAAGCCTCTTGGTCTAGCGCATCAATAACGTTCGTCACATTGAAGAGCCACAGCTCCGCTTCAGGACAAACCAGCGGCAGCAGCTCGCCATTGTCCCGCAACAACTGTCCGAGCGCTGCAACTGCCCTGGGACGAAAGATCAGAGCATCCGATCCAAGCCATGGCGAGTCGGACTCCGAAAGCCGCCGGCCCTCGTCTTCATGGATGAGCTCCATTACAGGGGGCGTCCAAGTCTCCCCTCGGGGCTCACCATTTAGCCTGGAAGTCAGTCGCCTGAACTTCCAATCGACTGGGTGGCAGAGCTCGGCGTCCTCTGAGGGAAGAACTGTAAAGATGGTCATGCTGTTATCCTTAAGGAATGTAAGGGAATCCTCCACTGCGGAGCGCTTGGCGGATTGTGGCCAGAACTGCGACTGACGAAAGGTGTGAGCAGGAGCAAGATTCCCGCGCTTGCTATTTTCGCTCCGGCAGTGCAGCAAGAAATGCCCAGCACAGTGCGCCCCAAAGCCGCATATTCTTCCTCGCTCCACTCTTGGCTCAGGAGCTTCGTTCGCTCAATCCTGTTGTGGGTTACAAACTCTCGAACCTCCCAAGTTGACATACCTTCGCCCGTACGTCTTAACCTATCTAAAATTAAGGAATCTCTGATCAAGTCTGGTTGTTTTGTGTTT
>DASYTJ010000070.1:0-150641 GCA_036002325.1 Thermoanaerobaculia bacterium | reverse complement strand
ACGGCGGCGAGGGGGCGCGACCCGCCCTGTGAGTCCGGGCTCGCTCCGACAGGGCGGGTCTGGACGGTGGCGAGGGGGCGCGACCCGCCCTGTGAGTCCGGGCTCGCTCCGACAGGGCGGGTCTGGACGGTGGCGAGGGGGCGCGACCCGCCCTGTGAGTCCGGGCTCGCTCCGACAGGGCGGGTCGAGCCCCCAACCCGCCGTCCAGACCCGCCCCTACCCTAGGAAAAAGCGAGATGGTAGGTGACGCCTACATCCCGGGAGCGGAAACAGCGGCCGCCGGCGGCTTGTAGACCAGGCCCTCCCGGTCCGCCGGCGGATTGGGATCGTAGAGGCGGATGATCTCCTCCGGCACCGGACTGAGGTCGGAGGCCCGCCGCAGCTCGAACAGGGTCGTGCCGGTGCAGTGGCGATCGATGCTCGGGGCGCCCCCCAGAGACACCAGCTCGTCGTGGTGGGCGGTGCGGAAGTCGATGCTGAAGCGCGAGCGGTCCGAGGTGTTCGGCACGGTCGAGTGCAGGTGGGCGCCGGAGAAGAGGATCAGGCCGCCGGGCGGACAGACGACGCGGAACTCCGGCTCCAGCTCCAGCGGCTCCAGCGGTTTCGGCTGCTTGCGGGTATCGGCCTTGACCTGCTGCGCGGCGCTCGCGCGGCCCACCTTGTTCCACTCATAATGGTTGTACTCGTGCGAGCTGTTCGGCACCGGCTCGTCCCAGTAGCGGGGATGGAAGGCGAACGAGCTCTCCGACTCGAAGGGGTAGACCGGCAGCCACCAGTTGAGCTGGCAAGGCGGCGAGGAGTACCAGATGTCGCGGTGCGGATGGAGCACGTAGGCCACGCCCGCCGTGAGATAGCCGCCGCTCGTCGCCACCCGCATGCGGGGCACGTCGAAGTAGATCTTCTCCAAGTCGGCTCCGAGGTCGCGCAGCAGCTCGAGCAGCAGCTCCAGGGTGCGCGGATGGTGGATGAAGCGGGGCTTCAGCGGGCCGACGATCTCGACGAACTTCTCGACCGGCAGGGTGTCCTGGGCATGCTGGGGATCGAGGGGATGGAACGCCTCCTCGATCAGCCCGCGGGCGAACTCGGTGAGCGCCTTGGTGCTCGGGCGCGGCGAATAGACGAAAACGTCCCCGGCATAGAGGCGGCGCCGCCGTTCCTCATCGCCGAGGTGGGTATCGAAATAGAGGGTGGTCATGGCAGGCCTCGTTTAGAAAACTCGCTGTTTCAGGGATCTCCAGCGCGGGAAGAACGTCGATCTTTGCAGTATATGGACGGGCCGGCAGTGGATCAACCCAAGCGCCGGCGGCGTGCCCGCAGCAGCAGCAACGCCGCAGCGATCCAGGTGGTCAACGACAGGATGACGCCGGCGATCCAGGCTGTCGGGAGGTAGCGGAGAGACACGGTCTTCGTCCCAGCGGGAACGCGAACGGCGAGCAGGGCCCCGTCGGCCACCGCCGTCCGGACCGGCCGGCCGTCGGCGCGCGCCCGCCAGCCGGGGATGGCGGCCTGGGAGACGACCATCCAGGCGTCTTCCTCCACCTTCGTTTCGATGCTCAGGCGGTCGCCGTCCACCTGCCAGCCGAGGGCCTCGGCGCGGCCGTTGGGCACCGGAGACTCCGGCCCCTCGATCTCCAGCGAGGCCAGCCGGAGAGGGCGCTCGGCGGCGAGGAGGATCTTCCTCGCTCGCCGTGCCGACTGGACGGGGACGAACGTCTGCGGAAAAAACGCCCAGCGCACCCCTCCCTGCAGCTCCCACAGACGGGTCTTGCGGAACAGACCCCGATCGATCCAGGGAGAACCGAGGCGGAGATTGGGGCCGGAGAGGAGAAACCGCGTGCCGAGCAGCCGCAGGAAGGGAGCGTGCCGCCGCTTGGGGGCACCGTACTGCCGCTTGTGCTTGGTGATGTCCACGTCCAGCGCCTCATGGAGCCAGGCGATGTAGCGGGCCGGCTGGGTGGGATCGTGGGCGCGGATGTCCGCCAGCCGGTAGTAGGTCGAGGCGTTCGGCGTCAGGACGCCCCGCGTGCCGACGAGGCGGAAGGGTCCCGGCTCCGCCGCCAGACGATCCAGGAGAGGGACCGGCGGATAGGCATATCTCCGCGGCAGTACCGGGTAGTAACCGCCGAAGGTCTCCCACAACTGGAACGCGGTCAAGGCGGCGGCGAGCGCTCCGGCAGCAAGCGGACGGCGCCGGAGGAGAAAGACCAGCAGGATTCCGACCAGGACCCCTCCTGCGATCGCGGCATGACGCGCGGACTCAGCGGCGATGGCTGGAGCGATTCCACCGCGCTCCTGCCACCACCGCAGGGCCAGGGGATGAGCGGCGAGGACCAGAACCGCGGCCAGCACCACACCTGAAATCGCTCCGATAAGGATCCACCGGTCCCGCTCCTGCCCGGCCCAGAGATCGAGGGTCCGGGCCCCCAGCAGCGCGACCGCGAATCCCCCCAGGTAAGCGAAGTAGCGGGGAGCGATCACCGAGATCAGGGGGAGCGAGAAAACGTGCCGCAGGAGGCCGCCGGGATCGAGGTGAAGGAGGAAGGCGACGACAGCCAGCAAGGTCAGCCAGGTCCATGTCTCATCCCGTCCGCCGCGCGCGAAGAGCCCGCAGAACGCCAAGGTCAATGCCGGCAGCCCGACCGCTCCCTCGGCCAGCCAGTGCAGCGGACCGGGCCCCGCTTCCCCGCTCCGCTGGGGAGTACCGAACAATCCGGGGACAGCGACATTGAGGAAGGCTCCCTCAGCTCCTCCCGCAGCCGTCAGGGGCCTTTCCGCGTTGCGTCCCTGGCCTTCGCGATCGAGCTTCTCCGATCCGAGGACCGTCTGCGCCACGGGCAGCAGGAAGAAGGAGGTCCCCATGACGGCGAAGACCGCACAGAGCAGGAGGATCGCCACTGCCCGTCGCCGCCGCCGGTCATGCGGTGATCGGAGGAGGGCGAACAGCCAGCGCAGGCCGAGACCGAGACAGGCCGCCAGAGCCGTCTCCGGATGCGCGGCCAGCAGGATCCCTCCTATGGCGAGGCCGAGAAGCAGCCGGGACCGCAGCTCCCCCGGCTCGGCAAGGATCCGTTCGCCCGCCAGGAATGCGAACGGCCAGAGGGCCATGACCTCGGTATGCGGAAAGAGCCGCCAGACGGCCATCGATCCGCCATAGGCATAGGCCACGGCGGCAAAGAGGGACGCGGGAGACCGGCAGCCGAGCTGGCGGGCGGCGAGATAGGTGCCGGCAAGAGCGAGCAGCAGCTTGAGGAACGCCCGCAGGGCCTGTGCCGCCAGCGGATCGATGGGGAGAGCCAGGATGGAAATCAGACTGAAAGCCGCCGACTGGACCAGCATGGGGTGGCCGGCGCCGGAGTAAGGATTGAGCAGCGGCGCCCGTCCCTGGAGCAACTGCCGCCGTGCTTCAGCCTGCCACGGCAGGGCCTGGAGCGTCACGTCGTTGAGGCGGCCTCCCCGCACCCGATACCCCGCGTCGCCGGCGTCGACCCAAGGCAAGAAGGGGACGTTGGTGTCGAAGGGGCCATAGACGTAGCCCGTCCGCAGCGCCGGCGCGACCGGAACGATCGCGAGAACCAGCAGCACGGCGGCCCAACGGACCTCGAGCTTGGGGAAAAACAGACGGTTCCACGCCGCGAATCCCGCCGCCGCACACAGGAGCATCCAGGCGACGAGGGGCCATTGGAGGGGGGAGTACATCGGAACAGTGTAACCCTCCGAAACCCTCACCTCCCCGGCCCTCCTCTCCCGCTTCTGTTCTACACTGCGCCCTCGTGAGCCGCACAGTGAACCTGGCCCTGGCGTCGGTGACGGCGTTCTTCCTGCTGTTCCCGCTGACGCTCGGCAAGCCGGGCCTGCCGTCGCATCTCAAGGCGGACGAGGCGGCCTACTATCTGGCGTCGCTCAGCCTGGCGCACGACCGCGATCTGAAGGTGGAGCCCAAGGACGTCGACCGCGCTTTTCAGGAGTTCCCCTTCGGCCCGGTCAACAACATGATCGTGATGACCGACGACGGCTGGCGCACGGTCTACTTCGGCAAGCCCTACATCTACTCACTTTTCGCGGCTCCGTTCGCGGCCCTGGCAGGCGCCAACGGCGTCGTCTTCTTCAACATGCTGCTGACGATGGCGATGGTCTGGATGGGCCATCTCTATCTGCGCCGCTACAACCCCGAGGGGCTGGCCGCCCTGTTTTCGGCTTCGTTCTTCCTGCTCAGCGTGGGCTTCTCCTACGTTTTCTGGCTGCAGCCCGAGGTCTTCAACATGACGGCGGTGGCGGCATGCCTCTTCTTCGGTCTGCCGCGCCCGGATGAGACGGGTATGCCCGACTCACGCCGCGAGATCCTGTTCGCCTTTCTCTCCGGCGCCGTGCTGGTGCTCGCCGTCTACAACAAGCCGATGTACGGCGCCGTCGGCCTGGCGCCCCTGTGGGCCTACGCCAGGCAGCGACGCTGGAAGACGCTCGGCGCCTGGGTTTTGGGCGCCGTCGTCTGCCTCGCCGCCGTGGCCGGCCTCGCCACCGCGCTGACGGGACACCCCTCGGCCTACCTCGGCGTCCGCGGCCGTCAGGGGATCACCCTCTGCGAGCCGGGGAAGGTGCCGATCGCGCCGGAGCCGAGCCCGAAGCCGGGAGGAGCCGCCGTCCCCCATTCGACGACCGGCAACACCTGGACGTGGCTGCTCCGCGCACCGGACGTGACGCTCTACGAGCTGGTCGAGAACATCTACTACTTCCTGGTGGGCCGGCACACGGGGATGCTCGTCTACACACCCTTTGCGGCGCTCGCCGTCTGGTTCTTTCTGCTGCGCGGCCGCCGCTCCGCGGAACGTTGGGTCCTGCTGGGGACGCTCTCGGCCGTGGCGCTCTACTTCCTGGTGTTCATCGCCTGGAACTGGCAGGGCGGGGGCGGGTTCGTCGGCAATCGCTACTTCATCAACGCGATCCCGGCCTTCCTCTTCCTGGTTACGGAGATCCGTCCGCGCGGCCTCATCCTGCTGGGGCACGCCGTCGCGGGGCTCTTCCTGGCTCCCCTCCTCTTCACGCCGTTCGGAGCCATCGTGCCGGAGCCCACCCTGCAAGCGCACGTCCGCAACGCGCCGTTCCGTTTCCTACCCCTGGAGCTTTCGCTGCGCAACGTGCCCGGCTATGAACGAGTCCAGCTCGGCGACCTGCGGATCGTGGGCCGGAAGGACGTCTTCCTGCCGCGCGGCGAGCAGATGTGGGTGGGCGGCGCCAACCGGGTCGAGCTCTACTTCATCGGCTCGCAGCCGATCGCGCAGGCGGCCTTCCAGGTGACCAATCTCGCACCCGGCAATCACGTCGAGATCGAGATGGGAGAAGCCCGCGAGGAGATGGACTTCGGGACCGGCGACGAGGTCCGCCGCATCCGCCTCGCGCCCGGCGAGCCCTTCCGCGTGCGGCGGCAGAAGTGGGCCACCTTCTACGTCTACAAGATGATCGTCACCCCGCGCTCGGGACGCATCCAGCACTGGGTTCGCGAGTACCCTCCGAACAACTGCCCCTACTTCTCTCAGGACGACCGGACGAACGAGAACTTCTACGTGGGAGCCTCGCTCGCCTACCTCGGCGCCGGCGAGCAGCTCGACGCCGACGTCTACGGCGTCCAGTGGGGAAGTTCGATCGCGCCGTCGCAAGTCAGGGCCGGCCAGGCGTTCACCGTCCTGACGCGCCTCTTCAACCGCAGCCGATTCCCATGGAAGGCGGAAGGCGCAGCCCGCGTGAACCTCTCCTACCACTGGCTGGACGAGGGCGGGAAAACCCTCGTGAAGGACGGCCTGCGGACGCCGATTCCACTGCCCGTGCGCCCCGGCGGGCGGGTCAACGTCCGGCAGAAGGTGGCGGCTCCCGAGACGCCGGGTCGATACCTGCTGGAGCTCGATCCGGTCTTCGAGACGGTCGCCTGGTTCTCCGAGAAAAACGGCGGCAAGACCTTCCGCGTTCCGATCGAGGTCCTCGCAGCGGGGCCCGCAGCGGCTCCCTCACCGGAGGGCGGCGATGTTCGATAACCTGCGCGAGGACACCCGCCGGCTCCTCATCACCAAGAAGAAGCCCTTCCCCTGGTACGTGATCGAATCGTTGCTCTTCGAGACCGGCTACCAGGCGGTGGTGCTCCACCGCATCGCTCACTGGTTCAAGAGCCGGCGCATCCCCGTGTTCGGCCCGCTCTTCGCCCGCCTCAACCAGTTCCTCACCGGCGTCGACATCGGCCCCGGCGCGGTGATCGGTCCGGGCCTGCTGATCAGCCATGGAAACGGCATCGTGATCGGCGGCTACGTCCGCATCGGCCGCAACGCCATCCTGCTCCATCAGGTGACCATCGGCTCGCCGGACCCTTCCCGCATCGAGGAGATGCCGGTGATCGGAGACGACGTCTTCATCGGCGCCGGCGCCAAGGTGATCGGCCCCATCACCGTGGGCGACAACGCCTTCATCGGAGTCGACGCGATCGTGACCCGGGATATCCCCAGCGGCAGCCGGGTGCTGTGCAAGTCGGGAATTGATGTGAGCCCGCGGAGCGATCTTTAGGGGTCCGCATCCAAAGCGGCGACCCGTTCATCGATCTCCCGCCAGAACTGCGTTACATCAAGAGAGATCTCCGACAGCGCCGGGGAGCGATACACGCCACCTTCAGGCAAAGCGACGACGAACTGTCCGGAATCGTTGCGGAGAAACTCGATCTGGCGTTCCGGCGGATCAAAGATCCAGTACTCGCGGACTCCCGCCTCCGCATAAAGGCGGAGCTTCTCACCGCGATCCCGGCGGGCGGTGCCGGGGGAAAGGACTTCTACGACCAGGTCCGGCGCACCTTCAATGCGCTTCTCGATGATGCCGCGGCGCGCCGCCGAGATGTACATCACATCAGGCTGCGCCACGGAGTGATCGAACAGGTAGACATCCAGAGGAGCAAAAAAGGTCCAGGCTCCGACCGTTCGAGCGGCTTGGGTCAGCTTCTCGAAAACCAGCGCCAGGACGAGTTGGTGCAACACCGACGGGCTCGGGCTCACGTAGAACCTCCCGTAGATCAGCTCGCAGCGAGGCTCGTCCGGCAAGGCCTCATAATCCTTGCGCCGGTAGGGCCCCAGATCGGCGGGAGGCGCGAGCGGAACGTCTTTCAGCAGCGGGATCGCCATGACTCGTAGTATACCTCCCGCCTCTGACGTGTTTTTTGCATACACTAGGCGAGGGGGCCGTTCGGTCCTTCCATCTTCCCGAGGAGGACATCATGGCAGAAGAAACCATCCGCGGTCGCTTCGTGTGGCACGAGCTGATGACTACGGACACGGAGGCGGCGAAGGCCTTCTATACTGCCGTCATCGGCTGGAAAACCATGGCGTGGGAAGGTCCCAATCCCTATACCCTCTGGATGTGGGACGACATGCGGATGGGCGGTCTCATGGAGCTGCCTCAGGAATCGCAGGCACAGGGCACGCCCCCCTCCTGGCTGGGCTACGTCGGCACTCCGGACACGGACGCCACCGCGGCCCGCGCCCGCGAGCTCGGCGGCACGATCCTGATGCCGCCGACCGACATCCCGACGATCGGCCGCTTCGCCATCCTGCAGGATCCGCAGGGGGCGAGCTTCGCCGCGTTCACTCCCAGTCAGGCACCGAAACCCGAGACGGAACCGGGCCTCGGCGATTTCTCCTGGCACGAGCTCGCCACCACGGACTACGCCGCGGCCTGGAACTTCTACTCCGACCTCTTCGGCTGGGAGAGCCCGTCGGAATGGTCCATGGATATGGGACCCGTCGGGATCTACAAAATGTACGGTCGTGGCGAGCGGATGTACGGCGGCATCTACAACAAGATGCCGGAGATGCAGGGGCCGCCGGCCTGGCTGCACTACATCCGCGTCGAGAACGTCCACCCGGTCACCGAGAAAATCAAGGAGAACGGCGGGCAGGTGATCAACGGCCCCATGGAAGTGCCCGGCGGCGATTGGATCACCATGGCAATCGATCCGCAGGGCGCGCCCTTCGCGATCCACAGCAAGGGCGCCGGCGGCGGCCAGGCCTGATCGGGCTAGCCCCGCATCGGCCGGATGTGCAGGTCCGTGACCTCGGCCGTCCGCGGCAGTGAAACGGCGTTCACCACCGCGGCGGCCACGTCGGCCGGCTGCAGGAAGCGCGCGGGATCGTAAGGTTTTCCCTCGTAGCGGTGCACCTCCTCCTGCATGGACGTGGCGGTGCGGCCGGGGTAAACCGTGATCACGCGAACGCCCTTCTTGTTCACCTCGTCGCGCAGCCCGTCTGCCAGGGCGCGCAGGGCGTGCTTGGAAGCCCCGTAGCCCACCCATCCCGCGCGGGGAGGATGAAAACCGGTGCTCGAGTTGATGAACACCACCTGGCCCTGCCGTTCGATCAGAGAAGGAAGGAGCGCCTGCGTCAGGAGATAGGGGACGCGCGTGTTGATTCGATACTGACGGTCGAGGTCCTCCACCGGCGAGGTCTCGAACAAACCGGCGACGAAGAGGCCGATGCTGTGAATCAGCACGTCCACGCCGCCGAACGTCACCTGGGCACGGGCGGCCAGGGCCTGAACCGCGTCGTCTTCGGCGAGATCGGCTGCGAAAGCTTCCACGGCCGGCGAGGAAGCGCGCACCCGATCGGCGACCTGATCGAGCTTCTCGCCGCTCCTTCCCGAAAGCAGGAGCCGCGCTCCCTCGGCAGCCAACGCTTCGGCGATCGCCTGGCCGATGCCGCTGCTGGCGCCGGTGACCAGCGCAACTTTGTCAAAGAGTGCGCTCATGTATCCTCCCCTACCTCGCGCAGGAGACCCACCTCCAGCAGCGCGTCCGCCGCATCGCGGATCGCGGTGAAGCTCATCGTGGACCGCTCCGCGATATCCAGCAGATCGTGCTTGCCGTCGGAGAGGTTCAGGACCCAGAGGAGGGCCAACTCGCGCGCGCGGCCGGCTTCGTCGCCGCCGATCGATCGATAGAGGCCGCGCCGGCCGAGCTGCGGCTCGCACTTGGGATTCAGGTTGAGATAGCGGCGGTTGCCTTCGAGGACGTCCACGACGGCGAGATAGGTGCGCAGCGAGCCCCCCAGAGCCTCGGGCTGTACAAAGCTCAGGTTGTCGGCCGAGGTGTGGTACTCGGGGTAGCGGCCGTAGGGTGTGCGGGTCAGCGAGCCCACCGCGAGATTGAATCCCGGCGAGTTGTACTGCCGCTCGTCGTAGCCGAAGGGGACGAACTCGTCGAGCCCGTAATCGTCGTCCAAGGCCCGCAGAACGGTTACGACAGCGCGATCGATCTCCGCCTCTCCCTGCCGGCTCTCCTTATAGTGGAACCGCCCCGGATCCCCGAGGTTCGCCGCCACCAGGCCGTGAGCGATCCGCCCCGCCCGCTCTTCGTTGCGCGCCAGCCAGGTGATCGAGCCGATCGTGCCGGGGATGAACAGGAAGCGATAGGAGTAACGGCGCCGGGGACGGCCCTGGAGCTCCCGCGCCAGCCAGGTCATCACGGCGATCCCGGAGAGGTTGTCATTGCAAAGCGACGGATGACAGATATGGGTCGAGAGGAGGACCTCGCGGTCCGACTCTCCGGCCAGGAACAGCTCGCCGTAGCTCAGCGAGCCGTCCTCCAGCGTCGAATCGATGAGCACCTCGTACTCCCCCGCCGGCAGCGCCCGGAACTGGTTGTGGCTGAGGCAAAACCCCCAGGCTTCCTTGTAATAGGAGGTCCGGTACGGGATCAGCTCCGGCTGGTCGGGCAGCGTGAAGAGGTGCTTCCTCAGCTCCTCCAGAGGCAGCTTCGCGTGAATGGGGACGCTGTAGTTGAGGACGTGAAGGTTGCACGCCTGGAAATCGACGACCTTGTTGCCGTCGGGGTCCTTGATCCAGGCGTCGCGGATGTTCCACTCCCTGGGCACGGTCCAGTCGAAGACCGGCGTGCCGGAGGCAACCTCGTGAATCTCCAGAGGGATCCGCTCGCGGATCAGGGCCAAGGTGCGGCGGACGCCGTCGCCGGTGATGCTGCGGCAGATGGGATACGCCTCGGCGATGAAGCGGAGCATCTGCTCGCCGGGGGTCTTCATCGCTGTAAGTTGTTCGTTCAACAAAGCTTAGAGTCTCGTACCAGAAGCTCGCAACCTCGCATCGCAAGCCTTGCGGCGGCTTATAATAGCTCTAGGAACTTGGCGACGGCTCCGGGAAGCTGGCGATGCCCCTGAGAAGCTTGAAATGGCTCCAGCAACCTGGTAACGGGGTTGGTGACGGCCATGAGAAGCTGATCATGCCTCCGAGAAGCGGGTAACGGCTCCAGGAAACTTGCGGCGGTGCCAGGAAACGGGTCACGGGCCATAGAAGCTTGCGGCGGCGCCAATCAGGCTGCGGCGGCTCAAGGAACCTCCACAGCCCGGGCGAGGAAGGCCTCCTCGCTGTCGAGAAGGCCGGTCTCGGTCACTCTTTCGAGCTCCTCCTTCAGTAGAGATCGGCTGCAAGAGGCTTCATGCAGCGAGGTCTTCGAGCGTCTTGCCCGACCCCAGGGCGTCCGTGACCCACTGGGGCCGTTTGCCGCGGCCCGACCAGATCAGCTCGGCATTCTCCGGATGCCGGTACTTCACCTCGCCCGCTCCCCGGGCGGCGGCCTTCTCCAGCTTCAGCAGCTCTTCCACACTCATGCCGACGCTGCCCGCCAGCTCGCGAACCTGCTGCAGCACCCGCTGCCGCTCGGCTTCTTTCCGTGCCACGATCTCGGCCTGCGCATCGCGTACCAGCGTCTCCAGCTCTTCAATCGACAGCTTGGACAAATCAACACCCTGCTTTGCCACGTTCGACACCCTCCTCTGTAAGAACGGAACGGGGAGTATAGCCGACGAGGAGGCCGGCGGGGTTCGCCTACTTCGACCGTTGAAGCCAGATCACCATACCGCTCGGGCTTTCCGAATCTGCCTTTCCCAGCAGCTCATCGAGCGCCCTCACCAGAGCGCCCACGGTTGCTGCCTTGCCTCTCGGAAAGGTCCCGTTGCTCGTGAAGATGATTCCCCAGTGTGCCAGGTGGCGGCCTCGGTACGCTGGCTTTCAGCAGGCCTTTTCGGAGAAGGTCCGGAAGCACGGGGACTACATTAAGAAGGGTTGGGTCAATCCAAACGAAGGCTATATCGTATGCGCTCTGATGCCCGGCCTGGAAACAGAGTGGGTTGAGGTGGAGTTTGACGAAACAACGAGTCGCATTGGAGAGTTTCAGTAGAGGCCGGTCTCAGTTACGGCTTCGAGCTCCTCGTCCAGTAGAGATCGGGCTGCGACTCCCATGGCTGGAACTCTAGAGCATTGTCCGGGATAGAGCAACTCCAAGCGCTGCTCTATGGTGAGGGGTAGAAAAACGGGAGTTGGCTGTCTTTCTCCGACATGACTGTCACCGGCTCGGGCCACGGAATCCCAAAGGCCGGATCATCCCAGCGATAACCTCGGGCAGCCTCAGGGGCGTAGGGCTCGGAGATCTGGTAGAAAACCTCGGTCGAGTCCTCCAGCGTCTGGAAACCGTGGGCCATGCCCTTGGGGATGTAGAGCTGGTTTCCCTTCTCCGCGGAGAGCACGATCGAAAAATGTTGCTTGAAGGCCGGCGAATCGGGGCGCAGATCCACGATCACGTCCCAGATGGCGCCGCGGGTCACCCGCACGAGCTTGGCCTCCTCATGGGGTGCGATCTGAAAGTGGAGGCCGCGCAGGGTTCCCCGCCGGTGATTGAACGAGACGCTGCACTGGGCCACGGTGGGATCGAGGCCGCGCGACTCGAATTCGCTGCGGCAATACGTGCGGGCGAAGAAGCCCCGCTCGTCTTCGAATCGTTCCGGTTCCAGAATCCAGGCGCCGGGCAGCGGAGTCTCGCGAAAGATCATTCGAGAATCCGGACCTCCGGAATCGCTACCACGAAGCGGCCTCCCCACGAGCGCACGTCCGCCATCTGCTCGACGATCTCTTCTTTCAGGTTCCACGGCAGGATGAGCACGTAGTCCGGCCGCGCCTCGCGCAGGCGGTCGGGCGCGTGGATGGGGATGCGCGTGCCCGGCAGGTACCGCCCCTGCTTGTGGGGGCTGCGGTCCACCGTATAGTCGATGAAATCGGTGCGGATGCCGCAATAATTGAGCAGGGTATTGCCCTTGGCCGGAGCGCCGTACGCGGCGATCGATTTCCCCTCCTCCTTGGCCTGGATGAGGAAGCGCAGGAGGCCCCGCTTGACCCGGCGGACCCGCTCGTCGAAGGAACGGTAGGTCGGGAGACAGCCGAGCCTGGCTGTCTCCTCGCGAACCAGAAGATCGCCAACCCGCTCCCCTGTCGATTTCGAATCGTCCTCGTCGTGCTTGGTATAGATGCGGAGGGAGCCGCCGTGGGTGGACAGCTCCTCCACGTCGAAGAGGGTCATGCCGTGAGCGGCGAAGACCTTCCGCACGGTCGTGAAGGAGAAGTACGAGTAGTGCTCGTGATAGATCGTGTCGAACTGATCCTCTTCCATCAGCCGGAGAAGGTGGGGAAACTCCATGGTGAGGACACCGGAAGGCGCGAGGAGCACCTTCAGGCCGGCCACGAAATCGTTGAGGTCCGGCACGTGGGCGAGGACGTTGTTGCCCACGAGCAGGTCGGCCCGCGTGCCGGCGGCGGCCAGCTCGCGGGCGGTCGCTTCGCCGAAGAACTTGACGAGCGTCGGGATGCCCGCCTCCTCGGCCGCTGCCGCCACATTGCGGGCCGGCTCGATGCCGAGCACCGGAATCCCGCGCTCTTTGAACCAGCGCAGGAGATAGCCGTCGTTGCTCGCGATCTCGATCACCTGATGACTTGCACCGAGCCCGAAGCGATCGATCATCGCGTGGGCGTAGGTTTCGGCGTGGCGCAGCCAGCTTTCGGAATAGGAAGAGAAATAGGCGTAATCGGAGAAGATCGCCTCCGCCTTCTCCTCTTCCGGGAGCTGCACGAGAAAGCACTGATCGCAGACGTAGACGCAGAGGGGATAGAACGGCTCCGCCTTCCCCAGGTCCTCCGGCTCCAGATAGGAGTTGGCGAGCGGCGAGGCGCCGAGGTCCACGAAGACGTGGGAGAGGGGAGCACCGCAGAAGCGGCAGGCCAGGACCTCTCGGCGATCCATTCGGCTCACCAGATCTTCCAGGGCCTCTCTCCCCGCTTCCACATGTCGTTCAGGTGCAGGTAGTCACGATAGGTGTCCATCGGATGCCAGAAGCCTTCGTGGAGGTAGACGGAGAGCTGGCCGTCCCGCGCCAGCCCCTGCAGCGGCTTCTGTTCGAGAAAGAGCCCCGGATCGTCATCGAAATAATCGAAGACCTCGCGCTGGAAGACGAAGAAGCCGCCGCTGACGACGCCCTCGGCGAGGGTGGGCTTCTCGTCGAACTCCATGACCCTGGAGCCGTCCACCCGCATCTCACCGTAGCGCGAGGTCGGATGGACGCCGGTCACCGTGGCGAGCCTGCCCTGGGACCAGTGGAACTCGAGCAGCGCGTCGATGTCCACGTCGCCGACGGCGTCGCCATAGGTGAGGCAGAAGGTCGGAGCGTCGATGTACCGGCGCACTTTCCACAACCGCGCGCCGGTGGCGGCGTCCGCTCCGGTCTCGGCACAGGTGACCCGCCAGGTCTCGTAGCCGTCCTCGTTGTGGATCTCCGGCGCCCGGCTGCCGTCCATCGACAGGGTGAAGTCGCAGTGCATCTCCTTGTAGCGGAGGAAGTACTGCTTGATCTCCCAACCCTTGTAGCCTAGGCAGAGGACGAACCGGTCCAGGCCGTGCGCGCCATAGATCTTCATGATGTGCCAGAGGATCGGCTGCGGGCCGATCTCGACCATCGGTTTGGGGCGGTACTCGGTCTCCTCGCGCAGCCGGGTGCCCTGGCCACCGCAGAGGATGACCACCGGCATGTCGTGCTTCGAGGGCCTGCTCATCAGGGGCTCCTTCGCGAGTTCCGGAGCTGATTCTAGAAGATGTAGCCGAGCGACCGCAGCTTCTCGATCTCCCGCTCGTTCATCGCGCCGCTGCGGCTGGCGCCGGGAAGCCCCGAGGGCAGCCCCAACCCGCGCAGCGATGGCACCGTGCGGACCGGATGCAGCCGGACGAACCCGGGGTCCAACGCGTCCAGAAGCACCTTGCCGTGGACGTCCTGCGGCACGGGGAGGCCCAGCAGGTAGAGGACCGTCGGGTAGAGGTCGTAGATGTCGGCTCCCTGGAGGGCGAGACCGCGCCGGACCGGTCCGCCCCGCATGAGCAGAATGCCCGGCGGCCCGTGGCGGTGCTGGGTGTAGAGGCTGTGGACGATCGTCGGGCTGTGGCCATGGTCGGAGGCGACGATCACCACGGTCTGGGGTCCGACCGCCGCGAGCAGCCGGCCGAGGAAGCGGTCGAAGTCGCGGTGCAGCTTCGGGATCCGGTCGGCGTTCTCCGCCAGCCCGCGCTGGGTCACGCCGAAGAAACGCCGCGGCTCGTACCATTTCCAATACCAGTGCTGGAAGCTGTCCGGTTGATGGGTATAGAAGTTGACGAAGCGCGGCTGCGGCCGCTCCCCGAGGAGCTTGAGCAGGACCGACGACTGCCAGGAGAAGTCTCCGCCCGCGAGCAGCGGCCGGACCTGCCGGAAGAGCGTCTTCGGTTGGGTGAACAGCTCGACCCGACCAGAGGGGCGGGCCCCAAGCTCATCGAGGCCATAGGAGAAGAACCAGCTCTCCGGCCGCGAGGGATGGAGAGCCGGAAAGGAGTAGAAGTAGCCGTCGACCACGCCGATCGGCATACCCGCCCGGTCGGCGATCTCCCATAGGGGCGCCGCGCCCAAGGAGAAGCGGTCGACCGGCACCTGCCGGACCAGGCCCAGCGGCGCCACCAGATCGGTGAGCTCCTTGAAGTAGGTCCGGTGCACCGGGAAGAGGCCCGGGGACGCCATCCCGGGCAGGTGGATGCGATAGAAGTCGAGCACGCCGTGGAGCTCGGGCTTCTCTCCTGTATAGATGGAGGCCCAGATGACGGCCGAGTTGGAGTCGTGAATCGTCGCCAGGTCGCCGGTCGCGCCGCTCCGCACCAGGCCGGCGAAGGCGGGCAGCTCGCCCTTTTTCATCAGCGGCCGGATCACCCGCCAGTCCGCGCCGTCGAAGCCGACGAAGACCACCTTCAGTCCGGTGTCCGCCGCCTGGATCCGCGGCGGTGGCGCTGGCTTCGCCCTGGTGCCGGCGCCGGCGTAGAGCGGCGCAGCGGCGTGGATCACGAATCCGCCCAGCAGCAACGTGACGACCGCGCCTTTCAGCCGCCCCTTCCTCCGCAGGCTCTCCAGAAAGCGGAGCAGCAGCCAGGACCCTACGGAGACGCCGACGGCTATGACCAGCCCGAGGACAAGGAGGACGATCGCCATGCCGAGGGCACCGTCCGGCCTGAACGGCGCCTGGTCATAGGTCAGTCCGTAGAGGAAGAAGATCTCCCAGAAGAAAAGATTAAAGGCGAGCAGTCCGAGCCGGAGGCCGCGCGCCTCCCGAAGGCCGGCCACGAGGCTCGCCAACCCGAAGAAGACGGCTCCCCAGAGGCCGTAGAGCAGGATGAAGAAGGTATAGGTGACGAGGGCGTCCCGCGCTGAGCCGAGATGGTTGTGCACTACGTGGACCAGCGACAGGACGGCGCCGTAGAGGAGCGAGCCGTAGAGGAAACCGCCGAGGCAGGCGTCTCGCAGGGCTCGCAGTCTCATACCGAGGATCTCTTACGGAAAGGACGGCTGAAGGTCTACCGGAGGGCTTTCCTGGGGCCGGCGAGACGGTAGCAGATCGGCGCTAGGTCATCAACCGGTGGTAGTCGCGCGTGGTTTCGGGCATGGGAGGCACCCCCAGCTCCTCGAGAAGGAGCCGGCAGAGGTGGTCGTATTGCCGGCGGACCAGGTCCCGGCGTCCCTGCTCCGCGTAGAGCCGCATGACGGCGAGATGGATCCTCTCCTGGAGCGGATCCTCGACCAGAATCGTGCGATAGGCGTCCATCGCCTCCTCGGCGCGTCCCAGGCGGACGCAGAGATCGCCCAGCTCGCGCAGCAGCTCCAGATAGAGGCGCTGGCAGATCTCCCGGCGGGAAGCAACCCAGGCCTCGTAATACCCTTGCAGGAAGGGCCCGCGATAAAGCCGCCAAGCCCTCCGCAAGTCGTTGGCGGCCTCTTCCAGGTCACCGCGGCCGGCCCGTTCCCGGCCCTCTTCCACGAGCCGGTTGAAATCGGCGACGTCGATCTCCCACATCACCTCCGGGCTCAGCCGGTAGACGCCGTTGCGGAACAACAGCGGGGCCGGCTGATCCTTGGCCCTATGGCCTCCCTCCAGCGCCCGGCGGAGATGGCTCATCGTCGGATGGAAATTCCGCTCGATGGTGCGTTCGCCTTCGGTCGGCCACACGGCCTCGATCAGCTCCGCGCGGCCCGCCTGCAGGTTGGGCGCGCAGGCGAGGTAGGCGAGGACCTGGAAGGCGCGGCGGAGCCGGCAGTCGAGGTCCCGCTCGCCGCCGCCGTCGCGCTGGCGGGCGATCGGGCTGCCGAGCAGGCCCAGCGTGAAGACAGGGCGTCCATCGGAGGGCGCTGGCGCTGCCGGCGTTCCGGCCGCCACGGCGCGGGCCGGCCGGCGCCGCCGGCGCTCCCGTTCGAGAGCCGAGTCGAAGAGCCGCGGCAGGCGGTCCCTTTCAGGCCCTTCGATCCAGAGGCCACGCTGGTCGATCAGGCGCCAAGCGTCCTCCCCCACCCCTCCGGTCGCCGGCCGCTCCTCGGGAGCTTCGAGCAGGATCGCCCGCTCCTCTTCGGAAAAAGCGTCGAGGACCTCGTGACGGAGAAAGAGACGTACGGCCGGAATCTCCAGGATCTCCTCCGGGCTCGCCTCTCCGAGCTCCATTCCCCCGAGAGCCTCGAGGGTCAGACGGAGCGGCCGGTACCAACCGTCGGTCGCCTGCCAGACCTCACGGGCCTTCCCCGGAGCGAGATCGACTCCAGCGAAAAGATGAGCGAACGTTGCCACCTCGTCCGCGGTGAGCAAGAGCTCCTGGGGCGCCACGACGTCGCAGGGCACGGCGCCGTCGATCCTTCGGCGGTCTCCGGCGAAGAGCAGGCGCTGACCCGGACACAGCCAACGCTCGGCCTCGACCAGCCACTGTTCGCTCGGTTCTCCGCTGGCCACGAACCAGCGGACCTCCTCCGCCGCGAGAGCTTCCCGAAGGGCCCCTTGGCTACTGACGGCGGCCAGCGGCAGCGCCACGGCCCGGGATCCGAGCCTTTCCAGCACCGCCTCCAGGACGGCCATCTTGCCGCTGCCGGGCCAGCCCCAGAGCTGCACGACGGGCGCCTCGAGGGCTTCGATCCTGCTCCACAGGCGATCGGTCTGGGGAAGGAGGTGAACCGATTCGGGCATTTTCTACGACGTCCCAGGCTCATGGCCGAGCCCGGTTTGGCCCTTCGCTCAACGGGCGCGACGGGTCTCCGCGGGTCTGGAGAACCTTTCCGCCAGACCGGAGGACAGCAGCTCGCGCGACAGGGCCGCGAGGCACCGCGTCGTGATCTTGCCGATGCTCGAGGCCCGGTAGCCGAGCCTGTGGGCCACCTCCAGCGGCTCGTATCCCAACCGGAAGCGGAGCCTGAGCAGAGACCGGCAGCGGGAGGGCAGCCGTTCGATGAGGCTCTCCAGATCGGAGAGGAGGTCCGAACGCTCCTGCGAGGGGGCGATCGGCTCCGAGAGCCACTCCAGGATCGTGGTGTCCACGGCCGAGTAGATCCGCCGCCGGTGCATGCGCCAGTACATGAGGCAGTGCCGTTTGAGGGTGCCGAACAACCAGCTCTCGGGGTCGCGCACCCGATCCCATTGATAGACCAAAGCCAGCAACGACTGCTGCAGCACGTCCTCCGCATCCTCGCTGGGGATGCGGTACATGGCCAGCAGACGCTTGAGCTTGGGCTCAACCGCCTTCAGGAACTCCTCGAAAGGTACGACCATCGCGGTGGGTTCCGGAGTGCACATACGGACCAGATCGGGTTTGGCGTAGATCCAACTTAGCACTCCTCTCCATGGCTGTCCAGCTTATCGCTGGACTGAAAATCAGGTATTTCCAGAGCGGCTGGAGCGCAGGAAATCACGCACTTGCTGCATGTCTTCCCAAGTCGGCCGCTTGAGGCCGGAGTTTCGCAGCAGAGCGGCGGGATGATAGGTGACCATGGTCGGGATCCCCTCCACCCGGAACCATTGTCCCCGCATCCGGCCGATCGGCGAATCGTTGCCGAGGAGGGTCTGAGCTGCGACGCGCCCCAAGGCCACGATGACCTTGGGCCGGACCAGCGAGATCTGCCGCTCGAGATAGGCGCGGCAGGCAGCGACCTCGTCGGGCTGCGGATCGCGGTTGCCGGGAGGCCGGCACTTCACCACGTTGGCGATGTAGACCTCGTCGCGGGTCATCTCGATCGCCTGGATGATACGGGTCAGCAGCTCGCCGGCGGCGCCGACGAAAGGCAGCCCCTGGCGGTCTTCCTCGGCCCCCGGCCCTTCGCCGATGAACATCAGGTCGGCGTCCGGGTTGCCGGTGCCGAAGACGACGCGGGTTCGGCCCTCGCAGAGCCGGCAGCGGGTGCAGCCGGTCACCTGCCCTGCCAGGGAGGCCAGCTCAGCGGCCCGTTCCGCGGCCTCGCCATCCAGCACGGCGACAGGACCAGGGACGTTCTCCGGTTGGCCTTCGGCGGCGGGCGCCGCGGTGCGAGAGGCATCGAGATACAGATCGCCGTAGCCCATCTCGCCGAGATAGGCGAGCAGGTCAGCGAGATCTGGCTGCAGGTTCCCGCTCACGAAGGGAGAGTGTAGCCGTGAACAGGTCGAAGAGCGAAGCCGCCAGCTTGGATTTCGGCTGGCGCGGGAAGAACACCGGCCGCCCCTCGCGGCGGAAGACGGTGACCTCATTGTCCTCGCGCTCGAAGGCGATATCCGAGCGGGAGACGTCGTTGGCCACGAGGAAGTCTGCCTGCTTCTGCTCCAACTTGCCGCGGGCGTTCGTCTCCAGGTTCTCCGTCTCGGCAGCAAAGCCAGCGAGGACAGCGTTCGGCGCCAGCGCGCGAAGGCCGGCGAGGATGTCGGGATTCTCTTCCAGCTCGAGCACCGGCAGGCCTCGCTCCTTCTTGATCTTGGTCTCCGCCGGCCGTCGGGGACGGAAGTCCGCCACCGCCGCCGCCATGATGATCAGGTCGGCTTCCGGAGCCCGCTCGCGCACCGCGCTCTCCATCTCACGAGCGGTGACCACGTCCACACGGTTCACTCCCCGCGGGGTCTCCAGGGCGACCGGACCGGCGACCAGCTCCACTTTGGCGCCACGGCGGGCCGCTTCGGCGGCGAGGGCGAACCCCATGCGCCCGCTCGACCGGTTGCCGAGAAAGCGGACTGGATCGACCGGCTCATGGGTCGGACCGGCAGTCACCAGCACCATGCGTCCGGCGAGCGGCCCGGTGGCGACGGCGGCCTCCACGGCTTGCACGATCGCCTCCGGCTCGGCCATGCGCCCCATGCCCACCTCGCCGGAAGCGAGCGCGCCCTCCACCGGTCCGATGAACCGGACCCCGCGACGCTCGAGCTCCTCGACGTAGCGGCGCGTCGTCTCCTTCTCCCACATGGCGGAGTGCATGGCGGGAGCGACGACGACGGGACCGGTGAAGGCGAGGGCCGTCGTGGTGAGGAAATCGTCCGCGAGGCCCAGCGCCAGCCGGGCGATCACGTGGGTGGTCGCCGGAGCCACACACAGCACCTCCGCCCAAGCTGCGGCGGCGATGTGAGCCTCGTCCCCGATGCCGCCGGCGGTGAGGTACTCCTCCTGATAGACGGAATGACCGGAGAGGACTTCCAGGGTCAGCGGTGTCACGAAGGAGCCGGCGGCCCGGGTCAACGCGCAACGCACCTCGTGACCGCCTGCACGCAGGCGTCGCACGAGCTCGGCAGCCTTGTAAGCCGCGATGCCCCCGCTGATGCCGAGCAGGATACGCAGAGAGCGGTTCATGGCCTCGTAGGGGGCGGCCCTGCGTGGCCGCCCTGGCGGAGAGGGCGGCCACGCAGGGCCGCCCCGCCATCCCGGTCGACGGGAATCAGTGGACCTCGGCCGGTTGCGGCTCCTCGACGGCCGGAGCCTCGGTCTCCTCCGGCTTGGGCGGCGGCGGACCGTACCCCCAATCGACGAGGGAATGGTCGACTTCTTCTAGGGCAACACGGGTCGGCTTGCGCTTGCCGGCCTCGATCTTGGGGCGGGCGCCCCGCATGAGCTGCTCGGCCCGGGTGGCCGCGACGAGCACACGCCGGAACTTGCTGTCCATCGTCGGCGCCTTCTCATCCATCGAAAATCTCTCCTTGGCGGGGTCCGGACCGCCGCCGGTCGAATATCTAAATCGGAGGGGTGGTACTCCGGTCCTGGAAACCACGGAGGATCTCCTGGACTCGGGGCTGCATGCGCTCCCGCCGGTGACGTTTATCGAGAATGATCGCGGCGAGCACCTCGCTCGCCCGGCGGGCGTCATCGTTAATGATGACATAGTGATACCGATCGTAACGCTGGATCTCCGCCTTCGCGTTACCGAGGCGGCGGGCGATCGCCTGCGCATCATCCTGACCCCGCCGGTAGAGGCGTCGCTCCAGGTCGTCGTAGCTGGGGGGCATGACGAAGATGCTGTGCGCCTGCGGGTGCCGGAGGAGCACCTGCTCGGCTCCCTGGACGTCGATGTCGAGCAGGACGTCGATGCCCCTTTCGAGACGCGGGAACACTTCCTGGCGCGAAGTGCCGTAGTAATGGTCGTGAACCTTGGCCCATTCGAGGAAGGCGCCAGCCGTGATCATCTCCTGAAAGGTTGCATGATCGATGAAGCAATAGTCCGTGCCTTCAATCTCTCCCGGACGTGGCGCTCGGGTCGTGTGACTGACCGAGAACGCCACGTCGAACCAGGCGAAGCTCTCTCCCACGATCATCAGGCTTTGGATAAGGGTCGTCTTGCCCGCGCCCGAGGGCCCGGAGACGATGAACAGCTCGCCAGGTTGCATGGTTTCGCTCAAATGGTGGCAAAGACAGGCTAAAACGGACCTTATGCTACCACTACTCGATGTTCTGCACCTGCTCGCGGATCTGCTCGCTGAGCACCTTGGCGTCGAGCACGGCCCGGGTCATCTCGGCGTTGCGGCACTTGGCCCCGAGGGTGTTGAGCTCGCGGAAGATCTCCTGGGTCAGAAAGTCGAGCCGCTTGCCGACGGCGCCCGGCTCGCGCGTGACGGCGCGGAAGTGCTCGACGTGCGAGCGCAGCCGGTCGATCTCCTCGCTGACATCGCTGCGGTCGACGAGGAGGGCCACCTCCTGGGCGATCCGCGCTTCGTCGACGGCCTGGCCGGCGAGCAGCTCGGCCAGCCGCCGGCGCAGCGCCGCGGCGATTTCCTCCCGCACAGGGCCGCGCAGCGCGTCCAGTCGCGTCACCGTCTCCTCCAGTCCACGCAGCTTCTCGTCCAGAATCGCCGCGAGACTGGCGCCCTCCTGCTCACGGCCGGTGACGAGCTGAGCCACGGCATTCCGGGCCACGGAGAGGAGCAGCTCTTCGTCCTCCCCGCTCCACTCTTCGTCCGCCAGCTCCACCCGGAAAGCCTCCGGCAGGCGCAGCAGGTCTCCGGCGGCGAGCCCTCGTTCGACCAGGCCCGCCTCGGAGAGCTGGTGGACCGCCGCGTGCGCCTCCCGAATGATCCCCATGTTGACCTGCACGTTCGCCTTCCGCTCCGCGAGAGGGCGCACCTCCACACGGGCCTCCACCCGTCCGCGCGCCACCTCCCGGCCGATGGCGTCGCGCAGGGCCGACTCGCTCCCCCGCAGATCCTCACCGATCCTGAGCTGGAGGTCGAGGAAGCGATGGTTGACCGCCCGCACGCTCATCGTGATCCCGTGCCGGGCGTTCTCTCCCGAGGCTTCGCCATAACCGGTCATGCTGCGCATGGATAAGCCCTTTCCTCAGGCGTTCATCGTGTGTGCCGATCCTGCCCCGACCTCCTCTGCAAGCAGAATCGCTTCGCGCTCGCCGAGCTGGAGGCGATCCAACCCGAGGACGGCCGTGGGCGGATCGGGTGAATTTCGAGCCAAGCCGGCGGAGTCGTCATCCAGTCTCTGAGGATGAGTGGAGCCTTAGGATGACTGAGCTCGACCGCAACAGCCGGAGGTATCAGGAGCCGGTCGTACAGAGCGGGAAGAAGCTCGGTTTGGCCGATCAGCAGCAGGTAGGAGATGGGAGGGGTGTCGAAGACGGCTTTCACCGGCCAGAGAGCCTGCGAAAGGTCTCGATATCCTTCTCCAGATCCTCTTCGGTGTAACGAAGATAGGCCCCCCGCTCGCATGGTACCACGCCCTCAATCCCGGCCTCCCGCCCATAGCTCCGCCTCCGTCTCCGCCGCGTCCAGCCGACGCTTCAGCTCCACCGCAGCCTCATCGATATCGCCACGGCGATCCACTACGAGTGGCTCCCCATAGACGAAGTGGACCGTCGAGAACGGCAGCGGGACCATGAATCGATCCCACGAGCGGAGCAGCTTCGCCCGCGAGGCCGCCACCGCGACCGGCTGGATGGGCAGGCCCGTCGCCGCGGCCGCCAGGATGACCCCGGGCTGGACCTCCCGCACCGGTCCCCGTGGACCGTCGGGCGTGAATGCGATGTCCCAACCCTCGGCGGCCTTGCGCAGCAGGGCCTTCATCCCCGCGACCCCGCCCCGGCTGCTGGAGCCGCGGGTGGAATCGATGCCGAGGCGCGCCACCGTGCGCGCGATCAGCTCGCCGTCCTTGCTCTGGCTGACCAGCACCGAGATCCGGCCTCCCCGGTACGCGTAAGGCATGAGCAGCAGGTGGCGGTGCCAGAACGCCAGGATGAAGTGCTCGCCGCTTCTCTCCCACTGCCGCAGACGATCGTCTCCATGGTGCCGCAACCGGACGCTCGCCCGCAGGGCCCGGATGAACCAGGCGGCGAGCAAGGAGACCGCCTCGACTTGGAGGCTCACACCCGGAACTGGAGGTCGAACAGCCGCTTGTACGAGCCTCCCAGAGCCAGCAGCTCGCGGTGGGAACCCTCTTCGATGATGCGCCCGTTTTCCACCACGCAGATGCGATCGGCCTGGGTCACCGTCGACAGACGATGGGCGATGACCAGAGTCGTCCTGCCCTGCATGAGGTTGAGGAGCGCTTTCTGTACCAGCGCCTCCGACTCGCTGTCGAGATGTGAGGTGGCCTCGTCGAGGATCAGGATGGGAGCGTTCTTGAACAGCGCGCGGGCGATCGCCAGCCGTTGCCGCTGGCCTCCCGACAGGCGCACTCCCGACTCGCCGATCACCGTGTCGTAACCTTGGGAGAGCTGGATCACGAACTCGTCGGCGTAAGCCGCCGCCGCTGCTTCCCGCACACGCTCCAGAGGCAGGTCGGAACGGCCATAGGCGATGTTGTTACGCACAGTGTCGTTGAACAGCACTGTATCCTGGGTGACGATGCCGATCAGCGAGCGCAGACTCTTGAGCTTCAGGTCGCAGATGTCGATACCATCGATCGTCACCCGTCCAGAGACGGCATCGAAAAAGCGCGGCAGCAGGTTCACCAACGTCGATTTGCCGGCCCCGGAGGGCCCCACCAGGGCCACGATCTCGCCGGCGCGGATGTTGAGCGAAACCTCGCGCAACACTGGGATCTCCTCGTAGGAGAAGGAGACCCGCTCATAGGCGATCCCTTCGCGCACGGCCGTGATATCGCGGGCTCCAGGGCGCTCCTGGACGTCGTTGGGGATCTCCAGCAAGCGAATGGCTCGCTGCCCCGCCGCCGCGGCCTCCTGGAACACGAGGTTCACCTTGTTGAGCTTGCGGATGGGATCGTAGAGCATCAGCAACACCGTCAGGAACTGCACCAGGACCGCGGCGGAGAGGTGCCCAGCCCGAATGCTCTGGCCCGCGTAGACCAGCAGCACGCCGGCTCCCATCGCGGCCAGCGCCTCCACTACCGGGCTGGCGGCGTTGGCGAGGAGCTGCGCTCTGAGGTTCACCCGCAAATGGCGCCGGGTCGCCTCCCGGAACCTGCCGTATTCGAACTCCTCCATGCCGAAGGCTTTCACCACCCGGTGTCCGCGCACGCCCTCGGTCATCAGGCTGGCGAGGTCGGCCATCCGCTCCTGGCTGCGGTGACTGGTCCGGCGCACCCCCTTACCGAAGCGAACGATCGGATAGAGCAGCAGCGGCGCCGCCACCAGCGAGATCACCGCCAGCCGGAAGTGGATCGACAGCAGCAGCACCAGCAGCGCCAACAGGGTGACGCTCTGCTGGAAAAGATCGAGGAGCCGGTTGGCGACCGCGCTCTGCATCAGCGCCACGTCATTGATGACCCTGGCCATCAGCTCGCCCGAGGGATGCTCGGCGTGGAAGCGGCTCGACTGCTCGAGGATTCGCCGGTAGAGGTCGTTGCGGATGTCGGTCGTCACGCCGAGCCCGATGTGCTGGAAGGCGTAGCCGGAAGTGAAGTCGGCAAGGGCCCGCAGCAGGTAGAGGATGACGAAGAGCAGGGGGACGAAGTAAACGACGTTGTTGCGATTCACTCCGAGGCGCCGCTTCAGCGACTCGTAGCTGCGATCGATCTGATCCGCCAGATCGAACCGCTTCCTGAGCTTGCGCAGCAGCTCGGGCTCCGCCTTCCCGCCGCCGGCACGAGAGGCGAGACCGGAAGCCAGACCGACTGAGGGTGTCGCCGGGCGTTCCGACGACAGCAGCACCTCGTTGAAGATGGGCTTGAGCAGGTAGGCGGCACCCGCCGTAGCCGAGGCGTAGACGACGATGCCGATCGAGGCCAACATCGCCCAGCCGGCATAGCGGCGCAGATAGCGCCAGAAAAAAGGCGCGACCTTGCTCAATTCCGCGCCTCCGCGAGCATCGTCGCCACTTCCGCCGCCGCCCGGCCGCTTGCGCCACCCTCTCCCAGGCGCCCGCGCAGCTCGGCGAGAGCCTGCCGCATCTCGTCTCGCGAGGCGGCGTCGGTGAGCAGCCGGGCGGCCTCCTTCGCGATGCGTTCGGGGTTGGCCTCACCCTGGATCAGCTCGGGGATGGCTCTCTTCCCCAATACGAGGTTGACCAGGCTGACGTCGGGCAACCGCACCATGAGCCTGGCCAGGAGATACGTCCAACTCGCCAGCCGATAGACCATGATCATCGGCGTGCCGAGCAGCCCCACCTCCAGCGTCGCCGTACCGGAGGCGCAGAGGGCCAGGTGGGAATCGGCGATGACGGCGAAGCGGTCGCCGGAGACGATCCGCACCGGCAGACCTGAGAGCTCGACGTGCTCCTCAAGGAGGTCGCGCGAGATGGTCGGCGCCTGAACGATATGGGCCTCGATGGGGAGCTCGGACGCCAGCCGCCGCACCGCCGCGAGGAGAGTGGGGAGGAGGGCGTCGATCTCGCTCACCCGCGAGCCGGGCAGCAGCGCCACCCGGTAAGGCCCGTCGACCGGCTCGCCGCGGTCCCAGGCCTGAGGCAGCAACGGCACCTCGTCCACCAGAGGGTGACCGACGTGGATCACGTCGACGCCGTGCCCTTCATAGACGTCCACCTCGAAGGGGAAGAGGACGAGCATGCGGTCCACCAGCCGGCCGATGGTCTTCACCCGCCCGCGGCGCCAGGCCCAGACCTGCGGGCTGATGTAGTAGGCCACCTCGAGGCCTCGCTTCTTGAGCTGCTTGGCGAGCCGCAGGTTGAACTCCGGGAAGTCGATGAGCACGGCCAGGGCCGGCCGCCGCCGGTCGACCTCCCGCAGCAGGCCGGCAAAGACCTCGCGCGCCCGCGGCAGCACCTTCAGAGCCTCGGTTAGGCCCACGACCGAGATCTCGGAGCTGTGCGCCACGGCGTCGAGACCGGCGGCCTGCATCTCGTCGCCGCCGAGGCCGAAGGTCGCGAGGCCCGGCACCCGGCGGCGCAGCTCGGAGATCAGCCGCGCGCCGTGCAGGTCTCCCGAAGCCTCGCCGGCGACGACCAGCAGCTCGGGTTGAGTCACGGCCATGCCGGCAACGGCCTCAAGGAATGGGCGCTGGCGGACCCGACGGGAACGGGTACATGAGCCAGGCCACCAGCAGCCCGCCGCCCACCATCCCGAGGAAGATCTGGAGGAACAGCTTGAGCTGTTCGCGGCGCCCGCGGCGCCAGAGCAGCGAGAAGAACAGGCCCACGATCAGCGCGTACAGCACCATGAGGAAAAAGTGGCTCAGCATGGCTCGGCTCACTCCTTCTTGCCGCGGATGATGTCGAATGCGTCGAGCACCAGCAGCCAGTTCATCAATCCCGCGGTCAGCAGAAAGGCGGTGCCGTACTCATAGCCCGCTCCCCGGATGTTCCCCCGATAATGGATTCCGTAGCGAAGCAGGAAATAGGGAAACCCCATGCCCATCGACCCCAGCGTCGCCAGGTAGGTGAGCGGCTGCCCGGGGACGGGAGTGTAGAGATTGCCATCCAGCCTGCAACCGACGAGCAGGGAGACGATGATGAGCACGAAGAAGGCGAGCCCGCGCAGGCGCCGCTTCAAATAGATGTGACCCAGCCCTGGAAGCAGCCAGGCGGAGAGCACCGCCACCACCGGGTTCCCCTGAGGGGGAAGGCGCGGCGGCTGCGACGCAGGAGTGCTTGCCGATTCGGCCAATCAATCCTCCTCTCGCGCGAAGAGCGCCCGCAGGCGCTCGCGGGAATGGCGCAGGTCCTCAGGGATCAGCCGGACCTCCGCCAGGACGGTCATGAAATTCGTGTCCCCTGTCCACCGCGGGACGATGTGGAAGTGGAAGTGCCCGGGGACTCCGGCGCCGGCCGGAGCGCCGATGTTCATCCCCAGGTTGAGGCCGTGAGGGCGGTAGGCTTCGGTGAGGATCTGCTGGCACCTGAGCACCAGCGGCCAGAATTCGGCCTGCGCCTCCGGTCCGCTCTCATGTGGCGAGGCGACGTGCTCGAGAGGCGCCACCATGAGGTGGCCGTTGGAGTACGGATGCAGATTGAGCATGACGAGATGATGTCGGGTGGTATGGACTACCAGCCCTTCCGGATCTTCCGGACAGCCCGCCGCGCCGCAGAAGAAGCACCCGGAATCCGGCGAGCTCGCGGTGATGTACGCGTACCTCCAGGGAGTGAAGAGCTGTTGCATCCGGGTCGCTTACAAGAGAGCGGGCTGTGGCGCCCGGCGAGGGGCGCCAAGCCGGTTCAGCACTCGTCGTTGAGCAGCTCCCGCAGCTCCTTGCCCGGCTTGAAGTACGGAATCCGCTTGGGCGGAACCTTCACCTTGTCGCCGGTCTTGGGATTACGCCCGGTGCGCGCTCCACGATGGCGGATGCGGAAGCTGCCGAACCCCCGCAGCTCGATCTTCTCCCCATCCTTGAGCGAGTGGACAATGCTGTCGAACACCGTATTGACGATGATCTCGGCATGCTTCTTGGTGAGTTGAGTGGTGCGGGCGACCTCCTCGACCAGCTCGGCCTTGGTCATCCCGTCTTTCAAGGGCTCCGTCATCTCCCACCCCTTTTCTCTCTGTGGCACCGGCGGAGGCTACGATATCCTGCAGCGTCCGCCGCTCCGGGTCCCAAGACCTACTCCTCGTCTCCTTCTTCCTGCTTCCCCTCCTCGTGCGTCTCATCGCGGGCCTGCAGCTCGGCGATCTCTTCGTCGGTCGGCTGCGCCACGCCGCGCATCGAGAGTCCTACCTTCTTCTCGTCCTCCTCGATGCGGAGAATGCGCGTCCGCACCCAATCGCCGACCTTGAAATGGTCCTCCAGCTTGGCGCCCGCCGGCACGTCGATCTCGCTGACGTGCGCGAGCCCTTCCAGACCATGGTAGATGTCGATGAAGAGGCCGAAGTCGGTCACGTTGACGACCCGGCCCTCGAGCATGTCGCCGGGCTTGTGGCGGTCGGCAAAGTCCTCCCACTCGTTGGGCATGAACTCCTTGATCGACAGCGAGACGCGCTGGTTCTCGACGTCGATGTTGGTGATGCGCGCCTTCACCAGGTCACCCTTCTTCAGCACTTCGCTCGGGTGCTTGACCCGCTTGGTCCAGCTCATGTCGGAGACGTGAATCAGACCGTCGATGCCGTCGGTGATCTCGACAAAGGCGCCGAACTCCGTCAGGTTGCGCACCTTGCCTTCGATGACGCTGCCCTCGGGGTGCGTGTCCGACAGCTCCTCCCACGGGTTGCGCTCGGTCTGGCGCAGCGACAGGCTGATGCGCCGCTGGTCCATGTCGAGCTCGGAGACGATCGCCTCCACCTCGTCGCCCACCTCAAGGATCTTGGCCGGATTGACGACTTTCTTGGTCCACGACATCTCGCTGACGTGGATCAAGCCCTCGACGCCCTCTTCGATCTCGACGAAGGCGCCGTAGTCGACGATGGAAACCACCCGGCCGTGGACGCGCGAGCCGATCGGATACTTCTTGTCGACCAGCGTCCAGGGATCATCCGTGCGCTGCTTGTAGCCGAGCGAGACCCGCTCGGTCTCGGGATCGAACTTGAGGACGACCACCTCGACCTCGTCACCCACCGTGAAATGCTCCGAGGGGTGGTTGACCCGCCCCCAGGAGATATCGGTGATGTGCAGCAGACCGTCGATGCCGCCGAGGTCGATGAAGACGCCGTAGTCGGTGATGTTCTTCACCGTGCCCCGCAGGCGCGCGCCCTCCTCCAGCCTCTTGAGGGTCTCGGCCTTCTTCTTCACCAGCTCGGTCTCGAGCACCGCCTTGCGCGACAGCACGATGTTGTTGCGCCGGCGGTCCAGGCTGATCACCTTGAACTCCAGCTCCTGGCCGCGCAGCGACTCGAGGTTCTTCACCGGCTTGATGTCGACCAGGGAGCCCGGCAGGAACGCCCGCAGGCCGACGTCCACCGTCAGACCGCCCTTGATGCGGTCGGTGATGCGGCCCTTGATGATGCGGCCCTCCTTGTAGGCCCGCTCCACCTCGGTCCAGCGGCGCATGCGCTGGGCCTTCTGGTACGAGAGGAGCACATGCCCCTCGAGATCCTCGGTCTTCTCGAGCAGGACATCGACCTCCTCCCCTTCATGGACGGACAGCTCCCCGCCCCGGTCGGTGAACTCCTCGATGGGGATCAACCCTTCCGACTTGTACCCCACGTCGACGATCACCGCGTTGGACGTGATCCCGATCACCCGTCCGGTGACGATCTCACCCTCGGTGAGATTGCGCATGCTCTCGTCGTACAGCTCGAGGAGCTTCTTGTACTGCTCCGCGTCCCGCTCGTCCTCGGACTCAGCCGTCAACAACGACTGGTCCTGATTTTCACTGGCCGGCATAAAAAGACCTACCTCCTTGGGCTTGGATTCAGGCACTCAGGCCTGTTTCCCCACGGCCGTGGGGACATCGAGTTCCGCTTAAGTAGTTGAGAACTCGGGCCTTCGAGTATAGGGGCCGGGGGGCCGGGTGTCAATCCGGAGGATTCCCGGCCGTGGCACCTCCATTGCAATACTCCGGACTCGAAGCGGCAGGACCCACCCTGCCGGAAGGTCCCGCCGGGACCGCACACGGGGGAAACTACACCATAGGAGAGGAATATGAAACGGCCAATCTTCACCCTTCTCGTGATCCTCGTCCTCGCGCTGGCCGCCGGTGTGACGGCTCAGACCTACCCGAACACGCAGTCGACGCCTCCCAGCCAGCAGGTCGACCAGTCCGGCCAGCCGGAACAGACCGGCAAACCCGACGTGGACGTCGACACCGGGGCGAACGCCAGCGGTGCCGTGGACGTCGACGTGAAGGCGCATGGCGATGCCGATACCGACGCCTCCGGCATTAACGAGACCGGCGAAACCACCAATACCGCGGCCGACAACGCCAACCTGCCGGGCACGGCGAGCAACACCCCGCTCCTCGGACTGCTCGGCCTGGCCTCGCTGGCGGGCGCTCTGGCGCTGCGCGCCAATCGTTGATTGGCAGAATTTCCGCCCGATTCAGGCCCGCGCCTCCCGCGCGGGCCTTTTTACGTCCGTCCGGCGCTGAGCGCCGCCGCGATCTCCTCCCGGACCGTCTCGTCCTCCTCCTTCTCCAGTGCCGCCGCAAGCGCCAGACGCGCCCCTTCTCCGCCGATCCGTCCCAGGGCCCAGGCGGCGTGGACGCGTAGATCAGGCTCTCCCGCCTGCAGCGCCTCGGCGAGCGGACCGACGTACCGCGACTCCAGCCGGTTGCCCATCGCGACAGCGGCGTTCCGCTGCAGGCCGGCGAGCTTGGCCCGCTTCATCGGGCTGCCGCGGAACCGCTCGACGTACTCCTCGCGGGGAAGGCGCAGGAGCCGCGCGAGATCCAGCTCCACCCGCTCCGGCGGCAGCTCCATCTCGGGCTGGAAGGATTCTCGCGGCGCGCCGTTCCAGGGGCACACCTCCTGACACACATCGCAGCCGAAGACCCAGCCTCCCACCATCCGCCGCGCCTCGGCCGGGAGCGGGCCGCGGTGCTCGATCGTCCAGTAGGAGATGCACCGGTTGCTGTCCAGGCGGTAGGGCTCCGCCAATGCTCCGGTCGGGCAAGCCTCGAGGCAGAGGGTGCAATTTCCACAAAGGTCGGCGAGCGGCTGGTCCGGGGCCAGATCGAGGCTCAGGAAGAGCTCCCCAAGGAGGAACCACGAGCCCGCCTCGGGATGGAGGAGCATCGTATTCTTCCCCACCACCCCGAGGCCCGCCCGCGCCGCCAGCTCCCTCTCCAGGACCGGCCCGGTATCGACGTAGCGGCGGGTCGCGCAATCCGGGAAGGCTTCGCCGACGCGAGCTTCGACCGCCTTCAGCCTCTCCGTCACGACCTCGTGGTAATCCTTACCCCGAGCATAGCGGGCGACTCGTCGCCAAAGGTCTCCGGGAGGCTCGGGCTGCCTTTCTCCGTCCTCTTTGTAGAGGGGATGGTACTGCAGTGCCACGCAGAGAACGCTGCGGGCTCCCGGGAAGACCCGCGACGGATCGAGTCGCGCCTCGATTCGCCGCTCCATGTAGCCCATCCCCGCCTGATCGCCCCGCGACAGCCAGCGCAGGTAGGCGCCGCCGTTCTCCAACGGATCGAGACGCGCCACGCCGCTGCGGTCGAATCCGGCCTCCAAGGCCCAGGATTTCAGGAGATCGGCGGCGGCGCGAGAGTCCATAACGGTAGGATAATCTTCGCTCTGCCGTCGCGTGAGGTTTTCAAGCCGCATTCTCCGTTCTCATCGGATCATCCCCCGTCCTCCAGGGCTCAGGCTGTGCTGAAATGAGACCATGGAGACGAACGAGGTCTCTTTCGAGAAGGACATCGAAGCCCGCCTGGGGAAAATCGAGCCGGAGATTGCCCGTGAGGTCCTCCTCGATCTCCTGGCGGACGAGATTTCTCCTCTCATCGCGCTCTCACGTCTCCTCCTCGCTCTGGGAGGCGCTGGCGAGACGGAGGAGCTCCTCGCGTCGATCGCACACCGCTGGGGACGGCCGCTCGATTCCCGTCTCCGCGAGACCGCCCGGCTGCTGCACGACCACCGCGAGGGTTGCGAGCGGGTCGCCGCCATGCTCCGCGAGCATCCGGACCCCGCGAGGATGTCCGGTCCCCCGGAGGAGGTCGTCGCCACATTCCGCCGTTTCTTCGACCGCTCGGTGACGCGGAACGAGGAGGCGAGCGTGGCCGCCTACTCGCTCGGCACGCCCGAGATCCTGCAGCGCGTGACGGAGGAGATCGTCGCTCTCTTCGACGGCTGGGGGCTCCTCGGTCCGCGCCTGCGGGTCCTGGAGATCGGCTGCGGCATCGGCCGCATGCAGGCGGCCCTCTCTCCACGGGTCGCCGAGGCGCATGGCGTCGACATCTCACCCAAGATGATCGAGGCCGCCCGGCGACGGTGCAGCGGGCTACAGAACGTCCGGTTCTCCGTCTCCTCGGGCCGGGACCTCACGGGCTTCGACGACGAGAGCTTGGACCTCGTCCTGGCTGTCGATTCCTTTCCCTATATCCACCAAGCTGGCCCGCAGACTGTCGAAACCTACTTTGAGGAGGCGGCCCGCGTGCTCGTGGCGGGAGGCGAATTCATCCTCCTCAACTTCTCCTACCGGGACGATACCGAGGCCGACCGCGCCGACGTGCGCCGGCTCTGCCGGGCCGCCGGATTCTCGGTGGTGATGAACGGGGCTCAGCCGTTCGAGCTGTGGGACGGGGTGGTGTTTCGGATGAGGAAGAACTTATAGACTCTCCTCGCGGGAGCGCGTACCCCGTCCCGCCTATTCACTGCAGAGGAGAATCCCGATGTCCGACTGGGTCGAGGAGGGCGAGACAGCGCCCGATTTCAGCCTGCCTGCCGACGACGGCGGCACGGTGAAGCTTTCCGATCTCCGCGGCAAGCCCGTGGTGCTCTACTTCTATCCCAAGGACGACACGCCCGGCTGCACCAAGGAGGCCTGCGCCTTCCGCGACCGCAGCGCCGAGGTCAAGGCCCGCGGCGCCGTGGTGCTGGGAGTGTCGCCGGACGACGTGGCGAGCCACGGTAAGTTCCGCGACAAGTACCACCTCAACTTCCCCCTCCTGGCCGACGTCGGCCACAAGGTCGCCGACCGCTACGGCGCCTGGCGGGAGAAGAACATGTACGGCAAGAAGTCCATGGGCATCCAGCGCTCCACCTTCCTCATCGACGGCGCCGGCAAGGTGCGCAAGGTATGGAAGAAGGTCAGCGTCGACGGGCACGACGAAGAGGTGCTCGCCGCGCTGGGATCGCTCTAGGACCGGAGAGGCGATGGATCTGTTCCAGCAGATGATGGAGATGGGGCACGAGCGGGTGCTCTTCTGCTCGAACCCGGAAGTCGGCCTCGAGGCCATCATCGCCGTTCATTCGACGGTGCTCGGTCCGGGGCTCGGCGGCCTGCGGATGTGGCCCTATGCCAGCACCGAAGAGGCCGCGATCGACGTCCTCCGTCTCTCCCGCGGCATGACGTACAAAGCTGCGGCGGCCGGCCTGCACCTGGGCGGCGGCAAGGCGGTGATCATCGGCGACTCCAAGAAGGACAAGAGCGAGGCCCTCTTCCGTGCCTTCGGGCAGTTCGTCGAGTCGCTCGGCGGCCTCTACATCACCGCCGAAGACGTGGGCACCGACATGGAGGACATGGAGATCATCCAGCACGAGACGCGCTGGGTGACCGGGGTGGCGCCCGCGCTGGGGGGTGGCGGCGATCCGTCTCCGGTGACCGCCTTCGGCGTCCTGCAGGGGATCAAGGCGGCGGTCCACAGGCAGTTCGACGACGATTCGCTGCGCGGGCGCTCGGTCGCCGTGCAAGGGCTGGGCAACGTCGGCTACTGCCTCGCGAAGTACCTGAAGGACGAAGGAGCCAAGGTCTTCGCCGCCGATATCGATCCCGAGGCAACGGCGCGGGCCGGCAGCGAGTTGGGCGTCGAGATCGTCCCGACCGGCGAGATCCTGGAAATCGAGTGCGACGTGCTGGCGCCCTGCGCCCTCGGCGCGGTGCTCAACGACCAGACCATCCCCAAGCTGCGGTGCAAAATCGTGGCGGGAGCCGCCAACAACCAGCTCGCCGACGACCGGCACGGCCGGGAGCTGCACGACCGAGGCATTCTCTACGCCCCCGATTTCGTCATCAACGCCGGAGGCCTGATCAACGTCTACAATGAGCTGATAGGCTACAACCGCGAGATCGCATTGCGCATGGCCCGCGGCATCTACGCCAACATGTCCCGCGTCTTCGAGATCTCCCGCGCCGAATCGATCCCCACCCACGTGGCCGCCGACCGGCTGGCCGAGGAGCGCATCGCGCGCGTCAAGGCGCTCGGGGCGAAGCACTGGGTGCGGACCGTCCGGCGCCGCGCGGCGGAACCCTGAAACCTCCTCCCGGAGGCATGGAGGAACTTCCGATGGCTGCCAGCGCTCTCCTCCGACACGGCAAGAAACTCTCCGTGGCGGCCGGCCTCGCGCTCCTCCTCACGCCGGCAACGGCGTCGGCCGCTCCCCCGATCTGCGACGGCTCGGCGGTCCTCACCCTGATCGGCATGGATAACTCGACCGGCCGGATGCTCTTCTCACTGCCGGCGACCGGCGGCAAGGGCTCGTGGCTCGTGGAGCTGAGCGGCGACGGCCGGGAGGCGCGCGCCTGGCCGGACGACCCCAAAGGCCGCTTCGCCGGCTCTGTAGGCCCGGGGCCGGTGATGGCGGCCCAGCCCTGCGGGCCGTCGTGTCTGCAGCCGGTACGCTGGCAGGACGGCGTCTGGGCGCCCGTCGGCGAGTCCATCCCGGTGCCGGTCGCAGCAACGGCCGACCCTACCTATGACCAGTCAGGGGCGCCATGGTTTCTCTTCCATGGCCAGGGCGCAACGGCGGGCGAGCAGAAGGCTTGGGCTTTCCGTCTGGTGGGACGGGAGTGGCGGAACCGCGGTTCCATGACAGTGACCGCCGTCGGCCAGCCCTCGGCCCTGCCGGCGCCGCAGCGCAAGGACGGAGTGCTCACCGGCACCGGGCTCTTCTCCGCTTCGGGACCGCCGCAGATCTGGGTCTCGGGTCTGCCGGCCGTGACAGCCGAGCGGCGGGGTCAGCTCATCGCGCTGACCGGCACCTCGGCCGCCTACGTCTCGGGCGACGGTGTGGTCTATCTCTCCGGCGACTCCGGCAAGAGCTGGCGCCGCTCGACTTGGACGCCCTGGGCTTCCACCGGCACGGTAGGGATCTGGAGACAGGGTCACGACTACTGGGTCGACTTCCCCTTCGGCGATCACCGGGGCTCGCTTCGGCTCGTCTGGTTCGACCGCCGACGCCCGGCGGAGGAGATCATCGTCCTCACCCGGCTGGCCCAGAACGGCGAATGGCTGCGCCTGGTCGACGTTCCGGGTGAGGTGAAGACGAAAAGCGGCGAGCGCCTGCCGGTCACTCAGGTCCTCGTCCCCAAGGGCGAGACCTGGATCCTGCTCTCCGGTTGCGCCGCCACAGCGCAGGGCTCGGGTCTGGTGCTGCGGGTGTTCGACGGCAACGGCCTCTCCGAGGCGAAGTTCGTGCCTTTGCAGATGAAGTAGGGGCGGACCTCGCTATCTCCCTGCTCGACCCACCGAGCGAGATCCTCGAAGGCCGCCAGATCAAATTCCAAGCTTCTCACGGACCTCTTGGAAAGACATTCCTTCCTTGCGCTGCCTAGCCTCCAGCAGTCGGCGTTTCATGGTCTCGCTCTGGAGCAGGTAAGCGGTCTCCTTCTCCGCCGAGATCTCGCGCCATAAATCGATGGGAACGATGACCGCGGTGGGGTTGCCGTCCGCGTCCGAAATGTACTGAATGTCTTTTAGCGGCATGGACATAGGATTCTCCGGAAGGTCCGTACCGGATCCTCCTCTATGATAGCGCGGAACGCCCTTCGATCTCCCCCGCCATCCGCTCCACCACCTCGTCGATCGAGAGCTCCGAGGAGTCGATGAAGGTGTAGGAGCCCTCCCGCGTCAGCGGCGAGTCCGTACGGGTGCTGTCGCGCTGGTCGCGGCGGCTGATCTCGTCGACGACCTGCTCGAGGGTGACCGGCCGGCCGGCCGCGGACAGCTCGTCGAAACGGCGTTTGAAGCGCACGTCGGAGCGGGCGTCGAGGAAGAATTTGTAGGGCGTGTCGGGGAAGACGCGAGTGCCGATGTCGCGCCCCTCGAGAACGGCGCCGAACTGGCCGGCGGCCTCACGCTGCAGCCGGACCATGCGCTGGCGCACCTCGGGATAGGCGGAGATCGCCGAGGTCGCTTCCCCCACTTCGGGAGTCCGGATGCGCGCTTCGACCGGTTCGCCGTCGAGGAGAACCTCGAAACCGCCGTCCTCGCTACGGCCCAGCCGCACGTCGGCGTCTCCCGCGATCGCGACGACCTTGCCCTGATCGTGGGGATCAATACCGCTCTCCAGCACCTTGAGGCCGATGGCGCGGTACATGGCGCCGGTATCGAGGAAGGGCACGCCCAGACGCCACGCGAGCCGCCGCGCCGCCGTGCTCTTGCCGACCCCCGAGGGACCGTCGATGGCGACGATGAGAGGAGAGCGGCCCGTCATCGCCGCTCCCGCCGCGGTTTGCCGGCGGGGCGGCGGGTGCGGGAGGCCGCCTTCTTCGCGGCAGGCTTCTTCGCTCCGGCCGCTTGCCCTGGACCGGCGGCCGGCTTCTTCTTCGGGCGGGCCCGCTTCTCCTCCGGCAGGCGGGCGGAGCGAAGGAGCCTCTGCACCTCCTGCTCGCTCAGCTCGCGCAGGGCGCCGAGCGGCAAGTGAGGATCGCGCAACGGACCGATCGCCACACGCCGCAGCTTCTGAACGGGATGGCCGATGTGGTGAAACATCTCGCGGATCTGCCGCGTGCGTCCTTCACTGAGCTCGACGATCCACCACGAGTTCTCGCTCTCCGGCTCGCCGCGGCGGCGGGCTCCCGCCGGCTTGAAGGGAGAGCGGGGCGTGATCCTGGCCGGAGTAGTGCGCCGACCTTCGAGCACGATGCCGCCTCGCAAGCGATCGAGCTGAGCCTCGGTCGGCAGTCCCTTGACCTTGACCTCATACGTCTTGGTGCTGCCGTACCGGGGATGGGCGATCCGCTGCGCGAACTCGCCGTCGTCGGTGAGCAGCAGCAGCCCCTCGGTGTTGAAGTCGAGGCGCCCCACTGGCACCAGCGCCTTGCGCATCCCCGGCGGCACGAAATCGACCACGGTGGGCCGGCCCTCGGGGTCGGAGAGGGTGGACATGTAGCCCTTGGGTTTGTTGAGGAGCAGATAGCGGTGCTCGTGAGAGGGCTGGATCCGCTTGTTGTTGACCTTGATGGCGTCCCGTTCGGGATCGGCTTTGTCGCCGATCTCGGCCGTCCGGCCGTTGACGGTGACGAGACCCTCGCGAATCAGCTCCTCGGCCTTCCTTCGCGACGCAATACCGGCCCGCGCCAGGATCTTCTGCAGGCGCTCCTCGCTCATCGAGTCTCGTCTCCGAGGCGGCGGAGAGCGTTGCTGACCGCAGGGCCGCTGGCGTCAAGACAGCTCACGATGTCTCCTCGACGGGCAGCGCGTCTTCCTGCTCTTCCAGCTCCGCCACCTCGCGCAGGAAGCGTTCTTCCTGGTCCTCAGGCGCGGGTCCCGTCTCGACCGGAACCTCCTCGGAGAGCCCGGCCATCTCGGAGAGGCCCGCGACTGCCGCGGCGTCGCCACTGCCGAACGTCTCCTCGAACTCCTCCAGCGGCGGCAGGTCCTTCAGACTGTTGAGGCCGAAGTGGACCAGGAACTCCCGCGTCGTGCCGTAGAGGAACGGCTTGCCGACCACCTCCTTGCGGCCGGCGATGCGGACGAGGCGACGCTCCAGAAGAGTCTTGAGGACGCCCGCGGAGTTGACGCCGCGCAGCTCCTGGATCTCGGGGCCGGTGACCGGCTGCCGGTAGGCGATGATGGCCAGCGTCTCCAGGGCCGCCATCGAGAGCTTGCTGCCGCCGGAGACCTCGAAGAACCGGCGCAGCCAGCCGCCGACCTCCGGCCGGGTGGCGATGCGGACGCCGCCGGCCACGTCCTCGACCATCACTCCTCGTTCGTCGCCCCTGTAGCGGGCCAGCACCGCCTCCAGAGCCTCGGCGGCCTGCTCGCGCTCCCCTTCATCGAACAGCTCCAGCAGCTTCGATCGCGGCACCGGCTCGGAGGAGACGAAAAGGATCGCTTCAAGGGCCGCTTCCATGTCGCTCCGCTCCGTCATCCGCCGATCGCCTCCCGTTCGTGTTGGCCCAGCTCGCGCGTCGTACGATAGAGCAGGATGTCGCCGCTCTCCGTCTGATGGATGCGGATGAGGTTCAGCCGCGCCAGCTCCAGCACGGCCAGGAACGCGGCGATGGCCTCTGCCCGGCAGGAGCGCCCCTTGAGATCGGCCACGAGGTCGAAGGGATGGCCGGCGTCCAACTCGCCGAGGAGCCGGTCGAACTGCCCGCGTACCGAGTAGGCTTCGCCGGTGAGCAGCAGCGGCGGCGGATGCTCTTTTTCATATCGCGTCAGGGCCTGCTTCAGGGCTCCCAGGAGATCGAACAGCGAGATCTCTCCGAGGTCCATCTCCTGTTCTTCCTCCGGACCGGCGGGCAGCGGCTGCGGCTTGCGCGTCCAGATCCCCATGCGCAGGCGGTCGGTCTCCGCCAGGGACTGGGCCACTTCCTTCAGGCGCCGGTATTCCAGCAGCCGCTCGACGAGCTCCTGGCGCGGATCTTCCTCGGGCTCGCCCTCAATCCGTGGCGGACGCGGCAGCAGCATCTTGGACTTGAGGTGGATCAGCACCGCCGCCTCATAGATGTACTCGCCGGCGATATCGAGGTTCAGCTCCTCCATGAGGGCCAGATAGGCGTGGAACTGGTCGCAGATCACGGCCACCGGGATGTCCGTGATCTCCACCCGGTTGAGCTTGATCAGGTGCAGCAGCAGGTCCAGAGGGCCCTCGAAGATCGGCAGATGGACGCGCCACGACTCCGGTAGCGCGCCCTCCGCCTCGTCCTGCGCAGCGTCCGTCCCGGCGGCTTCCTCTTCCGCTCGACCGCTTGGCTGCAACTCCGCGGTCTCCGGCAGATCCGGCGTCTCGTCGCTCATCCCGCCACCTTCGCCATGCTTTCGAGGACCTTGCGATAGTCGAGGCCCATCACTCCGCGTACCTTATCCATCGTCTCGGCGGTCCGCTCCCGCGCCCGCCGCGAGCCCTCGACGAGGATGTCGTGCACCGTGTCGCGGTCGCGCAGCAGCTCCTCGCGGCGCCGGCGGAACGGCTCGAGGAAGTCGATGAGGATCCCCGCCAGCAGCTTCTTGTCATCGACGCAGCCGATCTGCGCCGCCCGGCACTCGCGGGCGACCCGCTCCTGGACCTCGGGAGACGAGACCAGCTTGTGAAACTCGTAGAGGTTGCACACCTCAGGCCTGCCGGGATCGCTCCGCTTGAGCCGCTGCGGATCGGTGAACATCTGCATGCACTTCTGACGGATGACCTCCGGCGGATCGGAGAGATTGATGGCGTTGCCGTAAGACTTCGACATCTTGCGCCCGTCGATGCCCGGCACTTTGGGCGTCGGCGTGAACAGGGCCTGCGGCTCGGGGAAGACCTCGCCATAGAGATGGTTGAACCGGCGCGCGATCTCGCGGCTGATCTCGAGATGGCTCGCCTGGTCCTCCCCCACCGGCACGAAGTGAGCACGATAGATGATGATGTCCACGGTCTGCAGCACCGGGTAGCCGAGAAAGCCGTAGGTCGAGAGGTCCTTGGTCTCGATCTGCTGCATCTGCTCCTTATAGGTGGGGACGCGCTCCAGCCAGCCCAGAGGCGTGATCATCGACAGCAGCAAGTGGAGCTCGGCGTGATCCGGCACCATCGACTGGACGAAGATCGTCGACCGCTCGGGATCGAGGCCCGCGGAGATCCAGTCGATCACCATCTCGATGGTGTTGTCGGCGATCTGCGACGGATCGGCGTAGTCGCTGGTCAGCGCGTGCCAGTCGGCCGCGAAGTAAAAGCAGCGATAGCGGTCCTGCAGGTCGATCCAGTTCTTGAGGGCGCCGAAGTAGTTGCCCAGATGGATCTTGCCCGTCGAGCGCATGCCCGAGAGCACGGTCTTCTGTTCGCTCACGCGTCCTCCTCAGGAAAGATTGATCACCAGGCCCAGGATGCCGTAGAAGGGCACGAGCAACAACGGCACGAGCCCGATCGCGGCCAGAACCCCGATCATAAAGCCGTAGGGGCGGAGGGCGGCAAGCCGTGCGGCCCAGTCGGGCGGCAGCAGGTTCAGGGCGATCTGCCCGCCGTCGAGCGGCGGCAGCGGGATGAGGTTGAAAACGGCCACGAAGGCGTTGATCGAGGCCAGCCGCACAAGGGTGAACATCAGCGGGAAGGACCGCAGTTGCTCGGCGCCCGCCTGGTAGACCAGCGTCAGGAAGGCGCCCTGGCGCGCTTCCGGCCCCAGCACCCGCACCATGACCACGATGGCCACCGTGGCGACGCCCACCACGATCAGGTTGGCGAACGAGCCCGCGGCCATGACGAGAACGCCGTCCCGCACCGAGCGACGGAGATTTCCCTCCGCGACCGGAGCGGGCCGGCCCCAACCGAACACCGGCCAGCCGAACATCAGCAGCAGCCCCGGAAACAGCAGCGAGCCGAGAAGGTCGAGGTGGCGCAGCGGGTTCAAGGTCGCGCGCCCGAGGTCGCGGGCGGTCGGATCGCCGCACCAGCCGGCCGTCCAGGCTTTGGCGGACTCGTGGACGGAGATGGCCAGCCACAAGAGCAGGAGCTGGACCAGGGAGGTGAAGAGGACGTTGGCACTCATGGAAATCCAGTTCGCGAAAACCGCTCAGGCTCCAGCCCTGGCCGGCGCGGCCAGGCGGCGGTCGACCTCCGCCATCAACCGCTCGTTGTCGACGAGGACGCGTTGCTCGATCCACAGGGCATACGTCTGCGCCACCACCGCGGCATAGAACAGGACGTGGTGCACCCAGGCCGGAAGCGAGCCGGTGGCGACGCCGCCGCCCAGGATGAAGGTCGCCATGACCAGCGCCATCGCCAGCATCAGCCAGGGATAGGAGGCATTCTTGAAACGCTTGGTCTCCTCGACGAAGGCCGGATCGAGACCGTGCTCCCGCACCGCGTCCTTGATCGCCTTGCCGGTGCCGATGAGGTAGAACATGATCCAGCAGTGGGAAAACAGCAGCAGCAAGCTCGACGCCAGGCCCACAAGCACGTGACGCGGCATGTCGGGATCCGCCGGCGAGCCGAGCAGATAGCCCAGCACGGCCGTGGCGACCACTCCGAGGGTCGCCATGGCGCCGACGATCAGCAAGGCACGTCCCATCATCGCAACAATTTCCTCCACACCTCTTATTCGACCATCCCCCGAGCCAGCACGGCCTCGCGCCAAGCCGCGGCAACGATCGCCGGACGGTAGCGCTCCGCGACGCGACGCCGGCCGGCCTCCCCGCGCCGCCGCGCCTCACCGGGATCTCCCACGACACTCTCGAGCGCCGCAGCCAAGGCCTGCGGGTCCTCGGGCGGTACCAGCCAACCGGTCTCGCCGTGCACCACCACTTCGGGTATGCCGCTCACCCGGCTCGCCACCACCGGCACGCCCACTTCCATCGCCTCCAGCACTACCAGCGGCATGCCCTCGTAGATCGAAGGCACCACCAGCGCCGCCGCGCCTCGCAGGAGGGTCCGCACCCGGGCGGCGTCGCAGGTGCCCAGGAACGAGACGGCGGTCTCCAGCCCGAGATCCGCCACCGCGCGCTCCAGAGACTCCCGGTGCTCACCATCCCCGGCGATCCGCAAGGCGGTTCCGGGTCTCCGCCGCCGCAGCTCACGCAGGGCTTCGAGCAGCACCTCGACGCCCTTGCGGATGCGCAGGCGGCCGACGAAAAGAAGATATCCCCCGCCGTCCGTCTCTGCCGCGGACTCGACGACCAGCCCCCCCGTGGCGTTGGGAATCACCCCCACCTCGTCCACCCGGTAGTCGCGGCGGATCTCGGCGGCGGTGGCCGCGCTGGGCGCCAGCACCAGATCGGCGGCCCGAGCGGTGATCTGGCCGAGCAGGATCTGGAGCGGCGCCTTGAGCCAGCGGAAGCGGCGCTCGACGGCTCCCGGCCACCCGAGCACCCGCCCGCCGGCGACCAGCGGCCGGACCGCACGCAGCTCCTCGACGTAGCTCACCTGGAACAAGGCCGCCACGAGGGGCCGCGGATCCATCCAGACCCCCAGGGCCTTCACGACCAGGGCCGCCAGCGCGCCGTCCGACTCGTGCACCTGCACCACGTGAGGCCGGAAGCGGCGGACCACACGCCAGACCGCCGGCACGACGGAGAGGGAAAAGAGCACCTTCGGACCTGCGGCCCCACCGGGACCACGGCCCAGCACCTCGACTTCGTCCCCAAGCTCCCGCAGACCGGCCGCCAACTGTAGCACCTGTTCGCCGACGCCGGAAACGTCCCGGGGCGGAAGGGTGTTGGCGATCAACAGGACACGCATGGGCAGGTTTCCGGGATCCTCGGCGGCGGCAAGGATATCGGAACGGGTGCGGCGGTCGCCTGTACCAGAGAGGCAGTAGGGTAGAATTTCCAAGCAGGCGCCTCTGCGGCACCTGCCGAATGCCAAGGAGCTTCACGATGGCAACGCCGGCCGTTGATGTCCACCGCTGGACGCGGGAGGAATATGAGCGAATGGTGGAAGACGGTTACTTCCGGCCCGACGAACGCGTCGAGCTGGTGAACGGGATCATCTACGAGATGAGCCCCCAAAAAAGCTGGCACGCCGCCGCGATCCAGGCTTTGCAGGAATTTCTGGGTCCCGTCTTCAAAGAGGGTTACAACCTACGCGTTCAGATGCCGCTGGCGCTGGGCCTCCATTCCGAGCCGGAGCCCGACGTAGCCGTCGTCCAAGGCCATTGGCGCGACTATCGCGATTCGCATCCCTCCACGGCGGTGCTCGTGATCGAGGTGGCCGATACCACGCTGCTCTACGATCGCGAAAAGAGCGCGGTCTACGCCCGGGCGGAAATCCCGGAGTACTGGATCGTGAATCGGATCGATGGCTGCCTGGAGGTCTACAGGGAGCCTCGCAACGAAGCGTATCAGTCCCGAACCGTCCTGGAGGCCGTAGCCTCCGTCTCCCCGCTGGCCCGCCCCGAGGCCTCGCTGCGGGTTGGCGATTTCCTCCCCTGAGACGATCTCCCGCGAATCGGGCGCCGGAGGCGCCAAGGCGTCGATATCGGAAGGACCTCGCCCACAGCCGGCGCCGGAGGCGTATCGGAATGACCTCGCCAATCCGGCGCCGGAGGCGCCGAGGCATGTAGCCTGGGGCGCCAGCCCCAGGTAAGCAGCGGAGAACGATTCCCAAGCTCCGGAGGAGCGACGGCAGGCCCATCCCGCCGAACTTCCGCCGCCCCGCTGGGGCTTGATGGGTTGGGGATCCCGGTTCCTGGGGCTCGCGCCCCAGGCTACATGCCTCGGCGCCTCCGGCGCCTGAGAACCGCGATGCCGGACCGTGAGGCGCTACAATTTAGGAAATGCCCGTCCCGACCGTCTTCATCAGCTACAGCCACAAGGACGAGGTCTGGAAGAACCGTCTCCTGGCCCACCTCCTAATCTCTGTGAAGGGAGGAATCCTTGAGGTCTGGGACGACCGCCGGATTGCTGCGGGTGACGAATGGCACGCCGAGATAGAGAGAATCATTGAAAGTGCACAGATGTGCGTACTCCTAATTTCGGCGAACTTCTTGACCTCAGACTTTATTCGGAGGGAGGAAATCCCTCGGATGCTGATACGGCGCAGAAAGGATGGAATGCGCCTCGTTCCTGTGCTTGTACGCTCCTGCGACTGGGAAATCGTAGACTGGCTGAAGCAGATCCAGATGCGGCCAACTGACGCGCGCCCTCTAGCCAGCCTTAAGGGCGACCAGCGAGATGAACAGATGACAAAGATTGCTCGTGAGGTTCGAGAGCTTCTCGGCATTAAACCTGCCGTTCCTGAGCTAGGGCTACCAATTTCTCCACCGGATTCCATGCATCCTCCTGCACTTCTTGAGGAGGTCTTTTCTCCTTTGATGTCACCAGACAAAGCTAAGAGCGACGCCGTGATGAATGAGGGGCAAGGAGGTGATTCCCGATGAAGCCTACTCCGTCGCCGAAGCTTTCAAGCCTCCATCAGATCCCCTCGTCTCCAGCAGATTTTACAGGTCGCCAGGAAGAACTATCGGCTCTCACTTCGCTAGACAAGGGAGGAGTAAACGCGTTTATAAGCCTGAGCGGTATGGGCGGTGTGGGCAAGACAACGCTCGCCTTACAGCTTGCTTCCGTCTTAGCTCCAAAGTATCCCGATGCCCAGTTTTACATGGATCTTAAAGGAGTAGATCCACAACCGGTAAGACCAGCCGAAGCCATGGCTCACGTCATCCGGTCTTTCCATCCAGAGATACGCCTACCAGAAAACGAAGGCGAGCTCGCGGCCCTCTATCGTTCCGTCTTGAGTAGCCGTCGTACTCTTCTTCTTCTAGACAACGCTGCGAGCCAAGAGCAGGTCGAACCGCTGCTACCTCCGAAGGGTTCTCTGCTTCTTGTGACCTCCCGTTTCCACTTTGCGCTTCCTGGCCTTTACACGCAAGACCTAGACGTACTACCCCAAGAAGACGCTCGTAATATGCTTCTTAAAATCGCTCCTCGAATCGGTGACGAAGTGGACATCATCACTCGGCTCTGTGGGGGGTTGCCCTTGGCACTGCGGCTGGTGGGAAGCGCGCTCGCCGAGCGACCGGACCTTTCCCCGACCGATTACGTCCGCCGCCTCGAAAAAGGGAAGGAGCGACTTGGTCCCGTTGTGGCTTCCCTCACTCTCAGCTACGAGCTATTGAACGAAGAGCAGCGTCGGCTCTGGCGACTTTTGGCCGTGTTCCCCGGCACCTTCGATACTCGGGCCGCGGCGGCTGTCTGGAACTTGGAAATCGAACTCGCCCAGCAGGTGTTGGGAGATCTAATTCGGAGCAGTTTCGTCGAGTGGGAGGAGAATGAGGAGCGCTATCGCCTACACGATCTCGTGAGGTCCTTCGCAGACCGTCGGCTTGATGAGAGCAAACGAAATCTGGCCCAGAGACGGCACGCGGGCTACTTCCTGGAGCTGCTCCGGGCCGCTGACAACCTTTACCAACGTGGAGGTGAATCCCTAGCCAAGGCTTTGCGGCTGTTTGATCTCGAATGGAACAATTTCCAGTCGGGATTTGCCTGGGCATCGGACCACGCCTCAAAGGACGAGACGGCCGCCCGACTCTGCATGGATTATCCAATCGCGGGGGCGTTCCTTTTTGCACTACGCCAGACTCCGCGAGAGCAAATCCGCTGGAGAGAAGTTGCCCTCGCCGCAGCGCGGCAGCTTGGGGAGAAAAGGAGCGAAGAATATCACCTTGGTGGGTTAGGGAGCGCTTACGCAAACTTAGGCGAGCCTAGGCGGGCAATCGAGTACTTCGAGCGGTATCTCGTCATTGCTCGTGAAATTGGCGACCGACGTGGAGAAGGGTGGAGCCTCGGCAATATGGGCATCGTATACGCTGACCTCGGGGAGACGCGGCGCGCCATCGAACACTATGAGCAATATCTCGCCATCGTACGCGAGATTGGCGACCGGCAAGGGGAAAGTAACGTTCTTGGTAACCTCGCCAACGCTTACGCAGAGCTCGGCGAGACGCGGCGCGCCATCGAGTACTACGAGCAGGCCATAGTCATCGCTCGCGAAATTGGTGACCGGCGGGGAGAAGGCAACGACCTCGGCAACCTGGGTGTCGCCTATAAGGCTTTCGGCGAGACGCGGCGCGCCATCGAGTACTACGAGCAGGCCATAGTCATCGCTCGCGAGATCGGCGACAGGCTAGGAGAAGCGAACGCCACTTGGAACTTGGGTCTCGCGATCGAGAAGGAAGGGGACCTCATCCGCGCCGTCGACCTGATGCAGATCCGACTCGATTACCTCCAAGAAATCGGCCACCCCGACGCTGAGAAGCACGCCGCGCGAGTCGCCGCCCTCCGGGCCCGCATCGCCGAGCAGGGCTCCTGAAATTCCGACCGCCGCCAGGCCGTTGTGCAGGCTGACCGGGCAGAGCCAGCCTTACTCTACAGTCAGCCTCAGGCCGCCGCTCTTTGACAGCTCCTGCCTCTGCCCTGGGTCAGGGCGAGCCGGCCTAGCGAGGAACACGAGCGCGCCGTGCGGCTTCGCGCCCCGACTTCGGGCAGCCGTTCCGCTTCCCGGGCTGTCCGCTCATATCAACGGCTGAACTTTTGATATGCTCGATCCTACCGCGCATATCAACGGGCAGGCATTTGATATGATCTACGTACTCGCCCATATCAACAGGACGCCTAGTGATATGAACAGGCCGGTCGACGATATCATCAAACGCTCTGTTGATATGAAGGGCACAGCCGACGATATCAACGGATGAGCAGATGATATCGCGACACCTTGCGCGGGCGGGCGCGAGTGAGCCGTTCATATGAATTGTCGTCCCATTGATATGACGAGGTCTACATGGCGAGACGGAATGGAAACTGGTTCACGAGCGTGGAGCTTGACGAGCCCCTGTTTGACCGGGCCTTGGCTCTCAGCGGGATCAAGACGAAGAAAGCCTTCTTCGACGAGATCATGCGAGTCTACGTGCGCCTCCACGAGCAGGCGCAGGTGACGAAGCTCCGGGGCAAGCTGGTCTGGAAGAGCGTCGACGAGCCGAAGGGGTGAGGCGGTGCAGATCCTCGTCGACTCGTCGGTCTGGATCGAGTACTTCACCGGCGCTCCCTCGCCGGAGGCGGACTATCTCCACTTCCAACTCGGCAAGCAGGCCTTGGTGGCAGCCGACGTGGTCATGGCGGAAGTTCTGCACTGGCTGCCGGACGAGGTGCACCGGCGGCAGGCCTGGGAAGCTCTGAACAAATTCTGGCTGGTGGAGGTCGGCGGCGGCGATCTCGCCTGGCAGTCCGCGGCGAACTACCACACTCTCAAAGCGAGAGGAATCTCGGTGCGAATGGACCAGTGCCGTCTCGCCACCTACTGCATCAACGAGCGCTTCGCCCTTCTCCACTCCTCGCCCGGGTACGATCCGTTCGAGAAACATCTCGGCCTCACGGTGGCGCGGCCGGCGTAAGGACCCCGGGGTGCCATGGCAAGCCTCGTGAACCTCCACGGGCGCGCTGGCAATCGGGACGCTCTACCCTTCGAAGCCTCACCCCCTGTCCCCCTCTCCCTGACGGGCGAGGGGGAACGATCCACAGCCTATCTTGCAGATAGGAGGCCTGCTTTTCTAGGTAGTCGCCTTCGTATGCGTCCCCCCTCGCCCATCAGGGAGAGGGGGACAGGGGGTGAGGCTTCGCGGGTTTATCCTTCAACCTCTTGAACCGCCTTTCCCAGCGCCGCCAGCTCCCCCTCATCCAGCCGCCCCAGCATCTCGCGGGCGTCGTCGCGGGCCTTTACCAGCCAGTCCCAGTCGTCAGGGAGGCGGGCGGCGCGCAGTGCGGGGAGCCCCGCCTGCCGCGTCCCCAACAGGTCTCCTGGACCCCGTATCGCGAGATCCTCTTCGGCGATGACGAAGCCGTCGTTGGTCGAGGCGAAGATCTCCAGGCGCCGCCGCGCAGTTTCCGACAGTCGGCCGTGGAGGGCGATGCAGGTGGCCGGTGCGGAGCTGCGTCCTACCCGTCCCCGGAGCTGGTGGAGCTGGGCGAGGCCGAAGCGCTCGGCGCTCTCGATCACCATCCAGGTGGCCTCGGGCACGTCGACGCCCACTTCGATGACGGTAGTGGCGACGAGCACCCGCACCTCGCCGGCGGCGAAGGCCCGCATCGTCCGCTCGCGCTCCGCCGCCGGCATCCGTCCGTGCATCACGGCGATCGGGAAGCCCGCCAGGGCCTCCCGCACCTTCTCCTCCACCCCGGCCAGCGAGGCGGCGGCGAGCCGGCCGCCCTCCTCGATGAGCGGCGCCACGACGTAAGCGCGGGCCCCAGCCTCGACGGCCTCACGCAACCGGCGATAGATCTCCGGCCAACCGCGCGCGGCCACCACCTCGGTCCGCACGGGGGAGCGGCCCGGAGGCATCTCGTCCAACGTGGAGACAGGCAGGTCGCCGTAGGCCGTCAAAGCGAGGGAGCGGGGGATGGGCGTCGCCGTCATCACCAACAGGTCGGGTCGATCCCCCTTTTCGCGCAGCAGCGCGCGCTGCGTCACGCCAAATCGGTGTTGCTCGTCGATGACCGCGAGCCCCAGCCGCCGGAACTCCACTGTCTCCTGGATCAAGGCGTGCGTGCCCACCGCGAGCTGCGCCTCGCCGCTGGCGAGTTGACGTCTCAGCCTCTCGGCCTCAGCCGCCGATCCGGTCAGCAGGGCTAGTTTGTAGTGCCGCCCCAGGAGACGCTCGAGGTTGGCGTAGTGCTGCTCGGCCAGCAGCTCAGTGGGAGCCATGAAGGCGCCCTGGAACCCGCTCTCCAGCGCGGCAGCCAGGGCCAGCGCGGCGACGATGGTCTTGCCGCTCCCCACGTCCCCCTGGAGCAGGCGGCGCATGGGATGAGCGGCGGTGAGGTCAGCCAGGATCTCCTCTAGAACCCGCTCCTGCCCGGCGGTCAGCGGGAAAGGGGGGATCTCCTTCAGGACCCGCCGCAACCGGGTATCGATCCGGTAGCGCTGGTTCCTCGACTCTCCTTTTTCGCGCTCGCGCAGCAAAGCCAGCCGCACCTGGAGATCGAACAGCTCGCCATAGATCAGCCGCCGGTGCGCCGGGGTGCGCCGCTGGTTCAGGGCCACGGGGTCGGCGTCCGCTCCCGGTTGATGCAGCGCCTGAAGCGACTCGCCCAAGGGAGGCAGATCATGGCGGCGCAGCAGCTCCTCGGGCAATGTCTCGGGGATCTTGAGGAGATCCACCTGTTCCAGGACGGCGGTGAAGATCCGTCCCAGGGCCGCCGGTCCCACACTGCCAGCCGCCGGATAGACCGGCACGAACCCTGCCTCGCGGACGTCGTCCGCCCGCTCACACGATGGGTTCAGCAGCTCCAGTCCGCCCCTGGCCTCCCGCACGGAACCGTGGAGGACATACTCCTCTCCCTCGGTCACCTGATTCGTCAGATAGGGACGGTTGAGCCACACCACCGGCAGCCTTCCGGAGCCGTCCTCGAGGACGCCGCGGACCAGCGTGAAGCCGCGCCGCCGGGTGAAGATCCGGCGTAGGTCGGAGAGCCGGCCGCGGAAGGTGAACGAGGCTCCCGCAGCCGCGTCGGCCACCGGCTGGACCTCGCGCCGATCTTCATAGCGCTGGGGAACGTGGAACAGCAGATCGCGGAGCGCGAGGTAGCCGGCCTCCGCCAGGGCCCGGGCGCGCGCGGGACCCACGCCGCGGATGCTGGAGAGAGGGGTGTCGGGGTCCAGGGAAAAGTGGCTCACTTGGATCGTGGACTGCGGACAGGTCTGTCCTGCGAAGCCTCACCCCCTGTCCCCCTCTCCCTGACGGGCGAGGGGGGACGATTCAGAACCTGTCTTGCCGATAGGTGGCCTGCTTTTTGGGCAATCGCTTTCGGATGCGTTCCCCCTCGCCCGTCAGGGAGAGGGGGACAGGGGGTGAGGCTTCGCAGGGCAGACCGTCCGGAATCCACCCGGACACACCCCTACGGCACCTCGAAACGCAGCACCACCACACCGAAACGCAGCTCGTCGCCGGGGCGTATCTCGGAAGGAATACCGGTCTCCAGGCGCTTGCCGTTCAAAAAGGTGCTATTCATGGTGCCGATCTCCTCGCCGAAGAAGAACTTGTTACCGCGGCGGTAGATCTTGGCGTGGCGGCGGGAAACCGAGCGCTGATTGTCGATGGGAGTCAGATCGATGTCGGGATAGATGCCGGTCACCGGGTCCTTGCGCCCGATCGTCGTCTCCGAGCTGGTCGCTAGAGGGAACTGCATGTCCGAGGGAGGGTGCACCAGCCGCTCCGGCCCTTCGGCGGGCGCGTGCACCGCGGGCCGCGGCATCTCGCGCGAGGCGGCCTTGGCTCCTGAAAACGACTTCAGCATCTCGTCCGTTTCGCGCAAGCGACGGGAGAGCTTGCGCATCATGCGCACGGCGATCTCGGGGTTGCCCTGCAGGAGCTGGTCGAAGGTCGAGCCGTTGATCTGCAGCAGCCGGACGTCCGTGGCCGCCCGCGCCGAAGCGGCGCGGGGCAGGTCTTCCAGCACCGACATCTCGCCGAAAAAATCCCCCTTCTCCAGCACCGCGAGGATCTGCTCCTCGTCGCCGACCTGGTTGAGGATCTCCACCTTGCCTTCGTTGATGATGTACATCTCCGTCCCGAGCTCGCCCTCGCGGAAGATGTACTCACCCGCCTTGAGCTCGGAGGTGTAGCCCTTCTTCGCGGGGCCGGAGCCGCTGGTGGACTTGAAGACTGGGTTGGCCATGAGTCCTTATCCTTCGCCGAGCACGAGCTCGCCGCTGCCTTCCAGCCGCGCGGGCAGCCCCAGCGGCAGAGTCCGGTTGGGGGCGACGTGCCCGCTCTCCAAGCCCCAGGCGAGCGGCCAGGAAAATTTCGCGACGCTCCCGCCGACCAGAGCAGGCCAGTCCACTGCGTGGCCGTTTCCGAGATGGCCGACGATCATGCCCGCGATGTTTGCGAGATTACCCGACAGATCCAGGTGGGTCAACATGCGGTCCACCCGGTAGGGGGGCTCGCCGATATCTTCCCAGAAGACCAGCGCTCCTTCGAGATCAGGGGTGAACGGCGTGCCCAGCGTGGCGGTCAGCAGGCTGAGGCATCCTCCCAGCAGAGGTCCGCTCGCCCGCTCCGCCGGCTGCCGCAGCCAGCGTGAGAACCGCTGTACGGCCGGATAGCGGCCGGCGAGAGCCGAAAGCAGCGACTCCTCTTCCTCTGAAGCGAGCCCCCGCGCCAGGTCGGCAGCCACCATGGGGCCGTGAAAAGCCACGATCCCAAGCCGGCGCACGATCTCCAACAGCAAAGGCGTCAGATCCGAGTAGCCGACGTAGGCGCGCGGATGGCGCCGCAGCAGGTCCCAGTCGAGCGCGGGAAGCACTCGCAGCAGGCCATGCCCGCCGCGGGCGAAGAAGATTGCCGGCAGGTCGGGATCGGCCGCCAGGCGGTGAAACGCCGCCAGGCGCTCGGCGTCGCCGCCCGCGAAGAAACCCTCGCGCGAGCTGAGGTTCGAGGCGAGAACCGGCTCGAAGCCGAGCCGGCGAAGCGCCGCCAACCCCGCCTCCAGCCTCGCCGGATCGACCGGGCCGGAAAGCGCGGCGACACCGACCCGGTCGCCCGGACCGGCGGGTGGCGGCAGATGGGCTGGGGAGATCAAGACGCCGGAGAGCTCCGTAAGCCGAGTTCTGTTTCCCGGCGCAGAGCGCCGGGCAAGCGGTCATTCCTCTACGACCGGCGTTGCCGCCGGCCTCCAGCAACCTACCCGGAAGCGGCCCCGCGCCCGGCGAACCGGGCTCGAAGGCGGGACGGGCAGCCCGCGTTCCGCTCCCCTATTTGGTCTTGCTCCGCATGGGGTTTGCCGTGCCTCCACCGTCACCGGTGGAGCGGTGCGCTCTTACCGCACCCTTTCACCCTTACCGGCCCCCGAAGGAGTCCGGCGGTTTGCTTTCTGTTGCACTTTCCGTCGCGTCACCGCGCCTCGCCGTTAGCGAGCATGCTGCCCGTCGGAGCTCGGACTTTCCTCTCCGTGCCGGCCCGAAAGCCGTACGGAGCGACCGCCTGGAGGTCTCCGGCGCGAATAGTGTAACAGGGTCTGCACCTGCGAAATTCTGATGGGCGTACCCTCCGAAGCCCTCACCACCGCCCGGAGGCCGGCTACCGCCGGTAGCCGCGGCGCGTCTTTGTAAACGTCTCGGCTTCCCCGCCTGGATCGAGGAATTCCACCTCCGGAACGTCACGCTTGCCCCCGCGCGACCCCGCCGTGGTGGTTTCCTGCAGGGCCTCACCGGACTGCATCCGCTCCTGGATCTCCAGCAGAACAGCCGGCAGCTCCGGATCCTTGGCCCCCAGCTCCAGGGCCCGCCGCAGGCTCTCCGCGGCGGCGCGAAGCCAGCGGGGGTTTTTCGCCTGCAGCTTTCCCAGCAGGGCGAAGTAGTCGGGCCGCGGATCGGTGCGCACCGCCTGCTGCAGCAGCTCGATGGCGAAGTGGAACTCCTCGGCCTCGGCCAGGACCGCCGCCCGCTCGTAATATTGCTGCGCCATCTCCCGGCCCTCCTCCTTCCGCCGGCCAGGGGCGGGAGCCCAGGCAGCAGACCAGGCGCCTGGCGGGAGCTCCCGGTCGTACAGCTTGCGCCGGTCCGGCTGGAAAAGCGTGAGATAGGCGTGGGTGATCTGCTCGAAGAGCATTTCCAGGACACCCTCCCGTCCTACCAATCCCAGACGGTGGGCGTTTGTGGGATGAACAAGCCGGGAGACCTGGTCGTAAGCCTCGTGGACCTCCTGGGTGGACGCGGTCGGCACGATGCCGAGGAGCTGATAGAAGCTCGCTTCTCCGGCCTGCCGCAGCAGCCCGGCAACCCGATCGCGGTGGGAGGCAGGATCGAGATCCAGCGGCCGTTCAAATAGGCGCCGGGCGACCTTCGCCGAGAAGAGCCGCAGCTCCTCTTCACTTAAACGTGGAACGCCGCTGTCCATGATGATCTCCTATCTTAACGCAACCCGGCCGAGCTGTCCCGGGCCGGGTTTTTGCGTAACAATCCTCTCCGAATGAATCGCGCGCAGATTTTGGCGGGAGTCGGGGTTCTGCTCGTCGCGACCGCGGTGCGCCTGCCGGCGGTCACCGGCGGACTGCCTTACGCCAGCTACATCGACGAGGGGCACGTCCTCCATCACGTCGTCCATCTCCTTGCCGCACGAACCTGGGAGCCGGATACCTACAGCTACCCTTCCCTGCCCTTCTATACAGTGGCTGCGGCAGCCGTGGCCTACTCGCCGGTCTATGCGGCCCTCCACGATCGGCCGCTGCGGCAGGACCTCTCGGAGGACCCCGCCCGCTACTACGACATCGTGGAGCCCACGGAGCTGATGGTTCTCGGCCGGCTGATCACGCTCGCCTTCTCGCTCGGCACCGTCGTCATGACCGGCCTGTTGGCATGGCGCGTCGCCGGGCCGGCTGCCGGCCTCTTCGCCGCCTGGCTTGCGGCCCTCGTCCCCGGCCTGGTGGCGCGCAGCGCCATCGTGAACGTCAATCCCATGGCGTGCTTCTTCGTCCTGGGCGCGCTGCTCTTTGCCGAGGGGGCACGCGACGGTAGCCGTCCACGCCGCGATGCGATGCTGGCCGGAGCGATGTCCGGTCTCGCCGCCGCCACGAAATACCCGGCGGCGCTGGTCTTCCTATCCGTCGTCCTCGCCCTCCTCATCGCCAGAATTCCCTGGCGGGAGCGCTGGGTCCGGCTTCTGCTCGCCAGCGGCGCCGCAGCCGCCGCGCTCCTGCTGGCCATGCCGGCGCTCCTCCTGCGAACGGGTAAGGTGCTGGCGGGATTGCGGGAGATGAGCATTGTCTACAGCCTTCAGGAGGCCGGCTCCTACTGGGACCAGGCTATCCGCCGGGCGGAGTGGGACCTGCCGCTGGAGCATCCGGAGGTGGGGATCACCTTCCTCCTCCTCGCCGGCGCCGGTCTCGTCGTCGGCCTTCTAGACAGCCGCTGGCGGAGCTCGGTCTGGGGATGGCTGCTCTTCGGCGCGGTCACGGGTCTGCTCGTAGTCCCCTACAAGTTCCGTGCCTTCCGCAACCTCCTCGCGCTCGTCCCTCTGGCCTGCGTGCTGGCAGGCCTCTTCTATGCCCGCATCTGGCAATGGTTTCGCCGGCCGCTCGCTGTCGCTCTGGCGGCCGCCGTGCTGCCGGTCCTCCTCTTCGCACCGGCTCTCCACTCGTATATCGATCATCAGCTCCGCCTCGAAGACTCCCGCGAGCAGGCGATACGCTGGCTCGACGAGCACGCCGGTCCGCATGACAGGGTGCTCTTCTCGCAGGAGCTGGCCATCCTGCCGTCGCGCATCGCCTCCCTCCAAGTCGGCGAAATCGACGTCCAGCGCTGGGCCCTGGCGAAGGAGCGTATCCGCACGCGCCGCTACCATTACGTCGTCCTGGGAGAGCTGACCCGGCGGCGCGGGGGCGGGAAGATCCCCCTCCGCGTGCGTGACTGGATCTTCAGCAACTACTTTCTTGCCGCGAAGTTCGGGCATTACCCCACGGCTCATTACGGAGGGTTGTTCAACGGCAATGGGCAGGTGATCTATGTCTTGAAGCAGGTGTCGAGGAAGGTGGAAAAAGATCGGACCGCCGTGCCCGCGAAACCTCACCCCCGGCCCCTCTCCAGCGGAGCTGGAGAAGGGGGACGATTCCCAGCCGGCCGTGCCGATAGGATTTATTCAGCTCGCCCGTCTTCCCCCTCTCCAGCTCCGCTGGAGAGGGGGCCAGGGGGTGAGGTTTCGCGGGTTGACGCGTGAATCTGCTCGAAGATCTTCCGGCCCGTAGCGGAACCCAGCGCCTTCTGGAGATCATCCAGGCTCGCCTCGCGCACACCCTGAACGCTGCCGAAGGTCTGGATGAGCAGCTTGCGGCGCCGCGGGCCGACTCCGGCCAGCTCGTCCAGGCGGCTGTGCAGGGTGCGGGCGGAACGGCGGCGGCGGTGGCGGGAGACAGCGAAGCGGTGGGCTTCATCGCGGATCTCCTGGAGCAGCCGCAGACCGGGATCGTCCCGGCCCAGGCGCAGCGGCTCCGGCGCTTCCGGCAGATAGACCTCCTCCTCCCGCTTGGCGAGAGAGACGACCGCCGTCTCCTCTACCCCCAGCTCGGTCAGCGCCGCCAGGGCGGCGTTCAACTGGCCGCGGCCGCCGTCGATCAGGATCAGGTCCGGCATGGCTCCGGTCTCCTCCAGCACCCGGCGATAACGGCGCTCGACCGCTTGGCGAATGGAGGCGAAGTCGTCCGGCTGGCGGAGGTCGCGGATGTTGAAGCTGCGGTACTCGCCCTTGCGCATCCGCCCCTCCTCCCAGACCACCATCGAGGCCACCGTCTCGCCGCCCTGGAAGTGGGAGATGTCGAAGCCCTCGACGCGCCGCGGCGGCTCCTCCAGCCCCAGGTGGCGCTCCAGGGCCGTGGCCCCCGGCGTGACCTTGGCGCCGCGGAACCGGCGCTTGTGGGCGAGCTGCGCGTTGTGCATGGCGAGGGCCACCCGCTCCGCCTTGGGACCCCGTGACGGCATGCGCAAATAGACCTTCTCCCCCTTCTTCTCGCACAGCCACTCCAGCAGCGCCTCCTCCCCTTCGATCGGCACCGGCAGGTGGATCTCCTTGGGGATGAAGGTCGTGCGGTCGTAGATCTGCGGCAGGACCTGCGACAGGAGGAGCTCCGGAGTGATCTGCCCGACCGCCTCCCAGAACAGCTCCCGCCGGTCGAGCACCTGGCCGCCGCGCATGACGAGCACCGCCAGGGCGGCGTTGCCGCCCGAGATGTGGACGCCGTAGACGTCGAGGTCTTCATCCTCCACGGACGAAAGCTTGCGCCGCTGGCTGATGGCCTCCACCTCCGCCAGCGCGTCCCGGAGCTGCGCGGCCTTCTCGTAATCCGTGGCCTCGGCGGCTTCCCACATCTCCCGCTTGAGCTGTTTGGCGAGCTGCTCGTTCCGTCCGGCGAGGAAGAGCCGGGTCTGCCGCACCGCCTCGTCGTACTGCAGCTTCGTCGTCAATCCGGCCGAGCAGGGACCCAGGCAGCGGTGCATGTCGTAGTACAGGCACGGCCGCGGCAGCGAGCCGTCGATCTCGATCCGGCAGACCCGGATCTGGAAGAGCTTCTGCACCAGCTTGATGGCCTTGCGGGCCAGCCCGCCGGGAAGGAAGGGCCCGAAGTACTCGCCGCCGTCGTCGCGGATGCGGCGGGTGAAGGCCAGGCGCGGATACTCGTCGCGCAGGGTCAGCTTGAGGTAAGGGTAGGTCTTGTCGTCCCGCAGCAGGACGTTGTAGCGAGGGCGCCGCCGCTTGATCCAGGTGTTCTCCAGCAGCAGCGCCTCGGCCTCGGAGTCCGTGGCCACGAACTCCAGGTCCGCCGCCTCCGCCACCATGGCGGCGAGGCGCGGCTCGTGGTCACGGCTCAGGTAGGAGGAAGCCCGCTTGCGCAGCGACTTCGCCTTGCCCACGTACAGAGGCTTCCCCGCGGCGTCTTTGAAGATGTAGATGCCGGGCCGGTCGGGCAGCTCGTGGATGCGCTCGGCGAGTCGGTCGAAATCAGACATGCGTCGTCCCCGATGGGACAACAGGATAGCCCGAGCCGGAATGCCCGGGGATGGCCGGCTTCGACACGATATTGACACATCGCCATGCGGCTCTCTTCTGCAGGGTTGGAGCACTATCTTATTTTGCGGTTGTGATGTCCGCGCAAATAACCAACCGTCGGCGGGAGGTCTTGCTCCGAGCACGCGCGCCGCCGACGCTTCAGAAGGAGGAGCTCTTCATGGCACGATGGAAACGATGGAGCCGGAACCGCAAGGTGTTCTTCTTGACCGCGGTCCTGGCCGCGATCGCACTGACGGCCTGGGCTGCCAACCGCCAACCCTTCTCCGTTATCGACGTCGGTGATGAGGCTACGGCTTCGGCGACCAACGCCGAGACCCTCTCCGCACCATTGCCGCCCCCCACGCAGGTTTTCATCCAGAGCACCACCGCCTTCCCGGACGTCGGCAACGTCCTGGTGACCGTCAGGCTCTCGCAGGCGCAGTTGGACCAGAAGACGAACGACGGCACGCGAGACTTCGTCACCATCGGCTTTCAGGATCAGCAGGTGATCCTGCGCGACGACGGCCAGGGCGGCGACACCGCGGCGGGCGACGGCGTCTTCACCGGCATCGGCAACGTCGACGACATGGACCTCGAGGCCCGCAGCAGCAGCGACCAGACCGAGCTGGCCAATCGCGGCACGAAGCAGGCCCCCAACTTCGCCGGCCGCACCTTGATCGGCGACGAGACCCCGCAGGCCTTCGACCTGGCGGGCTTTCAGGCCGGCAAGGCGGTCCCCTTCGGGCCGGCCGTCGCCTTCGTCCAGCCGGAGCGGACCACGACCGCCACCACCGGCGGCAGCAGCCTCAAGGCGGTCGTCCTCGGCACCAACCTCTTCCAGGACCGGGTGCTGATGATCCGGGACCTCGGCGTGGTGACCGACCCTGCCCGGACTTGGAACCCCTGCACCGGCGCCGGCAATCCCAACGGCGTCTGGACCTTCAACCACCTGATGACCCAGATGGCCAACCAGGCGGCGAGCGGCATCGACCCGTCCATCTTCGTCGAGAACTGGCTCGCCCACTGGCAGAACCCGCAGACGATCAACACGCACAATGTGCCGGCCCGGCTCAATGTCAACAACCTCATTCTCATTCCCTGGCCGAAGCGTCCCGACGGCCACATCGACCTGGCGCAGTCGCCCTTCCGGCTGCTCGCCATCGTCTCCCGGCTCGATCTGCGGCGCACTACCGGCGGCGGCGGCAGCTACTCGCTCAACGTCAGCGGCAACTTCCTCGACGCCGGCGAGGCGCGCTTCGTCTTCGGCCTGGTGGACAAGACCAGCGGCTGCACCACCAGCCGCTTCGCCGTGATCTTCGAGTACCGCGTGCCCCGCTGCGAGTGCCAACTGGTCAAGAGCTGGGCCAAGCAGTGGGTCAACCTGGTCAACTTCGTGCCCGGCACCGCGGCCTACAACGACCGCCTGCAGGTGATCACCGACCAGTTCGTGAAGGCCAACGCCAATCCGGCCAAGCCCAACGGCAGCGCCCTCGGCCAGTTACGGACCAACGAGATCGCCCTCGCCGGCCCCTGGGAGCTGCGGGAGTTCCAGCTCACCCAGTTCCCGTTCTCGTTCCTCAACGAGACCACGACGGCGGACACCGCCATCGACAGCTTCAACAACAGCGCCCTCTTCGACAGCTGGATCCTGACCAAGGTGGCGCCGGCCCTGAATCCGCCGCTGTTCCAGGACCCCATCCCGCCGGTGCCGCTGCTCTTCAGCGGCAACAACTTCCTGGGCTCCAACCCGCAGACGCTGACGACGAACTTCTTCTGGCGGGTGACCAACGGCCTCGTGCCGGCCCTCAGCCCCGGTGGCGGCAACAACACCACCAACTGGGGTCGCCACCGGGCGTCGCTCGCGGCCTGCAACGGCTGCCATGGCCGCGAGTCCAGGCCCGCGGTGACCGTAGCTCCCTTCGTCCACGTCGACCCCTCGACGCCCTTCGGCAACCCCGCCACCCTCTCGGAGTTCCTCACCGGCGTCAACAACCTGCCGGATCCGCAAGAGCCGGCAGGTCTGCCGCCGCGCAGCTTCGACGACCTCGCCCGCCGTGAGATGGACATCCAGCGGGTGGCCAAGATGACCTGCTTCCATTTCCGCGCGATCAACCTGGCCGCCGTCCAGAGCTCGCTGCGGGGTACCGGCAAGCTGCCGCCGGACCTCTTCGGACCCCCGGACCCGATGGCACACCACGTGCCCGTCGGCGTTGATGACTTCCGGCGCAACCTGATCCGCGAAGTCCACTGAGCCTCGCTCCCCTGCCCCCTCTCTGCGCGCGGGAGGGGGCTCATCTCCGACCGCCTAACCTGACGTGGACGGTTATTGCCAAACGGGCCTTCTCCGAGGGGCGGAGAAGCCCCGTTTGGTGATGCATCCTGGCGTCAGGTTAACGCGCCGACTCGTGCTACCCTCCCCGTCGCCTACGAGGGGGGGAAACCTATGGAACCGACGACTTTGCGAGAGGAGCCGGTCATCGAGTTCACTGCGCGCGCCGCCGTGGCCGGAGTCCTCTTCGGCATCGTCTTCGGCGCCGCCAACGCCTACCTCGGCCTGCGAGTGGGCCTCACGGTGGCGACGTCGATCCCCATCGCCGTGCTGACCGTGGCGTTCTTCCGCACCATGGGGAGGCGGCCCGGAGGGATGATCCTCGAAGCCAACCTGGCGCAGACCATCGGCTCCGCCAGCTCGTCACTCGCCAGCGGCACCATCTTCACCATTCCGGCCCTCTTCCTCTGGGGGATGATCCCGCCCTTCTGGCAGGTGGCGGCTCTGGCGTTTCTCGGCGCCATCCTGGGGATCACCGCCATGGTGCCCCTGCGGCGCCTGCTGATCGTCAAGAGCGCCGACGAGCTCCCCTATCCGGAAGGCACCGCCTGCGCCGAGGTCCTCCGCGCCACCGCCGCCGAGTCGAGGGGCGGCCGCTGGATCTTCATCGGCCTGGCCGTGGGCGCCGTCATCAAGCTCGCCATCGGCGCCGCCTGCCTGATCGAGTCCGACCTCTCCGCTGCACTTCCCGGCTTACCCAAGGCCCAGCTAGCGCTCGAGATCGCCCCCGCGCTCCTCGCCGTGGGCTACATCCTCGGCTACAAGCAATCCTCGGTCATGGTGTCCGGCAGCCTCATCTCCGCTCTGGCGCTCACGCCCTTGATCGCCATCGTCGGCGCCGGCCTCACCATGCCACTGTTTCCCGAAGCCACGACGCCGATCGGCGACATGACGGCAGGCCAGATCTGGTCGCGCTACGTGCGCTACATCGGCGCCGGGGCGGTGGCCGCGGCCGGCATCGTGACGGTGCTGCGGTCGCTCCCCGTCATGGCGCAGTCCGTGGCCTCGGTCGTGGGCGGCATGCGCCGCCAGGGCACCGGTCCCGATGCCGCCGGCCCCCTGCCCCGCACCGACCGCGACGTGCCCGGCTGGGTGGTCCTCGCCGGCCCCGTCGTGGTCGTCCTCGCTCTGGTATCGATACCGGGATTGATCGCCGGCGAGATGAGCTTCCTGCCGCGGCTCGCCGCCGGCATCGGCGTCGCCATCTTCGGTCTGCTCTTCGTGGTGGTCTCCTCGCGCATCGTGGGATTGATCGGCGTCTCCTCGAACCCAACCTCCGGCATGACGCTGGTGACGCTGCTCGGCGTCGCCCTCGTCTTCGTGCTCTGCGGCTGGACCGACCCGTCCGCCCGCGCCGCCATTCTCACCGTCGGCACGGTCGTCTGCATCGCGGCCTCCAAAGCGGGCGACATCTCGCAGGATCTGAAGACCGGTTTTCTGGTGGGTGCTACTCCGGCACGGCAGCAGGCCGGGCAGTTCCTCGGCGCGGCCTTCGCCTGCTGGGCGGTAGCGGGAACGGTGCTGCTCCTCGGCAAGGCATTCACCTTCGGCTCCCCCGAGCTGCCGGCGCCGCAGGCCACGCTGATGAAGACGGTGATCGACGGCGTGCTCTCCGGTTCGCTTCCCTGGGGCCTCGTCGGCACCGGCGCGGCCTTCTCGCTCTGCGGTCTCCTCGCCGGCCTCCCCGGATTGGCGTTCGCCGTGGGCCTTTACCTTCCTCTTGGCAGCCTGACGCCCATCTTCCTCGGCGGCGTGGTGCGCAGGCTCGTCGATGCGCGCCGCCAGGAGGGAGCGAAGGAAGGAGATCCGGGAGTCCTCGCCGCCTCGGGCATGATCGCCGGCGAAGGGCTCGCCGGAGTCGCCATCGCCTTCCTGGTGGCGGCCAAGACGAAATGGCCCGAGTCCGGCTGGAGCCGCTGGCTCGACACCGTGCACTTCGCGGGGAAGGACTTCGCGTGGGTGGGCGGGCCGGCGGGAGTTATCTTGGGTATCATCTTGGTGCTCGGCGTTTCGGCGCTACTCTATCGGGCGGGGCGGAGCGGCGAGTCCGCGGCAGGATTGAAGTCGTGACGGAAAAGCATAGGTAATTGACAGATGCGGAAACGCGCTAGAGTTTCACGTAGGGAGCAGAATCCTATGCAAGCGAAGAAGGATGCGTCCGGTCATGGGTTAGGCAAGTTCCCGAGACACTCGCTCGACAAGGTCCTCCGGGTGCCTCGAGCCATTCTTGAGCAGAACGCCGGGAAAGAATGCTCCGATGCAGAGCTCGCGAGGTTCCTCGGTCTGAAGCTGACCGGTCCGACGAGGGTCGAGTTCAGCTCTGCCCTGAAGTTTGGGCTTATTGAGCGGCCATCGCCGGGGCGGGTCAAGCTCACCGATCTAGCCAAGAAGATTCTCCGGCCACAGGAACCGAGAGATGAACTGGATGGTCTTCGCCAAGCAGTCCTGAAGGCTCCGGAAATCGGGGACGTCTACCGCCACTACCGCGGTGAGAATCTTCCGGACCAACAATTCTTCGACAATGCTCTTGTCGACAACTTCAAGATACCCCAAGCCAAGCTCGCAGAGTTCAAGAGCATCTTTCTGGCCACCCTGCGAAGTGCCCAGCTTCTTGAGGAGCACAACGGGAAGATTCGAGTGCTGGACGTATCGCAGGAAGTGACGCCTCCGGAGGTTGGCGCAGAAGCACTCAAGAAACTCGGGAAGGCCGTAAGCATTGCGCCGACCGATACCTGCTTCGTGATGATGCCTTTCGCCCTGCCGCTCGGGAATCACTACGGGCTCATCTATGAACCCGCCATCAAGGAAGCGGGACTGAAGCCGGTGAGGGCAGATGACGATATCTTTGCTACTGGAAAGATTATTGATCAGGTCTGGGCGGGAATACGCGCTGCCCGGGTTCTCGTCGCCGAGCTAACCTCCCGTAATCCGAACGTCTTCTATGAACTCGGCCTCGCACACGCTCTGAAGAAACCTGTGGTTCTCGTCTCGTCGAACGAATCTGATGTACCGTTTGACGTCAGACACATCCGGGTCATCTACTATGACGTGAACGACCCGTTCTGGGGTCAGAAGCTTATTGCTAAGGTCGCCGAAAACGTCCTCTCTGCGCTCAAGAACCCGGCCGAGGCTATCTTCACGAGCGCGTTCGAAATATAGCGCTGTCACCTTGGCAGCCCCATGCAGCGGGCTGCCCGCACTGGCTTGACCGACCATCCTGGCACTCTCCCGGGTGACCAGCAGATGGTGTTTGGCCGAATGAAGAATTCGGAGTAAACTCAGCTTGGACGAATTCCGGAGATCCTTCCGTGCCCACCCCCAAGAAGAAGCAAGACCCAAAGCACCCCGCTGAGATGAACCCTTCAGGGGGAGATTTCTGGCAAAGGGTTCCCCTGGAAGAGCTTGCACGGCAGCAGGGAGTCCGGCCGGTGGAACGGTTTGAAGACCTGCTCGGCGGCTGGCCCGAGGACCAAATCGATGACGGTTTTGAGGAGGTTCTCGAGCGCTGGCGTCAACACGATCCGGTGCCAGACGAGGCGTGAACCCGCTCATCGTCGACACGTCGGTCGTCTCCTACCTTCTCAAGGGCCACTCCCTGGCAGATCCTTATCAGCAGCTTCTCAGAGGCCATGTCCTCTTCATTTCTTTCATGACGGTCGCAGAACTGTATCGTTGGCCTCTGGAGCGCAACTGGGGGGAGCGGAGGATCGCGACGCTTCGGGAGCACCTGCGGAGCTACACTGTCATACCTTACGACGACGAGCTCAGTTGGGAGTGGGCACGGATAAAGAGTAGGAAAGGTCGGCCAATCAGCCATGAAGACGCTTGGATTGCGGCGACCGCCGTCAGCTACGACGCTCCGCTCGTCACCCACAATCCGCGGCACTTTATCCACATTGATAGACTGCAGATCGTAACGATCCCAAGGGTCGATTCGCCATGAAGCAGCCGGCCTGGAAACGGACTCGAAACCAACTCACATAATTCCAGCGTGGCGGGGAAGACACCATGAACCGGACTCGGAGCACTGTATTAACTTACTTTATCCTGGCTCTTGCTGTCCTCTCCAGTACCGCCAACGCACAGGTCACCATCGTCCCCGACACCTCCCGCCTCTTGATGGCTGGCGGGAAAGGTATCGTCATTACCCCGCCCGACATGGCAACAGTCTCGTTGGGCGTGTATGTGCTCGACCCCGATCTGCGCAAGGCCAAGAGCGAGTCTGATACTGTCGTCAAACACCTGCTGCAGGTCATGACGGATCTCGGTCTGCCGGCGGATGACGTCTCGTCCTCGGCGATCAGTATCGAGCCTCAATACACAGACGAAAAGCAGCCGGTCTTCCGCGGCTATGAGGTGTCCCGCACGATCGAAGTCATCTTACGGGATCTCGCCAAGCTCGACACGTTGATCGACAACTCGATCCAAGCCGGCGCGAACCGGGAGTTTGCTGTGACGCTCCAATCCTCTCGCGAGAAGGAACTTCGCGAGAAGGCGCTTTCGATGGCGATCGAAGACGCAAAGTCCCAAGCCACTCGGCTAGCATCGGGTTTCGGTGTCAAGCTCGGTCCCGTGCGATCGATCCGCCCGGGATCCGACTACTCCGGCAGCCGCCTCGCCGCAAGCACGACCATCTCCTACGGTCACGGGACCTTTGCCCCAGGTACCATTCGGTTCGAAGCAGAGGTCAGCGTCACATTCCTCCTTGAGTCGTCTTCGCCATGACGCCAGCTGCATAAAATCACCACCTATGAGCCGGCACCTCCTCATCAGTACCCTCGCCCTCCTGGCCGTCTGCGGGTTCGCCTCCCGATCTGCCCAGGCGCAGGACCCGGCGGCGTCCTGGTCCTGCAGCACCAAGGCGGGGATTCTCGCCATCCGATACACCCCGGAGCTGAGCGAGGTCAATCCTCCGTGGCCGAAGCAGCCTCCTCCGGTCCACTTCATGTCGCTGCTCGACCTCAACAAGGCGGGGAGCCAGATCGAGGGGACCCGAACGAAGACCGTCTCCTGCCGGCTCAAGTCCGATCGGTTCGAGATCACCTTGGCGCCCGGCATCCCGAATGTGAATCTTCTCGGGCGTTGCGGCGCGGACGTTACAGGGGTCGTGACCGTCAAGCGAAACGGTGCGGTGGTCCTCAGCGAACAGGAGTTCGAGGACATGGACTGCCATGCCCGGGAGCGAATGCTCGAACGGATCACCTTCAAGGACGGCTCGCCGAAACCCGATCTGACGTACGTGGGCTACAAGGAGTAGCCGCGGTCTATCCCGCTCAAACGCGTCCTTCAGAACCGCGTCTTCCAGAGAGAAGCCGCGATCGCCTCTCCTTCAGGAGGGTGAGGTCGAGCGGGCAATCCGGTGAAAATGAGCCGCTACCCGAGTTGCTGATACAGTTCCATCACGCTCCCCAATGCGCGTTTGCTACTTCATCCAGAACCATCTAGCGCCGCCCCAGGTGCGCCGGCTGGTGGGAGCAATTCAGCGTTCGCGGCCCGAGAGCTTCATCCTGGTGGGCCACGACGAGTTCGCCGGCCACTGCTCGGCGGCCGAGCTGCGCCAGACGCTCGGCGTCGACGTCTTCGCGTTCCGCGAACCGGCGAAGCGCGGCTATTTCTCGCTCCTGGAGCCGTACTTCGACGCCGTGGACTGGCTGGCCGGGCACGGCATCCCCTACGACTGGCTGGTGTATCTCTCGGGGCAGGACTATCCGACTCAGCCGCTCCATGCTTTCGAAGAGCTTCTCGCCACCACCGGCTACGACGGTTTTCTTCGCTTCTGGGACGCGACCGATCCGGTAAATCCATGGGGCCGACGCCGCCAGGGGCTGGTTCGCTATTGCTATCAGTACGTCGAGGCTCCGGTATGGACTCGCCCGGCATTGCGGCTGCTGCGGGCCGGCAACGGACTGCAGCCGTTCGTCCATTGTCACCTGACGTATGGATCCCGCATCGGGATACGCCACCGCCGGCGGCAGCCGTTCAATGAGACTTTCCGCTGTTACGCCGGCACGCAGTGGACCCTCCTCCGCCGGGCCTGCGCCGAATACGTAGCCGAGCGCGTCCGCAGCGGAGACGCCCTGATCCATTGGCTCCGCCGCACCGTCTGTCCCGATGAAGCCGTCGTTCAGACCCTGCTCGTCAACAATGGTCGCTTCCAGTTGGCCAACGACGACCTGCGCTATATGGATATGTCGGGAAGCCGGGACGGCAGGCCGCGCACGCTGACGGCGGCCGACCTGCCAGTGATGACCAGCGGCCCCTACTACTTCGCGCGCAAGTTCGACGCTGGCCAGGACTCCGAAGTGCTGGACCTGCTCGATGCCCGGATCGGGTAGCGGGCCCCAAAAAAGAAAAATCACCCCGCGTGTCGATCCCGCCGGCCCTCGTTCGTCGCCCGGATAGAGCCAGGGATCAGGACAGGTCGAAGCGACCGCGGCCCGGCTCCCGAAACCGAAAAAAAGGAGATACGACGATGCGATTCATGGTACTGGTCAAGGCCAACAAGGATTCCGAGGCGGGTGTGCTCCCCAGCGCGGAGCTGCTGACCGAGATGAACAAGTTCAACGAGGAGCTGATCAAGGCCGGCGTGATGCTGGCGGGCGAGGGGCTGCATCCGAGCTCGAAGGGTGTGCGGGTCCGGTTCCACGGCGGCAAGAAGAGCGTGATCGACGGCCCCTTCAGCGAGACCAAGGAGCTGGTCGCCGGCTTCTGGGTCTGGAAGTGCGAGTCGCGGCAGGAGGCGATCGAGTGGCTCAAGAAGGCTCCCTTTGAGGAGACCGAGGTGGAGATCCGGCAGATCTTCGAGGCGGAGGACTTCGGTCCCGAGCTGAACGCGCAGATCCCCGAGGTGTTCGAGGCCGAGCGGAAGTTCAGGGAGGAAGCCGCCAAGAAGCAGTAGCGGAGCGGTCCAGGCGACGGGCCCTTTGCGAAGTCGTGTCGATTTCGCGGGGGCTCGTTCGTCGTCCTATCGAAAGGAGAGACACACACCATGCGATTCATGTTCATCGTCAAGGCCACCAAGGACTCGGAAGCGGGCGTCATGCCCGAGGAGAAGCTCCTTGCCGAGATGGCGAAGTACCACGAGGATCTGCAGAAGGCCGGCGTGCTGCTCGACGCCTCGGGACTCCAGGCGAGCTCCAAGGGGTGGCGCGTCAAGTACGACGGCGACAAGCGCACCATCGTCGACGGGCCCTTCACCGAGGTCAAGGAGCTCATCGCCGGCTACACGCTCATCCAGGTGAAGTCGCGGGAGGAGGCGATGGAATGGGCCAGGCGCTTCCCCAACCCGGCCGTCGACGGCAAGCATGGCGAAGTCGAGGTTCGTCAGCTCTTCGAGCTGGAAGACTTCGGCACCAGCGAGGCGGTCGAACGCTTTCGCGAGATGGGAGTCGGAAGGTAATAGCTGCAGATCACCACCTCCGCCCCGCGATGAATCGCCGGGCTAACAACAGCGCCCCCTAAAGGGGACTTCAAGCCGGGTTCAACCCGGCGCCGTTCTTAGCCCGGACTTTGATGTCCGGGCAGAGCTCGAGAAAGGAAACCCCATGCCCCAGCTCAATGCTTACCTGAATTTCGACGGCAACACCGCCGAAGCCATGCGCTACTACGAGCGCGTTCTCGGCGGCACGCTCAACCTGATGACCAACGGCCAGTCGCCCATGGCGGACCAGATACCCGCTGAGCACGCCGACCGGATCCTGCACGCGCACCTCGAATTCGACGGCGGTGTGCTGATGGCGTCCGACTCGATGCCCGGTCAGCCCTACCAGGGGATGCACGGGTTCGGGCTGGCGCTGACCTATGAGACGGTCGCCCAGGCGAAAAAGGTGTTCGACGCTCTGGCCGAAGGAGGCAAGGTGACCATGCCGCTGGTGGAGGCTTTCTGGGCCAAAGCCTTCGGCATGCTGGTCGACCGCTACGGCACTCCCTGGCTGATCAACGGCGAAATGATCCCCATGCAAGCCTAGGGGCGGCTTGCACCGGAGGTTTGAAGGTGGTCTGATCGGCAGCCATGGCGGCTGCCGATACCCATCGTGCGATCGAAGCGGTCTGGAGGATCGAATCGGCGAAGCTCATCGCCGGTATGGCGCGGATGGTGCGCGACATCGGCCTGGCCGAGGACCTCGCCCACGATGCCCTCGTCGCCGCGCTCGAAAAGTGGCCGGAGTCGGGCGTTCCGGACAACCCGGGCGCCTGGTTGACGGCCACCGCCAAGCATCGCGCGATCGACCTGCTGCGCCGGAACACCCGGCTCGAACGCAAGCACGAGGAGCTCGGCCGGGACCTCGAAGTTCAGCAGGAGGCGGCCATGCCGGATCTCGACGCCATGGACGATCCTGTGGGAGACGACCTGCTGCGTCTCATCTTCACGGCCTGTCATCCGGTGCTTTCGACCGAAGCGCAGGTGGCGCTCACCCTCCGCCTGCTCGGAGGCCTGACCACCGAGGAGATCGCGAGGGCGTTCCTCGTCCCGGAGCCGACGGTCGCCCAGCGCATCGTCCGCGCCAAGCGGACTCTCAGCGAGGCGCACGTGCCCTTCGAAGTCCCCCGCGGCGCCGAGCTCGGCGCTCGTCTGACGTCCGTGCTGCAGGTCATCTATCTCGTCTTCAACGAGGGCTACACGGCGACCGCCGGCGACGACTGGATGCGGCCTGCCCTCTGCGAGGATGCGTTGCGCCTCGGCCGGATCCTGGCCGGGCTCGCTCCACGGGAACCGGAGGTCCACGGTCTCGTGGCGCTGATGGAGATCCAGGCCTCGCGCTCGCGGGCGCGGGTCGGCCCGTCGGGAGAGCCTGTCCTGCTCCTCGATCAGGACCGTGCGCGCTGGGATCACCTCCTGATCCGGCGGGGTCTCGCGGCGCTTGCCCGTGCCGAGGTGCTTGGCGGCGCTCGCGGCCCCTACGCTCTCCAGGCAGCCATCGCCGCCTGTCACGCACGAGCGCGCACCCCGGAGGAAACGGACTGGGAGCGCATCGCGGAGCTCTACGGCGAGCTGGTGCGAATCACGCCTTCTCCCATCGTGGAGCTGAATCGCGCTGTCGCGGTGTCGATGGCGTCCGGTCCGGCAGCGGGGCTGGAGATCGTCGATCGGCTGACCGCGGAGCCATCGCTCAAGGGATACCACCTCCTGCCGAGCGTGCGCGGCGACTTCCTGTTCAAGCTCGGCCGCTTCGACGAGGCCCGCGTGGAGCTCGAGCGCGCGGCCTCCCTCACCCGCAACGCCCGCGAGCGGGAGTTGCTGCTGGATCGCGCCGCCCGCTGCCTCAAGGCCATTGACGCCGCCCCTCTGCGGCCGAAAATGACCTGGGACTCCTTGAAGGACGTGACCCGCGAGCCATGATGGAACGTCCTGGTCTGCACTTCCACTGATTGGGAATGAAGAAGGGGAATACCGCGGTATACCCGCCTGTGATACCATATTTCCTATGAAGATCGGAGTCTCCTTGCCCGACCACCTCCTCGCCTTTGCAGACGAAGAAGCGCAGCGTCGCGGCACCACCCGGTCCGGTTTGCTGGCCAAGCTGCTTGAGGCGGAGCAGATACAGACCCAGGTTCGACGGTACATCGACCAGCATGGTTGGGATGTTGCCGACGACGAAGAGCGCTGGCGGCAGTATCAGCAGGATCGGATGGCCGAGGAGTACCGTGACGACGACTGGTGAGCCCCTGCCGGGCCGCGGCGAAGTCTGGTGGGTGCGGGTGGACAAGCGCAGACCGGCTATCGTCGTTCAAAGTAATGCCGTGCGAGAGGGGCGGGTCCGTACGTTTTTGGTCGTGCCGCTGACCAGCCGACTCCATCTGGCAGACCTGCCGGGCAATGTGCAGCTCTCCCGACAGGCAACGGGATTGCCCAAGGCCTCGGTGGCCAATGTCTATGACTTGCAGAAGGCTCTACGGGCCGACTTCCTCGAACGCGCCGGAGCCCTGCCCGCGGAGAGCCTTGCCAGATTAGACGCTGGGCTTCGCTTGGTGCTCAACCTCTGAGCCGAGCGCCTGATCTGCAGAGACGTCGCGGTCAGCGAGGACTTCGGCGCCCCTCGTTCTACCGGAATTTCAGCCTGCTTTCCTGATGCGCTCGGCAGGTCGCGGATACGCCGGGTATCGCGGCAGGCGCCGTCGATCACCATTCCGGCGAGTCCCTTCCGGCAGGCTTCGGTGGAGAACATCTCGCCGGCGACGGCGCACCGGGCACCCTGCGGGTCGATCACCAGGACCTCTCCCGGCACGGCATCCTTCAACGCCTTCAGGACCGTCAGGAAATCGCCGCCGGCGCGGACGGTGCGGGCGAACCCCAGCAGAATCAGACCGGTTCTGAGCGGGCGAATGTCCGGACCCATCACACGAATGGCTTTGTCGGCGTCACAGATCGAGGCGGTGTCCAGGTCGGCGAGCATCGATTTCAGAGTCTCGATATCCATCGTTTCTCCCGAATGAGCCCTGCGTTAGATTCGGGCCTCGAGGAGATCCTATGCGACGACTGCTGCCGGGTTGATGTGCGTGATGGGCGGTTGGCGCATCCGCACTTGGAGCCGGGGAGAAACGGAAACGCCGGGCCCGGGGACTTACCAGGCAACATGGAGGCTCTCTTAGACGTACACAATCAAGAGAGTTCCGGAAGGCTAATCGTGTCCGAATCTTCTCCAGACGGCGTCACGGGATTCCTCATCGCCTGGCGCGCCGGCGACGAGCGGGCGCTCGAGCGGCTGATTCCCCTGATCTACGGCGAGCTGCGCCGGCTGGCGAGCCGCTACCTGAGCCAGGAGCGGGCGCGCCACACCTTCGAGACTCACGACCTCATTCACGAGGCCTTCCTGCGTCTGGTCGGCCAGCGGCAGGTGGACTGGCGCAACCGCGCCCATTTCTTCGCCATCGCGGCACAGATGATGCGGCGCATCCTCGTCGACCACGCTCGCCGGCGGGGGCGCCGCAAGCACGGTGGCGGCGTCTGGCAACTGGTGCTGGACGACGTACCCGACCTCGCGACGCAGCGTGAGGTGGATCTCGTGGTGCTGGACGAGGCATTGGGCGAGCTGGCCCAGGTCGACGGGGAGCTGGCGAAGGTCGTCGACCTGCGCTTCTTCGGCGGTCTCGCGCACGACGAGATCGCCGCCGTGCTCGGCGTTTCGAACCCCACGGTGCGGCGTCGTTGGCGCGTGGCCAAGGCCTGGCTCTACCGCCGGCTGGCGGACGGGTTGCCGCATGGCGACTGAGCGTTGGCGCGAGATCGAGGCGATCTTCGCCGAGGTCGCGGCACTGCCGGCCGGCGAGCGCGCCGATCGCCTGAGGCTATCGGCATCCTGCGCCGGACGTCCGGTGCGACAAACCCGAACCCGGCGCCTGCTCGCCTTCCGGCAGGGTCGCTGAACCCGGATACGGCGCGAAAGCTTTCGCGCCTTTCCGCACCTGATCACTTTCGCCGCGGTTTCTCGCGTTGAGGTCGCCACGACTCATCGACGCGTGGCGAAAGGAGAATGTGATGAACGTGAAAACCAAGCTGTTCCTCCTCTTTCCCGCCGCGGTCCTCTTCTGGGCAGCAGCTTCCTCGGCCGCTCTGCCACCGGAAGAATCGTTCTGCGGTGACGGGTTTTGCAGTCGTGGCGAGAACTGCTCCTTCTGCCCGGAGGACTGCGGAGACTGCGAGATCTGCGGGAACGGCGTTTGCGGTCTGGGTGAGAGCTGCTCCAACTGTGCCACTGACTGCGGGACCTGCCCGCTGACCGATCAACCCGTGCCGGAGGACTACGACGGCGACGGGAGAACCGACATCAGTCTCAAGATCGATGACGGCAGGTGGCGCATCGACTACGCCTCGAACGGCTTCGGAGCCTGGGATGCAACGTACTCGGGGTATGGCGGAGCGGGTTCGCGAGCGGTGCCGGCCGACTATGACGGCGACGGCAGGGCCGATCTCAGCACCAAGTCCGACAATGGCAATTGGAGCATCGACTACGCCTCGAACGGCTTCGGAGCCTTCGATGCGACCTACGTCGGCTATGGCCTGGCAGAGTCGCGTCCGGCACCGGCCGACTACGACGGCGATGGCAGGGCGGACCTCTGCACTCACTCCACGAGTTCCGGCCAATGGCGCATCGACTTTGCCTCGAACGGCTATGGCGTCTGGGACTTCAACTTCGGCGGGTACGGCTTTACGGAAAATCGTGAGGCGCCGGCCGACTACGACGGCGACGGCAGGGCTGATATCAGCGTCCACTCCACCACTCTGACGGTCTGGGCCATCGATTACGCCTGGAACGGCTTCGGCAGCTGGAATTTCTCGTACGGCGGGTACGGCTACTCGGCCAATCGTGAGGCTGCGGCGGATTACGATGGAGACGGCAGAGCGGACATCGGCATCAAAGCCGACGACTATGGAGTCTTCAACATCGACTACGCCTGGAACGGGTTCGGCCTGTGGGACGCCTCCTACCAGGGCTACGGCTTTACGGAAACCCGTCCCGCGCCTGGCGACTACGACGGCGATGGACGCGCGGACTTCGCCGTCAAGACCAACGATGGCAGATGGCGCATCGACTACGCCTCCAACGGTTTCGGTGCCTTTGATCAAACGGTCATCCTTCTTCCGTAAGAGGAGCAAGAACCCAGGTCCCGCTCATCCTTGCCGCGCGGCGGCGCCCCTGGGCGCCGCCGCTGATCTTCAGAAAACGTTCCTAAAAAGGAGTTTCAAATGATATCGCCTGGCTTGCGTCTGTCGGTCTTTATTGGACTCCTGTTGCTCTTACCCTCCCTGAATCAACCTGTGTACGGCTATGACGGCTGCTCAGTCTTGCCCGAGTTTTTCCCGGGACGAGAGGCCTTGCAGGTACCCTTGGACATCTTGCTGGCAGGAGCCTGTGGGCGTCACGATGCGTGCTACAGGGCGTGTGTCGGAGTCCCCTACTCGCTGAGTCACAAGGATGCATGCGATCTCCTGCTCTTCCTCGAGCTCGAAGCGTGGTGCGGAGCAGTTGCCACCTCACAGGAGGTTGCCAACGTCGGCCTCTCCGCCGATCAGTTCCTGGGACCTTGCGTACTGGCGATGGCCGGGGTCTATGCCATTGAGCAGAGTCCTCTTGGTTTGAGCGCGTATCTTGAAGATCAGGTACTTTGCGATCCTTGCCTCAACGGGGAGTACGCGACCGAATGTTACCTTCGAGGTGACATCTGGGATCCCTTCACTTGCTCCTGTGACCCCCATGGCGGTCGCTGTCTCAGCGACCCTTACGACGTTGAGAACTGTCAGTTGCTGGGCGGGAACTGGGATGAGCTCAATTGCCTGTGCTGGGGCTACGACACCAGCCCCGTCCTCGTGGATCTCGGCGGGAACGGCTTCCATCTGATGGGGTTTGAGGACGGCGTGTCCTTCGACATCAATGGGGACCATACAAAGGAGCGGATCGGCTGGACGCGGCCGGACTCCGACGACGCCTTCCTGGTTCTCGATCGCAACCGGAACGGGCAGGTCGACGATGGTCTGGAGCTGTTCGGCAACGCCACGGACCAACCCGTTTCCAGTCATCCCAACGGTTTCCTGGCGCTCGCGATGTTCGACCGGCCGGAAATGGGAGGGAATGGCGACGGCGAGTTGACGGCGGCGGATGCCATCTTTTCCGCGCTGCGGCTCTGGCTCGACGCTGACCACGACGGCGCTTCTACAGCCGGCGAATTGTCGCCTCTAGAGGCTTGGGGTGTAGTCGAGATCGACCTCGACTACAAGGAAGCTCGGCGGAGGGACGGAGATGGCAACGAGTTCCGCTATCGGACACAAGTGACGTTCGCTAGCCACAAGAAGAGCTTCGCCTACGATGTCTTCTTCTCCCACTCCGTCCCGTAGCGGGCGAATGTGAAGTGCCGGCCGGCGATCGAGCGGACGAGACTGCAAGCGGCGCGGTCTCGCCGCTAGTCGCAGCACTGCCGGGCCGTGCCGGTTGGGGCCGCTTTGGAGTCTTCTGATTCTTGATTCGCTATCCTCCCCGTCTTGCTTTAAACTGCACTGGCTCGCAGCGCCTGGTGCGCATTGTTCAAAGCCAGGTAAGCTGAACCGGCACGGGAGGAGGGGAGATGCGTATCGCCAGCTTGGGTCATGCGGTCTTTGCTGCGACCTTGATCGCCCTCGGAATCCTGGGCCTCGTCAAAGGCGATTTCGATCCGACGTGGCCCTCCGTGCCCAAGGCTGTACCTGCGCACGAGCTGCTGGCCTATCTTTGCTCCTTCGTCTATCTGGCAACTGGCATAGGCCTACTGTGGAAGCGCACGGCCGCCGTCGCTTCCCGCGTGCTGCTCGCCTATCTCCTGATTTGGTTCCTGCTGCTGAGAGTGCCGCAGCTCTTCCTCCTCCACCCTACGCTCCTGGCCGCTTGGGGCTTCGGTCAGTCCGCGGTGATCCTGGCGGCCGCCTGGGTTCTGTACGTCTGGCTCGTCGGCGATCGGGACGGGCGGCGCCTCGGTTTCGCCACCGGCAGCAACGGTCTGCGAATCGCGAGGGCGCTCTACGGCCTGGCCTTGATCCCCTTCGGCCTGGCCCATTTCGTCTATCTGAAACAGACCACCGTGCTGGTGCCTGGCTGGCTGGGATCGCCTGTGGCCTGGGCCTACTTCACCGGCGCTGCCTTCATCGCGGCGGGGCTGGCAGTGCTCACCGGTGTGTACGCACGGCTGGCAGCCACGCTCTCGACGTTGCAACTGGGCGGGTTCCTGCTGCTCGTGTGGGTGCCCCGTGTGACGGCAGGCTCCGTCAACGCCTTCCAATGGGGCGAGTTCGTCGTCACCGTGGTGCTGACGGCCGCCGCCTGGGTGGTGGCGGATTCCTACCGCGGCATGCCTTGGCTCGCCGTGGGCCAGCGCTAGCCGCTAACGGCCGGCGCGATACGCCTACCGCTTCGTCTTGTACGCTTACAGAAAAAATTTTAAGCGTTCAGGCTCGCGCGGAACGCGTGAAAGTTCTCTGGCAGCCCTTCAGGCTCTTTGCGGACCGGCAGAAGATGGACTAGAGTGGGAAGAAGGCGGGGGCGTGCCCGAACACGCCCCCGCTGAACTGAGGCTACCCCGTGGTCTCAGGGGAAGGCGTCGGGCGCGGCGTGGTCGGCGGCGGATCGTCACCACGCCACGCTCGCCTACACGTACGCCTCCAGCTCCGTCCAGGGATCCTCTTCGAGCACCTTCTTGACGTCGATCATGAAACGGTCGGCGTCGGCGCCGTCTACCAGGCGGTGATCGTAGGTGATGGCGAGGTAGCACATGGTCTTGATGGCGATGGCGTCGTTGCCGTTCTCGTCCTCGACGACCACCGGCCGTTTCTCGATGGTGCCGACGCCGAGGATCGCCACCTGCGGCTGATTGATCACCGGCGTGCCGAAGAGGCTGCCGAAGACGCCGGGGTTGGTGATGGTGAAGGTGCCGCCCTGGGTCTCCTCGGGCTTGAGCTTCTTGCCGCGCGCCCGGTCGGCCAGGTCGTTGGCGGTCTTGGCGAAGCCCACCAGGCTCAGCGTGTCGGCATTCTTGATGACCGGCACGATGAGGCCCCGGCCCGGCATGTCGACGGCCATGCCGATGTTGATGTCCTTCTTGAAGACGATGTTGGTGCCGTCGATGGAGGCGTTGACGGTCTTGTGGGCCTTGAGGGCAGTGGCGACCGCCTTGAAGATGAAGGGCATGAAGGTGAGCTTGGTGCCCTCCTTGCGCTGGAAGCCGTCCTTGGCGCGGGCGCGGGCGCGGCCGACGCGCGACATGTCGATGTGGAAGACGGTGGTGACGTGCGCCGAGGTGGCCTTCGAGTAGACCATGTGGGCCGCCGTGATCTGCCGGATCTTGGACATCGGCTCGATCTCGACGTTCTCGCCCGGCTGGTAAGCCGGCACGTGGAAGCCGGCCGGCGCCTGCCTCCCTGCCGGAGCCGCCGCGGCGGCCGAAGGAGGCGGCGAGACAACGGCGGCAGCCGGGGGAGGCGGAGGCGGCGGTGAAACCGCGGCCGCGACGGCCGGAGCCGCCTTGCGCTGCTCCAGGTACTTCATGATGTCGTCCTTGGTGACGCGGCCGTGGGCGCCGGTGCCTTCGACGTCCTCCAGATTGACGCCCTCCTTGGTCGCGATGTTGCGCACCAGCGGGCTGGAGAACTTGCGGGCCCGGTCCTCGAGGCTGACCACCCCGCCTTCGGCCTCCTTGGGCTCCTCGCGGGCGGTCTCCTCACGCTTGGCTTCAGTCGCGGTCGGCGCCGGCTGCTCTCCCGGCGTAGCGGCGGGGACGACCGGAGCCTGGGCTTGCTTCTGCTCCGCTACCGAGGGCGGCTCTGGTGGGGGCTCGGCCTCCCGCGACGACGACGGTGCAGGCTGCTCGCCGGCGTCGCCGATCACCGCGACGACCTGGTTCACGGGCACGGTCTGCCCTTCCTGGCTGCGGATCTCCACCAGCGTGCCCGAGGCCGGGCTCGGGATCTCGGCGTCCACCTTGTCGGTGGAGATCTCGAACAGCGGCTGATCCCTCTCCACCTTGTCGCCCTGCTTCACCAGCCAGCGGGTGATGGTGCCCTCGGCGATCGACTCCCCCATCTGGGGCATCACGACTTCGGTAGCCATAAGCTCTCCGTCTCTCTCTTTCTCAGTAGCTGGCCAGCTCGCGCACCCGGGCGACGAGCTTGTCCACGTTGGGCAGATAGGCCTCTTCGAGCGTCGGGCTGTAAGGGACCGGGGTATCAGGACAGCAGAGCCGGTGAACCGGCCCGTCCAGCCATTCGAAGGCGTGCTGGGCGATCCGCGCCGCCACTTCCCCGGCCACCGAGCCCGTGGTCTGCTCCTCGGTCAGGATGATCACCCGACTGGTCTTGCGGACGGTCGCGAGGATGGCGTCCTGATCGAGGGGCTTGAGCGTCCGGAGATCGAGGACCTCGAGGTCGATCCCATCCGCTTCCAGGCGTCCGGCGGCCTCCAGCGCCACCTGAAGCATAGCACCGTAGGTGACGACGGACAGGTCGCGCCCCTCGCGGGCCAGCCGCGCCTTGCCGATCGTCACCAGGCCGTCGCGGCCCTCGGGGAGCTCGTCCTTGAGCCGCCGGTAGAGGTACTTGTGCTCGAAGTAGAGCACCGGGTTGGAATCGCGGATGGCCGCCTTGAGCAGGCCGTAGGCATCGGCCACCGTGCCGGGGGCCACGATCTTCAGGCCCGGGGTGTGCTGGAAGTACGACTCCGGGTTCTGGCTATGGTAGGCCGAGCCGTGGACGTTGCCGCCCGCCGGTCCGCGGATGACCATCGGCACCTTCTGGCCCCAGCGGTAGCGGTTGGGCGCGGCGAAATTGACGATCTGGTTGAAGGCGCACGAGATGAAATCGATGAACTGCATCTCGACCACCGGCAGCAGTCCCATCATCGCGGCGCCGACGGCACAGCCCACCATGGCTGACTCGCTGATGGGGGTGTCGATGATCCGCTGCGGTCCGAAGCGGTCGAGGAAGCCGGCGGTGACGCGGAAGGCGCCGCCGTAGGTGCCGATGTCCTGGCCGAGCATGAACACCCGCTCGTCCTGCTCCATCTCGTCCCACAGCGCCTGGCGGATCGCTTCGAGGTAGGTGACGGGCGCCATCAGACCGACACTCCTTCGGCAGCCGGCTCATAGACGCCCTCGAAGGCCCGCTCCGGCGGCGGCATCGGCGAAGCGAGGGCGGAGTCGACCTCCTCGTTGAGCCGGGCATCGATCTCCGCCACGATCGCCTTGAGCTCCTCCTCGCCCGCCAGGCCTTCGCCGAGCAGGTGGCGCTCGAAGCGCTCGATCGGGTCCTTCGTCCTCCAGTCCTCGAATTGCTCCTTGGGGACATAGCCGGCGTCGTCGTGCTCGGCGTGCCCTTTCATGCGGAAGGTCTTGGCCTCGATCAGGCTGGGACCGCCGCCGGAACGGGCGCGCTCAACCGCCCGCTTGGTGGTCTCGTAGACGGCCAGCACGTCGTTGCCGTCGACAATCTCGCCCGGGATGCCGTAGGCGGCGGCGCGGGTGGCGATGTTCTTGATCCGCATCTGCCGCGAGGTCGGCGTCGAGTAGGCCCAGCCGTTGTGCTCGGCAATGAGCACGAAGGGCACGTGAAGCACGGCGGCCAGATTGAGGCCCTCGTGGAAATCGCCTGTCGAGGTACCGCCGTCGCCGATGTAGGTCAGGGCGACCAGATTCTTTCCCTGCATCTTGCCGGCGAGCGCCACTCCGGCCATGACCGGGATGAGGGCGCCGAGCATCGAGATGGGAGCCACCAGACCGCGCTGGAGATCGCCGAAATGCGTGTTGCCGTCCTTGCCGCCCGTCGGGCTGTCGCCCTTGGCCATGTACTGCATCATGACCTCGCGCGGTTTGACGCCCCGTACCAGCATGGCCCCCAGGTTGCGGATGAGAGGGCCCACGAAATCCTGCGGCTCCAGGGCGTAGGCGGACCCCACGGAGGTAGCCTCCTGGCCGCGGCTGGAGTAGAGCCCGCCCACCACCTTGCCCTGCCGGTAGAGATTGCCGAGACGGTCTTCGACCATCCGGTTGAGCTTCAGGTAGCGGTAGAGCTCGAGCTGGCGTTCGCGCGGTAGCTCGGTCTTCGCCAGCCGTTCGGTCTCCACCGCCGGGGGATGCAGAGGACCCCAGTTCTTGCCTAGCTTCGCCATAAGGGTGTTCTAGATATGAATCGCCTGCCCGTGCGCCGCGTGCGCCGCCTCCATGACCGCCTCGGAGAGCGTCGGATGGGCGTGCATGGTGCGGAACAGCTCCTCGTCGGTGCCCTCCATCTGCAGGGCCACGCAGGCCTCGGCGATCAGGTCCGTGGCGTGCGCGCCGACGATGTGGACTCCCAGCAGCTCGTCGTACTGCTTCTCGCGCACCACCTTGACGAAGCCCGTGGTCTTGCCGATGATCCGCGCCTTGCCGAGCGCCGTCAGCGGGAACTTGCCGGTCTGCACGTCATAGCCCCGCTCGCGCGCTTTGGCCTCGGTCAGGCCGATGCTGGCCACCTCGGGCTCGCAGTAGGTGCAGGAGGGCACCCGGTCGTAGTTGATCGGCCGCACCGGCAGGCCCGCCATGTGCTCGACGGCCAGGATGCCCTCGAAGGAGGCGACGTGGGCGAGCCACGGCGTGTTGATGACGTCGCCGATGGCGTAGATGTGCGGCACCGCCGTCTGCATGGTCGCGAGATCGACCTTGACGTAGCCACGCTCCAGCTCGACGCCGAGCGCCTCCAGCCCGAGGTTCTCGGTGACCGGCTTGCGGCCGATGGCGACGAGCAGCATCTCGGCTTCGACGGTATTCTTTTTGCCGCCTTCGAGGTTCAGCTTGAGTCCGCCCTCCGTCCGCTCGACGCTGCTCAGCTTGGCGCCGGTCATCACCTCGAGGCCGCGTTTGCGCAGCGCCCGCTGCAGCTCCGCCGAGACCTCCTCGTCCTCGATGGGGAGCACCCGGGGCAGCATCTCGATCAACGTCACCTTGGTGCCGAAGGAAGCGTAGATCGAAGCGAACTCGGTGCCGACCGCGCCGGCTCCGAGGACCGCCAGGGTGCTCGGAACCTTCCGCAGCTCCAGGATGTGGTCGGAGTTGAGGATGCGCTCGCCGTCGGCCGGAGCGATAGGGATGTCCCGCGGCACCGAGCCCGTAGCGATCATGATGAACTTCGCGCCGTAGCTCTTCTTGCCGTCGGCCCCTTCGACCTCGACCTCGTGCGGGCCGGCGAGCCGCCCCACGCCGTGAAGGCCGGTCACCTTGTTCTTCTTGAACAGGAACTCGACCCCCTTGGCGTTGGCATCCACCACTTTCTGCTTGCGTTCCTGCGCCTTGACGATGTCCAGCGTCGGCTCCGCAACCTGCACGCCCAGCTCACCTGCCTCGCGGATCTCGTCCAGCACCGCCGCCGTGTGCAGCAGGGCCTTCGTCGGGATGCAGCCGCGGAGCCCGCAGGTGCCGCCGTACTTGGAGTCCTTCTCCACGACGGCGGCCTTGAGGCCGAGCTGCCCTGCCCGAATGCCGGCCACGTAGCCGCCGGGACCGCTGCCGATGATGATGAGGTCAAACTCTTCTCGCGCCATGGAATCTCTCTATCTTGGATTTCGATTTTGGATTCTGGATTCACGGATCAGGTCCGTGCCAACCGGGACTCGGGAACCTCCACCGGGACTGCACGATAACGCCCGGGCTTGTCTTCCGCCAGCCGGCCGAAGGGCGCATCGGGATCGTGCTCGAAGATGCAGAGCCAGTTCCCTTCAGCGGCCCGGGGAAGCCAGACTTTCTTGTTTTCCAGCGTCGTCAACGGATACAGGTCGTAGCTCATGATCCAGGGGAACGGCACGTGCGAGGCCCTGGGAACGAGGTCGGCCCAGAAGACCGCCTTCGCGCCGCCGCCCCCATCCAGCAGAACAATGCACATGTCCGCGTTGTGCCCGGGCACCCGGACTGCCCTGACGCCGGGCATCGGCTCGGCCTCCTCGCCGAACAGCTCGACGACTCCGGCCTCGAAGAGCGGCTCCCAGTTGTGGGGGAAGTAGCTCGCGCGGTCGCGTTCGTTGGGACGGCGGGCGTGCTCTACCTCGCCGCGCTGCAGCCAGTACCGCGCTTTTGGAAAGGTCGGCACGATGCGGCCGCTGCCCGAGTCCCGGGTGTTCCAGCCGCAGTGGTCGAAATGGAGGTGCGAGAGCAGGACGTGGGTCACGTCGCCCAGCTCGTATCCCGCTCGGCGGATCGACTCCGGCAGCCGGACGGCGTCGGGCTGCATGGCGTACATCTCACGGAAGCGCGCGTCGTGCTTGTCGCCGATGCCGGTATCGATCAGCAGCAGGTCGTTCCCCCGCGCCACCAGCAGGCAGTTGGTGCCCATACGGATGCGGTTCTGGGCGTCCGGGGGAGACTCCTTCTCCCAGAGCACCCGCGGCACGACGCCGAACATCGCCCCGCCGTCGAGGCGGAACTCGCCGTCGCTGACTCGCGTAAGCTCCAGATCCCCCAGCTCCATGACCGCGGAGTGTATCAATCCTTATGCGGCGGCGTCCCCGGCGGAGACGTGTGGTGCTGCTCCGTCGGCTGCGCCTGGCCGGCGGTTTCGCCAGGCTCTTCCCCCGGCTGGCCCAGCCCCGCCTGTTGCACCATCGCCTGATACTCCTGCGATGAGAGCTTCGGCAGCCGGTTGAGGAAGGCCACGATGGCCCAGATCTCGTCGTCCGTGTGGGTCGCCCCGAAAGAGGGCATGCCGGTCATCTTGATGCCGTTCTTGACGATCCAGAAGGTCTCCAGCGGCTCGTCCCCTCCCCCCTTGGCCAGCTCGGGGGGGAAGGGATTGAGCCCCATGCCGATCTCCGAGACCTCGACCCCCGGCGCGGCGTGGCAGGTGACGCACATCTCGTGATAGTGGACGAAGCCGGTCTGGATCCGCTGCGGATCGTCGAGCTTGGGGATTTGAACCTTTCCCTCGAGGCTTTCGTAGGCCCGGTGGACCGAGCGCTCCTGCGTCGTCTGGAGCACCCAGGCGATCAGCCCGGCATCGGGGTTGCTTGCAGCCATGTCGTAGACGCCCGAGTAGATGAAGAGGAGGGCGGCCAGGACGAGGAGCAACAGGAGCCCCAAAAGCTTGAGCAGCGTTTTCATTTCCCCTTACCTCGCGTAGAGTGGCGGCGTGATCCAGGAAATCAAGTCCCATCCTGCCACGGGGGTCGAAATTCCGGACATCGGCCGGATCGAGTCGCCGCGGGTGGATCTCGCCCTCGTCCTCTCCGGCGGCGGCGCGCGGGGAGCCTATCAGACCGGCGTCTTGCGGTGCCTCGCCCGCCACTTCCCCGGCCTGCGCTTTTCCATCATCACCGGCGTCTCGGCGGGGGCGATCAACGCCACCTTCGTCGCCGCCCATGCCGGCTCGCTCGCCGAGGCGACGGCGGAGCTTTGCGACCTCTGGGGCCGCCTGCGGGTCGAGGACATCTTCCGCGTCGACGCCGCTTCCCTGGCTGGGCACTTCACCCGCTGGGCCGCCCACCTCGCCTCCAGCAACTTTTCGCTCGCACCGGAGGTCCGCGGACTGGTGGACAGCCAACCGCTCTACGCCACCATTCAGCGCGCCGCACCTACGGTGGACGGCGAGATCATCGGTATCGAACGTAACCTGGAGCAGGGGTGGCTCAAGGCGCTCGCGCTGACGGGCCTCAATTACACCACCGGGCAGACGGTCACCTGGGTCCAGTCGCAGGACTACCGCGAATGGCATCAGCCTCGCCATCGCAGCCTCAGCGCCCGAATCACGGTGGACCACGTGATGGCCTCCTCCGCGCTGCCGCTGTTCTTTCCGGCGATACGCCTGGGGGACGCCTGGTATGGCGACGGCGGCGTGCGGCTCTCGACGCCGCTGGTACCGGCCCTGCGCCTCGGCGCCACGCGCATCCTCGCCATCTCGCCCAACTACGAGCCGAGCTGCGAGGAGGCCGAGCGCCGAAAAACCGAGGGCTACCCGCCGCCGATCCAGGTGTTGAACCATCTGGCGGACGCAATTTTCCTCGACGTTCTCGACGAGGACGTGCGACGGCTGGAGGGCCTCAACCGTCTCCTCGCCAAGATCCCGCCTGAGGAGTGGGACCACCTCAGGAGGATCGAGGTGCGCCTGCTCCGCCCGTCGCAGGACCTCGGCGAGATCGCCACCGCTTACGAGCCTCAACTGCCTGCGGGGTTCCGCTATCTCACCCGCAGCCTCGGCTCGAAGGAGACGGAGACCTCCGACTTCCTGAGCATGGTGATGTTCCAGGAGGACTACCTCCGGCGTCTGATCGAGCTGGGCGAGGCGGACACGGAGGCGCGAATCGAGGACATGCGAGAGCTGGTGGAGGGAGCGGTGGACGCCAGTCCCGCCGTCCTCTGACGGCCGTCCGAGGCAAGTCCGTTCCCGCAGTACAATGCCCGGGAGGCGCGCGTGTTCGGCAGAGCCATCGAGCTGTTCAGGATCTTCGGTTTCACCGTCAGGATCGATCCTTCCTGGTTCATCGTGGCCGTCCTGGTCACTTGGAGCTTCGCCCACACCGCCTTCCCGGTCCAGCTCCCTGGCCAGCCGCAAGGCACCTACTGGCTGATGGGGGTCGCCGCCACTCTCCTCCTCTTCCTCTCGGTCGTCCTCCACGAGCTTTCCCACTCTTTGGTCGCCCGCAGATTCGACGTCGAGATGCGAGGGATCACCCTGTTCATCTTCGGCGGCGTCGCCGAGATGCCCGGCGAGGTACCCACTCCCCGCGCCGAGTTCGTCATCGCCGCGGCCGGTCCGGTGGCCAGCCTGTTGATCTTCCTGGTGTGCCGCGGTCTTGGGAGCTTCTCCGGGTGGCCCGATCCCGTCCCTGCCGTGCTCCTCGAAGTCGCTCGCCTGAATCTGGGGCTTGCGATCTTCAACCTCATTCCAGCGTTCCCTCTCGATGGCGGACGCATCCTCCGCTCGATCCTGTGGGGCTGGAAAAAGAGTCTCCGCTGGGCGACTCGCATCGCCGCGGGCATCGGCGGCGGCTTCGGTCTGCTGCTCGTGGCTCTCGGTGTCGTCACCGCGGTCTTCTTTCCCGGAGGAGTACAAGCCGGGATCTGGCTGTTCCTCATCGGGCTCTTCGTCCGCAATGCGGCCCAGATGTCCTACCAGCAGCTCCTGCTGCGCCGCGCCCTCGCCGGCGAGCCGGTCTCCCGCTTCATGCATCCTGATCCGGTGACCGTGCCACGCGGCATCTCGGTGCGCGATCTGGTGGATGACTACATCTACCGCTATCACTTCAAGATGTTTCCGGTGGTGGACGACTCCGGCCGGCTGGTCGGCTGCGTCACCACCCGTCAGGTCCGCGAGCTGCCCCGCGACGAGTGGGAGCGGCAGACCGTCGGGGCGCTCGCCGAGCGCTGCGGCGCCGAGAACACGGTGCGGTCCGATACCGACGCCATGGAGGCCCTCTCGCGCATGAACCGCTCCGGCGCCTCCCGGCTGATGGTCGTCGACGGGGACCGTCTGCTCGGCATCCTCTCCCTCAAGGACCTGCTGCGGTTCTTCTCGCTGAAGATGGAGCTGGAAGAGGCCCGCTGACCGATCTGAATGAAGCTATTTGGAGGATAATCCAAAGATGCAGCCGTAACGCCGCCGCGGGCTCGTTCGCCTACTGTTGCGGCACTAAGAGTGTAGGAGCCTTTCCGTGACTCATCCTGCCGAAGAACGCGCTACCTCCTTGCCTCTGCCGCAGACCTCGCCGCGCCGGCGGAGTGCGGGGACCGCCCTGCGCCGCGCGCTGTTCGGCATCTCGGAGGAGGAGACCTCTTTTGCGCGGCGGCATTTCCGCGGCGATTCGGCGGCGGTGCGGGAAAGGCTGGAGGAGGTGGGGCGCTGTTTCGTCCGCGGCTACACCGCAGCCCTCGAGGAGGACCGGCCCCTGCCGCTGGCGGCTCGACTGGAGCGCGAAGTGGAGCGCGAGCTTCACGGCTTCGCTTATGAAGGCGCGGGGATGGCCCTGAGCCTTCTCGACACTTTAATCCCCGGGCGGCGGGACCGCCTGTCGCGTTTCCTCGCCGGCCCGGGAGACGCCCACGCCTACATCATCAACGTCGGAGCCGGCTGGATCCTCGCCCGGCTTCCACTCTCCCCCGAACGGCTCCTGGCTCGCCTGGAGAACCCGCTGGAGCGCTGGCTGGCCCTCGACGGCTACGGCTTCCACGAGGGCTTCTTCTACTGGCCCCGCGCGGTCGAACGCCGGGAGGTCCCCCGCAAGCTGCGCGGCTATGCCCGGCGGGGTTTCGACCAGGGGCTCGGGCGCAGCCTCTGGTTCGTCGACGGCGCCGACGTCCGGCTCCTGCCGCGCACGATCGGCGCCTTTCCGGCCGATCGTCAGGCGGACCTCTGGAGCGGCCTCGGGCTCGCCTGCGCCTATGCCGGCGGCAGGACTCGTGCCGAGCTGGAAGAGCTGCGGCGGGGTGCGGGACGCTTCGCGCCACAGCTCGCCCAAGGCGTAGCCTTCGCCGCCAAGGCGCGCGAGCGGGCCGGCAATCCCGCCGCGCATACCGAGCTGGCCTGCCGGACGCTCTGCGATGCGAGCGCGGCCAGGGTGGCCAAGGTGACCGACGAGGCCAGCCACGATCTGCCGGGCGACCGGCCCGGCGAGCCTGCGTTCGAGGTCTGGAGACGCCGCATCCAGGATCACTTCGCTGAAAGGAGCATGTCTTGAGCCAGCCGCCAGGGTTCTTCCAACGTCACGCCGTTCGGCTGGTGGCGGTGGCGTTGATCGCGGGCCTCTACGGCTTCGCCCGCCTGCCCACGCTGCCGGTGGGCGAGCGGCAGGCCTTGGCCTCCCGCTTCGCCTTCACCCGCCTGCCGCTGGCGACGCCGCCCGGCGACCTCGGCCGGTTCGTGCGGGCGGTCCATCCCGACTACAAGGACATCGCCGCTTGGATCTCCAGCGTCGGAGCCGGCGTCGCCCTCAACGACCTGGACCGCGACGGGCTGCCGAACGACCTCTGTTCGGTCGACCCGCGGGTGGATCTGGCGCTGGTCGAGCCCGTGCCGGGAACGGGAGCGCGCTACGCCGTGTTCGCCCTCGATCCCTCTCCCCTGGCTTACGACGCGCGGACCACGGCTCCCATGGGCTGCCTGCCGGGAGATTGGAACGAAGACGGACGCATGGACCTGCTGGTCTATTACTGGGGCCGGCCGCCCATCGCCTTCCTGCAGCGCGCCGGCACGGGGGCCCTCTCGGCGGCGGCTTACCGGCCCGTCGCCGTCGCGCCCTCGGCCCAGATCTGGAACACCAACGCCCTGACCAGCGCCGACGTGGACGGCGACGGCCATCTCGATCTGATCGTCGGCAACTACTTCCCGGACGGCATGCGGGTGCTCGACGACCGCGCCATGGACCGCGCCCACATGCATCGCTCGATGTCGCGCTCGGAGAACGGCGGCAGGAACCGGCTGCTGCTCTGGCAGGGCGCCTCCGCCGGCCCCGATCCCACAGTGCGCTTCACCGACGTCGACGACGCCTTCGACGGCCAGACCACCTACTCCTGGACGCTGGCGGTGGGCGCCGCGGACCTCGACGGCGACCTGCGGCCGGAGATCTACTTCGGCAACGACTTCGGCAACGACCGGCTGCTGCACAACCTCTCGACGCCGGGCCGCCCGCGCTTCGCCGCGCTGATGGGTCGGAGGACCTTCACCACTCCCGCCTCCAAGGTGCTGGGCCACGACTCCTTCAAGGGGATGGGCATCGACTTCGCCGACCTCAACGGCGACGGCATTCTCGACATGTACGTCAGCAACATCGCCCAGAACTACGCGCTGGAGGAGAGCCACTTCGTATGGGTGAGCACGGGTGACCTGCGGCCGATCCGCGACGGTATAGCCCCCTGGGCGGACCGCGGCGAGGCGCTGGGCCTCTCGCGCAGCGGCTGGGGCTGGGACTCGCGCCTCGCCGATTTCGATGACGACGGCGTGCCCGAGGCGACGCAGGCGATCGGCTTCGTGCGCGGCGAGAAGAACCGCTGGCCCGAGCTGCACGAGCTCGCCATGGGCAACGACAACAACATGATCCATACCGCCGCCTGGCCTCACTTCACGCCCGGTGACGACCTCTCCGGGCATCTGCACAACCCGTTCTTCGTCCGCGCTCGCGACGGCCGTTATTACGACCTGGCGCCCGAGCTGGGTCTGGATGCCAACCACATCACCCGCGGCATCGCCATCGCCGACGTCGACGGCGACGGCGACCTCGACTTCGCCATCGCCAACCAGTGGGAGGACTCCTGGTTCTACCGTAACGACGGCCCGCGGCGGAACGCCTCGCTGGAGCTCGATCTGCGCCTGCCGGCCGGTGCCGGCCTCTCGCGTCCCGCCGTGGGCGCGGCGGCTGTGGTTCATCTCCCCGGCGGCCGCCGCCTGGTGGGCCAGGCGGACGGCGGCAGCGGCCACTCCGGCAAACGGGCGCCGGAGATCCACTTCGGTCTGGGCCGCACGGCTCGCGGCACGCCGTTGCAGGTGGAAATCCACTGGCGGGACGGCGCCGGCAAGGCGCGCACGCAGACGCTCCGTCTGACTCCCGGCAGGCACCGTGTGGTGCTCGGGGCCGCGCCCCCCGCACAGATGGCAACGGTGACGGCGACCGCTATGAGGAAGGAGGGCTGAGAGATGGCCAACGGCAAAGACATGCGCCTCGCGGCCCTGCGGCGGTTCGCTACCGCCATCACCATCCTCAACATCCTCGGGCACACGCTGCTCGGCTTCGAGCAGTCGCTGGCCCAGCCCATCGTCTCTCTGCTCACCGCTTATGCGACGGAGATCCTGTTCGAGCTGATCGAGTCGCGGCGGCTGGGCCGCAAGCCCCGCTTCCTCGGACGCGGCACGGCTTTCATCGACTTCCTGCTCTCGGCCCACATCACGGGGCTCGCGGTCGCCATGCTGCTCTACGCCAACGACCGGCTCCTGCCCATCGCCTTCGCCGCCGCCGTCGCGATCGCCTCGAAGCACGTCTTCCGCGCCGGCACGAACGGCGCCCGCCGCCACTTCTTCAATCCGTCGAACCTCGGCATCACCGCGACGCTCCTGGCCTTCCCGTGGGTGGGCATCGCGCAGCCCTACATGTTCACCGAGAACCTCTACGGCGGCTGGGACTGGTTCCTCCCCGTGCTCATCATCTGCTCAGGCTCGTTCCTCAACGGCGTCTTCACCAAGAAGCTGCCGCTCATCGCGGCCTGGCTCGGCTGCTTCGTGGTGCAGGCCACGGTCCGCCACTTCCTGTTCGGCAACCTCTTCCTGCCGTCGCTCAATCCGATGACCGGCGTCGCCTTCCTGCTCTTCACGTTCTATATGGTGACGGACCCGGCGACGACGCCGTCCTCGGTGCGCGGCCAGGTCGCCTTCGGGGCGGCGGTGGCGGCGGCCTACGGCACGCTGATGGCGTTTCACATCGTGTTCGGGCTGTTCTTCGGCCTCAGCATCGTCTGCGCCGGACGCGGAGCGCTCCTGGCTCTGCGGGCGCTGGCGGCGCAGCGGGCCGAGGCGAAGGCGAGAGTCGAGGTCGGTATGCCGGCGGAGGCCTAGATGAGCGAGGGCATCGCCATCGTCGGCATGGCGTGCCGCTATCCCGACGCCCGCACCCCCGGCGAGCTGTGGGAGAACGTGCTCGCTCGCCGGCGGGCCTTCCGGCGGATCCCGCAAGAGCGGTTGCGCCTGGAGGACTACGTCAGCGGCGACCCTTCCGACCCGGACAGCCTGTATCCCATCGAAGCGGCCGTGCTCGAGGGCTGGGAGTTCGATCGGGTGCGCTTTCGGGTGGCCGGCCGTACTTACCGCTCCGCCGACCTCGCCCACTGGCTGGCCCTCGACGTTGCCGCCGACGCTCTCGCCGACGCCGGCTTCCCCGACGCCGAGGGATTGCCGCGCGATGCCACCGGCGTTCTCCTCGGCAACACTCTCACCGGCGAGATCTCCAGGGCCAATACGCTCCGACTGCGCTGGCCCTATGTGCGTCGCGTGCTCGCCGGCGCGCTGACCGCGGACGGCTGGGAGGAAGGGAGCATCGGCGCGCTCCTCGCCCGCATGGAGGAGGCCTACAAGGCACCCTTCGCCGTGCCGACTGAGGAGTCGCTCGCCGGCGGCCTCTCGAACACCATCGCCGGCCGGATCTGCAATCACTTCGATCTCCACGGCGGCGGTTACACCTTGGACGGCGCCTGCGCCTCCTCTCTGCTGGCGGTCGCCAACGCCTGCTCGGCGCTGGCCGCGGGCGACCTCGACGTGGCCCTCGGCGGCGGCGTCGACCTCTCGCTCGATCCCTTCGAGCTGGTGGGCTTCGCCCGCACCGGCGCTCTCGCCCCCGGGGAGATGCGGGTCTTCGACGCGCGCTCCTCCGGCTTCCTTCCCGGCGAGGGGTGCGGCTTCGTGGTGCTGATGCGCGAGGCGGACGCCGCGCGCCTCGGCTGCCGTGTCTATGCCGTGCTCCGCGGCTGGGGGATCTCCTCGGACGGCCACGGCGGCATCAGCCGTCCGGAGGCGGAAGGGCAGAAGCTCGCTCTTCACCGGGCCTACCGGCGGGCCGGCTTCGGCATCGAGACGATCGGCTACTTCGAAGGGCACGGCACCGGAACCTCGGTGGGAGACGCCGCCGAACTGGCCGCCCTCTCCTCCGCCCGGCGGGAAGCCCACGCCGCGCCGCCGGCGCCCGTCGGCTCGATCAAGGCCAACATCGGCCACACCAAGGCGGCGGCCGGAGTCGCAGGGCTGATCAAGGCCGCCATGGCCGTTCACTCGCAGGTGCTGCCCCCCAATACCGGCTGCGAGGAGGCCCATCCAGAGATCCAACGGCCGGACGCCGCGTTGCGCGTGCTCGAACGCGGCGAGCCCTGGCCCGCCGACCTGCCGTTGCGGGCCGCTGTCTCGGCCATGGGCTTCGGCGGCATCAACACGCACGTCGTGCTGGAGGGAGCCCCGGCCCTGCGCCGCCGGTCCCTGGCGCCCCGCGAGCGCGAGCTGCTGGCTTCCTGGCAGGACGCCGAGCTACTGTTGCTCACGGCGCCGGACGCGGACTCCCTGGCTGCCGAGGCCGAGCGCTTGGCGGAGGTGGCAGCCCGGCTCTCCCGCGCCGAGCTGGCCGATCTGGCGGCCCTGCTCGCCCGCCGGCCGGATGCCGGCCCGGCGCGGGCGGCGGTGGTCGCTGCGAAACCCGCCGAGGCCGCCGAGGGTCTGCGCCGCCTCCGCGAATGGTTGGCGGCGGGCGAGACGGCGCGGATCGACGCTCGCCACGGCGTCTTCCTCGGAGTCGGCGCGCGAGGCCGCCGAATCGGCTTCCTGTTCCCCGGCCAGGCCTCTCCCTCCCATCTCGACGGCGGCGCCCTGCGCCGGCGTTTCGCGGAGCTGGAGGAGGTCTATGAGGCGGCCGGATTGGACCCCAGGGCCGATCCCGTCGACACGGCGGTGGCGCAGCCGGCGATCCTCGCTCACTCGCTGGCCGGCCTCTGGCTGCTCGACCGGCTGGGCGTCCGCGCCGCCGTCGCGGTAGGACATAGTCTCGGAGAGATCGCGGCGCTGCACTGGGGCGGCGCCCTGGATGCCGCGACCGCCCTGCGCCTGGCGGCCGTCCGCGGTCGGGCGATGGCCGACCTGGGCGGCGAGAACGGCGCCATGGCGAGCCTCGGCGCCGATGCCGCGACGGCGGTGGAGCTTCTCGGCGGTGAAGAGGCCGTCATCTCGGCTATCAACTCGCCTAGGCGAACGGTGATCTCCGGCGATGCCGCCGCGGTCGACGCCGTGCTCGAGCGCGCCCGCGACCGCGGTCTCGCGACCACCCGGTTGCGGGTCTCGCACGCCTTCCACTCGCCCGCCATGGCAGCGGCGGCGCCGCGGCTGATGGCGGAGTTGGAGAGGATGACTCTGCGGCCGCTCGCCCGTTCCGTCGCCTCGACCGTCACCGGCGCACCGCTCCCGCCTCAGGCCGATCTCCGTGATCTGCTCCGCACCCAGCTCACCTCGCCGGTGCGCTTCTCCGAAGCGGTCGCATCCGCGGCGGATCAGGCCGAGCTCTGGATCGAGGTCGGCCCCGGCCGCGCCCTGGCCGAGCTGACCGGCGAGCTTCTCGACCGGCCGGTCATCCCGCTGGACGTCGGCGGCCCGTCGTTCGCCGGCCTGCTCAAGGCGGCCGGCGCGGCCTTCGCTCTCGGAGTGCCTGTCGACACGGCGTTCCTCTTCGCGGGACGCTTCACCCGGCCGTTCGACCCCGAACGAAGGCAGCGGTTCCTGGCCAATCCGTGCGAGATGGCGCCGACGGTTTCGCTGCCGGCTGACGGCAAGGAAGGACCGCCCTCGCATGAACGCCCGGCCGCCCAGGGCGGCCACGTCGGGCCTCCCCCGCCGGAGACGTCCTTGGGCGTCCGGGACCTCGTCCGTCAGCTCGTCGCAGAACGGGCCGAGCTGCCGCCGGAGGCGGTGGCCGACGACAGCCGCCTGCTCTCCGATCTCCACCTCAACTCCATCTCGGTCGGGCAGCTCGTGGTGGAAGCCTCTCGCCGGCTGGGCCTGCGTCCGCCCGCTTCGCCGACCGACTACGCCCGCGCCACGGTGGCGGAGATGGCGCGCGCCCTGGAGGCGCAGACCGCCCTCGGCGGCGCCGGCAGCACAACAGGGGACGCCTACCCCGCCGGCGTGGACTCGTGGGTGCGGCCGTTCACGGTCGAACTCGTCCCCCGCGCCCTGCCGCTCAAAGAGCCCGGTGCCGACGCGAGTGGTAGCTGGCGAGTGATCGCGCCTCCGGACCACCCTCTCGCCGGCAAGCTCGCCGAGCGCCTGGCGGGCAGGGGCGTCGCGCTCTGTCTGCCTGCTGAAGTCGATGAGCGCCACGCCGGCTTGTTCGCCGAGGCGGCGCAGGAAGCCCTGGCGGCGCCCAGGCCACTCCGCTTTGCGCTCGTGCAGCAGGGCGGGGTCGGCGGCGGCTTCGCGCGTACGCTCCACCAGGAACTGCCGGAGACCACCACCTGCGTGATCGACCTTCCTCTCGACCGCCCCGAGGCCGTCGACTGGGTGGCCGCCGAGGTCGACGCCGCGTCCGGCTACGTCGAGGCGCACTACGATGCGAAAGGCGGCCGGCGCGTACCCGTCCTGCGGCTTCTCGCCGGCGCCGCGAGCGGACCGCTTCCGCTCGGCGGCGAAGACGTGCTGCTGGTGACCGGCGGCGGCAAGGGGATCGCGGCCGAGTGCGCACTCGATCTCGCCCGTGCGTCCGGCGCGCGCCTCGCGCTGCTGGGCCGCTCGCGGCCGGAGGACGACGCCGAGCTGACCGCCAACCTGGAACGGATGGCCGCCGCCGGCTTCCGCATCCTTTATCTCTCCGCCGACGTGACCGACGCCGCGGCCATGCTCGGCGCCGTCGGCCGGATCGAATCCGAGCTCGGTCCTGTGACCGCGCTCCTCCACGGCGCCGGCGCCAATGCGCCCCGGCCACTCTCGGCGCTGGACGAGGAGAGCTTCCGCCGCACTCTGGCGCCCAAGACCGCCGGCTTCCGCAACGTCCTCGCGGCGATCGATCCCGGACGTCTGCGGCTGCTGGTCACCTTCGGCTCGATCATCGCCCGCATCGGCCTTCCCGGCGAGGCCGACTACGCCATCGCCAACGAGTGGCTGGCCCGGGCCACCGAACGCTTCGCCCGCGAGCACGCCGGCTGCCACTGCCTGGCCCTCGAATGGTCGGTGTGGGCGGGAGTCGGCATGGGCGAGAAGCTCGGCACTCTGGAGAGCCTGCGCGCCAAGGGGATCTCGCCCATCCCCCCCGAGACCGGCGTCGCCGTGCTGCGCGAGCTGATCTCGCGGCATCCCGGCGGCGCTGTGTCGTTGGTGGTGACCGGCCGCTTCGGCGAGCCGCCCACCCTGGCGGTCGAGCGGCCCGAGCTGCCGCTGCTGCGGTATCTGGAGAAGCCCCGCGTCTACGTTCCCGGCGTCGAGCTGGTGGCGGACGCCGAAGTCTCCGCCGACACCGACCCCCACCTCGCCGATCACGTTTTCCGGGGCGAGCCGCTGTTCGCGGCCGTGCTCGGTCTGGAAGGAATGGCTCAGGCGGCCATGGCGCTGGCAGAGACGGCGGAGATCCCCGTCTTCGAGAACGTGGTGTTCCAGCGCCCGGTCGCGGTGCCGCCCGGCCGCTCCACCACGATCCGCATCGCCGCCCTGGTACGCCAGCCCGGAACGGTGGAGGTCGCCTTGCGCGACGCTTCGACCGGCTTTGCCGCGGACCACTTCCGCGCCGTCTGCCGCTTCGACACGGCGGTGGACGACGGGCAGTTGCCTCTCTCCAGCTCTCTGCCTCAGCTCGGCAAGGTCGCGCTCGATCCCCAGGACCTCTACGGCGGCATCCTCTTCCACCGCGGCCGCTTCCGCCGGCTCCAGGGCTATCGCCACCTCAGGGCCACCGAGTGCCTGGCGGAGATCGCGCCGGACGGGGCGACCCCCTGGTTCGGGCGCTACCTGCCGGACCGTCTCGTGCTCGGCGATCCCGGCGCGCGCGACGCCGCCATTCACGGCATCCAGGCCTGCATCCCCCACGCGACGCTGCTGCCGACGGGCGTGAAACGAGTGATCAGCCGCGGCATCGCCAACGACGCGTCCCTCGTTCTCGCCGCCCGCGAGCGGAGCCGCCATGGCGACGAATTCGTCTACGACCTGGAGGTCCTGACCGCCGACGGCCGCCTGTGCGAGCGCTGGGAAGGGCTCACGCTCCGCGCCGTGGACCGGATCTCGCCGCCGGACTCCTGGACGGCCGCCCTGCTCGCCCCCTACGTCGAGCGCCGGCTGCAGGAGATCCTGCCCGGCTCGTGCGCCCGTGTATCTCTGGAAGCGGCCGGCGACCATGGCGCCGGCCTGCATCACCGGCCGGACGGCATGCCGGAGGCGGCGGACGGCTCGCGGATCTCCCGTTCGCACGCCGGCGGTCTCGCCCTGGTGGTGACGGGTGACGGCCGCGTCGGCTGCGATCTGGAGCGGGTGATCGGCCGTACCGCCGAGACCTGGCAGGGTCTCTTGGGCGCGGATCGTCTCCGGCTGGCGGAGCTGATCGCCCGCGAACGGGACGAAGGGCTCGACGCGGCGGCCACCCGCGTGTGGGTCGCAGTGGAGAGCCTGATCAAGGCCGGAGCTCCCCAGGACGCACCGCTCATCCTGGACGCCGCCGGCGCCGACGGCTGGCTCCTCCTGCGTTCCGGCGAGCTGCGCATCGGCACCTACGTCGCCTCCGTGCGCGAGCTTGCCGGCACGGCGGCGCTCGCCGTGCTCGTCGAGAGCGTGCATTGAAGGCCTACGAGTACCGCCATCGGGTGGGCTTCGAAGAGACCAACCTGGTCGGCAACGTCTACTACGTCAACCATCTGCGCTGGCAGGGCCGCTGCCGCGAGATGTTCCTGCTCGACCACGCACCGGAGATCCTCGATGAGCTGGCGCGCGACCTCGCGCTCGCCACGGTGCGCTGCTCCTGCGATTACCTGGCGGAGCTCGCGGCCTTCGATGAGATCGCGGTCCGCATGCGCCTGGGCGAGGTCGTGCAGAACCGCATCACCCTGCTCTTCGAGTACTGGCGCCGGAGCGGCGACGGCGAGGAGCTGGTGGCCCGCGGCGAGCAGGTGGTCGCCTGCATGCGGCGTGAGGGGGAGCGAACGGTGCCGACGCCGATTCCGGTTTCACTGCGCGAAGCCCTGAAACCGTACAGCTAAGACGAGCGCTCCTGCCGCGACGCCTGCCGTTTGCGCCAGCGGCGAAGCAGCATCTCCCGCCTGCGGCGCGTGGGGCGCGGCGGCATCTGCTCGCCGCGCTGGCGGGCCAGCTCACGGGCGATTTCCGAGTTGACCTCTCCCCCCATGAGAATGGCGAAGGCGGTCAGGTAGAACCAGACAAGCAGCAGGATCACCGCGCCGAGCGAGCCGTAGGCGGTGGTGAAGGCATGGCGGTAGGAGAGGTAGGCCCGCAGACCGAAAGAGGCGAGCAGCCAGAGCGCGACGGCCGTAACAGCTCCCGGAGTCCCCCACTGGCGGTTGGGGCTGCTGCCGAGGTTGGGCGCATAGTTGTAGACCATCTCGAAGGAGATCAGGACGAAGACGAGCACCAGCGGCCACTGGAAGAAATGCCAGACCATGGCGAAGACCCAGCCGATCCCCAGGCGCTCCGCCACCGCCTCGCCGATCGTGGTGCCGTAGAAGATCAGGCCGAGCGCGCAGATGATGAGCACCGAGAAGGTCAGCGTCAGCACGATGGCGATCAGCCGCCGCTTCCACCACCGGCGCGTCTCCTTGAGGCCGCAGGCGGTGTTGAGGGTGCGCGAGACGGCGATCATGCCGTTCGACGCCACCCACACCGCCGCGATCAGCGAGAGGTACAGTTTCGTGCCCGTACGGGCGGCCGCGATCTCGGCCAGGGTGTTGTTGAGCAGCGCCGTCACGTCGCCGCTGGGCGAGATGCGGGCGATGTAGGTGAAGAGGATCCAGCGCAGTCCCGGATTGGCCTCCGCGAGATAACCGAGCAGGGTGGTGAGGAACAGGAGCATCGGAAAGACGGAGAACAGGAAGACGTAGGCCAGCTCCGCGCACCGCCCGAGCACCTCGTCCTCCCAGATCTGCCGCAGCAGGACCGCGCCGAACTGTCGCCACGTCATCCCGGCGCGCGTCCACAGCGAGGTCATGCCCGAAGGTCTCCCATGGCGGCCTCACACCCTCGCAGGAACGATACCAGCCTGGGAGCGCCGGCATCCCTGCCGGCCTCTTCTTGTCCTCGATACTCTGCCGGCAAGGATGCCGGCGCTCCCAGGAAGGCCCATGCTAGAGTTTTTAGCTCGATGTTTCCGAGGGAGAATCGCCGCGGATGACCCGCGACCAGGCCAACGAACGGATCGCCAAGCTGCGTTCCGCCATTCGACATCACGACTATCTCTACTACGTCGAAGACCGCCCCGAAGTCTCCGACGAGGAATACGACCGGCTCTACCGCGAGCTGGTGGCGCTGGAAGAGAAGTTCCCTGACCTCATCGCCGAGGATTCGCCCACCCAGCGCGTGGCCGGCCAACCGCTCAACGCCTTCCCCACCATCGAGCATGCGGCGCCCATGCTGTCGCTCGAATCCGACCAGTCCGAGGCGTCGCTGCGCCGCTTCGACGAGAGGCTGCGTAAGGGGCTGGGCGCGGAGGCCGACGTCGAGTACGTGCTCGAACCCAAGCTCGACGGCCTCTCCGTCGAGCTGGTCTATCAGGACGGCGCGCTGCTCCAGGCGTCGACGCGAGGCGACGGGAGAAGGGGCGAGGGAATCACCGCCAACGTCCGCACCATCGCCAGCGTTCCCCTGCGGCTGCGCGACGGCAAGCGCCCGCCCCCGCCCCTGCTCGCCCTGCGCGGCGAGATCATCATGTTCTCCGACGCCTTCGACAAGCTCAACGAGAAGCTGATCGCCGAAGGCAAGGAGCCCATCGCCAACCCCCGCAACGGCGCCGCCGGCTCGGTGCGCCAGCTCGATCCCCAGGTTACCGCTTCCCGGCCCCTCCACCTCTACGCCTACGACATCCTTGCCGGGGTCGAAAGGATCGAAGACCAGTGGGACATGCTCGCCGCCCTGCGCGGCTGGGGGCTCAAGGTCAACGAGCGGATCAAGAAGGTGCGGACGGTGGATGAGATCCTCGCCTATCACGCCGATCTCGAGGCCTGCCGGGACGACCTCGGCTACGAGATCGACGGCATCGTCATCAAGCTGAACCGCCTCGCCGACCGCGATACGCTGGGCTGGACCTCCCGCCACCCGCGCTGGGCCTTCGCCTACAAGTTCCCGCCGCGCAAGGAGGTGACCCGCATCCTCTCCATCCTGCCGTCTGTGGGACGCACTGGCGTCGTCACGCCCGTGGCCATCATGCTGCCGGTCGAGATCGGCGGCGTCACCGTCTCGCGCGCCACCCTGCACAACCGCGAGGAGGTGGCGCGCAAGGACGTCCGCGAAGGCGACCGCGTGCGCATCCAGCGGGCCGGCGACGTCATCCCTCAGGTCATCGAGCGTATCGACGAGCCCGACCGCGAGCGCGCCGAAGAGTGGCGGATGCCCGCGCAGTGCCCTTCCTGCGGCACGCCGCTCGTCGAGCGCGGCCCGTTCACCGTCTGTCCCAACGGGCTGGAGTGCCCGGCTCAGCTCGCCGGCCGCATCGTCCACTTCGCCTCCCGCGACGCCCTGGACGTCGAGGGCCTGGGAGACAAGACCGCCAAGCTCTTCGTTGCCGAGGGTCTGGTGCGCCAGCTCCCGGACCTCTTCGAGATCCGGCCCGAGCAGCTCGTCGAGATCGAGGGCTTCGCCGAGAAATCGGCCAACATGCTCGTGGATGCCCTGAAGAAGACGGCGTCCGCCGCCGAGCTCCCCCGCTTCCTCTATGGTCTGGGGATTCCCGAGGTCGGCGTCGCCGTGGCCCGTGACCTGGCGCGGCACTTCGGCACCTTCGCCCGCCTGCGCGCCGCGGACGAGGACGCGCTCCAGGAGGTCTCCGGCGTCGGGCCCCGCATGGCCGAGCAGATCACCAGCTTCTTCCGTGAGCCGAAGAACGCCGCCATCCTCGACGAGCTGGCGGTCAAGATCCAACTCGTCGAGACCGAGCCGGCCGAGGCGTCCAGCGAGGGGGCGGCGTCCGTAAAACCTCTCGCGGGGCAGAAGTGGGTGTTCACCGGCGGCCTGACCCGCCTCTCCCGCCGCGACGCCCAGGCGCTGATCGAAGGCCTGGGCGCCCGCGCCACCGGCTCCGTCAGCAAGTCGACCGACGTCGTGGTGGTCGGCGAAGACGCCGGCTCCAAGGCCGACGACGCGCGGAAGCTGGGCGTCCGCACCTTGAACGAGGAGGAGTTCCTGGCGTTCCTGAAGGAAAACGGCGCCGAGCTGTAATCTCGGGAACTCCGGCCGCCGGGACGATGTTTTCATGAGGGCGGGACGAGCCCCCGCCTCTATCTCTGGAGACGAACCATGAAATTGTTCTTCGCACTGACCGTCCTGGGCCTGGCCCTGGCCGTCGTCGCCCTCGCCGCCGCGCCGGCGCCTGCCCCGCCGAAAGGAATGAAGACCGTGATCGAGAAAATCGAGAAGACCGACGCCGAGTGGAAGAAGATCCTGACGCCCGAGCAGTACCAGGTGATGCGCGAGCACGGCACCGAGCGGGCCGGGACGAGCGAGCTGAACCACAATCACAAGAAGGGCGTCTATGTCTGCGCCGCCTGCGGCCTGACGCTCTACAGCTCCGACACCAAGTTCGACTCCGGCACCGGCTGGCCGAGCTTCTGGGCGCCGATCGACCCCACCCACATCGGCACCTCGGTGGACCGCAGCTTCTTCCAGACCCGCACCGAGGTGCACTGCGCCCGTTGCGGCGGCCACCTCGGCCACGTCTTCCCCGACGGTCCGCCGCCCACCGGCCAGCGCTACTGCATGAACGGCGTGGCGCTGAAGTTCCAGCCGGCGCAGTAGTATGAACTGCGACAGGGACGAGCCCCGGCCAAGGCTCGTCCCTGGTTCGAATATTGTTTCCGTACTCTGCCGGTGGAGGACGCCCCCAGCGGACGGCCCTGAACGGCATTGCGCTCTCTCTGAAAACTGAATCCCCCACCGGCCGCGTTGCCCGAAGAGGCGCAATTGCGGCGCAACTTGTGCTATATTACCGCCCATGGCCGAAGCGATGACGATCAAGGGGCGCGGGGCGGGGCTCAATCCCATGAACCGGTTCGAGATCATCGAGGTGGAGCGGGACCCGGAAATTCCGGGTCCGGAGCGCGTCGATACGGAGCTGCTGCGGGACACCTCGCGGTCGCTCATCACGCGCAACGACAGCCCGGACGTGGGCTTCGAGGTGTCGATCAATCCCTACCGGGGCTGCGAGCACGGCTGCGTCTACTGCTACGCCCGCCCCTTCCACGAGTACCTGGGCTTCTCGGCGGGGCTGGACTTCGAGAGCCGCATCCTGGTGAAGGAGGACGCTCCGGAGATCCTGCGCAAGGAGATCTCCTCCCCCAAGTGGCAGCCGCAGACGCTGATGATGAGCGGCGTGACCGACTGCTACCAGCCGGCCGAGCGGAAGCTCGAGGTCACTCGCCGCTGCCTGGAGGTGCTCGCCGAGTTCCGCAATCCGGTGGGGATCGTCACCAAGAACGAGCTGGTGACGCGGGACATCGACCACCTGTTGGTCCTGGCCGAGCACGGGGCCGTCGCGGTCAGCCTCTCCATCACCACCCTGGAGAGCGAGACCGCCCGGCGGATGGAGCCGCGGGCGTCGCACCCCAGGGACCGCCTGAAGGCGATCGAGCGCTTGGCCGCCGCGGGGATTCCGGTGGGCGTCATGGTGGCGCCGGTGGTGCCGGCGATCACCGATCACGAGTTGCCGAAGATCCTGGAGGCGGCGGCCGCGGCGGGGGCGACCTCGGCGGGTTACGTCATGCTGCGCCTGCCGGGCGCGGTGGCCGGCCTCTTCGAGGACTGGCTCGAGCGGCACTTCCCGGACCGCAAGGACAAGGTGTTGAACCGCGTCCGCGAGCTCCGCGGCGGGCGGCTCTACGACTCCCGCTTCGGCAGCCGCATGCGCGGCGAGGGGCTGTACGCGGACCAGATCCGCACCACGTTCGAGACCTTCAAACGGCGCTACGGCCTCGATCAGCCCCGGCCCGAGCTGTCCGCGGCGTCGTTCCGCCGGCCGCAGCAGGATCGGCAGCTCCGGCTGTTCGGGTAGCTCTACTTGGGGGCGAGCTCGGCCAGCAACTTGTCGCAGTGGATGGGTGCGGCGCCGTCCTTGGGATAGGTGATGGCGTAGATCCGCAGCCGGTCATTCATCCAGCGGAAGCCGTAGCGCTTCGTCTCCCCCACCTCGCCTTTCTGCGGATGGAAGATGTAGTCGCAGTCGGCCTCGGACTCGTCGATCGAGACCTCGTAGCGGAAGGTGTGGTCGGGCCAGACCGCTTTACCCCAGGAGTGAAGGTCCAGGTCTTCCCTTTCCCATCGCGATAGGTGCCGGCGAGGATCTTCTTGTTGAGGTAGACGGGAATAGGCTCCTCGATCCGCCTCCATGGCTGGCCGTAGGCCGCGACGAGGGCGTCATCGACAAACGTGATGGACTGGACCCGTCCAGAAGCGTCCCTCTGAACGCGCACAGGCACGCGAACGAGATCCGCCGGCTTGGCTGACAGATCCTGCCAGGGTGTCACGACGAGGGAACCAGATTCGACGCCGACGATGCGGCGCCAGGACGCTTCGTGCCCGTTGCTCCAATCGAGCCGCGCGGATTTCGCCGTGATCGTCACGTTCTCGGCAACGGCAGCGTGGGGCGAGCGTTTCGCCAGGATCGTTCGCAGCGCCGCGTCGGGAACCCAGACTCCGGCAAGGTCCCGCAGATCGACCGGTGAGGGTTCGCCCGCCGCGAGTATCGCGAAGCAGATCAGGCTGTGGATCATCACTTCAAAGCCTGCGAGAGCACCTGCCCCTCGCAGCCGCTCGGCTGGAGGATGCCCAACAGATCCGCGAGGGTCGGCGCGATGTCCAGCGTCGAGACGCGCTGCGTGTAGCGCCCGGGCTTGATGCCGGCGCCGGCGAGCAGCAGCGGCACGGAGGTGTCGTAGGCGTAGGGTGTGCCGTGCGTGGCGCCGGTCGTCCGGCCGGGCACCCAGAACGGATCTGAGACCAGGACGAGGTCGCCGCTGACCTTGGGGTGGAAGCTGCGGGCGACGCGCCGGGCGATGTCGTTGTCGAGCATGTGGCCGTCGAGGAGCTGGCTGCGCGTGTAGACGGCGTAGATGCCGGGCTGCTGGCGCAGGAACGTGGCCGCGATGTCCTCGGCGCGCGTGTAGCTCACCTTCTTGGCCGCGATCGTCTGCTGGTTGAGGTAGACGTTGGTCTCGACGATCCCCTGCACCCAATCGCCCGGGCCCAGCTCCGCCGCGAGGGCTTTCTGCAGTCCGTCCTTGGTGAGCTGGAGGGCGCCGGCGGGGAAGCCGGCCTTCTGCATCTCCGCGGCGATCGGCGCCACGCCGTGATCGGCGGACACCACGACCGTCACGTTGGCGAGCCCGCCGGTGACGCTCTTGTTGAGGAAGTTGAAGAAGCGGCTGAGGTCCGCGTCGGTCCGCACCGTCACGTCCAGCACCTCGGCGCTGTCGGGACCGTACGCGTGGCCGATGTAATCGTTGCTCGACAGGTTGATCACCAGGACGTCCGGAACCGTGTCCTGCCCGAGCTTCTCCTGGCGGACGATCTCCTCGGCGGTGTCGAGCACGTAGCGGTTGGCGAAGGGAGTACTGGCGAAGGCGCCGTAGAACGCCGGACCGGGCTGCTGCAGGCCGCCCGTCACGGGGTGCGGGAACTTCGCCCCCAGCTCGTTGCGCGGGCTGACCGATGCGTTGTCAGGGGTCCACAGCCGCTTCAGGGCGTCCGGGGACACGGAGAGCTCCCAATTCTTGCCGAAGAAAGGATCGATCTTCTTCGCGGCGTTCCAGTCGGTGACCCATTTCGGCAGGGTGCCGTCCTTGCGATAGAAGCGGCTGGAGATCCAGGCGCCGGTATCGTCGTCGAACCATAGGACGCCGTCCGCCAGGCGGCCCGCCATGAGCACGGCGGCGCGGTCCTTCAGGGCAACGCCCCACACCTTCGCCCGTCCCCCGGTGGCCATCTTCAGCTCGTCGCCGACGGTGCTGACACGCAGGGTCGCCGGCGAGATCCCCAGCTTGCCGTCCGGGTCGGCGGCGCCCACCAGCGGGCTCTTCGTGTCGCTGACGCAGTAGCGTTCGGCGTTCAGCTCGCGGTCGAACCACTCGTTGCCGACGATGCCGGTCTTGTAGGGAGGAGCGCCGGTCATGTGAACGGAATGGCCGACGCCGGTCACCAGCGGATAATGATCGTGATGGGCGTTCGTATGGTAGGCGCCTTTCTCCATCAGATAACGAAACCCGCCGACGCCGCCGCTCTTCGGGGCGGGCGGCAGGAACAGATCGTCGAAGCGCGTCTGGTAGTCGGCGCGGAACTGATCGATCGAGATGAGGACGACCAGCCGCGGCCTGACCGGGGCGGCACCGGCAACGGCTGCGACAGCGAGAACACCGATGACCGCGAATGCGATCGGACGGAGCGTGCGACGCATGGAACCCTCCGTGGAGTCAGGACGACACGAGGCGGACGTTAACATGATTGGAATCGTCAGCCCGCGAGAGCTCACCCGCTCCGCCGCACCCGGAGCGCCGCCATCGCCATCAGCTCTCCCTCCGGCAGCTTCTCGGCCATCCTGCGAACCGCCTTGCCCCAGCTCGCCTGACCCGTCCATTTCTTGACGTCGATTGGCTCCGGACGCAGCGTCTCCGCGGTCAACCGCTCGGCGAGGTCGGGGCGGAGACGGCCCTGGCTGTCGACGGCGACCGCCCGCCAGTCCGTCCCCTCCTTGTAGATCGCCAGCAGGCCGAAGACCTCTTCGCTGCCGGCGATCTGCAGCAGGGCCACGCGGCCGCGGCGGCCTTCCTCCAGCTCGAAGAGAATGCCTTCGACGAGCGGATGGCCGGAGGAGAAAAAGTCGAGGGTCTCCTCCTCCACCCCGCGCTCGCGGCTGAAGGTGCCGAGGAAGCTCGATCCCGGCGGCACGCCCGGCAGGTAATCCACCAGCGCCTCGTAGCCGAACTCGATGCGCCAGGTCCGCTCGCCGCTCTGCGGGTCGACCTCGAAACCGAAGCGCGAAGCGGCGCGGACGACCACATCCTCGTTCAGCGCGTCGAGGTCCGGCGGCACGCGCAAGAGAATCTCGGCGGCCATCTCGGGACGGTAAGGATCGCGGTGAAGCTCGTGATAGGCGGCCCGCTGCACCCGGTCGTGAGCCGTTCGGGCCTCGCGCAGGACTTTTTTGAAGTCGGCCGGATCGACCTCCTCCGGCCCTTCGACGGCCGCGCGCTCCAACGCCAGGGCGGCGTGGCGCAGCTCGCGCTCGAGGCCGCCCAAGGGTTCCCGGAAGAGGCCGATCTCTTCATAGAGACCGGCCACGGCGCGTCCGAATCCGGCGGGTTGCCGGAAATAGAGGATCTCGGTCGGGATCGTGCGGCCGATGCGGTCGAGCCGGCCGATGCGCTGCTCGACGACGGAGGGGTTCCAGGGCAGGTCGAAGAGGACGAGGCGGCGGCAGAACTGGAAGTTGCGCCCCTCGCCACCGGCCTCGGTGGAGACGAGGATCGAGGGGCCCTCAGGGAGCCGGAACTGCGCCACCTCGATGTCCCGCCGCTCGGGCGAGAGGTCCTCGTGGAAGACGCCGGCCCGCCGGCCCTGGCGCTCGATGGCGGTCCGCAGCAGGTCGAGGGTCTCGCGGTGAGCGACGAAGACGAGGGTCTTCTCCTCCGGTCCCAGCCAGCGGCCGGACTGCTCCACGAGCCAGCGCACCCGCGGATCCTGGGCCTGCGCCTCGGCGGCCAGCGTCGAGGTCTCCACGTCCTCCCTCTCCACAACGGCAAGTAGGGCCGCGGGGGAGGCGAGACCGCGGAAGACGCGGTCCGCCTTGCGCCGGCGCGCCACGGCGTGCTCGGCCGGCTGAGCACGGAGATGGCGCACGAGACGGTCGAGGCTCTCCCAACCGGCGTCGTCGATTTCGACGGGGGCCGGCACACGGGGAGGCAGGCCGCCGATGTCGAGCCGCCGCGTGGCGCTGGTGCACGGTGGCAGCGGCTCACGGCGGGCCAGCCGCTCCTCGAAGGATTCCTCCTCGGGAAACTCCTCCGGCCGCAGGAGCTGCAGCAGGCGGAAGAAGCCGTGGGCGTCGTCCTCCAGCGGCGTGGCGGTGAGGAGCAACGCGTGCCGGCCCAGCGCCGCGATCGGCGCCACCGCACGATAGGCCTCGTTGCCGGGATGGCCCTTCGGCCGCCGCAGGTGATGCGCTTCGTCGACCACCAGGAGATCGATCCCCGCCTGCACCGCCTGCTCGGTCAGCCGCCGGCGGCGGACGAGGGTCTCCAGGCCGACGATGGCTTTGCGGTGGCCGTCGAACGGGTTGAACCCCTCGCCGTAATCCTTGGCCACGTCGTCCAGCCGCTTGTCGTCCAGCAGCGCGAAGACCTGATGATGCTTGCGCCACAGCTCGCCCAGCCACTGGAGGATCAGGGTCTCGGGAGCCACGACGAGGGTGCGCTCGGCGCGGGCGGTATGGAGGAGCCGGTTGAGGATGAGGCACGCTTCCACCGTCTTGCCGAGGCCGACCTCGTCCGCCAGCAGCCAGCGCACGGGATCGCTCAGGCAGGCTTGTTCGGCGGCGTAGAGCTGATGGGGAAAGAGCTGGATGCGCCCGCCGAGGAACGAGCCGAGGCCGCCGGCCCGGCGCACGCGCAGCAGGCGGAGGCCGTCCAACCGGTTGGCGAAGTCCTCGAACGCGTCGACGTTGCCGCGGGCCAGGCGCTCGACGGGCGAGATCTCGGCCGGCACCGGCCAGAGATCCTCCAACGCGACCTCGCGGCCGTCGGCCAGCAGGCACCGGCCGTCGTTGCACGACTCGACGACGACGATCTCACCCGAAGGCTCCAGTCGCGCCCGGCCCCCCGGCACCACCGTCAGAGGAGTGAGAGCGTCCGTACCCGTCGCGAAGCTCAGAGTCTGTCCGGCGTCCGGAAACTCGACGCGCAGCGTCCGCCCCTGGACCTCGACGATCCGGCCCGGCCCCAGCTCGGCGTGGAAACGGTGGCTGACGCGATCGCCGGGCTTCCACATGGGGGTGAGATTCTATGTCTTCGACGTCTCCGGTTCGCCGAGCGGGAATTCGGTCCCCCGCTCACCTGTTAAAAAAAATTCACGCTCAGCGAGGACGTCCTCTCAGGAGGTACAATGTTCCGAGAAAGACCTCCCATGCGTACGATCACCGGTTGTGAGGAAAAGCCTTCCCGGGGCCGGGGTGCAGCCTTCGTCTGGGTCTCCTCCCTGGCATTCGTGACCTACTTGAGCGTCGCGGTCGCGGCCGGCAGGCAGGAACCCCCGGCGGCCGGCATGCATGTCCTTCCCGAGGACTCCGCCACCGTCAACTCGGGAGCCCGGCCGTCGAAGCTCTCGTGGATCGACACCCGTTGGGGCTCGGCCCTGCACGGGCGCGCCTCCTGGTACGGCGCGGACTTCCACGGCTCCCCCACCGCGAGCGGCGAGCCGTTCGACATGAACGGCCTGACCGCCGCCCACCGCACCCTCCCCCTCGGCAGCCGCGCACTCGTCCGCAACCTCGAGAACGACCGCACCGTCGTGGTGAAGATCAACGATCGGGGACCCTTCAAAAGAGGGCTGCTGATCGACCTCTCCTACGGCGCCGCCAAAGAGATCGGCATGGCCCGCGCCGGCTCGGCGCGGGTCGAGATCACGCCGCTCTGATCCTCGATTGCACTTGTGAGTCTCTGAAACAGAATCTCTTGACGCCGACATATGCAGTCCGGAGATGATCCGTCGTAGGTGTACGACAAATTGTCGTAGAGGTACGACGACTCGTCGTACGGGGACGACAGCTTATCGTAGGGGTACAACCAACCATCGTTGCGGGCTACAGGCCGTCGTCGCAGTACGGCGACTCGTCGTCTGCGGATACAGATCGCCGTCGCGGGATCAGCCCAGCTCTTCGAGGAACGCCTTGATCCCCTCGTCGAGCCGCCGGCGGTCGCGGTGACGTTCCAGGGCGATCTGGACGAGGCGGTCCACCAGCTTCGGCAGCGGCAGGCCGGTGAGACCCCAGAGGCGGGGGTACATCGAGATGCTGGTAAAGCCGGGAAGGGTGTTGATTTCGTTGACGTAGAGACTGTCCTCTCCTTCGTAGAGGAAGTCGACGCGCGCAAGGCCCGCGCCGCCGATGGCGGCGAAGGCGTGCACCGCGAGCTCCCGCAGACGGTCGGAGACGCGCTCGGGGAGCTCCGCCGGAGCGATCAGCCCTGCCGAATCGAGGAGGTACTTGTCGGCGTAGTCGTAGAAATCCTGGCTCGGCACGATCTCCCCGACGACCGACGCCTCAAGCTGGCGGTAACCCAGGACGGCGCACTCCAGCTCCCGCCCCTTGACCCCGCGCTCCACCAGCACCGTCTCGTCGAACTGCAGAGCGAAGCGGATCGAGGTCTCGAGGCAATGGCGGGAATCGACCTTCTTGATGCCGACGCTCGAGCCGCCGACGCTCGGCTTGACGAACAACGGCAGGGGGAGCCGCCCGCATCGCCTGACGCATCCGGCCGGATCCTGCTCGAGCTCGGTGCGGCTCACCGCCTCGAAGTCCACCACCGGCACGCCCGCGGCCTGGAACTGGCGCTTGCTGAGCAGCTTGTCCATGGCCAGCGCGCTGGTGGTGACGCCCGGCCCCACGTAGGCAAGGTCGAGCATCTCGAAGAGACCCTGCATGGTGCCGTCTTCACCCCAGGTGCCGTGGACGATGGGAAACGCAACCTCCACTCCCGAGGCGAGCAGGTGCCGCAGCGTCGGCGCCACGGGCACGCCGAGAGGCGGGATCTCCTTCGTCTCGCTGGAGATGATCGCCGCGGAGGCCTCGGCGTCGATCCAGCAGCCGTCCTCGGCGATGCCGAGCGGCGTCACCTCGTGTCCCGCGTCGCGCAGGCCTTGGGCGACGGTGCGCGCTGAGCGGATCGAGACCTGATGCTCGACGCTGCGGCCTCCGAAAACGACTCCGACGTGGGGCATGAAGAACGCTCCTCTCGATGATCAGTGCCCCGCTCGAGGCCAGCGGAGTTTATCTCGGAGGAATGGCGAATGGCGAGGAATGGCGAATCATGAATGATGAATGTAGAAGTCGCCGCCTTTCTTCATTCGCCATTCTGCCTACCCCAACAGCACCCGCCGCGCGCTCTTGACCTCCGGAAGGCTGGTGAGCTGATTCAGCAGGGCCGGCGTGGGCACCTGATCGAGGCGCAGGACGGCCAGAGCCTCCTGGCCGCGGCGGGCGAGGTGGATGTCGGCGATGTTGACGTTCGCCTCCGCGAGCAGCGTTCCGACCTTGCCGACGACGCCGGGCCGGTCGAAATTCTCCAGCACCAGGAGGTTCCCCTCGGGGCGGAACTCCAGCCGGTAGTTCTCGAAGCGCACCACGCGCGCGTCGCGCTCGCCGAAGAGCGTGCCTCCCAGCTCGACGCTGCGGCCGCCGCCCACGAGGGTCACGTCCACGAGCTGCGGGTAGTCGCCGCTGGCGCTGTGGGTGGAGCGCACCACCTCGATACCTCTCCCTTCGGCGACCCGCTCGGCGTTGACGTAGTTGACCGCCTCACCCTGGAACGACGTGAGCACTCCCTTGAGCGCGGCAACGCTGACCGGCGCCCGCAACGATTCGTCGAGACCCCAGAGATCCACCTGCAGCCGCTGCGGAGCGCTGCCGAGCAACGAGCAGGCCATCCGCCCCAGGGTCTGCGCCAGGGCCATGAATGGCTCGGCCCGGCCGCCGGCAGCGCGGAACGGCAGGTTTACCGCCGCCACGGCGAGCGAGCCCGAGAGGGCGGCGAGAACCATCTCGGCGGTCTCGACGGCGATACGCTCCTGCGCTTCGCGGGTCTGCGCTCCGAGGTGGGGCGTCGCCACGACCTTCTTGTGGCGCACCAGCCGAAGGTCCTGCGGCGGCTCTTCGGCGAATACATCGAGAGCCGCGCCACCGAGATGGCCTGACTCCAAGGCTTCGAGCAGCGCATCTTCGTCCACCACTCCACCGCGGGCACAGTTGACGAGCAGCGCGCCCTTCTTCATCCTGGCAAGCTTTTCCCGGTTCAGCAGGTTCCGGGTCTGTTCCGTCATCGGCACGTGCAGCGTCACCACATCCGCGCGGGCGAGCAGATCGTCGAGAGAGAGGAGCTCCACCTCCAGCCGGCGGGCCGCCGCAGCGTCGAGGAACGGGTCGTAGGCGACGATCTTCATCTCGAAACCCCGCGCCCGATCCGCCACCCGCTGGCCGATGCGTCCGAAGCCGATGATCCCCAGCGTTTTGCCCTGCATCTCGACGCCGGTCAGCTTGCGATTCCATTCCCCCTCCTTCATCGAAGCGTCGGCCTCGGCCACCCGGCGGGCCAGGGAGAGAAGCAGGGCGAAGGTGTGCTCCGTCGCCGACATCAGGTTGGCGGTGGGAGCGTTGACCACCAGGATGCCCAGCTCGGTGGCGGCGGCCACATCGACGTTGTCGACGCCGATGCCGGCGCGCCCCACCACCTTCAGGCGCTTGCCGGCCTTGAGCAGATCGGCGGTCGCCTGGGTCGAGCTGCGCACCACGAGGGCGTCGAAGTCGACCAGGATCTCTTGGATCCGGGGACGTTCCTCCGCCGTGAGCTGATGGACCTCCACGCCAGCCTGCTGGAACAGAGCGAGGCCGGCGGGATCGAGGGTGTCGGCGAGCAGGATGCGGTGCATGGCTCAGCGGACGGCCGGAGCGGCCACCCTCTCCAGGATCTGATCGACCTCGGCCAGCAGCGCGTCGAGATCGCCTTCGCGCACCTCGCCCATGTGGCCGATGCGGAAGGTGGTGGATTTCCAGTCGCCGTAGCCGCCGCCGATGGTGAAGCCACGCCGCGCGAGCTCCTTGACGATGGTCTGCGGATCGACGTCCGGCGGCGGCTTCAGGCAGCTCACGGCGACCGAGCGGGCGTCCTCCGCCGAGGCATACTCGCACCCCCGCGCAGATGCCCACACGGCGGTCCTCGCGTAGAGCCGCCGGTGGCGAGCCCACCGCGCCTCCATCCCTTCGCCGAGGATGCGCTCGAGCTGGACGTCGAAAGCATAGACCAGCGGAATGCCCGGCGTCGTGATCGTGCCCCCTTCGCGGTGCTTGTCGCGGTAGCGCAACAGGTCGGTATAGAAGCCGCGGTGCGGCACCCGCGCCGCCCGCTCGGCCGCTCGGTCCGACAGCGTGAACAGGGTCAGGCCCGGCGGAGCTGCGATCGCCTTTTGCGTGCCGGCGAGGACCACGTCGAGCCCCCAGGCGTCGGTCTCGACGGGTGCGCCACCCAGCGAGGAGACCGTGTCCACCAGGATCAAGGCGTCGCTCTCCTCACGTACGACGCGGGCGATCTCGGCAAGGGGGCTCATCACGCCCGTCGAGGTCTCGTTGTGGACCAGGGCGACGGCGTCGTAGCGTTTACGGCGCAGGGCCGAACGGACGAGGTCCGGATCGATCGCCTTCCCCCAAGGCACGGAGACTTTGTCAGCGGATTTTCCCACCGTCTTCGCGATCGAGTGCCAGCGCTCCGAGAAGGCGCCGTTGGTGAGATTCAGCACCTCCTGCCGCACGCAGGAGACGACGGCGCTCTCCATGATCAGGGTCGAGCTGCCGGTGGCGACCATGACGTCGCCGGCGGTGCGGAGGACCTTCGGCAGCCGCTCGGCGATCCTGCGGTAGAGCTCCCTGAACCCGGCCGACCGGTGCGCCACCATCGGCTTGGTCATCGCCTGGCGGGCGTCCTCGGGCACGTAGCTGGGACCCGGAAGGAAGAACTTGATCGGCTCGCTCACAACCACTCCTCTCACGAGGGAGCCGGATCGGCTCCCTCGTCTTTGCCGCATTGTGGCAAAACCGCCGCAGGGTGACAAGAAGCCGCGCTAGTCCCAAGGCCTGGGTTTGCGCAACGCGGCGGCGAGCCCTTCCACGGTAAAGCGACGCGAGGCCGCTCCCGGGGGCGTGACGATCCAGGAGCCGCCCTCGATCCGCAAGCTCGGCGCTGCGATGTCTCCACGCACGAGCACGAGCGCGCAACCCTGAAAGTGCTCGCGGAGGAGATCGCGCAGGATCGCTCGTCCGCGCAGAGGTTTGACTGCGACCGTCCGGCCCTCCCCGACCGCGACCGCGCGCAACGCGCCCAGCTTCGCCGCAGTCTCCAGAGGTTCGGGAACCGGCGTAACGGGTTGTCCCAACTCGAGCCAACCGATCCGCAGACCCAAGCCTCGAGCGGTCTCGATGAGAGAAGCGAAAAGGACCGGATCCTCTTCGACGTGCAGGAGGTGAGGAGACCTCATCCCTCCTCCGGATACAGCAGGATTTCCCGCCGCTCCTCGCGAAAGGCGCTTTCGTCGGCCTCCCAGCTCGTGATCCAGGCGTCCAATCCTTCCCCGCTCTCGATGGCTTCGCGGCACTCCGGCCCGCCCGTCAGGAGATCGATCGCGGGGCGGTCGGCGACGAACTCATAGGGAGCTTCGCGCCAGGCGAACTCGTCGGGCCACAGGCGGTGAATCGCATCCAGAAGCTTGACGCCCGTGCGGTAGGACCGGAAGGAGCTCTCGTCGGTCACCAGCAGCTCGACTCCGGCACAGACACATCCGCGATGCTTCTGGAACTGCGGCCGAAAGTACGTCGGCACGAAGACGGCGCCCGGCGGGCAGCGCCCATTCAATTCGTCGGCGAGACGCTTGGGATCGATGAACGGCGCGCCGGTGAGCTGGAAGGGACGGGTGGTGCCGCGCCCTTCCGAGAGCTCGGTCGCCTCGACGAGGCAGCCGCCAGGGTAGACGCAGACGGTCGCCGCCGTCGGCATGTTGGGTGAAGGAGCGATCCAGGGAAGCCCGGTCCTTTCCCACGTCATGGATCGACGCCAGCCTGCCACGCGCCAGACCGTGAAGTTTGAGAGCCGACCTTCCCAATTTCGGCGCGCCGCTTCGAGCCGGAAGAGCTCTCCCAACGTCAGGCCGTGGCGGACCGGCAGGCGAAAGGCGCCGACGAAGGACTCGAAGCCCGGTTGCAGAAGGTTGCCTTCGACGACCTCGCCGCCCAGCGGATTGGGGCGATCGAGCACCCACACCTCGCAGCCCGCGGCCATCGCCGCTTCGGCCGCCCAGATCGCCGTCGCGGCGTAGGTGTAGTAGCGGACGCCGACATCCTGGAGATCGATCAGCAGCAAATCGAGCCCCGCAAAGGCGCTCGGACACGGTCGCAGACTCGCTTCCGAATCGCCGTAGAGCGAGACGATGGGCACCCCCGTCCAGGGATCGCTCCCGCTCTCGGCGGCGATCATGTCCTGCTCGATACCGTAGTAGCCGTGCTCGGGTCCGAAGAGCGCGTGCGGCGGTCCCGCCGGGCTCGCAGCCAACGCCAGATGGATGGGGCGCCCGTCACGGCTGATCGAAGCGCCATGGGCGAGAACACCGTAGCGCCTGCCGGCGAGGCGCGAGGGGTCGGCGAGCAGGCGGTCGAGACCGGTGCGGATCATGGCTCCCGCCGGTAGGAACCGCTCCGGCCGCCGCTCTTCATCTCCAGGCGCAGGTCGGTGATGACGACGCCGCGCTCGATCGCTTTCACCATGTCATAGAGGGCGAGCGCCGCGGTGGAGCACGCGAGGAGCGCTTCCATCTCGGCGCCGGTGCGGGCATTGACCACGACCTGGCTGCGGATCTCGACGCCCTCCGGAATGGGATGGATCTCGATCTCCACCTGATCGAGCGGAATCTGGTGAGCGAGCGGAATCAGCTCCGAGGTGCGCTTGGCACCCTGGATGCCGGCGAGGCGAGCGACGGCGAATGCGTCTCCCTTAGGCAGGTTGGCTAGGCGGATCAAGGTTGAGGCCGAGAGCAGTACGCGGCACGAAGCCATGGCCACGCGGCGGGTGACCGGCTTCTCCGAAACGTCGACCATATGGGCGCTGCCCTGGGGATCGAGATGACTGAAGGAACCTTGCGAGCTCATCGAACGACTCCAAATGGTAGGCCCAATCATACGGCGGGCGCATGCTAGCATTTCGTCACCTTGAGCCCCATGCGATTGGCCATCGTGGTGCCTGCTCTCAACGAGGAGGCTACCCTGAGCCGCAATCTGCCCGCGGCCCTGGCGGCGGCCGACGAGGTCGTCGTCTCGGACGGCGGCAGCCGCGACGGGACCGTGGAAGTGGCACGGCGCCTTGGAGCCCGGGTCGTCTGCGGCCCGCCGGGGCGCGGCGGCCAGCTCAACCGCGGTGCGAGAGCGGTGGAGGCGGCGGACGTGTTGCTCTTCCTCCACGCCGACACGACGCTGCCGCCGCGCGGCGCCGAGGCGGTGCGCGCGGCCATCGCCAGCGGCGCCACCGGCGGCGCCTTCCTGGTGCGCTTCGACGTCGACCGCCCGACGCAGCGCCTGGGTGCGTGGCTCATCAACCAGCGTACGCGAGTTCTGCGCCTGCCGCTGGGCGATCAGGCCCAGTTCGTTACGCGAGAGGTTTTCGAACGGCTGGAAGGCTATCGCGACTGGCCGATCCTCGAGGATCTCGACTTCGCGATGCGTCTGCGCCGATTAGGTGGAATGGTGCTGATCGAGGAGCCGGTGACGACCGGTGCCCGCCGCTTCCTGGAGCAGGGCGCGCCGAGGACGGTGGCGACGAACTGGCTGATCTGGATCTTGTTCTTTCTCGGCGTCTCGCCGCACCGTCTGGCACGCCTTTACCGGCACATCCGGTAAACACACGAAAGCCCCGCGCACCCTCCGCGCGCGGGGCTTCGAGCGTCCAGGCTTTCGTTCCGCTACTTGCGTCCCCGGCTCTTGGTGTTGACGGTCTCCTTGAGCTCTTTGCCGGCCTTGAAGCGCACCGATTTGCTGGCCTTGATCTTGATCGACTCACCGGTGGCGGGGTTGCGGCCCTTGCGCGCGGCGCGCTCGGAGACGTTGAAGCTGCCGAAGCCGGGAACTTTGGCAGACTCGCCCGCTTTCAGAGCGTCGGAAATCGCCGCGAAGACCGCGTCAAAGGCCTCGGTGGCCTGCCGCCGGGTGATGCCGTCGACGGAGTCCACAATACTATTCACCAAGTCAGCCTTACCTGCCATCTCTCTCCTCCTTGATTGGGTTGACCGAACGAAAGTGACTAAGACACACGATAAGGCAACCCGGGTGGGCTGTCAATACAGGCCGAAGGGCTCAGAACCGCTTAAATCCGGGCTTTCGAGAGCACATTGACCGTGAAGCCGTCGTGGTCCCCGCCGGTCAGAACGCGCCATGCTCCGGGGCCCGTGATCTTCGCTGCGACCGGGTCTTCCAGGAGCCCCGCGAGCGGCAGTGGCGCAAACTCCGGGTGCGCCGCGAGAAAGCGCGCCACCACGTCCTCGTTCTCTTCCCGCTCGAGCGAACAGGTGATGGCAACGAGCAGTCCGCCGGGGGCGACCAGAGGCGACACGCCGTCGAGCAGCCTCAGTGCCTGGCTCGAGAGGCGGCCGATCTCGTCCTCGCTGATCCGCCACTTGATCTCGGGATGGCGGCGCAACGTGCCGGTGCCGGTGCAGGGCAGGTCGAGCACCACGCGGTCGAATCGACGGCTGAAGGGAGGCGCGCCGGCGTCGGCCACAGCGATCGGCAGAGGGCGGCGCAACCGCCGCAGGTTGCCGCGCAATACGAGGGCGCGGGAGAGCGCGACGTCGCTCAGAGCAATGCGCACGCGCGGCTCCCAGGCGAGCAGGGAAAAGCTCTTGCCGCCGGGGGCCGCCGCCGCGTCGAGGATGGTCTCACCCGCCCGCGGCGGCGGGATCAACGCGGCGGCCTGGCTCGCCTCGTCCTGGATGTAGTAGTCGCCGCGCTGAAAGGAGGTGGCTGCAAACGGCTGGCCGCGGCGCACGATGAGCCCGAGCGGCGAGAGAAAGGCGGGCTCGACCTCCACGCCTTCATCGATCAGGGTCTCGGCAAGCAGCTCGCGACCACCACGGTCGCGGAACGCGAGCAGATGCAGCGGCTTCTCCCGATTGTTGGCGTCGAGCAGGGCGAGCGCCCGCACACGGCCGAAGCGCTCGAGCCAGCGCGCCACGAGAAAATCCGGATGGCTCTTCTCGATCCCCAGTCTACGCACCGGATCGGGCGCCGAGACGGGCCAGTCCTCCAGCCGCGGCGCCCGCGCGATGCGGCGCAGCACGGCGTTGACGAAGCTCGCTCCGCCGCGATGGGTGATCTGGTGCGCCTGCTCGACGGCCTCGTGAACGGCGGCGTGCGCGGGCACGCGATCGAGAAACAACAGTTGGTAGGCGGCGACGCGCAGCAGCGCATGCAGCGTGCTCTCGATCTCCTGGAACGAACGGTTGCTCGCCTCGGCGATGACATGGTCGAGGCGGCGCAGCCAGCGCAGGCTCCCCATCACCAACTCGCGCAGCAGCCCTTGATCGCGCTCGTCGAAGCGGGGCAGAGCGCTGTCGAGAAACATGTCCGCCGGCGCCAGCGATTGCAGCGTCCGCTCCAGCACCCAGGCCGCGGCGACACGCACGTTGTCCTGCGGCGTCCGCCGGGGAGTGAGCCGGCGGCTGCGGCCCGGACCGGTCTGCGGCGTGGGCGGCGGTGAGAAGTGGCGCTTCGACATACCAGGCCTCGGCCGGATCAGGAGAAGACCTCGCCGGCCTGCAGCCGTTCGCCGTTCACGAAATCGGCCGCGCGCAGGGCCCGCTTGCCCGGCCGCTGCAGCTCGGCGAGGCCGAGCACGGTGCCGCCGCCGCAGGCGACGGCGAGCCGGCCGCCACGCAAGCCGAGGATGGTCCCCACCGCCGCGGCACCGTTGCCGTCGATGATCTCGGCGGCGATCACCTTGACGGGCTCACCCCGCAGCTCCGCCGTCAGTCCAGGCCACGGCGTGTAGGCGCGCAGACGGTCGGTGATCTGGCGGGCTTTGAGACTCCAGTCGACGCGGCCGCTGTCGCGGGTCAGCCGCGCCGCATAGGTGACGCCCGCGGATGTCTGCGGCCGGTGCTCCAGATCTCCCCGCTCCAGCCGCTCCAGAGTCTGCACCATCAGTCCGCCCCCCATCTCCGCCAGCCGGCGCGACAACTCGTCCGCCGTCTCGACAGCGCCGATCGCCGTCTCTTCCTGCAGCAGGATGGGACCCGAATCGAGCCCCTCTTCCATGAGCATCGTGGTCACGCCGGTCCGCTCGTCGCCGGCGGCGATCGCCGCCTGAATGGGTGAGGCGCCGCGCCAGCGGGGCAGCAGCGAAGCGTGGAGATTGATGCAGCCATGCCGCGGCAGGTCGAGCAGGGCGCGCGGGAAGATCTGGCCGAAAGCGACGACCACTGCCACGTCGGCGGCGAGCGCCGCCGCCTCGGCCAGGAAGGCAGGGCTGCGGACCCGTTCGGGCTGCGTCACTTCGAGGCCGTGTTCCCGCGCCCACGCCGCCACCGGCGGATCCTGCGGGCGGCGGCCGCGGCCCACGGGCCGCGCCGGCTGCGTGACCACGCGCACCGGCGCCCGCTCGGCCGCCACCAGGGCCGCCAGCGTCGGCACCGCGAAATCCGGCGTACCGAAAAAAAGGATGCGGTCGAGCCCCGGCATAGCCCGCGAAGGATAGCACCGGGAGAAAGCACGAAGGGCGGCCCCAGCGGACCGCCCCCGCGAAATTCGATGCGCTCGGCTCAGCCGCCGACGTTGTTGATCACGAAGCGGCGCTTGCCGATGTAGGTCTGCACGCCGAAGTCGTCGATCACGATCACGTCGATGAAGTGCTCGCCGTTCGCGAACTCCGTGGTATCGAGATTGAACTGCCAGCCGGGCGCGGCGCTCTCCGGGAAGCCAGGATAGAAGGGCGTGACGTCCGGGCGCACGAAGCCGCCCGTCGCCGTGCCGATCTCGTGACCGTCGACCAGGATCCTGATGCTGCTGATGCCTTCCCAGTCGAGCGCCCAACCGCTCGTCAGGATGGTGCCGTGATGGAGCAGGCCATTACGCGGCAGGTCGATGTCGCCGAAGGAATTCTCGTTGAGGCCGTCCTCGTCGCACGAGAAGTTGACCGGGATCTCGGCGACGTTGCGCACCTGGTTGGCGTGGTCGGCGGCACGCACCGTCACGATGTGAGAGCCGGGAGTGTAGCCGACCGCCATCAGGAAGCCGACGTCGAGGACGAAGCGGAAGCCGCTGTGCGGGCTGTCCTTGAGGCTGGGGAAGGTCCGTTCGATGTCGACGCGGCGGAGGCCGTAGCAATCGGAGTAGCCGCCCTCGATGGCGGAGAACCGGCAGTCCACTTGCGAGTTGGCCCAGACGGCGCGGTCGATCAGCAGCTCGACGTAGCCGACGCCGTAGTCGTCGGGCTGCGTGCCGGCGTCCAGAGCGTAGCCGGAGATGACGCTGAAGCGGCGGTTCGGGTCGGCAAGGTTGCACTTGCCGCGCAGCTCGGCCTGCGGTTTGGGGAACTCGATGGTGCCGAAGGGCGCGAGGTTGTGCTCGACGTTGACGAAGCGGATTGTCTTCGGCTGTAGGGTGATCACCTCGCCGGCCCTGCTCTTCACCCGCGGGACGACCTGGTGGAGGCCGTTGAGATAGTGCGTGGTATCGAGCTCGAACGCAAACCCGGGAGCCGCCGAGTCCGGAAAGCCGGGGAATTTCGCGGTGACGCCGGCGCGGGCGCGGCTGTATTGGGCGCGGCCGGCGACCAGGCCGTCCACCAGGATATCGACGGCCAGAACGCCGTCGTCGTCGAGAGCCCAGCCATGCAGCGGCAGGAGGCCGGCGCCGGAATTGCCCCCCCCCACGATGCCGCCGAAGGAGCCGAAGGGCGGAGCCGCCCAGGCCGGAATCGAAACCAGCAACACCGCCACGACCGCAGACAGGATGACGTTGCGCTTCATCGCCTACCTCCTCCACCAGCCCCACCATCGGGCGGGGGTGAATCGTGGGAAACAGCCGAAAGACGCGGGACCTGAGAGGTCACCCTTCAAGTATTACGTGAACTTTCCGGGATTTTATGGGCAATCCCATTGGAAAGTCAATCATTGGCTTTCTTCTATAGGCTGAGGGGTAGGACTGCCGTGGCCAGCTAAGGCCTTCCCCCTGCCAGCCCTTCGAGGTTGGCCTCGACGAGCCGGGGCAGGCTGCGCAGGTCGTAGCCCCCTTCGAGGACGGCCAGAACCCGCCCGCCGCAGACTTTGGCGGCCAGCTCGCGCAGCCAGGCGCCCCAGTCGCGGAACCCCTCCTCCGTCACTCGCATGCCGCCCAAGGGGTCGTTGCGCCAGGCGTCGAAGCCCGCCGAAACGAGCAGCACATCGGGCGCGAACCGCCGCAGGGCAGGCACGACCGTCCCCTGAATGGCCTCGGCGTAGCGCTCGTCGCCGGTGCCGGCGGGCAGCGGAACGTTGAGCGTCGCCCCCTCGCCTTCGCCGATGCCGGTCTCGTCCGCCGCACCGGTGCCGGGATAGAACGGGTACTGGTGCGTGCTGGCGTAGAAGACATCGGCACGCTCCTCGAAGAGGTGCTGAGTGCCGTTGCCGTGGTGCACATCGAAATCGAAAATCGCCACGCGCGAGGCGCCGTGCCGTCGGCGCAGGTGCTCGGCGACGACCGCCACGTTATTGAAGAAGCAGAAGCCCATGGCCATGGACCGCTCGGCGTGATGCCCCGGAGGGCGCACCGCCGCCAGAGCGGTGCGGTCCTCGCCGCCGGCCACCCAGTCCGCCGCCGCGAGCGCCGCCGACACCGCCGCCCAGACCGCCGTCCAGGTGCCGGCGGAGAGCGGGTTGTCCGCCGAATCGAGCAGCGAATTGCCGCGCGAGACGGCGCGCTCAAAGCGGGCCACATAGCCCTCGTCGTGAAGGGCCATCACGGCCTGGCGCGCCGTCTCCGCGGCGGTCCGTTCCTCCACAACCGGCCAGCCACCCTCCCGCAGGCCGGCGAGGACCGCCGTCAGCCGCTCCGGCTTTTCGGGGTATCCGGGAGGCGTGCGGTGGACGAGACAGGCCGGATCGGTGAAGACGCGAATCACGGCCGCGATGATAGCAGCGGCCCCTGATCCCTCTCCCGGCGCGGCACCCTGAGCCCGCCTCGGGCGAGCCGCTGCCGGGCGCGGTGTACCAGCGAGTCGACGCTGCTCGCGGCCAGCCGGCCGCCCGCCGCGCCGGCGATCTCCCGGCTGGTCCAGCCCTCGAGAAACGCCAGCCGCAGAATGCGCAGATTGAGCTCACGGTCGCTGCGTCCGGTCATCGATTCGGCGAGCAGCCGGCACCGCTCCAAGAGCAGGCGCCGGCCCTCGGCGAGCATGGCCTCCTCTTCCGGAGTGCAGCGCGGATCCGCGGTCCGCTCGGCCACCTCGCGGAGACACCCGGAGAAGGCAACCCGCCGGCCGCCCCGTTTGGCGGCAGCCAGCGCGCGCAGCTCATCCACCACCACTCGTTTCGAGACCCGCGAAAGATAGGTAACGACCTGCCCCTCGCTCCACCGCCGGAGCAGCCGCAGCCGCCCCGCGCCGCCCATCAGCAGGCGGCAATAGACCTCCTGCACCCGCTCCTCGATCTCCTCGGCTTCGAAACGAAAGCCCGCCGTGCGCAGCGACCGGCGCACCTGCCGCTGCACGATCGCGCCGTAGCGGCGCACCAGCTCCTCCCAGGCCGCCTGAAAGGCCTCCTCCCGCTGCATCCTTGGCGAGATGCAGCGCTTCGCAATGGGTTGCATCGACCTCTCCTTGCATGGCAAAGGAGAGGAAGACGGATGAGAGAGGCTGGAATAACCGAAAATCCGGACCCGGGGAGGTCCGGCGCAGGAAGGAACCTGCATCATTATACAAGACGAGCTACAAGCGACACAAACAGAACGGCCCCTCGGCGCGGCACGTCCCCGGTTCCCGATTACGTCACGAGGGAGATGCGAGAAGACATTAAAGCTGAACTACCCGACCGTTAGTCGCCGCGGGATTCCGGAACCGAACGGTCGAGGATGGCCCCGCACCGCTCCAAGGCCAGCGGGCCGGCCGCCTCCAGCAGGTATGCCAGCGACCAAGGCTCGCCCGCGTGAGTACAAAATAGCGTAGCCGCACGAGCCGAATCGGCGAGATCCCTCGACGGAACCAGCTAGAATCTCTTCCCCGGGCCTTCCCTATGCGACGAAGCAACCTCTCCTTTCTTCTCTTTCTGGTGCTGCTCCTTCCAGGCCTGTCCGCCTGTGGACCGGAGCCCAAGGCGCAGGCGGAGCGCCGCCGCCTCACCGGCGAAGGGAAGGGGTGGAACGTCGTCCTGCTGACCGTGGACACCTTGCGCGCCGACCGGCTCGGCGCCTATGGCTACGCAGCGCGGGCCAACAGCCCGCGGATCGACGCCCAGCTCGCCGCGGGCGTCACCTTCCAGAACGCTATGTCGCAACGGGCTTCCACCTGGCCGTCGCTCGCCTCGCTGCTCACCGGTCTCTATCCCAGCGGGCACGGCGTGGCCGAAAACGGCTACGGCTTCCCCGACGATCTGCCGACGCTGCCCAAGCTGCTGCATGCGGCCGGCTACCAGACCGGCGCCTTCCTCAGCAACATGTGCCAGGCCAACCACCAAGGCTGGGACGCCTTCGCCTGCTCCGGCGGGCAGGACGGCAAGAGCGTGCGCCGCGCCCTCGAATGGGCGCAGACGGCGGACGGCCGCCCGTTCCTGCTCTGGGTCCACCTCTTCGGCGCTCATCCGCCCTACTACAACGGCGGCGACGGGGCCGACCGGCTCGACCCCGGCTACACGGGCCCGCTCGGTCCCCGCAAGCGGCTGCTCGATCCGGTGATGACGGAGCCCATCCCGCTCGCTGAACGCGACGTCCGGCACCTCAACGCCCTCTACGACGCCGCGGTCCAGGGGAGCGACCGCCTGAGCGGCTCGCTGCTCGACGGCTTGCGCGCCGCCGGCAAGCTCGAGCGCACGATCGTCATCTTCGCCGCCGACCACGGCGAGGAGCTGTACCAGCACAACCATTACCTGTATCACTCGTGCTCGGTCTACCAGACGACGCTGCACGTGCCGCTGGGCGTCGCCGCCCCCGGCCTGCTGCCGGCCGGCGCGCGGGTGCCGCAGACGGTGGAGCTGATCGACGTGCTCCCCACCCTGCTCGATCTGGTGGGCATCGCCAAGCCGGCCGAGCAGCACGGGCGGTCGCTCGTCCCCTATCTCGAACGCCCCGGCGCCGGCGGCGCGGGCAAGCCAGCCTTCTCCGAGTACGGGTCGAGCACGGTCCGCACCGTGATCCAGGACAACTGGAAGCTGGTCCACAACCCCGACGGCTTCGCGCCGGTCTGCATCCCCGACGCGCCGCCGGACCACTACCCGATCGGCCGCGAGGAGCTGTACGACCTGTCGCGGGACCCCGGCGAGACGGTGAACCTGGCGGCCGACCAGCCCGCCAAGATTGGCGAGCTGGCGAAGGTCATCCGCCAACGTTTCACCGGCCTGCGCAACCGCACGCACCGGCAGGAGATGTCGGACGAGCTCAAAAAGAAGCTCAACGAGCTCGGATATGTCGCGCACTGAAGTTGACAACCCCACCCCGCTTCCCTATCATTGGCCGTCCTTGGCGGCAGGAGGGAGGTTAGCTCAGCGGTCAGAGCACCTGCCTTACACGCAGGGGGTCGCGGGTTCAAATCCCTCACCTCCCACCAGGGAGTGAAAGAGCCGCCAAATCGAACGTTCTTTGCGGGGCTGTAGTTCAGTCGGTTAGAACGCCGGCCTGTCACGCCGGAGGTCGCGGGTTCGAGCCCCGTCGGCCCCGCCAATCTGTGAATTCAGAAGGCTGAATTCAGAATGAAGAGTTGAGACGCCTCTCCTTCATCATTCGCGATTCGCCATTCATCATTTGGGGACCGTCATGCGCGAGAAGATCAAGTTGGTTTCGTCCGCCGGCACCGGCTACTTCTATACGACGACGAAGAACAAGAAGCTCTCCACCGAGAAGCTGCGGATGAAGAAGTACGACCCCAAGGTCCGCAAGCACGTCGAGTTCGTCGAAGAGAAGCTGCGCTAGGCCCTCACCTCCCCGGCCCTCCTCTCCCGTGCCCTCCCTCCAGCCGCCCCCCGGGGGAGGAGGGAGAAAAACAAAGAGAAGAATTCCTGAGCCCCACCGGGCAGGGGGGCTTTCGCGTTTTCGGGCCCTTCTGCCAGAATGCCCTCGAGAGCGGGAGCGCGAGAGACAAGCCCACCGCATCCCGACCCCCCGCAGGCTTCAAAAGGAGGAGGAGCACGATGCCCAAGCACGAGTTGCCCCCATTGCCGTACACCTTTGATGCGCTCGAGCCCCATATCGACGCGCAGACCATGCAGCTCCACCACGACAAGCATCACGCGACGTATGTCTCCAAGCTCAACGAGGCCCTCGACAAGGAGCCCGGCCAACAAGGCAAGGGGCTCGAGGACCTGTTGCGCGGCATCAACGACGTGCCCGAGTCGATCCGCACCGCGGTGCGCAACCACGGCGGCGGCCACCACAACCACTCGCTGTTCTGGGAGATCATGGGACCCAACGGCGGCGGCACTCCCTCAGGCGAGCTCGCCGACGCCATCCAGCGCGACTTCGGCGGCTTCGATGCCTTCAAGGAGAAGCTGACCAATGCCGCCGCCAACCAGTTCGGCTCCGGCTGGGGCTGGCTGGTGGCGAGCGACGGCAAGCTGGAGGTGATCGCCCGCCCGAACCAGGACAGCCCGCTCATGGAAGGCAAGACCCCGATCCTGGGGGTGGACGTCTGGGAGCACGCCTACTATCTGAAGTACCAGAACCGCCGCCCCGACTACCTGGCCGCCTGGTGGAACACCATCAACTGGCAGACGGTGGCCAAGCGCTACGGCGCCGCGCGCGGCTGAGACCCTGCATGTTCCCCCTCTCCAGCTCCGCTGGAGAGGGGTCAGGGGGTGAGGTTTCGCGGGGAGACCGCACCCACAAGCAATACCCGCCTGCAAGGCACCCGCAGTCCAAGCCTTTCTCACCCGTTTTGTCCCGTTTCCCCTCGCTGAAGCTACCCCTGCGCAATCCACCGAATCGACGCAACTTTTGGTTATAGAGAAGTTTGCACAGGTCTGCTCACTAAATGAGCAAGCCCCTGGGTGCCCGGACGCGCAGTATCAAGTACTTTTCAAGTATAGATCGTCTAGAATGAAAGCATCGAGGCGGAGAAGGAACCGAACCCCCGCTCCAAGGAGACCACACGGCCATGGCAAACATCGACCGCAGCACCAATGACTTCCGGCGAGAGGAAAGGCATCTGACTAAGGTGTTCAAGGCGCTCTCGGACGGCACCCGGCAGGAGATCCTCCGGTTGCTGGAGGGGCACCAGCGCACGGTCGGAGAAATCGTCGGGAACTTCAACCTGTCGCAGCCTACGATCTCGCGCCATCTTTCCGTCCTGAAAGAGGCGGAGCTGGTCGTCGATCAGCGTCAGGGACAGAACGTGATCTACCGCCTGAATGAACCGGCATTGTCCACCTCAATGCAAGAGTTCTTCGGCCAGTTCCGCAGTTGTCAGGAAGTGATGCGGTAACAGGTCAACAGGAGATATTTTAGCATGCGGCGGCCCGCTGTGGGCCGCCCTTTTCTTTTTCCCTTTTGTCGACGGCGGTCTCAGGTATAATCCGCCCGCGTCGAAGGGCCGTCCGCTCTCGCAGGTACCGACCCTTCCCCTGTCTGCTTTCCCGGCGGTGTAGCTCAGTTGGTTAGAGCGAGCGGCTCATAACCGCTAGGTCATGGGTTCGAGTCCCGTCACCGCCACCATCCAAACCAACCATGGACGTCCTCGCAACGCTGGAAGTCTTCTTCCGGCAGGAAGCGCCCCTCGCCGCAGGCGACGGCGTCGTCGTCGCCTTCTCCGGCGGCCCCGACTCGACGGCGCTCCTCTGGGGGATGTCCCGGCTGGCGGCGCGGTGGGAGCTGCGGCTCCACGCCGCTCATCTCGACCATGCCATGGACCGCGGCTCGGCCGGCCGGGCTGCCGAGTCCCTCCGTCTCGCCGGCGAGTTGGGAGTGCCGCTGACCATCGAGCGGTGCGACGTGCTCGGTCGCCGGCCCGCCGAAAGCGCCGAGGCCGCCGGGCGCCGCGCCCGCTACGAATTCCTCGAGCGGACACGCCAGCGGCTCGGCGCCCGCTTCGTCGCCACCGCGCATCACCGGGACGACCAGGCTGAGACGGTGCTGCTGCGCCTCCTCTTCGGCAGCGGTCTCGAAGGGCTGGCGGGCATCCGCCCCGTGCACGGCGCCGTCGTGCGGCCGCTGCTCTCCTTGTCCCGCGCGGCCCTGAGCGCAGCCGTCACCGCGGCGGGGCTCGCGCCGGTGGCGGACCCCAACAACCGCGATCTCGGAGTGCCGCGCAACCGGGTGCGCCACCGCCTGCTGCCGGCGCTCGCCGCCGGCGATGCCGACTTGGCGCCGCGGCTCGCCTGGCTGGCGGACCGCGCGCGCGCCGCCGGCCTCGCCCTGGACCGCCGCCTCGCCGGCCGTCTGAAGGCGCTCGCCGCCGCCGGCGGCATGGCCGTCGAGCGGCAGGAGCTCGAGAGGTTGCCGGACGAGCTCCGGCCGTATGCCTTCTCCTGGCTCCACCGCCAGGCCGGCGCGCCCTACCCGGCGGGCGGCGCGGCCCGGGGCGAGCTCTTTCGCCAGCTCGCGGAGCGGCCGCACGCCGCCTGCGACTGCGGCGGCGGCTGGCGATGGGAGGCCACGGACAATCTCCTGGTGCTGCGCCGCGACGACGGCGCGCGGGAGACGATCCCCGACTTCACTTATACTCTTGAGATTCCGGGGGAGCTGCACATCCCGGAGATCGCCGTCCGGGTGCGCGTCTACCGCTGCGCCGTCGAGCCCTGGATGTTCCAGGGCTCGCCTCGGCGCGCCGGGCTTGCGCTGCCGCTGACGGAGGGGGATCGCGTCACGATCCGCAACCGCCGTCCCGGGGACCGCATCCATCCTCTGGGGGCGCGCGGCAGCCGGCGGCTGAAGGCGGTGCTGATCGATCGCCGGGTGCCGCCGCCGGAACGGCGGCGGTTACCGTTGCTCTGCGTCGGCGAGCGGATCGCGTGGGCGCCAGGCGTCGCGATCGACGACCGGTTTCGCCTGGAGGGACACGCGACCGCCTGGGTCGCCGAGGTGGCCACGACATGAACGAAGAGAGCTCCCTGCCCGCCATCGAGCCGCTGTTTGATGCCGAGTCCGTGCGCGACAGCGTCGCCGCCCTCGGCCGCCAGATCGCCACGGAGCTGGGCAGCGAGGATCCCCTGCTGATCGCCCTGCTCGGCGGCTCCGTGATCTTCCTCGCCGATCTGGTGCGGGCCATCGAGCAGCCGGTGCGCTTCGAGTTCATCGACGTCGCCTACCACGTCGATCCGGCAGCCGGCGGTGAGGACGGCGAGGGGCTGCTGAGCATCCGCTATCCGATCCCCATCGACATCGCGGATCAGAGCGTGCTGGTGCTCAAGGACGTGGTCTCCTCGGCGGTCACCGAGCCGTATCTGGAGCAGCAGCTCCGCGACCACGGCGCCCGCGAGGTGCGTTTCGCGGCGCTGATCGACATGCCCGACGAGCGCAAGACGGCCTTCGACCTGAACTACCGCGCCCTCACCACCCACCGCCACGGACTGCTCGTCGGCTATGGGCTCAAGCACCTGGGGCGTTACGGCAATCTTCCCTACGTCGGCCGGCTGGGTGGTGAGGAGGCCTGATGGGCCGGGAATCGATGGCGCGGCCGATTGGTTGTCACCATGAAGGGGCGTTCCGTCCCTCGTTGACCGCAAGCACAGAGCGCTCTCCCTGGCGGGCGCTTCACGAGAGGTAGCCGAGCTTGAATTCTACTGTCAAAACCCTGTTTCTCTGGATGGCGATCTTCGGTGTGGTGATCCTGCTCTGGAACACCTTCCAGGGAGGTAAAGCCGCCCAGAAACCGGTGGCCTACAGCAACTTCCTGCAGATGGTGCAGGAGGGGAAAATCGCGGAAGTCACCATTCGGGGGCAGGAGCTCACCGGCAAGTACAAGGGCGACGTCCTCGGAGGGCAGGAGTTCAAGACCACGCTGCCGGAGAACGACCCGGACCTGTGGAAGGTGCTCAAGCAGGCCAGGGTGAACTACAGCGTCGAGAAGGCGGGCGAGAACCCGCTGCTGGCCGTGCTGCTGACCTGGGCGCCGGTGCTGCTGATCGTCGGCCTGTGGATCTTCTTCATGCGCCAGATGCAGACCGGCGGCAACAAGGCGCTCTCCTTCGGCAAGAGCAAGGCGAAGCTGCTGAACACCTCCGGCAAGAAGGTGACTTTCAAGGACGTGGCCGGCGTCGAGGAAGCCAAGGAGGAGCTGCAGGAGATCGTCGAGTTCCTGAAGGAGCCGCAGAAGTTCCAGAAGCTGGGCGGCCGCATTCCCAAGGGCGTACTGCTGATGGGCCCGCCGGGAACCGGCAAGACCCTGCTCGCCCGCGCCATCGCCGGCGAGGCCAACGTGCCCTTCTTCTCCATTTCCGGTTCCGATTTCGTGGAGATGTTCGTCGGCGTCGGCGCCTCGCGCGTGCGCGACCTGTTCGAGCAGGGCAAGAAGAACGCTCCCTGCATCATCTTCATCGACGAGATCGACGCCGTCGGCCGCCATCGCGGCGCCGGCCTGGGTGGCGGCCACGACGAGCGGGAGCAGACGCTCAACCAGCTCCTCGTCGAGATGGACGGCTTCGAATCCAATGAGGGCGTCATCCTGATCGCCGCCACCAACCGGCCGGACGTCCTCGATCCGGCCCTGCTGCGGCCCGGCCGCTTCGATCGCCGCGTGGTCGTCGACCGGCCCGACATCAACGGCCGCCTGGGGATCCTCAAGGTCCACACGCGCAACATCCCCCTGGACGAGGACGTCAACCTGAGCGTGATCGCCCGCGGCACCCCCGGCTTCGCCGGCGCCGACCTGTCGAACCTGGTCAACGAGGCCGCCCTGATCGCCGCCCGGCGCAATAAGAAGAAAGTCGACATGGAGGACTTCGAGTTCGCCAAGGACAAGGTCCTCATGGGCGTCGAGCGCAAGACGCTGATGCTGACGGATGAAGAGAAGCGAGTCACCGCCTATCACGAGGCGGGGCACGCCCTGGTCGCCGCCTTCACGCCGGGATCGGATCCGCTGCACAAGGTCACCATCATCCCCCGCGGCCGCGCGCTGGGGCTCACGATGCAACTGCCGACGGAGGACAAGTACACCTACCGCAAGCAGTACGTCGAGGCGCAGATCGCCATCCTGATGGGCGGCCGGGTGGCCGAGGAGCTGACCCAGGAGGACATCACCACCGGCGCCGGCAACGACATCGAGCGCGCCACCGAGATGGCCCGCCGGATGGTGTGCGAGTGGGGCATGTCCGAGCTGGGTCCGCTCTCCTTCGGCAGCAAGGAGGAGCCGGTCTTCCTCGGCCGTGACTTCGCCCAGCGCGCCGACTACAGCGAGGACACGGCGCTCCGCATCGACCACGAGGTCAGCCGCATCGTCCAGACCGGCTATGAGCGCGCCAACTCGATCCTCAGCCGCTACCGCGAGGTGCTCGACCGCATCGCGCGCGAGCTGCTGGAGCGGGAGACCCTGGACGGCGACGAGGTCTACGAGATCATCCGCGAGCTGACCGGCCGCGAGCACGCTCCCACTCGTCCCGTGTCTCCCGGCGAAGGTCTCGTCGTGGGCGGTCACGAGGTGCCGGAGGCGGTGGTCTCGGCCGCGCGCTCCGGCGGCTCGGAAGCTCCCGCGCCGGAGTCCCAGGAAGTCGAGCCCGAGATCGCGGGCGCCAAGCGCCGCACCGTTCAGCCGGTGCCCGGACCCGAGAAGACGGCGTAGGCTCGTCGCGATACACTACTTCGCCGGGGCTCTCGCCCCGCCCTGGATGGAGACCGCGACTAGCGCCCGGACCTGGACCCTGCGTCTACCCCGCGGCCGTTCCCTCGAGCTGGGGAACCGCCCGCGGGTGATGGGCATCCTCAATCTAACTCCTGATTCCTTCAGCGACGGCGGCCTGTGGAGCGATCCGCCGCGGGCCGTGGAGCGCGGATTGCGGATGCTCGCCGCCGGCGCGGGTCTGCTCGACCTGGGCGCCGAATCGACACGGCCCGGCGGCGGCGTCTACGGCGCAGGGGCAGAGGTGGTGCCGACGGAGGAGGAGACGGCACGCCTCCTGCCGGTGCTGCAGGCGTTGCGCGACGCGACCGCCGCCCCGATTTCCGTCGATACCCGCAAAGGCGAGGTCGCCCGGCAGGCCCTCGCGGCCGGCGCCGACCTGATCAACGACGTCAGCGCGCTCTCCGATCCCCTTCTCGGCCGGGCGGTGGCGGCGGCCGGCTGCCCGCTGGTGCTGATGCACAGCAGGGGCGAGTTGGCGACCATGCAGCAGGAGATCCGCTTCCGCGACCTGCTGGGCGAGGTACGGTCCGAGCTGGCGCTCGCGATCGAGCGGGCGGCCGCTCTCGGGATCGACGAAGCGCAGCTCATCCTCGATCCCGGGATCGGCTTCGGCAAGACCTGGCGGCAGAACCTGGCCCTCCTCGGCCGTCTCAGTGAGCTCGCCGAGCTCGGCCGGCCGCTCCTCGTCGGGGCGAGCCGCAAGAGCTTCATCGCCCGCGCCGCGGCGCGGGAAGGCATGCCCGATCCGCCGCCCGACCGCCGGCTGGGAGGGAGCCTCGCGGCCGTGGCCTGGGCGTCGAATCTGCCGGCCGCCATCATGCGGGTGCACGACGTGGAGGAGACGGTGCAGTTCCTCGACGTCTGGTACGCCTTGGCGGAGGAAGCGTGACCCTGCTCCGCTTCCTGGAGATCCTCACCTGGCGCGATGCCGTCGACGTGCTTGCGGTCGCCATCATCATCTACAACCTGCTGCTGCTGATCCGCGGCACCCGCGCCGTGCAGATGCTGCTCGGCCTCTTCTTCCTCGGCCTGCTCTACTACGCCTCCATCCTGGCCGAGCTGCCGACCCTGCAAAAGATCCTCGAGAACCTGCTGATCGTGCTGCCCTTCGCCGTCATCGTCCTCTTTCAGGGGGAGATCCGTCGCGCTCTGGCGGATTTCGGACGCAATCCCCTCTGGGGTCTCGCCAAGCAGCAGAAGGTGGTAGCCTCGTTCAGCGAGATCGTGCTCGCCACCACCACGCTCTCCACTCGCCGCGTCGGCGCACTGATCGTCATCGAGCGCCTGCACGGCCTGCGCAACTACATCGAGAACGGCATCGCTCTCGACGCCGTCGTCTCCTACGACCTGTTGATCAACATCTTCATGCCCGACACGCCGCTCCACGACGGCGCGGCCATCGTCCAGGACGACCGCATCGCCGCCGCCGGCTGCTTCCTGCCGCTCACCTCCAACCCGGAGCTCTCCAAGGAGTTCGGGACGCGCCACCGGGCAGCCCTCGGCATCACCGAGGAGACCGACGCCGTGGCGGTGGTGATCTCGGAGGAGACCGGCGTCATCTCGCTGGCGTTCAACGGCGAGCTGACGCGCGATCTGGACAGCAACAGCCTGCGCAACTCCCTCTACCGCTACCTGGTGACCGATCTCTATCCCCAGGGGAGGCGGTCTTGAGCGAACAGGCGCGCAACTGGGCCCTGCGGTTGCTCGCTTTGGGCATTGCCATCGGCATCTGGTTCAACGCCTCGGTCGAGGACCGCCTCGCCTCCAACGAGAAGGTCGTCGAGGCGAACGTCAGCTATAACCGTCCCCGCGGTTTCATCATCATCAACCCGGTACGGACCGTGAACGTGCGCCTGATCGGCAGCAAGAAGGCCATCCGCCAGCTCAATCCCTACATGGTGGACGTGGCGGTCGAGCTGTCGCAGCGGCAGGAAGGCTCCGCCACCCTCACTCTCGGGCCGGAGAACGTCCTGGCGCCGAGCGGCCTGGAGGTGGTTTCGATCGAGCCCAGCACGATTCGGGTGGAGCTCGAGCGCGAGGTCACCGAACGTCTGCCGGTCAGCCCGAAGCTGGTGGGCGAGCCGGCGGCGGGCGCCATCGCCGAGGAGCCCGAAGTGTTTCCCAGCCAGGTGCTGGTGACCGGCCCCGCCTCGATGCTCGCCCGCGTCGAGTCGCTGTCGACGCCGCCGATCAGCCTCGAAGGCCACGCCCTGAGCTTCGAGCTGCAGGTGCCGGTGCTGCCGCCCGATCCCCTGATTCAGATCGTGCAACCGTCGAAGGTCACGGTGCGGATCCCCCTGCGGCAGCCCGGCGAGCAGGCCGGTACGCCGCCCAAGCCTCGAAAGGAACAGACTTGAGCCCCGACTCCCGCCTCTTCGGAACCGACGGCATCCGCGGCCGCTTCGGCGAACGGCCCCTCGACCGGGCCACGGTGACGGCGCTCGCCGTGCATCTGGCCGCGACCCTGCGTGAACGGGGCAATGGGGCCGCACCTCGGGTGGTCCTCGGCGGCGACACGCGCGAGAGCACTCCCGAGATCTGCGGCTGGCTGGCGGCCGGGCTGACGGCGGGCGGCATCGACCTGCGGTACGCGGGGGTGATCCCCACGCCCGGCGTCGCCCACCTCGTCCAGCGCACCGGCGCCGCCGCCGGCGTCGTGGTCTCGGCGAGCCACAACCCCTACCCTGATAACGGCATCAAGCTGATCGATCCGCGGGGCTTCAAGTGGAGCGATGAGGACGAGCTGATGCTGGAGCGACGGCTGTTGGCGGATCGGGAGAGAAGCGTGCCGGACCTGGCGGAAGGCCGCCCCGAGGTCGAGCCGGACCTGCGCGAGCTCTACCTGCGTTACCTTGCCGCCACGGCCGGCGGCGACGGAGCCCTGGAGGGTCTGCGGGTGGTGCTCGACGCCGGCAATGGCGCCGCCTCCACCTACGCGAGGGAGCTCTTCGAACGCCTCGGAGCCCGCGTCACCCTGCTCCACGCCCAACCCAACGGCCGCAACGTCAACGAAGGCTGCGGCTCCACCGCCCCGGAGGAGATGGCCGCCCGTGTCGCCGCCGAAGGAGCGGACCTCGGCGCGGCATTCGACGGCGACGCCGACCGCTGCATCCTGGCGGACGAGCGGGGAACGGTGCGCGACGGCGACGCCATCCTCTTTCTCTGGGCCACCTGCCTCCACCGCAGCGGCCGGCTCCACCCTCCCCGGATCGTGGCCACCTCGATGAGCAACCTCGGGCTCGAACGGGCTCTCGCAACCGAGGGGATCAGCGTCGGGCGCTGCAATGTCGGGGACCGCTACGTCGTCGAGGCCATGCAAAAGGAGGGCATCCTACTCGGAGGCGAGCAGTCCGGCCACATCGTGCAGAGCGAGCTGTCGAGCACCGGCGACGGCCTCTTGACCGCCGTGCAGATGGCATGGCTGCGGCGGCAGGCGGATCAGCCCCTCTCTGCGATGCTGGCGCCGTTCCGGCGCTACCCCCAGGTGCTGCTGAACGTGAAAGTGGCCAAGAAGATCGACTTCAAGGCCCTTCCCGTCGTCACCGCTGTGGCGCGCTCCATCGAGGAAAGGTTGGGAGAGGACGGCCGCCTCGTTCTCCGCTACAGCGGCACCGAGCCTCTCGCCCGCATCATGATCGAGGGCCCGGAGCAGGAGATGATCGACGGGTTGGCCGGGGAGCTGGCCGTGGCGATCCGGGGCGAGTTGGGACAGGGCGGCGTATAGCGCGAAGGGAGAGATCGTGGAAACGGATGAGCCGCTGATTCCCAAGCATGGCGGATACCGCTAGCTCGCCATCGCCGCCAGCATCTCCCGCACCGCCGCCTCCATTCCCACCATCACCGCGCGGGCGATGATGAAATGGCCGATGTTCAGCTCTTCCATGCCAGGCAGGGCGGCGATCGGGCGGACATTGTCGGTGCGCAGGCCGTGCCCGGCGTAGGCGTGGAAGCCGGCCGCCTTCCCCTGCTCCACCGTTTCGGCGATCTGGCGCAGCTCGCTCTCCAGCACCGCCGGCTCCTCGGCGCGGCTGTAGGCGTCGGTGTTGAGCTCGAAGCCCGTCACGCCTTGGCCGGAGAGGCGGAGGAGCGCTTGGAGTTGCTGTGGGTCCGGGTCGATGAAGAGCGAGACCGCAATGCCCTCTCCCGCCAGGCGCTCGGCGAGCTCGGCGATCCGCCGGCCGTAGAGGATCAGGTTGAGCCCCCCCTCGGTCGTCACCTCCTCGGGCCGCTCCGGCACCAGCGTCACCTGGTCGGGCTTGACCCGTAAGGCGACCTTCATCATCTCTTCGGCACTGGACATTTCCAGGTTGAGCTTGCCCCGCACGCTCTCCCGCAGCCGCTCGACGTCGGAGTCCTGGATGTGCCGGCGGTCCACCCGCAGATGAACGGTGATGCCGGAGGCGCCGGCGCCCTCGGCGATCCGCGCCGCCTCGATGGGATCGGGATAACCCGCCTTGCGGGCTTGCCGCAGCGTCGCTACGTGATCGACGTTGACGGAGAGCTTGGCTCCCTGCCGCCGTGCGGCCATCAGCGCTCGATCTCCATATCGGACTTCGTGGTGTCCTCCGGCTCGCGGCTGATCAGCACCGTGCCGTAAATCGGGAAGAGCGTGCGGTGGACCTTGTCCCCGAAGACGCAGTTCACTTCGTAGTAGCCGTCGCTGCTGATCTGGAGCAGCACCCCCCGGCCCCCTTTGACCCCCAGGGTATCGTTATGGATCAGCACCTCGGTGTGGAGCTCCATCGTCCCTCCTCAATCTTCCTCAATGTAACCGTCGTCCTTGTACTCTTTGAGCTTGCGCTGCAGCGTACGCAAGCCGATACCGAGGATGTCCGCCGCCCTGGCGCGGTGGCCGCCGGTGCGTGCCAGGGTCTCCAGGATCGCCTGCCTTTCGATATCCGCCATGGTCCGCGGCTCCCCCACTACCGACTGCACCGGCGAGCCGGAGGTGGAGACGGCGGACGACTCCCGCACCTCGATGGGCAGGTCGGCCGGCGTGATCTCCTCCCCCTGACTGAAGACCACCGCCGACTCGATTACATTGCGGAGCTGGCGCACGTTGCCCGGCCAGGCGTAGCGCGACAGCAGCTCGAGCGCTCCGGAGCTCAGCCGCCGCATCGCCTTGCCATGCTCCTGGGAGAACAGGTTCAGGAAGTACTCGGCGAGCTGCGGGATGTCCCCCGGACGCTCGCGCAGCGGCGGGATGCGCAGGGTCACCACCTTCAAGCGATAGTAGAGGTCCTCGCGAAAACGGCCGTCTGCGACCTCCCTCTCCAGGTCGCGGTTGGTGGCGGCGATCAGCCGAAAGTCGACGGGGATCAGCTCGCTGCCGCCGACGCGCATCACCTGCCGCTCCTCCAGCACGCGCAGCAGCTTGACCTGCAACTCGGGATAGAGCTCGCTGATCTCGTCCAGGAACAAGCTGCCGCGGTGGGACAGCTCGAACTTGCCGATCTTGCGGGTCACGGCGCCGGTAAAGGCGCCGCGTTCGTGTCCGAACAGCTCGCTCTCCAGGATATCGCTGGGAATGGCGCCGCAGTTGATGGCCAGGAACCGTTCGTTGCGGCGTGGGCTGGCGCGGTGGAGGGCGTTGGCCACCAGCTCCTTGCCGGTGCCGCTCTCGCCGATGATGAGCACGCTGGAGCGGGTGGGCGCCACCAGGCGCATTTGCTCGAAGAGTTGCTCCATGGGCGCCGAGCGGCCGATGATGCTCTCGAAGCCGTAGCGCTTGTCGAGCATCTCGCGCAGCGTCGAGACCTCTTCTTTGAGCTGCTGCTTCTCGATCAGGTTCATCACCCGCTGGCGCAGCTCGTAGAGGTCTACCGGCTTGGTTAGGTAGTCGTCGGCGCCCACCCGCATGGCCTCGACCGCGGACTCGATGGAGCCGTAGGCGGTCACCAGCATGACGGAGAGGTCGAGCTTGCGCTCCCGCACCTCGGAGAGAAAGGCAAGGCCGTCCATGCCGGGCATGCGTAGGTCGCAGACGGCGAGACGGGCGTGGTCGTTCTCGTCGAGGAACTCCAGCGCCTTCTTCGCGTCGTCGAAGGTGCGTACGGCGAGCCCCGCCTTCTCGAGGGCAATGGCCATCGATTCACGGGAGCCGGTTTCGTCGTCGATGATCAATACCAGGGGATTCTCGGGCATGCGGCGGTCATTTTGGCACAGACCGGGGTAAGGGTCGAGGAGGCGGGCCTGCGGCGGCATCACCGCTTTGGAACCGCCTCTCGACTGACGGCGTCACCTCCGGCCTATCGTCGGCAGCAGCATCCTTCTCCGGCCAACGGGCTCCTTTCGCTCTCCCGAAGGGGCCCGCCTTTTCGTGGGCTCAATCGTCCAGGTCCACCGCTCCCGAGCCGCTGGCCTCGAAGTCATCGAGCTTGCCGTCCACGAAGCGCAGCGTCTTCGGCGTCCCGGTAACTGGCGCCGCCGAGGCCGTCCAGAAGCCGATCTGAACACCCTTGTTCTGACGCATGGTCCAGACTTCGGTCTTCTTGCCCTTCTCCTCGGTTTCGTGGACGCTCTCGGGGGTTCCCGTCACGTAGAAGACCTGCCGCTTGGTCATCCCCTTGACGAGCCGCCGATCGCCGATCGCCTTCTTGATCTCGGCCGGCCAGTCGTCGTGCTCGTCCTGAAGGGGAACCTTCGCGAACGCCCGCTGGGCAGCCTTGCGGAAGTCGTCGAGACTGCGAATGCCGACGAACTTGATCACCGTATCGTTGCCGTCCGTCCTTCCGACGCCCTCGAGCTCGATCTCGACCGTATCGCCGTCCCAGTCCATCTCGTCGAGCTGCAGCGTGTCGTTGGGTCCCACCCCCCAGTAGGTGCTCTGAGCGTGATACCAGCCGAACGACGTTCCCTGGTCGCCTTCGGTGTTCACGCCGTCGGGCGAGACCTCGACCAGAGGAAACATGTACGTGCCCATGGGGTGTCTACCGGTGCCGCAGGGAGCGTCGATCCGCATATAGAGCGTCCCCGACAAGATCGTCTTCGCTTCCTTGCGCTCGGCCTTGGTGAGCTCCGCCTGGGCGGCGGAAGCGGAGAGCAGCAACAGCAACATCAGGCACCACCTGACCGGATCTCTCATCTTTCCCTCCTGTCACTAGTTTTCTTAATCATAGCAGCATCGGAATCGCCCTCGTGAAGCTGTCGTAAACTCCCGTACCCGACGACGATATGACCCTGCCCTTCGACGCCAGAGATACCCGCGACGCCGCGACGACCCTCGAAGGGGTGCTGGAGCGCGTCGTCTTCACCAATGAGGAGAACGCCTGGAGCGTCGTGCGCCTCGCCGTTCCCGGACAGCGCGATCTGGTGACGGCCGTCGGCAACCTGCTGGGGGTGCAACCCGGGGAGAACCTGCGGCTTAGCGGTGGGTGGATCAACGATCCGAAGTACGGCCGGCAGTTCCGGGTGGTCTCCTATACAACCGTGACGCCGGGGACGCTCGCCGGGATCGAGAAGTACCTGGGCTCGGGCCTGATCCGGGGGATCGGCAAGGTCATGGCCTCGCGGCTGGTGGCGGCCTTCGGCAAGGAGACGCTGGACGTCATCGAGAACCGGCCGCACCGCCTGACCGAGGTGGAGGGGATCGGCCCCAAACGCAGCCGCGACATTCTCCGCGCCTGGGCCGAGCAGCGGGAGATCAAGGAGGTGATGATCTTCCTCCAGTCGCACGGCGTCTCCACCCACTATGCGATCAAGATCTACAAGGCCTATGGCCCGCAGGCCAACCAACTGGTGCGGGAGAACCCCTACCGCCTGGCCGCGGACGTCTACGGCATCGGCTTCAAGACCGCGGACCGGATCGCCGCGGCCCTCGGCGTGCCGAAGGACGCGCCCCAGCGCAGCGAGGCCGGCACCCTCTATTTGCTGGGCCAGGGAGCGGACCGCGGGCACCTCTACCTGCCGAGCAAGACGCTGATCGAAGAAGCGGAGAAGCTGCTGGAGGTGGCGGCCCAAAGGGTTGAGCAGGCCATCACTGCGCTCGCCGAGACGGAGCAGATCGTCGTCGAGACGCTCGTCGATCCCACGGAGCGGGCCGTCTATCTCAAAGCGCTCCATGCCGCCGAGTCGGGGATCGCGGCGCGCGTGCGTACCCTGCTCGTCCAGCCGTCCCTGCCGCTGGAGATCGACCTCGACCGGGCCCTCGACTGGTTCGAGAAGCGGGAAGCGATCGCGCTCGCCCGCGAGCAGCGGCAGGCGATCCGCTCCGGACTGATGCGAAAGGTGCTGGTGATCACCGGCGGCCCCGGCACCGGCAAGACGACGCTGGTGCGCGGCATCGTCGAGATCCTGAAGCGGAAACACCAGAAGGTGCTGCTCGCCGCTCCCACCGGCCGGGCCGCGAAGCGCCTGGCCGAAGCCACCGGCGGCGAGGCGGCTACCCTGCACCGGCTGCTGGAGTTCGACCCGAAGTCGCGGCAGTTTCTGCGCAACCGTGAGCACCCCCTCTCTTGCGACCTGTTGATCATCGACGAAGCGTCGATGCTCGACGCGGTGCTCGCCTACCACGTTCTGCGGGCGGTGCCGGACCACGGCCGGCTGATCCTGGTGGGAGACGTGGACCAGCTCCCCTCGGTCGGCCCCGGCCGGGTGCTGGCCGATCTCATCCGCTCCACGGCGGTCGAGGTGGTGCGCCTGACCGAGATCTTCCGCCAGGCCGAGCGCAGCCTGATCGTGGTCAATGCCCACCGGGTCAATCAGGGAACCATGCCGATCCTGGAGTCGGTGGACAGCGACGGCGACTTCTTCTTCCTCGAGCGCAAGGAGCCGGAGGAGATCGTCGAGACGATCTCTCACCTGGTGACGCGGCGCGTACCGGCGAAGTTCGGCTTCAACCCGGTCGAGCACATCCAGGTGCTGACGCCGATGAACCGCGGCCCCCTCGGCACCGAAAATCTCAACGCCGTGCTTCGCGATCAGTTGAACCCCGAGGGCCCGATGGTGACCCGCGGCGGACACAGCCTGCGGGTGGGCGACAAGGTGATGCAGGTGCGGAACAATTACGACCTCGAAGTCTTCAACGGCGATATCGGGCGGGTGCGCGCCATCGACGAGGTCGACCAGATCGTGACGGTGTCGATGGACGGCCGCGACGTGGCCTACGACTTCGGCTCGATCGACGAGCTGGTGCTCGCCTATGCCTGCTCGATCCACAAGTCGCAGGGGAGCGAGTATCCCTGCGTGGTGATCCCGCTCCACACCGCGCATTACGTGATGCTGCAGCGGAACCTCTTCTACACGGCGCTCACGCGCGCCAAGCGGCTGGCCATTCTGGTGGGAGAAGAACGCGCGCTGCGGATCGCGGTCGGCAACCGCCGCGTCCGCCCCCGTTTCACGCGGCTGGCCGAAAGGTTGAGCGAGCCGACCTCACCCCCTAACCCCCTCTCCTAAAGGAGAGGGGGAACAAGAAAATCCTCTACCGCGACGGCTCCTCCTCCGGCGGATAACCCTCCGTCCCCTCCCACCGCGGCTCGGTGAGCGGCAGCTCGGAGGTGGGCGGAGGAGGAGGCGGCGTGTAGGACGGCGGGGGCGGGGGCGCCGGAGCTCCCCGGCGGGGCCAGTAGCCGGGCTCGAGGCCGAAGCGGGCCAGGATCACCGCGCCGAAGCCGACGATCCAGGCGACAGCTTTGACCAGGAAACCGAACAACCCCACCATGAAGGCGAAGAATCCGAACGGACCCGGAACCATGTCGAGCAGCTCTCCCAATACGGACCAGATCTGGATCAGGAACACGCCCACCAGAGCCACGGCGTAGGGGCTGCCGAACTGCCGGTTGAAGCGAATCTCGATCCAGCGCCCCAACCGGTACGCCGCCGCGGCATATCCCAGGAGGAGCAGCAGGCCGAGATACAGGAAGAGGAACGGATAGAGCAGGAAAAGCGCGCAGCCGACGATGGTGATCGCCAGCAGCACCGTTACCACGATGAACACCGGCCAGAAGAAGATGAAGCCGGCGAGCCCCGTCGCCGCCGACGGCCACGGCTGAGCCGCCAGTTGCCGATCCACCTTCTCCAGGGGCCGGCGGGCCACCAGCAGCACCAGGCAGGTGAGCAGCCCCATCAAGACGAGCGACATGAGGCCGCCGAGGACGTCGGAGACGCCGCCCCAGAACGACCAGGGGCCCCAACGGTCCCAATCCCAGTCCCCCCATCCATGGCCGCGGCCGGCGCCGAAGAACAGGAAAGGCACCTCAGTAGTGGGACCCTCCACCACAGCGCCCGGCGAGCGGTGGATCCGGCCGCCGACGCTGGTCACGGCTCCGTCGACCACGGCATGAGGCCCGAGATACACGCCCATGCCGACCGAGGTGACGTCGCCGCCCACCTTGCCGTCGATCCGGGCGGAACCGCCGATGGCGGTGGCCGCGTCCTGCACTTCGGCGCCTTCATCCACATGCACCGAACCGCCCACGGCCACCGCCTCGCTGACGACCTCGCCCTGCGAAACCGTCACACTGCCGCCGACGTTGACCCGGTCTCCGGTGCTGTGGCGCTGCGGCGTCTCCGGTTCCGCGGGCTCCGGCGCCTGGGCGGGTTCCGCAGGCTCGGGAGGCTCGTCGGCCTCCGGGACCTCCGGCCGCTCCGGCCGCTCCGGCACCTCTGTGACCTCTGGGACCTCCTGTTCCCCAGCGGAGCTCTCGCCCGGGGCACTCTCGGCCGCGGCTCCCTCCAGCCGGAAGAGCTGGCGCTGCTCGGCGACCGAGAGGCTTTGAAGTTGGAGGACGGCGTCGGCGTCCTCGCCCAGCCAGTCCCGAAGGGTGCGGGCACTGACTCGTTCGCCGTTGACCGCCACCTCGTGGCCGGTGACTTCGATGGTGCGAATCCCCGCCCGCGGCTGGCGGGGTTTGAGAGCGACGCCGCCGCTGACCGGCAGAACCTCGTAATGGCTCTCGAGGGTCCGCCGCAGCTCCGCACGCTCCTCGGCGGAGGCAGGCGGATTGACGGCGGACTGTGGCGCGGGAGCGGCATACACCGCTACGGAACCGAAAACGAGAAGGAGCGCCGCGGCTTTCAGGAGGGCTTCCTTCCCGAAAAACTTGCGGGAACGTTCAGATAGGGTCCACATAGGTCCAATTCCTCTCACCTGAGATTTGGTCGCGGAGAAACCGAAAGGCGAGGCTCGAGGCCAGCAGGGAAATCAGCAGAACGGCTGAAACCTGCGGCAACCTCAACGGCTCGGTGAGCGCCCGGCCGACGGTGAGCATCAGATCCCAGAGCCGCAGCGCCGAGCCCAGCCATCGCGTGGCTTCGATCAGCGCCTGAAGCCCGGCCTGCAGCAGATCACCGAAGCTCCAACTCCAGAGGCTGGCCAGGGCCCGCAGCGTCGGCGGCACCCATAGCGCGCCGAGACCGGTGGCCGTCAGACAGAGCGCTACGACCAGGCGCACCCCGCGCGAAGCGAAGAGATCCCGCCTGGCACCCTGGATCCCAGCCCGCACCAGCACCCGGTCGGCAAAGCCGGCCGGCGGCGCCATCAGGGGGAGGCCCGCGAGCAGCTCGAACAGCGCGGCTTCGGCCTCTTCCGGACGGTCGCCCTGCTCCGCGGCGAGCCAGCGGTCCAGGGCCTGGTGATGGGAGGGGCGCATTTCGTCGTTTCTCCTCTGAATCGCCCTACGAGGCCGGCGTCCTCCCGGTTTCACCGGCCGCCTTCGTCCCCCGCGGTCCCCAGCCGAGGGAGGACATCGCCTCGGCCAGCTCTTTCCGGGCCCGGTGGAGGTTCGTCTTCACCGTGCCGAGCGGCAGGCCGGTGACCTCGCAGATGTCCTGATACGAGGCTCCATGAGCGTAGAACATCAGCACCGCCTGCCGATACTCGGGCCGCAGATGCGCGATGGCACGCTCGAGCGAGCGCGCCAGGTCCCGCCGCTCCGCCGCGGCCCGGGGATCCTCCGCGGTGCCGTCGGCGAGGATGGCGGCGAGCCCTCCTTTGCCCTCCTCCTCCGCCTCCAGCGGCACCGTCTCCGGCGTCGCCCGGCGCAGGTGGTCAATGGTGGTATTGTGCGCGATCTTGAACAGCCAGCTCGAGAGCTTCCACCGCGGATCGTAGCTGGCGAGGTGCCGGAAAGCCTTGACGAACACCTCCTGCGCCAGGTCCTCGGCCGCCCCCGGGTCCTGTACCATCCGCAGGATCAGGCTGTAAACCGGGCGCTCGAATCGCTTCACCAGCTCGCGGCAGGCGTCCTGGGAGCCCCGGAGGGCCCCTGCGACCAGCTCCGCATCGGTTTTCATCGGGTTCGCGCGCCTCTCGCTGCCGTGATACGGCGCCCCGCCGCCCGAGTTGCGCCGGCGGACTCAGGATTCGGCTAAACTTCCGCCGGAAGCATCCAAGCTCAACTTCGTTGGAGGTACCCGATGCGAATTCTATACGCTGCTCTCCTCTCCCTGTTCCTCGCCCTGCCGGCCGGCGCCGGCACGCTCGCCGGAGTCACCCTGCCCGACAAAGCCGAGGTCAAGGGCCAGAGCCTGGTGCTCAACGGCATGGGTCTGCGCAAGAAGTTCGTGGTCAAGGTGTACGTCGGCGGCCTCTATCTCGCCCAGAAAGAGAAGAACGCCGCCAAGGTCCTGGGCACGGACGCGCCGCGCCGCATGGTGCTGCACTTCATCTACGACGTCAGCAAGGACCAGATGTGCGAGGCGTGGAACGAGGGCCTGGAGCAGAACACCCCCAACGCCTCGGCCGACGTCAAGAAGGCCTTCACAACCCTCTGCGGCTGGATGGACGGGGTCGGTAAAGGCAACAAGCTCGTCATGACCTACCTCTCCGGAGAGGGCACCACGGTGGAAGTCAACGGCAAAACCAAGGGCACCCTGCCGGGAAAGGCGGTGTCGGACGCCATTCTCGCGACCTGGATCGGATCGGATCCGGCCCCCGGCGAGGACTTCAAAAAGGCCGTGCTGGGCGGATAAAAAGAAGGAGCGCCTTGGCGCTCCTTTCTTGGGAGGGATGAGAGGAGGATTTGCCTCCCCGCATTGAGAAGCATAGATGGGCTATTCGCTTTTGTCAATATGATTTTTAGCGGACTATTGCAGTGACGACGATGAGGGCGGCGAGCAGCACCCGGTAGACCACGAACACCGTCAGCGTCCGGCGGCGGAGCCAGGCGAGGAGCCAGGCGATCACCGCGTAGCCCACCACGGCCGAGACGGCCAGGCCGATGGCCATCGGCGCCAGCTCGGCCGTCCCCACTCCCGCGTCCATCAGATCCTTGGCGTCCTTGGCGGCCACCAGGACGCTGATCGGGACGATGAGAAGGAAGCTGAAGCGGGCCGCTGCCGGCCGGGTCAGACCCAGCAGCAGCGCGGCCGTGATGGTGATCCCCGAGCGCGAAGTCCCTGGCACCAGGGCCAGCGCCTGGGCGCAGCCGATCACCAGCGCGTCGCTCCAGCCGATCCCGCTGAGGGTGCGCTCCTGCCGGCCGGTCCGGTCGGCCCAGAAGAGCAGCAGCCCATAGAAGAAGGTCGTCCCGGCGATCAGCAGGGGATTGCGGGCGTAGGTCTCGATCCAGTCCTTGAAGAAGTAGCCCACGAGGCCGGCGGGAATCGTGCCGGCGGCGATCGCCCAGGCCAGGCGCCGCGGAGCGAACTCGCCGTCGCTCGACCGCGGCTGACCGGTGAAGAATCCGACGATCAGGTCCCGCAGGTCGCGGTGGAAGTAGGCGACGATGGCCAGCAGCGTCCCCGTATGGGTGGCGATGTCGAAGGAGAGCCCCTGGTCGGGCCAGTGCAGGAAGTAGGGAACCAGAATGAGGTGGCCCGACGAGCTGACGGGCAGGAACTCGGTGAGCCCCTGGACCACCCCGAGCACGATGGCTTGGAACGGAGTCATGGCGCGCGATTCTATGCCGAAGGCTCTGCGGCTATACTTCCCCGGCTGCACCGCCCTGCGGGCTGATTTCCATGCAAGAGACCCTCCTCGTCACCGGCGGCGCCGGATTCATCGGCTGCAACTTCGTGAGGCTCGCCCTCGCCGAGACAGAGGCGCGCGTCCTCGTGCTGGACAAGCTCACCTACGCGGGTAGCTTGGAGAACCTCGCCGGCGTGCTCGGTGATCCGCGTTTGACCTTTCTCCAGGGGGACATCGCGGACCGCCACGAGATCCGCCGCGTCTTCGCCGAGCATAGGCCCACTGCCGTCGTCAACTTCGCCGCCGAAAGCCACGTCGACCGCTCGATCGACGACGCCAGCGCCTTCATTCAGACCAACCTCGTCGGCACGTTCGAGCTGCTCGAGGCGGCCCGCCACCACATCGCGGGCTTCGACGGAGGCAGCCGGCAAGCTTTCCGCTTCCTCCACGTCTCCACCGACGAGGTCTACGGCAGCCTCGGCGCCACCGGCGCCTTCTCAGAGACCACGCCCTATGCACCCAACTCACCGTATGCGGCCTCGAAGGCGGGAGCGGACCACCTGGTGCGGGCCTACTACGAGACCTACCGCCTGCCGGCCCTGATCACCAACTGCTCGAACAACTACGGCCCGTTCCAGTTTCCCGAGAAGCTGATCCCGCTGATGGTGCTCAACGCCCTCGAAGGACGGCCGCTGCCGATCTACGGCGATGGCGGCAACGTGCGCGACTGGATCTACGTCGAGGACCACTGCCGCGGCGTCCTCGAGGTGCTGCGGCAGGGCCGGCCGGGAGAGAAGTACAACCTGGGCGGGCGCAGCGAACGGACGAACCTGCAGATCGTCGACGCCATCTGCGACATCCTGGAAGCTGAGCGGCCGGCGGCCGCCAATCCTGCCCTCGCCGCGCGAGGGATCGCCGCCTACCGCGAGCTCAAGACCTTCGTCTCCGACCGGCCGGGACACGATCGCCGCTACGCCATCGACGACGCCAAGGCCCGCGGCCAGCTGGCGTGGGCGCCGCGGCACGACTTCGCGTCCGGGTTGCGCGCCACCGTGCGCTGGTATCTCGACAACCGCGCCTGGTGCGAGGCCGTGCAGGCGGGGACCTACGGCCGCGAGCGTCTCGGGATCATCAAGGGCTGAGCATGGAATTCCGGCGCCTCAGCCTCCCGGACGTCATCCTCGTCAAGCCCGACGTGTGGCGTGACGAGCGGGGCTTCTTCCTGGAGACGTACCACCTGGAGAAGTACCGGCAGGGCGGCCTCGGCGAGGTTTTCGTGCAGGACAACCACTCGTTCTCGGTGGGAAATGTCCTGCGCGGGCTCCACGCCCAGCTCCTCCAGCCGCAGGGAAAGCTGGTGCGGGCGATCGTCGGCGAAATCTTCGACGTGGCGGTCGACATCCGGCCGGATTCTCCGGCGTTCAGGAAATGGGTTGGCGAGCGGCTCTCCGGGGAGAATCACCACCAGCTCTACGTCCCCCCCGGCTTCGCGCACGGCTTCTGCGTCCTGAGCGAGACGGCGCACATCCAATACAAGTGCACCGAGCTCTACCGGCCGGCCGACGAGATCAGCATCGCCTGGAACGACCCGGAGATCGGCATCGACTGGCCCATCGAGGACCCGATCCTGAACGCCAAGGATCGGGAGGCCCCGAGGCTGGCGGAGATCGTGCCAAAGCTCCGGGACGCCGCCCGCTGAAGCCGGAAACGCCGGGCAGGGACCGATGCCGGAAAGCCTGTTCACCGACCGCGATCTGCGGCAGATGGACGCGATGGGCCTCGCGCCCGAGGAAGCGGTGCGCCAGGTCGAGCTGTTCCGCAATCCGCCTCCCCACACCCGCGTCCTGCGCCCCTGCCAGCTCGGCGACGGCATTCAAACGGTCTCGCCGGCCGAGCACGGCCCGCTGCTCGAACGGTTCGACGCGGCGGCCCGCCGGGGACGGATCGGCAAGTTCGTGCCGGCTTCGGGAGCCGCCACGCGGATGTTCAAGGACCTGCTGGCTTTCCTCGCCGCTCCCGCCGACGCCGAGCCGCCCCCCGCGGTGCGCACCTGCTTCGACAACCTCCACCGGCTCGCCTTCCGCGACGACCTGGCGGCGGCGCTGGCGAAGGGAGGGGTGCGGGCGGACGAGCACCGCGGCGTCTTCGCCTGCCTGCTGGGGGAACCCGGCCTCAGCTACGCCGAGCTGCCGAAGGGGCTCCTGCCGTTCCACCTGTACCCGGAGGGGCCGCGTACGCCGTTCGAGGAGCACCTGGTCGAGGCCGCCGCCGTCGCGCGGGCCGAGGACGGTCGCTGCCTCCTCCACTTCACCGTCTCACCCGAGCACCAAGCGGCGTTCGAGCGCCGCCTCGACCGCGTGCGGCCGGCCTACGAAGAGCGCTTCGGCTGCCGCTTCGACGTCTCCTTCTCCACCCAGCGCCACTCCACGGACACCCTGGCGGTCGACCTGGAGAACCGGCCTTTCCGGCTGACGGACGGCTCGCTCCTGTTCCGCCCCGGCGGCCACGGCGCTCTGCTCGAAAACCTGAACGCGCTGGGAAAGGCGGGTTGGGACCTCGTCCTCTTGAAGAACATCGACAACGTAGTACCCGACGCCCGCAAGCCTCTCGTCCACCTCTGGAAGCGGGCCCTGGGCGGCTGCCTGCTCACGGTGCGGGACAAGGTCTTCGACTACCTGAACCGCTTGCAGTCTCCGGACGCGACCGTGATCAACGAGGCCGCAGCCTTCCTGAAGACCGAGCTCTCACGGCCCCTGCCGGAGTCGTTCGCCTCGTCGGATCCCGAGGGGCAGTGTCGATTTCTGATCGGCGCGCTCGACCGGCCTTTGCGCGTCTGCGGCGTGGTACGCAACCAGGGGGAGCCGGGCGGCGGCCCCTTCTGGGTCGAATCCCCCTCGGGCGAGATCTCGCTGCAGATCGTCGAGATCTCGCAAATCGACTCCAAGGACCCCGGCCAGCAGGGGGCCCTCGCGGCCTCCACTCACTTCAACCCGGTCGATATCGTGTGCGGGCTGCACGACCGCCACGGCCGGCCCTACGACCTGCACCGCTTCGTGGACCCCACGACCGTGTTCATCGCCGAGAAGTCCCACGAGGGCCGGGCGCTCAAGGCGCTGGAGCGCCCGGGCCTGTGGAACGGCGCCATGGCCGGCTGGAACACCGTCTTCGTGGAGGTCCCGGACGCCACCTTCGCGCCGGTGAAGACGGTGCTCGACCTGCTGCGGCCGGAGCACCAGTAGAAAGCGGCCTGCGCTCCGAAGCCCTCACTCCCCTACCCCTCTCTCGTGTGCAAGAATCTATACGTCCTTTCCGAGGAGGAGCTCCGCCGTGCACGAACGCCGTTCGCGTCTGATCTACGCCGTCGCCGCGGTCGCGGGTCTCGCCCTCGCCGGCCCCTCGCCGTGCACCGCCGTCCAGGTGGTCTACGACAATGCTCTGGTCAACGGCTGGCAGGACTGGAGCTGGGCGGTTCACGACCTCGCGCAGGCCCAGATCTACCAGAGCGCGCCCCGAGCCATCTCCTGGGAGCCGGACGGCGTCGGCGGCGATTGGAAAGGGATCTACTTCCACAGCAATCCCGGGGCACCGCGTCCCGCCGTCGCCGACTTCGGCGGGGTGCGCTTCTGGATCAACGGCGCCGGCGGCGGTCAGGCGGTACGGCTGGTGATCTATCAGAACGGCGCCGAGATCGGCAGCAAGATCCTGACGCCGCTCCCTGCGGCCTGGACGCAGATGACCGTGAGCTGGGCGGAGCTCGGCGTCGCAGCAACGAGCTTCGACGGCATCATCTTCCAGGCCAACGCGTCCACGGACCAGCCGACCGCCTACGTCGACGACCTCGAGCTGATCGATTCCGGAACCGGACCGCCGCCCGGCGGACCGGTGACCGTCGCGGTCGATCCCAACCGCGACCGGCGCGCCATCAACCCGTTGATCTATGGCGTCAACTGGGCCGGGCAGCAGCAGCTCGCAACCGGCCTCTACACCGCCAACCGCCGGGGCGGCAACGCCACCACACGCTACAACTGGCTCGTCGACACGTCGAACCGCGCCTTTGACTACTACTTCCTCAACATCCACGAGGGCGGCACCAACGGCGCCTCCGCGGACAGCTTTGTCCAGTCGACCCGCGCTGCCGGCGCCGCTGTCGTCATGACCATGCCGCTCGATCAGGTGGCGAAGTCGGCGAGCCGGCTTCCCGGTTTTTCGACCACGAAATACGGCCCGCAGACCGACACCGAATGCCATTTCAATCCGGGCCTGCCCGGCTGCGGCGACAACGGCAACGGCATCTGCGATCCCACCGTCAACGTCACCCTCTGTCCAGGAGCCGTGCGCTGCTGCAATTCCGCGGGTCCGCCGGTGCCGGGCGCGTCAAGCCTGCGATACATCGTCGGCAACAGCCCCTCGGATACTTCCGTGCCGATCGATCTCAACCTTCACGTGGGCGACTTCGTCACCCATCTGGTGGGCCGCTTCGGCACCGCGGCGAGCACCGGCGTGCGTTACTACAACCTCGACAACGAGCCCATGCTCTGGAACAGCACCCATCGCGACGTCCATCCCGCCGCGCCTGGCTACGACGAGGTCTGGACGAAAGGCCTGGCGGCCGCGAGCAAGATCAAGAGCCGCGATCCCGGGGCGGAGATCCTCGGTCCGGACACCTGGGGCTGGTGCGACTTCTGGACTTCCGCCAAGGATGCCGCCGCCGGCGACTGCCTCGACGGAGCGGACCGCGCCGCTCACGGCGGTCTGCCGTGGCCCGCGTGGTACATGCAACAGTCCTGCGCCAATCGGTTCCCCACCGGCCATCCCGCGGCCGGCCGCCTGCCCGTGGACTGGCTCGATATTCATTTCTATCCGCAGGGCGACGGCGTCGCCGGTCTCTCGGACAATCCATCGACGGAGGACGATGAGGCCACCGTCGAGGCACGCCTGCGCTCGCTCAGGGAGCTGTACGATCCGACCTGGATCTCGGAATCCTGGATCGGCGACGTCGCCGTCAACGTCGTGCAGCTCATCCCGCGCATGCGCGCCTGGCGGGACACCTACTGTCCGGCGATGAAGCTCGCTCTCACCGAGTACAAGTGGGGGCGTGACAACACGCTTTCCGGCGCCCTGGCCCAGGCCGAGGCGCTCGCCATCTTCGGCCGCGAAGGGCTCGACATGGCCTTGCGCTGGGTGGCACCGGACTCCGGCAGCCTTTCCGAGGCCGCGTATCGCCTTTTCCGCAACTATAACGGCTCGGGCGGAAAGGTGAGCGGCGACAGCGTGAAGGCGGCATCCAGCGACGTCGACGGACTCGCCAGCTACGCCGTACGCGCCGCGGACGGCAAGCTGTTCGTGCTCCTTTTCAACAAGGACACCGTCGCGCGCGACGTGACCGTCTCCGTCGCCGGCGGCGTCACCGGCAGCGTCGATCTCTGGCGCCTCGACGGCTCAGGCCTCGCGGGAGCCGGCGCATTGCCGAGCACGTCCACGGGCTTCGCCGCAACCCTGCCGGCGCGCACAGCCACCCTGGCGCGCGTTCAGCTCGCGCCCGCTGCCATTTTTTCCGACGGCTTCGAAACCGGCGACACCTCGAAGTGGTCGTTGACGAGGTAATGGAGACCCACGCCGGCTTCGCGACGGCTGATCGAGGCTCCCCTGTCTCCTCTCCGAATCTTTCTCGAATCGACTGGAACCTAATTCTGGGACTCATTCTGATTCGGGGTCCAGAAGCCCAGGACGTGGAAGCCGGCCAGGCTCCGGTCATAGGCGAGGCGGAGCCCAAGGATCTCCCGTCCACCGGAGCGGAGCAGGATGTGGTGCGTCCCGCGGCCGTCTCCCAGGGGGGCAGGCGCGTCGCCGCTACGGATTTCGGCTGTGCAGCCGTCCGAGAGTTCGCCACGAAGGCTCGCCAGTCTGTCTCTCAGCCCCGAGCCGAGCCTGACCAGGCCGGGAACTTCCCCGGCGGTTTCAATGGAGGCGCACAGGGCGGCGCCAACGGCTTCGGCCCGGCGGTCTGGATTTCCCGCCACCGAGCAACCCAACAGCAGCACGATCAGCAAAAGAGCGCGTGGCTTCCCTCCCATGGCATAACTCCCCAAGATGCGGCTCTGCGACGGGCAGAGCCTTGCAGGGACAACCTGCGTTGAGGGCTCAGGTCAATACTCCGCCAGATACCGCTCCTGCTCCCAGGGGTGGACGTGCGAGATGTAGTCCGCCCACTCCTGACGCTTGGCCCGCAGGTAGTTCTCCAGGATGTGCTCGCCGAGCGCCTCCTTCACCACCTCGTCCTTCTCCAGCTCTTCCAGGGCCTCCGACAGGTTGGCGGGGAGCTGGCCGATCCGCAGGCGCCGCTTCTCCCGGTTGCTCATGGTGAAGATGTTCTTGTTGATCGGCGGACCGGGATCCAGCTTGCGCTCGACGCCGTCGATGCCGGACGCCAGCATCACCGCCAGCGCCAGATAGGGGTTGCACGACGGATCCGGCATGCGCACCTCGCAGCGGGTGGACATGCCGCGCTTGGCCGGTACCCGCACCAGCGGGCTGCGGTTCTTCTCCGACCAGGCGACGTTGATCGGCGCCTCGTAGCCGGGCACCAGGCGCTTGTAGGAGTTGACCAGCGGATTGGTGACTGCCGCGAAACCGGGGGCGTGATCGAGGATGCCGCCGATGTAGCCCATCGCCACCTTGGAGAGCTGCCACTCCGCGTCGGTGTCGTAGAAGGCGTTCTCCCCCTGCTCGGTGAGCAGGCTCTGGTGGCAGTGCATGCCCGAGCCGTTGACGCCGAAGATCGGCTTCGGCATGAAGGTAGCGTGCAGACCATGGTCCAGGGCCACCTTCTTGACCACGAAGCGGAAAGTGGTGACGTTGTCGGCGCAGGCCACCGCCTCGGCGTACTTGAAATCGATCTCGTGCTGGCCGGGCGCCACCTCATGGTGCGCCGCTTCGACCTCGAAGCCCATCGCCTCCAGCACGATCACGATGTCGCGCCGGCACTCCTCGCCCTTGTCCACCGGCGTCAGGTCGAAGTAGCCGCCGATGTCGTGCGTCTCGATCTTGGGGTTGCCCCACTCGTCCTTCTGGAACAGGAAGAACTCCGCCTCGGGGCCGGCCACCATCGAGTACCCCAACCCCCGGGCCCGCTCGACCTGTCGCTTGAGCGTCATCCGCGGGCAGCCGCGGAAGGGCGAACCGTCCGGAAGGTAGATGTCGCAGATCATCCGCGCCACCTTCGACCCGTCGGGGTTTTGCCACGGGTTGACCCGGAACGTCGCGAAATCGGGAACCAGCAACATGTCCGATTCCTCGATGCGGGTGAAGCCTTCGATCGACGAGCCGTCGAACATGATCTGACCGTCAAGCGCTTTCTCGAACTGGCTGCGGGGAATCTCGACGTTCTTGATCACGCCGAGGATGTCGGTGAACTGCAGCCGCATGAACCTCACGCCTTCCCCGTCAGCCGCCTTGAGTATTTCCTCTCTCGTCATCCCGCCTCCCATTGAGTGACGTTTGGCGCATCATATGGGGGTGTTCGGGTCAAGGCAACCCCCAATCCTGCAAATTGATCGTGAAACTTTGACGGAGTTGCACATTCTGCGTTGCACCTCGAAGACGGCCGCCAGCCCTTCGCGTGTGCTATCCTTGCCGCGCTTTTCGAGACCTCAGGAGACGGAAGAGTCATGGGAGAGGCTGTCAAGATGCCTTCGCTGAAGCTGCCCAAGTTGTCCAATCTGCCACGTCCGACACGCTGGGATTTCTATGCCATGGGGGCGCTCGCCCTCGGATTGATCTTCACCATCGCGAGCCTCTGGATCGGGCGGACCAAGCCGGCCGGTGAGCCCTATCCTTCGGGGCTGACGACCCTGTTCGTCTTCGGCCAGCTTGCCGTTGCCTGCGGCGGCCTGATGCTGCTCGGCAAAACCGCCAAGGAAGGCACCGGCTGGGGCAACGCGGCCTCGCTGCTCGCGACGTTCCTCGGCATCGGCGGCGTGCTGCTGGCCGCGGCGCTCTGGGCCGCGGCCTGATCCACGGCTGATCCGTACAGACCCCGGCGGCCGTAGAGTTGTCGGAGCCGGTCGCCGCCGGCCCTGCCCAAAGGAGCCGACGCCGTGAACAGCACCGCCGACGCTGCGCCGCCGCAGCCCCGATCGAAGGGCAAGCTCGTCCTCTACAGCTTGATCGGCCTCGCCGTCCTGGCCGGTCTGATCCTGGGCGGCAAGCAAGCCGGGGTCTACGTGCCCAAGTTTGCCGCGTGGGTCGAAGGCCTCGGGATCTGGGGACCGGTCGTCTTCATCCTCGGCTACGCGGTCGCCGCGGTGGCCTTCATTCCGGGCTCGCTCCTCACTCTCGCGGCGGGAGCTATCTTCGGCCTGGTCAAGGGAACGATCTACACTCTCATCGGCGCCACCCTGGGCTCCGCCGCCGCTTTCCTGGTGGCCCGCTACCTGGCGCGGCGGAAGATCGAGCGCAAGATCGCCGGCAACGCGAAGTTCGCCGCCATCGACAAGGCGGTCGGCCGCGAAGGGTTCAAGATCGTGGCCCTGCTGCGCCTTTCCCCCGTCTTCCCGTTCAACCTGCTCAACTACGCCCTGGGGTTGACCAAGGTCACCTTCCTGCAGTACCTCGCCGCCTCGATCGCCATGCTGCCCGGCACCCTGCTCTATGTCTATTACGGCAAGGCGGCCGGCAGCCTCGCGGCTCTGGCGGGAGGAGCCAAGACCGAAAAAGGTCTCGCGTCCTACGCCGTCCTCGGCCTGGGGTTGATCGCCACCATCGTGGTCACCGCTTTCGTCACCCGCCTGGCCGGCAAGGCACTGCGCCAGGAGATCGAGACCCAACCTGAGTGATCCCGCAGAGAAACCATCATGTCTGAGCCCGCGTTGAAGCCTCCGCCGGCGTTTCCCGTCGAGCCTCGGGACGAGCACAATCTCAAGCTCCTCGAGAACGTCCATCCTTCGGCCTGGATCAACCCCCGGCCGAAGGAGCGGTATCACATGGTGGTGATCGGCGCCGGCACGGCCGGGCTGGTCTCCGCGGCAGGGGCCGCCGGGCTGGGCGCCAAAGTCGCTCTCATCGAGCGCCATCTGATGGGGGGAGACTGCCTGAACGTCGGCTGCATTCCCTCGAAAGGAGTCATCCGTGCTTCCCGCGCCTGGCACGATGCCCGCGAAGCCGCCGCCCGCTTCGGCGGTCCGGCGGTCTCCCGCGAAGCCGCCGGCGACTTCGGGGCCGCCATGGAGCGCATGCGCCGGCTGCGGGCCGGCATCAGCGTGCATGACGGCGCCCGCCGCTTCCAAAGCCTGGACGTCGACGTGTTCCTCGCCGACGGCCGCTTCGTGTCGCCGGACACGATCGAGGTCGCAGGCGAGCGTCTGCGCTTCCGCCGTGCCGTCATCGCCACCGGCGCCCGCGCCGCCGAGCCGCCCATCCCCGGCCTCGCCGAGGCCGGCTTCCGCACCAACGAGACGATCTTCAACCTCACCGAGCTGCCCGCGCGGCTGGTGGTCATCGGCGGCGGACCCATCGGCTGTGAGCTGTCGCAGTCGTTCGCACGCTTCGGCAGCCGCGTCACCCATCTCAACCAGGAATCCCACATCCTGCCGCGCGAGGACGCCGACGCCGCCGAGATCGTCCAGCGGGCCATGATCGCCGACGGCGTCCACTTCGAGTTCAACATGAAGGTGGTCGAGGTCCGCAGCCAGGGCGGGGAGAAGATCGTCGCCTTCGAGCGCGACGGCCAGCGCCATGAGGTGGCCGCGGACGAGATCCTGGTCGCCATCGGCCGCGCTCCCAACATCGAGGGGCTGGGCCTGGAGGCGGCCGGCGTGCGCTATGGCAGGCGCGGCGTGGAAGTGGACGACCATCTCCGCACCAGCAACAAGCGCATCTTCGCCTGCGGCGACGTCGCCTCCCGCTTCCAGTTCACCCACATCGCCGACGCCCAGGCGCGCATCGTCATCCAGAACGCCCTGTTCTTCGGCCGCGCCAAGACCTCGGCCCTCACCGTGCCCTGGTGCACCTACACCACGCCGGAGATCGCCCACGTCGGCCTCTACGAAAAGGACTGCAAGGAGAAAGGAATCGAGACCGAAAAGCTGACGATTCCGCTCGCCGGCGTCGACCGCGCCATCCTCGACGGCGCCGACGAGGGATTCCTGCGCGTCCACGTCGAGAAGGGCTCGAAGGACGGCCGCATCCTCGGCGCCACGCTGGTGGCCGAGCACGCGGGCGACATGATCGGCGAGCTTTGCCTCGCCGTCACCCACGGCATCGGTCTGGCGAAGATCGCCAGCGTGATCCATCCCTACCCCACCCAGGGCGAGGTGGTGAAAAAGGCGGCGGACACCTGGCGGCGCGGCAAGCTGACGCCGACCGTCAAGAAGATCTTCGACGTGTGGTTCCGGGCGTTCAAGTGAGGTCAACCTGACCCCCGCTTCCGCCAAGTGGACCCAGGTCGGCCTGCTCGCCGCCGCCGAGCTGCTGGCCATGACGGTCTGGTTCTCCGCCTCGGCCGTGGTGCCGCAGCTCACCGCCGAGTGGAACCTCTCGGGCGGCCAGCGATCATGGCTCACTATGAGCGTGCAGATCGGTTTCGTCGTAGGAGCGGTGCTCTCGGCCGTGCTCAATCTGGCGGACCGGCTGGCCGCACACCGCCTCTTCGCGGCGAGCGCGCTGGTTGCGGCCGGCGCCAATGCTGCGATTCCTCTGTTCGATGCCCCCGGCCCCACCCTGATCCTGCGCTTCCTGACCGGCTTCGCGCTCGCCGGGGTCTACCCGCCCGGCATGAAGCTCGTCGCCTCCTGGTGCAAGGAGGACCGCGGGCTCGGCATCGGCATCCTGGTCGGCGCCCTGACGCTGGGCTCGGGAGTGCCCCACCTGCTCAACGCCCTGCCCATCTTCGGCGAAGGCGGCATGCCTCCCTGGCGCATGGTCCTTTTCGCGACCTCGGCGCTGGCCGCCGTCGCTGCGGTCCTGGGAGCGATCGTCATTCGCCCCGGCCCGTTCCTCGGCAAGGCGCCGCCGTTCGACTGGCGCTTCGCCGGCCGCGTGCTGGCGGACCGGCCGACGCGGCTCGCCAACTTCGGCTATCTGGGGCACATGTGGGAGCTCTACGCCATGTGGGCCTGGGTGCCGATCTTCCTGCTGGCGAGCTTCGAGTCATCCGGCGGGAGCGCTCGCGCCGCGCGTCTCGCAGGTTTCGGGGTCCTCGCCGCCGGCACTGCCGGCTGCGTGCTGGCCGGACGGCTCGCCGACCGCCTCGGCCGCACCCGGGTGACCGCCTGGAGCCTGATCGTCTCCGGGGCGTGCGACCTGACGGCCGGCCTCCTGTTTCACCGTCCGGCGCCGCTCACCTTCCTCTGCCTCGTGTGGGGTTTCGCGGTGGTGGCGGACAGCGCCCAGTTCAGCGCCGCCGTCAGCGAGCTGGCCGATCCCCGCTATGTGGGCACGGCTTTGACGTTGCAGACCAGCCTGGGCTTTCTCCTCACCCTCTTCACCATCCGTATCATCCCGCCGCTCACCGACCTCTTCGGCTGGGAGCGCGCCTTCATGGTCCTCGCCCTGGGACCCGCCTTCGGCGCCTGGAGCATGCTGCGGCTGCGCGGGCTGCCGGAGGCGGAGAGGATGGCTTCGGGGAACCGGTAGAGCGGAGCCCGCCAGGGGCACGGCGGGCTCCACGGCCGTGGGCGGGCCTAGCTTTGCAGCTTCTTCGCCACGAACAGGGCGAGTCCGGCGCTCTCGCCGTCCTCGATCACCAGGATGTCCGAGGTGAACGAGACCCGGCGGCCGGCGGGGAGGCGTCCGCACGACGAGTTGAAGCTCGAGCCCAGGCAGGCGATGTAGACGAACTGATCGAACGGCTTCTTGGCGCGGACCTCGACGATGCGGAACGGCGTGCCGTCGTCCAGGAAGTCGGTGCCGTCCACGAAGGTCACCGTGCCGACGACGGTCGCCTCCGCCTTGTCCGTACGCGGCACGCCCTTCAGCTGAAAGTCCTGATCGATGCTCCTGGTGTCGAGCTGCTGGACGTACTCCGTGAGCAGCTTCTCGATGGCGGCCCGCGAACCGGTGACCCGCTCCTGAGCGACCGCGGCGGTGGAGAGCGCAAACAGCAATCCCATCAACGTGATACCGATCCTCTTGGTCATATCCCTTCTCCTAGATCCGTTCATGACGGCGGTTGGTGCAACTTGCTTCTATGAGGAGATGCGGCTTCCGGGCGAAAGAGGGGACACGCGCTTGCAGCGGACCGTCCGGGACGGCGAAGATAGCCCGGATTTTCACAGGAGGCTGAATGACCGCCAACTTCAATGAGAGCCTCGGCCTACGCCCGGGAGACGAGCCCGGAACAGTCCTTCTCGACCCGCGGCCCGAGCATCAGGTGGCGCCGGACGTCGTCCACTTCGCGGTCCTCACCACCCTGGCCGAGGTGGCGGCTGCGGCGGCCGTAGGAGCGTCAGTGGTGCCGGCGACGGTGACCGTTCACCTTCTCTCCCGGGCCGGCCTCGCGCCTCTCACAGGCCGCGGCCGGCTGCTGCGCAAGGGGAAACGGCTGGCCGTGGCGGAAGGAGAGGTGTTTCAGGACGGCACGCTGGTGGCGAAGGCAACGGTGCAGTTCGCGGTGCTGGACTGACCCAATCCTAGGGTAGGGGCGGGTCTGGACGGCGGGTGGGGGCTCGACCCGCCCTGGGTGGGCGGCGGACGCAAGGTTTGGGTCCACGAAAGACAGCCTGGCCTGACGGACAGCGGCTGGAAACAGCGCCCCCGCCCAGGGCGGGTCGAGCCCCTACCCCCCCGTCCAGACCCGCCCCAACCCAAAGATTCCCAACATCGA